>JBEBOB010000043.1:0-8757 GCA_040396655.1 Flavobacterium sp. | reverse complement strand
AACCCCTGTTACCAGGATGAAAACCTGGCGTCCTAACCCCTAGACGAACGGACCTTTTTGTAAGCGGTTGCAAAATTACCATTTTTTTCTAAACACACAAGAATTTTTTAATTTTTCTTTAATGTTTTTTTAAAACAGAAGTCATTGCTGCTTTGCGAGTGCAAATATCTGCAAAATATTTGAATCTGCAAATGAAATTTTCATCTGTACTGCAGTTTTTATGATGTCGGAACTCATTTTCAATTGTTTAAAACATTAAAAAGAGCCTTTAAAGGCTCTTTTTAACATTTATGTTTAATCAAGACGTTCAATTCTGGCACCGATGGCCCTTAAACGTTCATCTATATTTTCATATCCGCGGTCGATTTGGTCGATGTTTTGGATAATGCTCGTTCCCTTAGCCGAAAGTGCTGCGATGAGCAGCGAAATACCGGCGCGTATATCGGGTGATGACATTTTGGTTGCCTTGAGTTGTGATTTGAAGTCGTGTCCGATGATAACGGCTCTGTGCGGGTCGCATAAAATAATTTTAGCTCCCATGTCAATAAGTTTGTCCACAAAGAACAACCTTGATTCGAACATTTTCTGGTGAATGAGCACTTCTCCTTTGGCCTGAGCGGCTACAACGAGGAAAATACTCAGTAAATCAGGGGTCAGGCCTGGCCAAGGTGCATCGGCTATGGTTAAGATAGAACCGTCGATATCGTTCTTAATTTCGTATCCGTTGGTATGTGCCGGAATGTAGATATCGTCGTTAACCTTTTCAATCGTAATTCCAAGCTTTCTGAAAGCGGTAGGGATAACCCCTAGGTTTTCCCAGCTTACATTTTTAATGGTTACTTCGCTTCGGGTCATGGCCGCGAGTCCGATCCAGGAACCGATTTCGATCATATCGGGTAAAATACGGTGGGTACAACCGTGTAGTTCCTTAACTCCTTCAATGGTTAAGAGGTTGGATCCTATACCTGTAATCCGGGCACCCATAGAATTCAGCATCTTGCAAAGTTGCTGAAGATAAGGTTCACATGCGGCATTGTATATGGTTGTGGTTCCTTCGGCAAGTACTGCCGCCATTACGATGTTGGCGGTTCCTGTTACAGAAGCTTCATCGAGCAGCATATAGGTTCCCTTTAAACCATGAGGTGCTTCAACCCCGTAAAAATATTCTTCACGGTTGTAACGGAATTGGGCGCCTAGGTTGATGAATCCTTCAAAATGGGTATCTAAACGACGGCGGCCTATTTTATCGCCCCCGGGTTTCGGAATGTATCCCTTGCCGAAACGGGCCAGTAAAGGTCCGACGATCATGATGGAACCGCGTAACGACTTCCCTTCTTCACGAAACTGCTCAGATTCAAGATAGCCTAAATTGAGTTCGTTCGATTCAAAAGTATAGGTGTTGCGGTCGGTTTTTTCGATTTTTACACCTAAATTTCCCAACAGGCAAATTAATTTATTGACATCTATAATGTCGGGAATATTGGAGATTGTAATTTTTTCGTCGGTCAACAGGACCGCGCATAAAATCTGAAGAGCTTCGTTCTTTGCTCCCTGTGGTTGAATTTCCCCTTTTAACGGATGGCCGCCTTCTATTTTAAAAGTTCCCATTAATTTGTGTTTCGATTTGTGTTTTTAGGTGAACTGTTTCCGGTATTCGTCTTTTTAACGAACCTGTTCCCGTTGTTGTTATTGTTGTTCTGTTTGTTTTGGTTATTCCGCTGCGCGTTGTTATTGTTCGGGTTGTTGCGGTTTTGAAACTGGGTGTTCCTGTTGCCCGAATTCGGTGTACTGGTATTGTTGTTACGGTTCTGGAACTGGGTGTTTCTTACATTGGAAAGGTTTACACCAGCACTGCCTTCGGTATTTTCATTTACAAGGTCTATCTTTCCTCCGGATAATTCCTTGAGATGTTCAAAGATAATGCGGTCCTCGATGGATTCGTTATTCCAGTTTACGTAGCTTTTCTTCATATGGTTGGCGATGACCATGATAAGAGCCTCTTTGCGTTCGCCTTCCTCCCACGTAACCACTTCGTTGATCATTTCCACGATGTTGGAACCGTAAAACCGGTACTTGTGGTTGTTTGCAGGATAATCAATCAGTTTGGGTTCGTTAAAGTTTGTCAACGCTTTAGGCTTTTCGTATGGAGAATCCACATCCAGTTCAAAGCGTGACATCTTAAAAAGCTGATCCCACAATTTATGCTGAAAGTCAAGTACGTCGCGCAGGTGCGGGTTTATGGTTCCCATAATGTCGATTACGGCACGGGCTGCCCTGTTGCGTTCTTCACGGTCTTCAATCAGTACGACCTGATCGATAAGTTTCTGCAGATGGCGGCCGTACTCGGGCAATACAAGATCCCGGCGGTCGGTATTGTATTCCAGCTGGTTTATGGCAATTTTAGGATTAAATTTCATATGATGTGCTATAAGGAAATAATTCCTTCAATGGTAGAAACTTCTTTATACTTTTCAATAATGGCATCTGCACTGTGCATAATTACGTTTATTGAAACGCTGGTATAGTTTCCGTTTTTGGATTTATTTGTTTTAATAACCGCCCCCATATTATTGAAGGCTTTTTCAATCATGGCAATTTTTGCTTGGTCAGCAGGTACGATGAATTTGTATAAATACTCCGTAGGCCATTTTTCTGTGGTGCTTTCAAGTTCACCTTTTAAACGTATGTAGAATTCTTCTGATTTCTGATCCATATAAAATAAAAATTAGTACAAATATACATTAGATTAAGGTAAATATACGAATAAACGTTGTTAAATGAACGACGGGTTTATAGGGAATGTTTAAATTTGCATTTTGAATTTTGCAAGTGGAAAATAAAATCATTTTATTCATAGGAGGTCCCGGTTCGGGAAAGACTTCGGTTATTGAAGCATTGACCCGCAAAGGATATGTATGTTACCCCGAAGTATCGCGACAGGTTACCCTGGAGGCCCAGAAAGCCGGAATCGACCAGCTGTTTTTAAAAGAACCTCTTTTGTTCAGCGAGCTGTTGCTCAAAGGACGCATCGAGCAGTTTGAAAATGCATTGAAAGAACAAGTGCGTTATGTTTTTATCGACAGGGGCATTCCGGACGTACTGGCCTATATGCATTACATAGGCGATCCTTATCCTTCGTTCTTCGATGAAGCCTGCAGAAAGTATACCTATACCAAAATTTTCCTTTTGCCGCCATGGGAAGAAATTTATGTGAGAGATAACGAGCGTTATGAAAATTTTGAGCAGGCATGCCTTATTCACAACCATCTGGTGGAAACCTATGAAAAATACGGCTATGAACTGTGCGAAGTTCCAAAAGCTGATTTGGAAACAAGGATTGCATTTGTTTTGAATAATTTGTAGATTTTATTTAAATTAGTATAAAAAAGCAAGATTTTGTTTGAGGCTTTACATATTTTAAAAAAATATTGGGGACACGATGCTTTTCGGCCTCCTCAGGAGCACATAATAGAATCGGTGCTGCAGGGCAACGATACCCTGGCGTTACTGCCTACAGGGGGAGGAAAAAGCGTCTGCTTTCAGATCCCGGCCCTGCTCACGGATGGTATCTGCCTTGTTATTTCTCCGCTTATAGCGTTGATGGAAGATCAGGTAAACCAGCTTAAAGAACGCAATATAAAGGCGCTCTCCATTTCGGGCAATCTTTCAACTGATGAGATTTCCGATCTTCTTGATAATGCGCTGTACGGCGGCTATAAATTTTTATACATTGCGCCCGAAAGGCTTAAGAACGAATGGGTGCTTAGCAGAATACTCCAGCTTAAAATCAGTTTGGTAGCACTTGATGAAGCTCACTGTATTTCACAATGGGGGCATGATTTCAGACCGGCTTATCTGGATGTTGGCCGTTTAAAGGAATGGTTGCCGGATGTGCCGTTCATCGCCCTTACGGCTTCTGCCAATAAAAGGGTAGAGGAGGACATTATCAAAATTGCTGCGCTTCAGAATCCGAAGATATTCAAAAAATCCTTTTTGCGTAATGAACTCAGTTACGGTGTATACCTTCAGGAAAATACAGAAGAACTTATGGTACAGATTCTGAAAAAAACACCTGCTCCTGCGGTGGTTTACGTAAAAAGCCGCAAAGCAACGGTGGAAGTTGCGGAAAACCTGAAATCGTACGGGATTGCAGCTGATTTTTTCCATGGAGGTCTTGATTTTAAATCAAAAAAGAAGAAACTGAACGCCTGGCTGAATGAAGAAGTTCCCGTAATGGTTGCCACGAATGCCTTCGGAATGGGGATCGACAAGCCTAATGTACGCAACGTTATTCATCTGCATATACCCGACAACCTTGAGAGCTATTATCAGGAAGCAGGGCGCGCGGGGCGTGATGGAGAAAGGGCTTTTGCCACCTTGCTTCTCAATACGCACAGCGTTAACGAAGCCCGCAGGTTTCACGAGCTCAACAAGCTTGAAATTGATTTTGTTAAACAGGTCTACAAACGCTTTGTGAACCATTTCCAGATAGCTTATGGAGAGGGATTCAGTGAAACCATCCGCTTTAACCTTAAAGATTTCTGCCAGAAATACAATTTACCTGTGAGCAAAACCTTCCAGGCATTCGAATTTTTGGACCGGCAGTCCGTTTTGTCCCTTGAACAGTCGTTTACATACAAAAGTTATATACATTTTTTGCTGAGTTCCGAAGCAGCTATTGCATATTTTGCAGATCATTTGCTCGAAGAAATTGTTTTCCTGAGCATACTGCATCATTACAGGGGCATACACGAAGCCGAAACAGCCATCGATACGGAAGTGCTGGCGAAAAATACACGCATGCCCGAATCAAAGATTCTGGAAATGATAGAAAGCTGGGTATTGAAGGGCTTTTGTACATTTTCCCAGGCACCGAACGATACGCATATTGTACTTCATGAAATAAGGGAAGACGATATTACCATTAACCGGGTGGCAAAGCAGCTGGTACAATACAACATCGTCAAAGAACAGCAGTTCACAGCCATGATGCATTACGTGACCAATACCACATTGTGCAAGAATCAGATCCTTTTAGCGTATTTTGACGAAGATTATATTGAAAACTGTGGGAGATGTTCTACCTGTGTAAGGAACAGGAACCAGCAAAATGCCAATCTGGTCCAGGAAATAAAGAACCTATTGAAAGAACACGCACAAAATCATGTGCTGGAACTTAAGGACCTGAAAATGATGTATACAGATAAAACCTCCTATTTGGCTCAGGCATTGAAAGAATTGGTAGAGGAAAATGAATACCTTTACCGCAACGCTACATATATAAGATTATAATGGAAAAATTACGAATCGTTTTTATGGGAACACCCGATTTTGCGGTGGGCATTTTAGACGCAGTATATAAGAACAATTATGAAATAGCCGCTGTGATAACGGCACCGGATAAACCGGCGGGCCGCGGCCAGAAACTCAACCAGTCCGCAGTGAAGCTTTATGCTTTGGAGAAAAACCTCAGGATACTGCAGCCCACCAATTTAAAATCGGAAGAATTCCTGAGGGAATTAAAAGAACTGAATGCCAATCTGCAGATTGTTGTGGCGTTCAGAATGCTGCCAAAAGCAGTGTGGGATATGCCGGCACTTGGAACCTTTAACCTGCATGCCTCGCTTTTACCCGATTACCGCGGAGCTGCACCGATTAACTGGGCTATAATTAACGGTGAGAAAAAAACAGGTGTATCCACGTTTTTTATCGACGAAAAGATTGATACGGGAGCTGTAATTTTACAGAAGGAAACAGAAATAGGAGAAAGCGAAACGGCAGGAGAACTGCACGACAGGTTGATGGTTTTAGGTGCAGAGGCTGTTGTGGAAACCCTGCGGTTAATTGAACAAGGCAATGTAACTACGGTGACCCAGCCCCAGGAAGATGGAAAAACAGCTTATAAGCTCAACCGGGAAAACTGTAAAATTCATTTTGAAGGGAAAAGCCTGGATGTTTACAACCATATCAGGGGGTTAAATCCTTATCCTTCAGCGTATACCACGGTAAAGGACGGAGCGGATGAATGGAATGTGAAGATTCATGATGTAGGTTATGTTGTTGAAAATCATTTGTTTAACCCCGGAAGTTTTATTGCCGGTAAAAAAAATATAAGGATAGCAACAGCTGATGGTTTTATTGAAGTTTTTAACCTGCAGTTCCCGGGCAAGAAGAAAATGAATGCTGCAGATTTGCTTAACGGAATAAGTTTTTCGGACAAAGCTTTCTGTATTTAGGCAGAAATGGTAAAAAAACATATGGTTTCTCAATATTTTTATGTAAAAAAACTTGTATAAATCAATTTAACTTTTAAATTTGTAAACGTTAAGATTAACTCAATAAAAAAATTATTATGAACAAAACACAATTAATCGACGCAATTGCAGAGGATGCAGGTATCACAAAAGCAGCTGCAAAAATGGCATTAGAATCATTTTTAAAAAATGTTGGTGACACTTTAACCAAAGGTGATAAAATCTCTTTAGTAGGTTTTGGATCATGGTCAATCTCTGAAAGAGCAGAAAGAGAAGGAAGAAATCCTCAAACGGGAAAATCCATTAAAATTGCTGCTAAGAAAGTAGTTAAATTTAAAGCAGGTGCTGACTTGGACGGTGCGGTAAATACTCCGGTTAAGGCTGCAGCTAAAAAGAAAAAATAATTTTCTTTACAAATATTGAAAACCACTTTTTTTAAAGTGGTTTTTTTTTTACATTTAAATAAAAAAGGTATGAAACAGCTAAAACCAGCTAAAGGAAAACTATTGATTTCGGACTCCTCGACTTTGATAGATTCAGTTTTTAGTAGAAGTGTTTTACTATTAGCTGAGCACAACGCCAAGGGAAGCGTAGGATTCATCCTTAACAAACCTTTGGATATTTCGGTACAGGATGTGGTTCCTGAAGCCAATACGAATTTCAGGATTTACAGCGGTGGTCCTGTTGAACAGGACAATCTGTATTTTATACACACCATTCCTTCCCTTATTCCAAACAGTATTGAAATAAAGGACGGTATATTCTGGGGCGGTGATTACGAGGTTCTGTTCGAACTTATGAAGCAGAACAGGATTTCGCAGAAAGACATCCGCTTTTTTCTCGGGTACAGCGGATGGGAAGAGAGCCAGCTACAGGAAGAAATAGAGGAAAAGGCCTGGACCTGTATCGACAACCAGTTCGGAAATCACCTGTTGGAAAAAACTCCTTCCAAGTTATGGAAAGAGTTGATGATTGATCTTGGAGATGAGTTTATTATCTGGGCCAACGCGCCCGAAGATCCTGTTATGAATTAAGTCTTATCTGAGCGTTCAGTTTCATCAGTAAGCTATTGGCTGTTGTATCTGTATAATGTTTTTTACGGTACTGTCCTACGGATTGGATCCCTTTGATGATGTTCGTAATGAATAATTCATCGGCTTTCTGGAGTTCAAAAGGTGAAATTGAACGTTCTTCAAACTGCAGCGATGCGTCTTTTTTAAGCATTTCAATAATTTTTTTACGCGCAATACCATTAATACAACCATCGCTGAGCGGAGGGGTAGCAACGGTTCCATCCTTAACTATAAAAATGTTCCCGTTAATGGCTTCTACAACATTTTTATCCTCATTGATAAGCAGGCAGTTTTCATAACCGTTTTCCTCGGCGAAGATGCTGGCTGTAACATTTATGAGCCGTCCTGTTGTCTTTAAGGTACTTAACAGATGTTTGGAAATATGGAAATCCTTAAACAGTTCTACCTCATATTTTTTTTCGGTATTCACATATACTGCTGAAGTACTTTCAGCTGTAATTACGAAAGAAACCGTCCTTACCTCAGGTAAATAGCGGCCTTCTCCATTTCTGTATACCGTAAGCCGCACACGTGCATTCGCAAGATTCAGGGCATTGGCCGTTTTCAGGATTTCAGCCTCAAGAAATTCAAGCGTAAACTCTAAAGGGATTTCCATGCGTACAATACGCATTGATGCCATTAATCGGAAATAATGATCTTCAAAAAAAAGCACTTTACCATCCAGGACCTTTACGGTTTCAAAAACGGCGTCACCGTATAAAAAGCCTCTGTTCTGTTCAATATTTTCGTTTGATTGTGCAACCAGATTGCCGTTGAAGTTAATCATAAAAAAAGCTCTGAAAATTCAGAGCAAATATAAGGCTTTTTACTTAAGCGGACCCCAATACTTTTTTGAGATCTGCTATTTGGTTGTCCCATAATTGTTTTTGATCCTTTATTTCACCATCTTCGGCAAAATCGGTCACCATGAGAATAACATCTTTGGTAAGCTCATCAAGAACGATTTTAAGCTCAAAGTAATATTCGGTTTCGGAATCATCGTCTCCGAGCCAGCGGAACTTTACCTTTTCGTCGGTCTTTTTCGTTACGAGCTTTGCTTTCTCCTCACTGTCGCCCCAAATAAACGTATAGTGTTCGCCTCTTGAATTTACATCGTCTGCAAACCATTCGGTAAGACCCGACGGAGTAGAGATATATTGATATAATAATTGCGGCGAAGCAGTTATCGGGTACTCTATATCAAATTTTGTTTTCATAGTTCTATTTTTTGGAAATATATAAAAAATAACAATATCAAAAAATTTTTTTGTTAAAATTAGCGGTAAAATTAAAGATAATTTTTCCGTAGAAAAAAGCGTATAAAAATTATGAAAAACCTTGCAGATAAAGAAAAGTGAGCTATATTTGCAGTCTTGAAATAAAGAACCAATGGCGAGGTAGCTCAGTTGGTTAGAGCGCAGGATTCATAA
>JBEBOB010000042.1:0-9093 GCA_040396655.1 Flavobacterium sp. | reverse complement strand
CTTTCTTTGAAAGCCTGATTCTTACGAGTCAGGCTTTTTTTATGGAATAAAGTCTAGAGATTAGTTTTTTAATTTGACTGTGAATTTTATGATTTAAGCTCTCATATTCGAATGCTGTTTTACTTAACTGTAAGAATTGAATCTGCATTTGAAGAGGATTTTTTTGCTGCACTGAAAATCGTTTTTAAGATGTTTGTCCTCATTTTCAAGTATAACAGCTGCTTGATAAGCATAAAAAAAGCTTCCATTAGGAAGCTCTTTCTTTATTGTTTCTGTTCTTTGTTAAAGTATACAAGATAATAGTACATCTGTTTTTCTTCATCCCAACCTTTTTCAATAAACTTTTCAGCAGATTCAGGATTTATGAAGTCAAGTTTTATCTGCACATTGGTATCAAGGTTGATAACGTTCTTTATCTTCTTACGGACATCCGATACGGCGTTATTTGCAATAGGGAATGTCGAAACATCTTCAATGCTGTACTTCTCACCACGGTCTGTCTTATAATTTTTAAATTCTGATTGCAGATCCGGATTGTCGATTACCTCATTAATGAATCCCTGTTCTTCAAATTCATCATTTTTAGCAAAGTAATTAACCGAACGGTTCATAAACATAACCTCTTCTTTTTTATCTTCTGCAGGAAGTACCACGTCTTTTGCAAAATCCTGAACAAACTTGAGGTATTTCTTTGTCATGTAATTTTCGTCCTGAAAAGCATCTACAGATAAAAAGTGCTCAAGCCAATAGCGTGCATCATAGCGGTTGCTGTCAATGGTAAGAATTTTGTAGCCTTCTTCCTTTTTATAATTGAAGATGATACAGCCCTTATCTAGTTTGCTAAGGTTTACGCCCTGCTGTAGTACAATTTCAAGATTGCTGCTGCTTTCTTCAAACTGAAGGAAATCTGCTTTAAGCTCGCTTTTAAAGATGCCTATGGCATCGACCTGGTTGTTGTCGATAGACACATTTGTCATATAGGCAATATAGACCTCACCGTTTTTGATATGCGGGTGGTTAGACTGCTCATACAGGTGCTTCGTTATTTTTTTTGAAACTTCATGTACGTTAGCAGGAGAAGTGAATATCTCGTTTGCAAATCCGTACATTTCGTTATAATCCAAATCGACATCATGCGCAAACTGAAAATAATTTTCTTCTTTTTCACGAAAAGGCTTAAAAAAGTATTCTTTCAGTAAGGGCGTGATTTCATCATTGATATTGAATGTGTTTTCCGAAAGGAAAATAGCCTCTGCGCGGCTTTTGTTTCCCACTCTGTGAACAGATAGCGATTCAATCTGCGTATTAAAAAGGTTGATCATAGCTGGTTAAAATAATTAGGTAAAAAAAAGAAAACCGTTCCGTTTTCTTTTTAGATATATTGTTTAGTAGTTATCGTCGTAATCATGACCGGAGATGTGGTCATCGTCAAACATATCAAAATCTTCGTCGTCGTAATCATCATCAAAATCACCAAAGATGTCGTCATCTGACAAAGGTGCATTGAAATCCTTTACTGGAGCATCTTCAGGAAGTTCTCCATGAGCAAATAAAAGTGTAGGTAATTCCTTTTCTGCGGAATCCTCATCACGTTCAATTGCGGCCAGCTCGACAAAAAAGGTCCAGTTTACAAACGGATCATAAATGTACAGGATCTTTGTCTGTTCTTCGTCCAGCAGGTCGCTCAGCTTGTAATCGCGCATGATTTTATGTTCACCCGGAACTTCTCCCATGTCGAACAACTGTATTTCATCTTCCTGATTCCATTTGTCGTCACATAAAAAAAAGGATCCTCCCTCCATGCCGTCAAATCCGAAAGCATTGATAATGGTGTTGTGCAGATCTTCCAAAGTGTCTGTATCTCTTATGGCGATGTCTCTTAATACGTCTTCTTCAGCATCCAGAATAACGCGAAATTTATATACCATGATTTGTTCGTTTTGATACAAATGTACCATTTTTAAATGATTTCTTTTTGGTTTTAAATTTCGTTTTTTTGTTTACGGAATTGCTTTTTTACGGTTCGTCGGTAAAAATCAACAACTCGGAAATAATTTATTTTTTTGTTAAATGTGTGTACGTACTTTTGAATCAAATAATTTGAATGATGGAAAATTTTATAAAAATATTGATCTATGTTCATGCCTTCTTTGGAGGCCTGGGGTTGATTTCAGGAGTTGTCAGTGTAGTAGTGCGCAAAGGAGGCAGTACACATAAGTTGTGGGGTACGTTATTTTCCCGCAGTATGATTGTGAGTAGTTTGATATCTTTGGTTGTGGCTTGTATGCCACATCATACAAACGTTTTCCTCTTTTTGGTCGGTGTTTTTACCATCTACCTCGTTTTGGCCGGTAACAGGGCATTAACATTAAAAGCGTCCGTAAAAAGTAAGGCTGACTGGAAGGATAAAGCAATTTCGTATACCATGAGTCTTAGCGCTTTAATTATGTTGATCCTGGGATTGATTTCGTTTTTAAACAATAGCAATTTATGGATTTTGTATACTTTCTTTGGAGCTATCGGACTTTTTATGACCTACAGAGATTTTAAAACATTTAAAACGTTTACTACAAATCCCAATATCAGCATTGTAAGCCATATCGGAAGAATGCTTGGGGCTTTTATTACATCAATAACCGCATTTATGGTTGCAGGCTTAAATATTGGTAACTTAATCGTATGGTTGGCCCCTACAATTATGGGGATACCCTATATTATTTTTTGGACAAGAAAAATGAAAACAGTAAAAATAACGCTATGAAGGAACCTTTAAGACATTTAAAACAGTTTGCTATAATATTGACGGTGTGTTATATTGCTGTTGTTGCAATAAACTACGGGTATAGCCGGGAGTATGACAGTTATGTTTTTCTTAAACAATTTGTCAATGTTTTCACCTATACATTCGCTATATATCTGGCCAACTCGCTGGTGTTGTCTGATTACTATTTAAGACGCGAAAAAAATTTCATAAATATCCTAATAGGCGGAATTTTAGTTAACCTGCTTACAGCACTGGTAGTGTTAATAATTGAATTTTTCGGATATCTTATTTTTGTAAAAAGCTCGGTACCGGAAGCTTTTCAGAGTATACTCACAAAATCAGGCGTTATGCTTTGGTTTTCGATGACGATCTCTACAACGGTTTACACTGTTTTATTAATTCGCAGAAAGGATAAAATCGAGGTTTTACAGCAGAAAGGTATTGCCGTTAAAGCAACCGCATCTTTTGAAAGCTTAAAAAACCAGCTCGATCCTCATTTTCTCTTTAATTCTTTAAATGTTTTAAGTGCGCTAATAGAGGAGGATCCTGTAAAAGCCCGGGAGTTTACGATTGGTTTGTCAAAGATTTACCGATATGTACTGGATCAGAAGGACAAAAATCTAATATCAGTTGAAGAGGAGCTTAATTTTGCAAGGTTGTACATGGCACTTTTAAAAGTACGCTTTGAAGATGCCATTATAGCAAACTTTCCCGAAGAATCATCCGTTGTTAATTATCGCATCGTTCCTTTAAGCCTGCAGCTGCTCTTGGAAAATGCCATCAAGCATAATGTTATATCGGAACTGAAGCCGTTGAGGATTGATATATTTACGGAAGAAGGATTTTTAGTCGTGAAAAATAACTACCAGAAGAAGCAAACTTTAGAAAACGCTGTTGGAATCGGGCTGCAAAACATTATACAACGATACAGTCTGGTTTCAGATAAAGATGTCATCATATCAAAAAACCTGGATTTTTACACTGTGAAACTGCCTTTGATTTCAGAAGCGTCCTTCTTCTATTTTCAGGATCAGCTTGTAACAGAAGATTTGTTCGAAAATGCGTATTATAAAATGGATCAGTTGAAACAGTTTTACATATCGCTGATTACAACTTGTGTTTTGATTCCGCTTGTGTATTTAATAAATCAGTGGTATATGCCAGATTTTAAATGGTGGATTGCACTCACACTATTTATGCTTTTTGTCCTTGTTATTAACGGACTGAAAGCATTGAATATTTTTGGGAAATGGGAGAATAAAATGATTAAGAAACAAATAAATAAAAACTAAGATTATGGAAAATTATACAAATATGGAGTTATTGAAAGCGAAAAAACGTGTGAAAAGAATAAAGGGTTTTTACCAGCACCTTTTAATTTATGTATGTATAAACACTTTTTTTATTGTCGTGAATTTATTGAAACCCAATGACGGATATTGGTTTATATTTCCTTTATTAGGATGGGGAATTGGTTTGTTTTGTGATGCGGCTTCTGTTTTTAACTTAATTCCTTTTCTTAATAAGGAATGGGAGAATAAAAAGATTAAACAATTTATGGAAGAAGAACGTAATGCTTTTAAAAATCGATAGAAATGAAGATTGTTATCATTGAGGACGAAAAACCTTCTGCACGGTTGTTGAAAAGAAAAGTGGAAGCTTTAAACGGGGAGGTTCTGGCGATGTTGGGATCTGTTGAAGAAGCTGTGGTCTGGTTCCGTTCAAATGAGCATCCCGAGATCATCCTTGCGGATATCCAGTTGTCGGACGGGTTGTCGTTTGAAATATTTGAACAGCTGACCGTTGAAAGTGCTGTAATCTTTACTACTGCATATGACGAATATGCTCTTAAAGCTTTTAAACTGAACAGTATTGATTACCTGTTAAAGCCTATTGATGAAGCAGAATTAAAAAATGCTTTAGAGAAATATACGTCTAGGCATACGAAAAATATTGTAGACGTTGAGTCGCTCAGAAAGCTGTATCAGAAAGATTATAAGAAAAGGTATACCGTAAAGGCAGGTAATTATATTAAAATTATCGATGCAACCGATATCGAATGTTTCTACAGTGCTTACAAGGGAACTTATCTTGTGCAGAAAGAAGGTCGCGCGTTCCCACTTGAGGAAAGTCTGGATGCACTGGAGCGTGAATGTAATCCCGAAGAATTCTTTCGGGTAAACAGGCAGTTCATCGTTGCCTTGAAAGCCATCAGGGAAATCAGTGTTTACAGTAATTCCCGTTTGCGCATTTTTCTCAATAATTACAGTGAAAATGAAATAGTGGTAAGCAGGGAGCGGGTTCAGGCCTTTAAGCAGTGGATCAGTTAATTTGAAGAATTTTTAACATGGCTTTTTGTGAAATAAACTAATTTTGGTAAAAAATTATTACCATGAAAAAAATAGCTTACTATATATTGACATTGAGTCTTCTGGCTGTAAATGGAACGATGGTGGCACAGGCTCAGCATAAAACAGAACAAAAAGGAAAAGTAAAACCTTATCATCCCGAAGATAACGCTGAACAGAAAATAGACCTGCTACTTAAAAAAGCTGCAAAAGAAAAAAAGAACATCATTTTACAGGCAGGAGGCAACTGGTGTAGCTGGTGCTTGCTTTTTAACGAATTCAAGGATAATACGGCAGAGGTGAAAAAGATGCTCGATACACGTTTCCTGTATTATCATCTGAATTATTCCCCGGAGAACAAGAACGAAGCTGTTTTTAAAAAATACGCTCCCGAAGGTCATAAACTCGGCTATCCGTTTTTTATTGTTCTAAACGGAAAAGGAAAGGTAATCAAGATCCAGGAAAGCGGAAGTCTGGAACAGGGGAAAGGATATAATAAAGAAAAGGTGCTGAAATTCCTCGAATCGGTAAGCCCCTCGAAACAGTAATATAAAAATGCGTTTTCTTTTGAGAAAACGCATTTTTATATTTAAGCCTTGGGCAATATCTGGTTCAGCATTATTTTAAAGTTTGAATCATTTGGAAACGGGAACGAACTGTTCACAATTTTTCCTTCAGGATCAATAACGAGGAACCGGGGTATGGAATTCAATAGATAAAACGAATTTAAAGCAGCCTGGTTTGTGGCGTAAAGCTGTACCACATTTTTATCGTTAAGCTTTACTTTCCTACGCCATGCCGTTTCTTTTTGATCGATACTCAACGAAATAAATACCACATCACGGCGGTTGCTATATTCCATTGCGTTTTTTTCAAAATAATCGGCCTGGTACAGACAAGGCCCACACCAGCTTGCCCAAAAATCCAGTACTACATATTTGCCTCTGTAATCGGTCAGGGTTTTGGGTTCGTTCTCAGTGGTTATGGCTTCAAAAGCCAAAGCGTAATTCCCGGAAGTTAATCTTTTTTTATCTGTAATAAGTTTTGAATAATACCTGTTATATCTCGGATCTTTTATTAGCGGCAGAAAGGTATGCTCGTACTTTTCCAAATCGGCCAGATCATTAATTCCGGGTAATTGATCCAGTAAAATAACCTTTGAAAGCTGTGTTTGTAATTCCGGATTGTTTAAACTTTTAATGCCCTTTTCATATTTGGATAGCACATCTTCGTGTAAAGCTCCTTTCTTTTGCAATTCATAAATTTTATACCGGAAATATTCAATGTTCTCGGCTTTGGCAATGAGATTTTCGTCAGGCTGGAAATCGAGCTCTAACACCTCCAGCAAATTTTTATCCTTTTCTGCATACGATGGATTACTGCGTGTTACCAAATCTTTGTACCTTTCCCAAATGAGGCTGTATTTGTAAAAAAGCTCGTTTTGAATAATTTCGGCGTAATCATCCCGGACTTTAAAATTATCGGGCGTATAAAATCTGTCGACGGAGGCCATATCCTTTTTATAACTTTGTTTCAAAAGCAGGATCACAAGGTCAGAGTTGATTTCGCTCCCTTCCGATGCTAACGACTGAATATAGTCTAAATCCCTTCCTAACTTAACATCAAGGCTGTTTTCTGCAATACGCGATCCTAAAATTTTAAGTGTTTGGCCTTTTTCATCATCTGAAAATCGGATATCCACCAAGTCATTAGATGAAAAAATGACTCGTGTTTGCTTTTCTCCCTTTGAATCTTGCCAGGTCAGACGATAGGTTTTCAATGGCATATCCTCATGAATAACTTCATAAAACCGTTGATTTTTAACGGGAATAGCCTTTAGTGTGTCGTTTATGTTTGCATCAAGCAGATAAATTGCTGTGATTGTTTCTTTTTCGGGTACTATTCCTTTTATAACGGTTTCAGTATCTGGTAATTGTTTTTTAGGATGATTGACAAAAAAGAACGCGCTGGATAGGGCTCCAAATGGGAGTACATAATTTACAAGCACTTTGTTGCGTAGAATCTGTTTTTTTTGATTTTTGTAAACATACCAGAAAGTAATGAGCAGCATAATTATTAAAGTAGCGAGTATGCTTAGGTACTCGTTATAAGTAAGCCAATAACCTATATCACTCGATGTTTTTAAACTATTTTCCAGTATTTGGGTTGGGAACCATTTAGGCAGCATATTGAAAGCGCCAAGGATAGGACTTATAAGTAACGTACCTACGCCGACAATGATGGATAGGAATGAGTTGGAAAAACGGACAGAAAAGGCGTAAATAACTGCCAGTAAAAAACCAGTGCCTAATGTTAAGGAAAACGTTTTCTTTGCCAGAAACCACCAATCTATAGAAAGATGAATCAAATCAGATGCCGGATACAGCATATAGGAAAGTAGGGATACAGCGATTATACCTGTCATAAAGATTAAAATACTGTAAAAACAAATCTGATAAGCTTTCAGGAACTTTATATTTAATAGAGCAGCACGCTTCACGGGTTGTGTTTCGATAAGTTGCCATGTATTGTTTTTGTGTTCCAAATGTGCAATACGTGAAGCGGTTACAATAACAATCAATGGGTAGAATAAATTAATGAACGGCTCGGTCAATTGGTGAAACGTATTAAAAAACACATAAACGGAGTCAACAGGGCCTGCTTTTTCGGTAAAGTAAGAATAGATGCTCATACCAATCCCGATGAGCGGTGTAATCGCCGCTAATAGGAATGCGGTTGTCCGGATTCCGGAATGCTTTAGTTTAATATTTTCTGCATGAAAAGCTTTTGTCAGTTGTTTCATAGTGTCTTTACCTGTTTTGTTAAGTTAATGAACCATTCTTCTAAACCACCTTGTGGCTGGATTTTGTAAACGGGTATGTTCTTCGATGTTAGAAAAGTAGTGAACAACGGAATTTCGTCCTTATGCAAAAAATGAATTAAAAATTCATTTTCATTGATTTGTTCGATAGGGGAATGCTGTGCAATCAGGTCAAAATGAAGGTGCAGATCCTTTACTTCTACCAGTATGGATGTTCCGCTGTTTTTTGCCTTTAGCTCTGCCATTGTTCCTTCAAACTGAATCTGACCGTTATAAAGGATGCCAATATGGGTGCATAGTTTTTCTACTTCGGCTAAAATATGACTCGATATAAAAATGGTGATATTCCGTTCACGGTTTAATTTTTGAAGCAATAACCTCATTTCAATGATTCCCTGAGGATCAAGCCCGTTTACAGGCTCGTCGAGAATTAAAAGTTTTGGATGGTTGACCAGTGCCATGGCGATGCTTAAACGCTGTTTCATCCCCAATGAATATTTCTTTGCCTTCATGTCTTTGGCGTGAGTCAATCCTACTAATTCAAGTAAATCGTTAAAGTTCGGATTGTCAATGTTTTGAAGAGTTGCTACAAACTGCAGATGTTCCAGGCCGGTTAAATGTCCGTACAAGGTAGGCGTTTCAATAATACAGCCCATTTGGGAAAATGCAGAGGGAAGTTGCAGTGCGAGTGGTTTTCCGAAAATAGATATCTCTCCGGGGTTCTGCTCACCAAGTAATCCGGTAATAAGTCTTATGGTTGTTGATTTTCCTGCGCCGTTGGGACCCAGGAAGCCATAAATGCTTTTTTCGGGAACATGTATGGAGACATTGTGCAGTAGTTTTTTGTTTTTCTGAAACTGAAAGTTCAGATCATGTGTTTCTATGATCATTTGAAAAAAAATTGGTAAAAGCTAAAATACGTTTTTTCAAATAAAGAAGATCATAGGTTTTGAAAAACAATGTTGTAAAACCACTTTTCAAAATTAAGTTCAGAAGCTTAAACCGGAATAAAGAAGAATGCAAAAAAGTACAGTTTCCGTAAATGCGTAACATTTAATCAAGGGAATAAAAAAAAGCTTAACATAAGTTAAGCTTTTTTTGTGGGAAGAGCAGGATTCGAACCTGCGAAGGTTTCCCAACGGATTTACAGTCCGTCCTCG
>JBEBOB010000041.1:0-10488 GCA_040396655.1 Flavobacterium sp. | reverse complement strand
CAAAAGACAACAGTCAGTTTGTCAAGGTGGTCAAAAAATAATCAACCATAAAAAAGAGCTTGTTAAAAACAAGCTCTTTTTTATTTAATGGCGTTATTCACTTCTGGGATCATGTTTTAAAGGCATGCGGGCGCAACGATGAACTTCTACAGCGGGACATCCGTAATCTATAACTACGTTTCCTTCTACAAGATATAGACCAGGGCCGGTCAACGGGTAATTTTGCAGGCTGGGAGGAAAATGAATGGTATCGACAAAATCCCCGTTCACATCCAGGAAAGTACCGAATTTCATTGTTTTATTATTCCGTGTCCTGACGGTTTTTTCGGTTACAAGTTCTGCCACTATCCTGATGGTTTTTCCATTCATAAGGGAGAGGTTCCGTGCGTCGGTGTTTCCTCTGTAAGCAGATTTGGCCATATGGAACATACTGTCCGAAACCGGAAAACCAATGAGTTCGATTTCATCGAATAAGTCTTCCAATAAAGAACTTTCAAGTTTTGGAAGGAAAGGCTTACTGTTTGAAATTTCAAAGAGCGGAATAGGAGCTTCTGATTTTTTTTTATATTGAGAAGTTAAAAGATGGGCTTCCCAAAGCAGTTCCTTCTTTCCCGTATTTAAAAAGCCAAAAGCTCCGCACCGTATCAAAATAATAAGCTGTTCTAAAGAAGCATTCGTTCTCAGTATAAAGTTTTCCAAACCTGTGTACATTCCGTTTTGCTGCCGTTCTTTTATAAGGATGTCAGTCAGTCTGGATTCAAAATTCAGAAGGCAGTCAAAACCTAGATAAACCTCTTTGCCATACAACGCCGTGGTCAGCATGCTTTTGTTAACGCAGGGAAGATGAATGATACCACCTGCTTTACGGGCTTCATTGAGGTATACCTTCTTATTGTAAAAGCCTCCGTAGTTGTTCAGAACGCTGACCATGAATTCGAGCGGATAATATGTTTTCAGGTAAAGGCTCTGGTAGCTTTCAACAGCATAGCTTGCACTGTGCGCCTTATTAAAACTATAACCTGCAAACGATTCCATCTGGCGCCACACTTCTGCTGCGATTTCATGGGAATAGCCTTTACCGGCACAATGTGAAAAAAATTTATGTTCAATTTCCGTGAGATGGTTTTTATTGCGGTATTTACCACTCATCATTCTTCGTAGCACATCAGCATCGGCTAAATCCAGACCACCAAAATAATGTCCTATTTTCATTACATCTTCCTGGTAAACCATTACCCCGTACGTTTCTTTTAGCTGTTCTTTAAAAACAGGATGCAGATACGCTTGTTTGTCCGGATCGCGATGCCGTTCAATAAACGTCTGCATCATACCCGAAGATGCTACGCCGGGCCGTATAATGGAACTCGCGGCCACAAGGGTAAGATAGTTGTCACAGTTTAATTTGGTAAGCAGCTGGCGCATGGCAGGTGATTCAATATAGAAACAACCGATCGTATTGGCCGATTTTAACTGCGCTGCAAT
This sequence comes from Flavobacterium sp., assembly GCA_040396655.1. Taxonomy (GTDB): domain Bacteria; phylum Bacteroidota; class Bacteroidia; order Flavobacteriales; family Flavobacteriaceae; genus Flavobacterium. The sequence continues at coordinate 9,006 of JBEBOB010000041.1, read as the reverse complement.
GTTGGGATCATTAAAAAAACGTTTGGGATCATCGGTAGATATGGTCTCACCTCTGTTTTCCCTGATAAGTTCCCGGCAGTCTTTAATATGACCAATACCCCGTTGCGAAAGAATATCGAACTTTTCAAATCCGATGTCTTCGGCCACATACATATCGAATTGCATTGTAGGAAGTCCCTTGGGAGGCAAATCAAGGGCCCCGTAACAGGTAAGGGGTAATTCCGATATAAGCAACCCGGAAGCATGCAGGGTCCGTTGGTTGGGAAAATCGGCCATTTGACTGTATACCGACTGTATCATACTGCATACCTCATTCTTATTGAGTATATGCCCGGGATCGCGGACGAGCCGGTCGATATCTGTTTTTGGAAGCCCGTAAATTTTACCAAGTTCCCTGATGATGGAGCGGCTTCTGAACGTGGTCATTGCGCCCATTAAGGCTACTGTTCCCTGCGGATACCGTTCAAAGATATAACGGTAGATATCATCGCGGTCGGTCCATGAAAAATCAATGTCAAAATCGGGCGGATTCAGCCGTTTCGGGTTGAGGAAACGTTCAAAATACAGGTCCAGTTCTATCGGGCATACATCGGTAATCTGCAGACAGTAGGCTACTATACTGTTGGCACCGCTGCCGCGTCCAACATAATGGTAGTTTTTGCTTCTGGCATACCTGCATATATCGTCGGTAATGAGGAAATAGCTTGAAAAATTAAGATTTTCAATAATATCCAGTTCTTTTAGAATCCGTTCTTTTGCCTCTTCGTTGTGTGTGTCATAGCGTTTTGAAAATCCCTCCATGGCATAACGGTACAGTAAAGATTTATCTGTTTCCCTGCTTCCCGTGAAGGTTTGTTTGTTTTTGATCTTTTTAAAATCAAAATCAAAACTGCATTGAGATAAGAGGTTTCGGGTGTTTTCCACAAGCTCAGGAAACATGCTGTAACGAGACAGCAGCTCGTCTCTGTGAAGGAAGGTTTCATGCGCATCAGCTGTCTGATGCGGTTCCAGTTGCGAAATCAATATGTTGTGATTAATCGCACGCAACTGCCGGTGCAGCAGATAATCACGTTCAGAACCGGAAAAGCTGACAGGATGCCACATAACATACTTTTTTAAATGCTGTTGCGGGCAACGGATGATTTTGCTAAGGTCATCTGTCCGTATACCTGTAAATTCATAGGGAAGCAATTCTTCAGCAGCAACGGTTCCGTAAGGATAGATAATAAAAACATGCTGGAACAAAGGAGCCCTTTTTCCGATCTTAACCCGCTTAAAGTTAACCGCAGTCTGTAAATCATTAAGCTCTTTAAAACCTTCGGCATTTTTTGCCACTCCAATAAAATGCAGTGTGTCAAGAGTACGGAATTCCATACCTGCCAGCCCGTTTATCCCGGCTTTCCTACATTCCTTTACGAAGTCCAGAACTCCGGAGGAATTGTTGATATCCGTTAGTACGGCCGTATCAAAACCATTCGATCTAAATTGCCCTATCAATTGTTGCGGACTCATGGTTCCGTACCGCAGGCTGTAATAACTGTGGACATTTAACAACATCAGAACTGTTTTTTGGAAGATATATCGGGTAATGCAAAAGCCCGCATTACGGCATCAATGCCATAACGTTTACGGATACGGTCCAAAGCCGCAGATAAATTCAGGTCTTCAGCGGTATCGTTGAATAAATCGGTCTGGTAACAACCCGAAACCAGATGACTCAACTTAACACCAATGAGCCTTATGAGCATTCGTTTGCTGTAGAGCTTCTGGAAAAGGAATAACGCTTTTTCGGACAATATCCTCTCCGATGACGTAAACGGAATCTGGGTCTGTATCGTATGGGTGTCGAAATTGCTGTAACGGATCTTCAAAGTGATGCATGAAGCCAGCTTTTCCACGTTACGCAGTTCAAAAGCAAGTGCGTCTACCATGGTCATGATAACCTTTTTTAAAAGTTGCATATCAATCGTGTCCTGTTCAAAGGTTGTTTCCTTACTCATGCTTTTTTGCTGGTGAAAAGGGATAACGGGTGCGGGGTCTATGCCGTTTGCTTTTTTCCAGATCGATACGCCGTTTTCTCCGAGTACCCGTTGAATTGTCATAGGGTCTATCTGCTGAAGGGTTTCAATCCGGGCAATGCCCATATTGCGTAATATAGGATAGGTCTTATCTCCGATTCCCGGAATTTTCCGGATGGAAAGAGGTGCCAGGAAAGACTTTTCAAAGCCGCTCTCTATCTTGCGCTCTCCACAGGGTTTGGCTTCATTTGTAGCTATCTTACTTACGGTTTTGTTCATGGAAAGGCCAAATGAAATCGGAAGTCCTGTTTCGTTCATAATCTGACGCCGCAGCTCCTGGGTAAGTTTCCAGGTACCGAAAAAGCGATCCATCCCCGTCATATCAAGGTAATGTTCGTCAATGGATGCTTTTTCAACAACCGGTACTTTTTCTTCTATGATTTGCGTTACCATATTTGAATAATAGCTGTATTGGTCGTGATCGCCCTGAACCAGTACGGCTTCAGGGCAAAGCTGTCTCGCCAGTCGCATGGGCATTGCAGAATGAATACCGAACCGGCGTGCTTCATAGCTGCAGGACGCCACAACTCCCCGGTCTGAGCTTCCGCCGATAAGGATGGGTTTTCCCATTAAAGAACTGTCCTGTAAACGGGCTACAGAGACAAAAAAGGTATCTAAATCACAATGTACGATAACGCGTTGCATGATTTCTGAAAATTCAACAATCAAAATTAGTATGTTTTGTATCATGTTTTATATATTTGTTGATATAAATTGTAGCAATGTCTTTTTTGTCAGATAACATGCGCTATTTGCGCGCGCAGCTTAAAAACTCCCAACAGAAGGTTGCGGACAGTTTGGTCATTACCCGGGGGCGTTATGCCAAATATGAAGATGGTGTTTCGGAGCCGCCTGTGGAACTCCTTATAAAAATATCGCGCTATTTTCATGTGAGCATCGATCTGCTTGTTTCGGTCGATTTGCGAAAAATCCCGTTGCAGGACCTTGTATCGTTACCCGATAACCGCATTGTCCTGCCTGTTGCGGTAAGTGAACGGGGCTACAGCTCCATAGAGGTAATCCCGCACAAGGCTCAAATGGGATATCTTACCGGTTACAGCGACCCCGAATATATTGAACAACTGCAGCGCATATCGCTGCCGTTTCTTAAAAACGGAGTATTCCGCGCTTTTCCTGCGGAAGGCGACAGTATGCCGCCACATAAAGAAGGAACTCTTATTATTGGCCGGTATGTAGAACGTATTCCGGACCTTAAGGAAGGTAAAACCTATGTTTTTATTACCCGGAACGAAGGAATTTCCTATAAACGCCTGGTTAAAGTTTCTCAAAATGCCCTGCATGTAAGTGCCGATAATCCGGTATATGCCCCTTATGAAATTGCTTTACACGATGTGCTGGAAATCTGGGCTTTCGCCTGCAGTATTTCACAGGAAGAATTCCATCCGCATGATTTTGATGCAGAACAGGCTTCTGTAAAACAATTGCTATACGACCTCAAGCACGATCTTGATTTTGTAAAGAAGAGGTTAAGAAGTTAGGAAAGCCTTTTGCAATGACCTATATTTTAAAGGAAACAGCCATAATTTAGTCCTGGGAGTGAAGGACCCGAAACGTAAAATTTGTATTTTAGCAATAAGAATAAATTCGTAAAATGATTACAAAGGAACAATTCGATAAAGAATTAAAATTGATTATAGAGAATGCCATACGTGAGGATGTAGGTGACGGTGATCACAGTTCGCTGGCCTGCATTCCGGCAGATGCGGTAGGAAAGGCCAAATTGCTGGTAAAAGATGAAGGTATTCTGGCCGGGGTTGAATTTGCCAGGATGGTATTTGAATACGTTGATCCGGAAATGGCTATACAAGTGCTGATTCCCGATGGAACAGCTGTAAAATACGGTGATGTTGCATTTTATGTAACGGGGCGGTCGCAATCTATTTTAAAGGCAGAGCGCGTGGTACTGAACTGCATGCAACGCATGAGTGCCATTGCAACGAAGACCAGATACTTTGTAGATCTTGTAAAGGGAACAAAGAGTAAAATTCTGGATACGCGTAAAACAACCCCGGGCATCAGGGCTATTGAAAAATGGGCGGTGAAAATAGGCGGAGGTGAAAATCATAGGTTTGCACTGTATGATATGATCATGTTAAAAGATAATCATATCGATTTTGCCGGAGGAATAAGTGCGGCCATCCAAAAAACAAAGGAGTATCTGATTCAGAATAACAAAGATTTGAAAATCGTTGTAGAAGCACGGAACCTTGAAGAAATACAGGAAATTCTACAGAACGACGGGGTATATCAGATCCTTATCGATAATTTTAATTATGAAGATACAAAAACAGCTGTTGCTTTGGTTAACGGCCGCTGTTTTACCGAGTCTTCGGGAAATATTAACGAGAACACCATTCGCAATTATGCAGATTGCGGAGTTGATTTTATCTCCAGCGGGGCATTAACGCATTCTGTCTATAATATGGATTTAAGTTTAAAAGCAGTTTTATAAGTGTAATTTGGGAGGGGGAAAGTTTAAAATAACAGGAATACCCGTTGTAGGAAGGCTTATTGTATTTTCTAAACGTATTAAACTTCCGGGTTTGGAAGGGCTCACACTGTATGAGCTGCTCGAGATTTACATAGCGGGTATCATAAAAGGGGCCTTTAATTATAAGGCAGGGTCGATTGCCTTTACCTTTTTTATGGCCCTATTTCCGTTTGCCCTTTTCCTGCTGAACCTGATCCCTTATATCCCTATAGAAAATTTCCAGCAGAGTTTTCTGGCGTTTGTTGAAGAAAATGTGCCGCCTAATACCTATGATGCTATTGAGCTCATCCTTGTCGATATTATGAATAATTCGTACCGAAGCCTTCTGTCTACAGGGGGGATTATGTCGGTGATTTTCATGGCGAACGGAGTGAATGCCATTATAGGCGGTTTCGAATCTTCCACACATTTGTCGGTATCACGTAATTTTTTCAGGCAGTACGTGATCGCAATTGTACTGTCGGTTCTGCTGAGCCTTATGCTGGTTGTTTCGGTAGCCGTCTATTTAACGGTCGAAGTCTTTATGCATGTTTCCGATTATCCGGTTATAACCGACATTATACGCAATCTGTTTGTCGTGCTTATGATACTTTTGACCGTTTCCATTCTTTATAAATTCGGAACAAAGGAAACCAAACACCTGTCGTTTATCTCTTATGGATCGGTGTTCACAACGGTGCTTATGTCCTTAACATCGGTCGGATTCGGGTTTTATGTTTCAAAATTTGCAAAATATAATGAGCTGTACGGATCAATTGGTACACTTTTGGTTATCATGATTTACATCTGGATCAACTGTATGATTCTTTTGCTGGGTTTTGAATTAAACGCTGCGATTTATACGGCAAAACGAAAAAATTTATATATTAGTAACAATAAAACATAAAGTTGGATATGAAAAATACAATTGCAACATTCGCGCTTACTGTTTTTGCCGCAATGGCAATACAGGCTCAATCTGTAACAGGTAAATGGAAAACCATTGATGATGAAACGGGCAAAGCAAAATCTATTGTGGAAATTTCCGAGAAAGACGGAAAGATGTACGGTAAGGTAATCGAAATTTTAACTGATAAGAAAGACGCAAAATGCGATAAATGTTCAGGATCGGATAAAGGAAAGCCGGTAAAAGGGTTGACCATTATCAAGGGGCTGAAAAAAGATGGTTCTGAGTATTCGGGAGGGACTATTACAGATCCTTCTTCCGGTAAGGAATATAAATGCGTTATTAAGCTGAACGGTACTGAAAAACTGGACGTTCGCGGCTATATAGGTATTCAGGCATTGGGGCGTACCCAAACCTGGGTACGGGTAAAATAAGGTCTTTTCGACCGGTTTAAAAGCACCTCTATCTTTTTAGAGGTGCTTTTTCTTTATATCTTTGTTTTATGGAATACTTTATTGATGTTATGGTGCCGTTAGCTGTCGAAGGTACGTTTACTTACCGCGTTACAGCTGCCGAGTTTGACTTTATACAGGAGGGGATGCGCGTGGCGGTACCTTTTGGTAGGAGATCGGTGTACACGGGGATTGTTAAAACCAGGCATCACCAGAACCCGCTCGTTTATGAGGCCAGGGATATTGTTTCGATCATTGATGAAACACCCGTCGTTACGGAAAAACAGATCGCATTCTGGGAATGGATAGCTTCCTATTATATGTGTACGTTGGGCGAGGTGTACAAAGCGGCCCTTCCGTCGGCTTTTTTGTTGGAAAGTGAAACCATCCTGACTTTTAACAGGGATAAAGCCGTTGCAATAGATACGCTCAGCGATGATGAATACCTGCTGTATGAAGCCTTTGAAAACCAGCCGATCCTGAGGTTTGAGGAGGTGAGGACCATACTTAATAAAAAAAATGTGTTCGAAGTAGTCGATCTTTTATTAAAAAAAGAACTGGTTTACCTGAACGAGCATCTGAACGAGGTTTATAAACCGAAACTTGTAAAATATGTAAGGCTGCATCCCGATTATGAACAGGAAGATTCCCTGGTGAAATTACTCGATAACGGGTTGAAGACTGAAAAACAGCGTACAGTGGTATTGAAGTATTTTCAGCTGAATACGCAGCAGTCCCCTGTTTCTCTTAAGGAACTGTTGAAAGAATCTGGAGTTTCCCATGCGGTATTTGCTAACCTGGAACAGAAAAAGGTATTCGAAACCTACTCATTGGTTCAGGACCGTATACAGTTCGGAGAAGCCTCGCTACACCATATAAGCCTTTCCGAAGAACAGCAAAATGCCCTTGATTCGGTTCAGGGACAATTTGAACAGTCCGATGTGGTACTGTTGAACGGTGTTACAGGTTCGGGAAAAACGGAAATCTACATTCAGCTTATAAAGGAAGCGCTGAAACAGGACCGCCAGGTTCTTTTCCTGGTACCCGAAATCGGACTTACCACACAGCTGGTACAGCGGCTGACACGTTATTTTGGTAACGGAATAGGAGTTTACAATTCGAAATATTCCGAAAACGAACGGGTAGAAGTATACAATCATGTACTGAACGGCCATGAAAATGCCCGTATTGTCATAGGGTCGCGCTCATCTGTTTTTCTCCCTTTTAAAAACCTTGGGCTTATCATTGTTGATGAAGAACAGGAGGCCTCTTATAAACAGAACGATCCTGCTCCCAGATTTCAGGCACGGGATGCGTCGGTAGTACTGGCAAAGATATTTAATGCCAGAGTGCTGCTTGGATCGGCTACGCCAAGTCTGGAGAGTTATTACAATGCCTATCAGGGAAAATACGGATATGTGGAATTAACCAAACGCTTCGGGGATGTACAGTTGCCCGAAATTACCCTTGTTGATTTAAAAGAAGCCCGAAAAAGAAAAGAACTCAACGGTTTCTTCAGCGTAAAGCTCATAGATGCCATGAACGAAGCCTTCTTTAACGGTGAACAGGTATTGCTGTTTCAGAACAGACGCGGATTTTCCCCGGTACTGGAGTGTCTGGACTGCGGGCATGTTCCGCAATGTTCCATGTGCGATGTAAGTTTAACTTATTATAAGAATCAGAATCACTTAAAGTGCCATTATTGTGGATATACCATGGCTGTTCCGGTACATTGCCATGCCTGCCACAGCCGTGATCTTACCACCAAGGGCTTTGGTACAGAACAGGTGGAAGAAGCGCTGAAAACGCTGTTCCCCAATAAACGCATTGCGCGTATGGACCAGGATACCACACGCGGAAAGTTTGCATTTGAAAAATTACTTGATTCCTTTAAAAACCACGAGATAGATGTTATGGTGGGAACGCAGATGATCGTAAAAGGACTCGATTTTGCCAACGTTTCACTTGTGGGGATTATGAATGCGGACAGTATGTTGAGCTTTCCCGATTTCAGAGCCTATGAACGGGCTTACCAGCTTATGATGCAGGTAGCGGGAAGAGCGGGAAGGAGAAGCACGCGCGGAAAGGTGCTTATTCAGACTTATAACCCGTATCACAATACCATCCAGCAGGTAACGCGCAACGATTATAAGGGAATGTTCAAAGAACAGATGTATGAACGGCTGAATTTTAAATATCCGCCCTTTTACCGTCTTGTACGCATACAGTTGAAGCATGTGAATTTTGAAACTGTTCAAAAATCTGCACAATGGCTTGTACAGCACCTGAGAAGTAATATAAAGGAAATACTGGTACTGGGGCCACAGGCTCCTTCCGTTAACAGGATACGAAACCAATACATACAGGTAATACTGGTAAAACTTCCTGTAAACAAACCTGCCAATACGCTGAAAACCTCCATAAGAAAGAGCATTAACAGTCTTGAGAGCATTGGAATGTACCGTTCTGTAAAAACGACGGTTAGTGTGGATTTTTATTGAAAAATAATGAAAAGAAGCTTGTTTATGAAGCTGAAGTGTACTATATTTGCACCCAATTTTATAACAAAATAAATATTTTTATTATGAATCATTATGAAACTGTTTTCATTTTGAATCCCGTTTTATCTGAAACTCAGGTAAAGGAAACAGTAGAGAAATTCGAAGAATTTCTTGCTTCTAGAGGGGCTAAAATGGTATCTAAAGAAGATTGGGGCTTAAAAAAATTAGCTTACGAAATTCAAAACAAAAAAAGTGGTTTTTACCATTTGTTTGAGTACAATGTATCAGGAGATGCAATCATTGCGTTGGAAACTGAATTCCGTCGTGACGAAAGAGTTATGCGTTTCTTAACAGTGGCTCTAGACAAACACGCTGTTGCTTGGGCGGAGAGAAGAAGAGAGAAATTAAAAACTAAAAAAGCGTAATTATCATGTCAAACATTGAGCAATCTGCAAAAGGTAAAAAAGACGGAGATATCAGATATTTAACGCCTTTAAACATTGAAACAAACAAGACTAAAAAATATTGTCGTTTCAAAAAATCAGGAATCAAATACATCGATTATAAAGATGCTGAT
>JBEBOB010000040.1:0-10501 GCA_040396655.1 Flavobacterium sp. | reverse complement strand
TTGGACGCACGGCTGTAAAAGTAACGATTTATGATACGGCAGCTCCTTCAGCTTCTGATCAGGCGTATTGTATAGCGGAAAATAAAACGGTTGGAGATTTGGTTGTAACGGGCACGGCTGTTAAATGGTATGCCGATGCTTTAAGCACGACGCCTTTATCCTTAACGGATGTACTGACTACAAAAACCTATTATGCCACGCAGACTTTAAACGGATGCGAAAGCGTTGGACGTACGGCTGTAAAAGTAACGATTTATGATACGGCAGCTCCTTCAGCTTCCGACCAGGCGTATTGTATAGCAGAAAATAAAACGGTTGGAGACCTTGTTGTAACGGGCACGGCTGTTAAATGGTATGCAGATGCTTTAAGCACGACGCCTTTATCCTTAACGGATGTACTGACTACAAAAACGTATTACGCCACACAAACCTTAAACGGTTGCGAAAGTGTGGGGCGCACGGCTGTAAAAGTGACGATCTACGATACGGCGGCTCCTTCTGCTTCTGATCAGGCGTATTGTATAGCGGAAAATAAAACGGTTGGAGATTTGGTTGTAACGGGCACGGCTGTTAAATGGTATGCCGATGCTTTAAGCACGACGCCTTTATCCTTAACGGATGTACTGACTACAAAAACCTATTATGCCACGCAGACTTTAAACGGATGCGAAAGCGTTGGACGTACGGCTGTAAAAGTAACGATCCATAATACGGCAGCTCCTTCAGCTTCCGACCAGGCGTACTGTATAGCGGAAAATAAAAAGATAGGAGATATTATTGTAAAAGGTACGGGTGTTAAATGGTATAATCTTGCGGTTGGAGGTGCTCCTTTGAATCCTGCAGCTAAACTGACGTCAGGAATTTATTATGCGTCTCAGACAATGAATGGATGTGAGAGTATAAAACGGGTTGCCATAAAAATAACAGTTCATGATACGGCAGTCCCTACTGCGATAGCAGTTCAGACATTTTGTGCAGAAAAACTACCCGCGGTTTCAGATTTACTGGTTATGGGAACAGCTGTAAAATGGTATGATGTTGCAACAGGAGGAAAGGAACTTACAGCTTCCACCTTATTAATAAACGGAGCAACCTACTTTGCAACCCAGACGCTAAATGATTGTGAAAGTGTTGGCAGGGTAGCGGTGAAGGCTGTCTTAAACCAGGCACCACCAATTACTTCATCTGTATTGACAGTATGTTCGGGCACCATTATTGGTCAGGTAAAAGTGGATACTTTTAATGCTGGGGAATTAAAATGGTACAGTACATCGACTTCAGTGAATGAATTAAGTCCGGCAACAGCATTGACAAGCGGGGTATATTACGTAAGTACATTTACAAACGGAATGTGTATTTCGGCAAGAAAAGCGTTGCAGATAACGGTGTTGAACAGTGTGCCTGCTCCAATAGTCACATCTCAGCAGTTTTGTGGCCAGGCAACTGTGAATGATTTAGTAATACAGCAAAAAGTGAACGGTGCCCAGATAAGCTGGTTTTCCTCTTATCAGTCATCAGTTCCTTTGTCAAACAGCACTCCTTTACTCAGCGGAACCTACTACGTGGAACAGAAAACAGGTCCGTGCAGTTCGCCCCGTTTAGCAGTATCAGTAAAGGTAGTCTCGGTTCCGGCTCCTGCTTTTACGAATTTTAAGCTTTGTGAAGGAGCTACAGTAGGAAACCCGTATCTTACTGCAAATGGAGGAAGTTCCTATATATGGTTCCTAAGTCAGAATTCCGATACTCCTTTGACTGATTCCTATCAGCTTAAGACAGGATATTACTTCCTGGCAAACGAACAGAATGGTTGTCTATCTGCTAAAACAAAGGTATATGTCGACATCAACAGCCGCCCGCTGCCTCCAACGGGAAATGCTGTTCAGACGTTTTCAAACCAGGCTGCTGTAAGCGATTTAAGCATGAACGAAAAAGGAGTTGTATGGTATGCTGATTATGATGATGCCATGCTTGGAATAAACAGTTTGTGGTCGACGCAAAAATTAACGGATGGTACTACCTATTATGGAGTAATCCTAAGTAAAGAAGGATGTCCAAGTATGCCAACAGCTGTGAAAGTTTCGATTGTTTTGAATATGAACGATCTGAATCTGGCTGATCTAAGATATCACCCCAACCCGGTAGTGTCGGAACTGATCATTTCATATCCGGACCCTATCATACAAACGGAAGTTTATGATATAACAGGAAGGATCGTGTTGAAAAATAGTTTTGAGAGTACACAGGTAAGGCTCGATTTTTCAACGTTAGGTTCCGGTATTTACTTAGTCCGCATTGCAACAGCAAATGCATCACAGTTTGTGAAAGTCATAAAAAAATAACCAAACCTTTATATAAAAGAGGGCTGCATCATGGGCAGCCTTCTTTGTTTCCAGCTGATATGGAAAACAGATCTTACCTTTTTAGAATACGGGCGCAAGCACAGGCTATATTTTTTCATAAGCAGCAAAAAAGATTTATATTTACGCGTCGAACATTAATAAGCTAATAATGAAGTATAAACATTTAATGGTGATGCTGTTCCTTTTTATAATGGGATTCAGTACCAGTGCGCAACAGAAAGAGTCGGGAAAAGCAGTTATTAAAACTGTAATCAACTGTGATCATTGCAAGGCCTGTGAAACATGTGGCTTGAATTTCAAAGACCATATGTTAAAGATTAAAGGGGTTAAAATGTATGAACTGGATGAGGAGAGAATGACGATAACCGTATATTATAACACCAAGAAAACCGATCTTGAAACAATACGCAAAGCTATTTCCAAGTTAGGTTATGATGCCGATGACGTGAAGGCTGATCCTGAAGCATACGCAAAACTTGACGGATGCTGTAAACCCGCATAAAAAAGAGGCTTATCATTTATGATAAGCCTCTTTTTTAGAATTTCATTTTCTGGATGCGGATGGCATTTAAAATAGCAAGAAAAGCAACACCTACATCGGCAAATACCGCTTCCCACATGGTGGCTATGCCTCCGGCTCCTAAAATCAGAACGATACCCTTTACGGCAAAAGCCAGGATGATGTTCTGCCATACAATTTTCTTTGTCTGCTGGCCGATACGTATGGCCGTCGGTATTTTGCTCGGCCTGTCATCCTGTATAACGATATCGGCGGTTTCAATCGTAGCATCGCTGCCTAAACCCCCCATTGCAATACCAACGTCGCTTAAAGCTACGACCGGTGCATCGTTGACCCCGTCCCCGACGAAAGCCACACTTTCGTTCTGATCCTTTAATAACTTTACCTTTTCTACTTTATCCTCAGGTAATAAATCTCCGAATGCGTTATCAATTCCAAGCTGTTTTGCAACAAATTGTACTACCGAGGTTTTGTCCCCGCTTAACATGGTCACTTTTATACCTAATTCATGCAAACGTTTTACAGTTAAAGAAGCATCTTCTTTTATACTGTCGGCTATGGTGATATATCCGGCGAATTTACCATCGTAAGCTATTGCCATGACCGTGTATACGATATCGGTTAGTTCTTTTGGGTATTGAATGCTGAACTTGTCAAGAAGCCTGAAATTCCCGACAAGAAGTTCCCGTTTTTCTATAACCGCTTTGAGGCCGTGCCCGGCAATTTCCTCGGCCTGCTCTATGACCAGTTCCTTTTTGGGAGGTCCTGCATATTGATGAACAGCCGTTGCAATAGGGTGCGTACTTAATGCTTCAAGTGCATTTACAAAATCCAACAGGTTCGTCTGATGGAATTCCGGAACGATGTAGACTTCCTGTACCTTGAATTCTCCTGCAGTAAGCGTTCCCGTCTTATCCATTACAACATTCCGGATATCGGCCATTTTATCAAGGAAATTACTTCCTTTAAAAAGAATGCCTCTTCTGCTTGCAGCACCGATACCGCCAAAATAACCAAGAGGAATTGAAATAACGAGCGCGCACGGGCAGGATATTACGAGAAAGATTAAGGCGCGGTAAAGCCAATCGTAAAAAATATAGGGGCTTGTAAAAAAATAGGGTAAAAGACAGATGCCTACAGCCAGAAAAACGACAATAGGGGTATAGATTCTGGCAAACTTCCTTATGAAAAGTTCGGTAGGTGCCTTCTGTGACGCGGCATTCTGAACCAGCTCCAGTATTTTACTAAGCTTACTGTCTTCATATGCCGTTGTGACTTCGACGGTACTAACCGTATTAAGGTTAATCATACCCGCAAGCACCGTTTTGCCCTTATATTTGACGTCGGGTTTGCTTTCTCCTGTTAGGGCTGCCGTATTGAATGAGGCACGATCCGAAAGAAGAGTTCCGTCTAAAGCCAGCTTTTCACCCGGTTTTAATTGTACAGTGTCTCCAATGATAACGTTTTCCGCTTTCAAAACCTGCGGCTCTTTATTGCGAATTACCGTTACTTCATCCGGGCGCTGATCAAGCAGGGCCTTGATATTTCCTTTTGCCTTTGATACTGCGAGATTCTGAAAGGCCTCACCTACAGAATAAAACAACATTACGGCTACCCCTTCAGGATACTCCCTTATGACAAAGGCTCCTATTGTGGCGATTCCCATTAAAAGAAATTCAGAAAAAATATCCCTGGCTTTAATACTCTCAAAAGCCTCCTTTAAAACAGGGAGCCCTACGGGAATATAAGCTATGATATACCAGGAAGTTCGGATCCATCCGTCAAACCAGCCCGGCTTCATTATGTGATCGAATGCAAGTGCGATCATTAATAAAAAAAAAGAAATTATGGCAGGAACAAGCAGGGAAAAAATACCCTTATCGGCATGCGCATGGTCATGATCATGGGAATGTGAATGAGGGGCGGTTTCCTTTGGTTGAAGTTTTTCCTGGTTGGTTTGGCAACAGTTTTTTGACATAATCAATTGGCATTATAAGGCTATTTAAAGTTAAGGAAAATTAGGAGAGTATAGGTGAAGATGAGGAAAATATTATACTTTCAGGATGTTGAAAAATAAAGATCTTAATGTTTTAAATATTAAGATAAATAGTGAGGGTATTTGTGTTAAAGTTGTATTTTTGTTAGACTGATGCTGATAGTTTATGAAAAATATTTACTTTATTTTATTGCTTTTTTGGGCGAGCAGTGGTTTTGCCCAATACTATTCAACCCATTATATCGCTCCGGCACCCTGGCAGTATTGGAATGATGCAAATGAAATTGTAATCGGGACGCTGGAACCGGCAGCTACTGTTTCCGTAGAGCTTCGGAAAAGTGACGGAACATTAATCACAACCCTGAATGTTACAGCTAATAATCCTGTTTCATACCGCTTTTCAGGAAATTTAACAGGTACACCGCAAAATGCTCTGAACACCATTGAAAACAATAAAGGATTGTTCATAACGGCAAGCCATCCCGTAATGGTAAATTTGCGCAATATAGCTTCCGATACCTTTGGAAGTTCAACGGCAAACATTAAGGGAAATGCCTCACTGGTGAGCTTTGGATCCGAAGGCCTCGGGCTGGAGTTTCGTGTTGGCTATTACCGCATATCAAATGCGGGATTGAGCTCTGGAGGTGCCGTTTATTCCGTCATGGCTACAGAAGATGGTACCACGGTTGACCTTCCTGCCTTGAGCATTACGCTTGACAGGGGGGAGAGCTATCTGTTTATGGCTGAAATCGGCGATCTCGTGACTGCAGATAAGCTCGTGGTCATGAACACGGGAAGCTATGGCGACACACCGCAATTATGCGGGTTCAGCGGTCAGGATGGAGAAGACGGAACTTTTGACCAGATTGCACCGATCCAGTCATTAGGAAGGAATTATATGGTGGTTCGCGGAGAAGGTACGGCGCCAAATCCCCAACAGGCGAATCAGTTTTTCGGATCCGAGCAGACAACAGTAATAGCAGCCGAGCCTAATACGGCCTTAACCATACAGCATTTCAATCCGGACGGGACACCCTTTGGAGTTCCTTTTCCTATAACGCTGCCTTCTGCAGGCGAATCTTTTTCTTTTTATCATGGAAACGGACAGGATCCTTTTTCATCCTCCCTAATTACATCAAATAACCCCGTTATTGTTTATTCAGGAACAGCTGTTACCTGCGAAACGGATATCTCAACGGTGCTGCCTATCGGAGGCTGTTCGGGATCGTTAAACATACAGACAAAGAAATTTATTGATTATAACAGTTCGGATCTGCCGTATTTCGGTTTCTGTATTATTGAAAGCGCAACGGTTCCGGTTTTTCTGAATGGTCAGAATATTGAAACAACAACAGGCAATTTAAGAATCGCCCTTGGAACTTCCGGTTTTTATCTTATAACATTTAACAATTTACAGTTCGGTAATCCTGCCAACCTTATTATAACTTCCGCCATGCCCCTTACAAGCAGTTTGGTTCAGCAGGGAGCGGGCTTTTCCATGTCGGCGTTCTTTTCCTCTTTTGGAGAAGCGGCACAGAGTCCTATCGTCGCCAAACGGAACGATGACTGCAGTGTAACCTTACAGGCCCAAAGCGGGTTTGGTCAGTACA
The DNA here is from genome assembly GCA_040396655.1 of Flavobacterium sp. Lineage (GTDB taxonomy): Bacteria > Bacteroidota > Bacteroidia > Flavobacteriales > Flavobacteriaceae > Flavobacterium. Next base: position 4,015 of record JBEBOB010000040.1, on the reverse strand, counting down.
GATGGTATAAGGATGGAGCTATCTTTAAGAATACAACCGTCAATTCACTGCAGATAACAGAATCTGGAAAATATGCCGTACAGGTAATGAAAGATTGTGGCTGGTCCGGAGTTTCAGTCCCGATTGAAGTACGTGTAGATCCGTGTTCGGACCTTTCAGTTATAAAGGAACGGACAGCACAGAACAATCTTGATGTAACATTTACTATTAATGTCACCAACCTCAATCCTCATTTTACCGAACCTAAAGCCGTTGTAACAGATTTGTTGCCTAACGGATTCACTTATGTTTCTTCCACAACAACAAAAGGATCATACGACAACAGTACAGGAATATGGAATGTAGGTACACTTGCACCTAACCAGACCGAAACGCTGACTATTGACTGTGTGATTAACGGGGCAGGGAATTACATCAATACCGCGACAGCTGAAGGGGAGTATCCGGATACAGATGTGAAAAACAATAAGGATACTGCTACGATTGATGTATTCGTAGCAGATATTGATGCGATTAAAGACGATGGAAAACAGTTTTATAATAAAGGAGAAGTGCTGAACTATACCATTAAAGTACTTAACAGGGGGCCTCAGAAAGCCCTGAATGTGGAAGTGACCGATAAAATGCCACATAATACGACAGAAATGACATGGAACGGGAACGGGAAAAACGGAACAGGAGATCTGAACGATATTATAAATGTTCTGGAACCTAATGAAGAAGTCGTGTATCAGGTGTCGTTAAAGGTACCGGATGACCATACCAGGGTATTTACCAATACCGTAGAGATCCATTCAGATTATATCGAAGATCCGAAGCCGGTATGTACGAGGTGTTCCGATACAGATATTCCGGAATTTGATGTTCCCAGAGGAATTTCTCCTAATGGAGATGGAGATAATGATTATCTGGATCTGGAAGGATTTTTTGTAAGCAGAATTGTTATATACAACAGGTATGGAAAAGAAGTATACAGCAAAAATGTGTATACGAACGAGTGGCACGGGCAATCGAATAATGGAGATGTACTTCCGTCAGGAACGTATTTTTATACAGTATATGTAATGGACCACGCGTATAAAAGCGGATGGATTGAACTTCTTTATGAACGAAAATAAAAGAGTGCCGGATTCTTTCCGGCTTTCTTATTTTAATAAATAAAAAAAAGCGGGGTAAGTACTCCGCTTTTTTTATACAACAACAAAGACAATTTTAATTAATTATATTGTAGCAATTATACCGCTGTAAATAATTGAATTCAAATCTTAAGAAAACGGAGCGAAGGACGAGAACGCTCCGTTATAAATAACTTAAAAAATAAATACTGGTTATGAAAACTTTTAGCTGTTTATGTTACATGTTTTTTTAGTTTTATAGTAATTAAAACTATGGCTTTTTTTGGTTTTAAAAACACAAACAGCTTAAGCCGTTATAACCCGTTACCAATTATTTGTTAATACAAAATTGCAATTATTTTTTTTACGTATTTTTTTTATCACTTGCATAAATAATGATTTGATTTGCAAAAATCGTGATTATTGATTACGAATAATCATTCTGAATTTACTCGGAGTCTTGCCTGTAGCAGATTTAAAAAAATTAGTGAAATGAGCTTGCTCCTTGAACCCTAAATCAAATGCAATTTCTTTAATTGATAAATTAGGAACCACAAGCCTTCGCTTAGCTTCCAGTATCAATCTTGTTTTAATCACTTTGTTTCCTGACTGATTAAGATGTTTCTTGCACAGTATGCCAAGGTAATTGGTTGTGACATTTAGTTTTCTGGCATAAAATGAAAGTTCCTTTTGTTCCTGATAATGAACATCTATTAGGTTTAAAAATTCATAAATAACAGAAGAAGAAAAATAAACGTCAATAGAAGCATCGGGAAGCTCGCGTTCGATAATTTTGCTGGCTTTCTGCAAAATAATGCGGATTCTTGAGCAAATCATTTCAAATAAGATAAGGTCGGAGTTGAGCTCTTTTCCAATCTCTTTAAATTCATATAAAAGATATTCAAAGTGGTTTGGTGTAAGATTGATTACAGGATGGTTTTCATAAAATGATTGGTTGAAACGCAAGGCAAGTTTGATAAGATCGAAATACGTTTTGCTGATCATCAATTGATGAATTTTTGTCTCAGGGTCAACTTCCCAATGATGAAACTGATGAGGAAAAAGGTAGTGAAGCTGCATTCCTTCCACCTTGTGTTTTTCATCATTGATCAGATGATATCCCGCTTTATGAGTCTCGATAAGAATGAGGGTAAAGAACGGAAGAGTATTAAGGTCGGTATACAATTTGGGATTTCCAGTCGATTCATTATAAACGATTTCTTTTCTGTTGTTTTTACAGTCTTTCAATAAGTTAAGCGTGTTGTTCTTTTCTTTTTTTGTCATCTTCAGTCCGGATTCTTGATAATTCTCTCAAATATTAACCATTTTGAAAAAAATTAAAAGAACAGTTAGGATATGAGTAACTTTATGTATAAAATGAGCAACAAATTAGCTTTTCATTGATATTACATTTGTTATGTAAACCAATTTAATGGAGTAATAATGAAAAGAAAATTACTTACGGCAGCTTTTTTTATTGGCGCGTGGGGAACCTACAGTCAGGTTGGAATCGGAACGCTCGATCCAGACAAATCATCTCAACTTGATGTATCTTCTGCAAATAAGGGGATATTGATTCCAAGAGTCAGCCTTTTATCACCAACTGATGATAAAACTATTCAAAATGGAAATGTAAACAGTTTACTGGTGTTCAATACGAGTACTGTAGGAGAAATGGAACAAGCTTATTATTATTGGTTTGAAAATAAATGGTGGAGGATTCTAAATGAAAAAGATATTTCAACTCCATATACAAATACAAAAAATCAGTCCTTCCATGTTGAAAATAATCTGTTGATCCTTACAGATTCAGATGACAATATTATATCGATAGATATTGCTGAATTGAATATCATCACAATATTAACGAATAATAACGACGGTACTTACAAATATGTTTCCGAAAATGGAACCGAAACCCTCATTGATATTCCTTCGGATGTAATCAATCAGTTTTCTGAAATTGCAGCAGATCAAGATGTAAAAGAACTAATAGAGGAAATTGCTAAAAATGTAAGCGGAAATGTCTATTACGACGGAAACACATTTACATACATAGATTCCAACGGTACAGACCACGTTATTGATATTAATGGGCTGGTTAAATCTAATGAAACTGTAACTACTCTGGTACTAAATTCAGATGGGACGTATACTTATACAAATGAAAAACAGCAAACGGTCATTATTGATCCGTTTATGGTATCGGTAAATTTTGAGGATGGTATTTACAAATTTGCCGATCATAATGGCAATGAATTGGCTCAGATCAATGCAAATGCCGATCATATATCCTATGACAATTCAGCATCGGGTTTAAATTCTACAAATGTACAGGACGCCCTTGATGAACTGGTTCAAAAAATAGGCAACGTAACCATAACAGGCAAAAACCTAACAGCCGGAGACGGTTCTATTGAAGTGATAGATGGTACCGGGGCAACGCTGGTCGACAGCAACATCAAGGTGGCCTCAGGTGGAATCACCGCCGACAAGATAGGCTCTGGAGCCGTAACAACCGATAAGATAGCGGACGGGGCTGTATCAACAAATAAGATAGGCTCAGGAGCTGTTACAACTGATAAGATAGCGGACGGAGCTGTAACGAATGATAAGCTCATCGGAGATCCTGCCGACGCAGGTAAGGTCCCGGTTGTTCAACCGGATGGAACCGTTATTTACGAGAACGTTTCTTCTGGTAATGTAGACGGCAAAAACCTAACAGCCGGAGACGGTTCTATTGAAGTGGTTGATGGTACCGGGGCAACGCTGGTCGACAGCAATATCAAGGTGGCCTCAGGCGGAATCACCGCCGACAAGATAGGCTCGGGAGCCGTAACAAATGATAAGATAGCAGACGGAGCTGTAACGAATGATAAGCTCATCGGAGATCCTGCCGA
>JBEBOB010000039.1:0-12555 GCA_040396655.1 Flavobacterium sp. | reverse complement strand
TACGAGTCAGGCTTTTTTTATGGAATAAAGTCTGGATGATTTACCAGCTTTTGTTAGAGTTGTTATCCTGGAAATTATAAGCGTAAACTTAAGGAGAATGAGAAAGTCTTTATATAATAAGAACAAGTAGTCGTAATGAAAACACAGCAGATGTAAAGATGTATAAGAATTTTAATCAGGGAGCTGCTTTAAATGGTTGAATACCTATACCTCTGCTTATCTTCGTTATATAGAAATCTGGCTTATAATGGATGAAAAAAGGAACTATAATAAGAGATTAAGAGTATTATAAAGCTCTAATGAATAATAAAAAAGCCCGCAATAAAGCGGGCTTTTTTATTATTATATAATTTGTGTATTATACATGTAATGCTCTGTTATCAGTAGCTGACAAAGCAGCTTCTTTGATAGCTTCCGCAAACGTAGGGTGCGCATGAGACATGCGCGAAATATCTTCTGCAGATGCTCTGTATTCCATTGCTACAACAGCTTCAGCTATTAAATCTGCAGCACGGGCTCCTACAATATGGAAGCCTAAAATTTCGTCGGTCGTTTTGTCGGCAAGGATTTTAACAAAACCATCTAAATCGGCTGATGCACGTGCACGTCCTAATGCTTTGAAAGGGAACTGACCTACTTTGTATGCTCTGTTTTCTGCTTTTAATTGCTCTTCTGTTTTTCCTACAGCAGCAACTTCCGGCCATGTATAAACAACTCCCGGAATTAGGTTGTAATCGATATGAGGTTTCTGTCCGGCTAATTGTTCAGCAACCAGAACACCTTCTTCTTCAGCTTTGTGAGCAAGCATTGCACCACGAACTACATCACCAATAGCATAAATATTTGCAGCGCTTGTCTGTAAATGGTCGTTTACTTCAACCTGGCCTCTTTCGGATATTTTTACACCTGCTTTTTCTGCATTCAGTCCGTCGGTATAAGGACGGCGCCCTACACATACTAATGAATAATCACCTTCTAAAGCAACAACTTCACCTTTTGCATTAAGGGCTTCTACCAAAACAGTTTCTCCCTGACGTTCTACTTTTTGAACTTTATGCGATGTATAGAACTTCATTCCGGCTTTTTTAAGAACTTTGGTCAGTTCTTTAGAAACAGCGCTGTCCATTGTAGGTAATACACGGTCTGCATACTCTACTACAGAAACCTGAGCACCTAAACGTAAATAAACCTGACCTAATTCTAAGCCAATTACACCACCACCAATGATGATAAGATGTTTTGGTACTTCTTTAAGTTTTAAAGCTTCGGTAGATGTAATGATACGTTCTTTGTCAATGGTAATAAAAGGGAGTGAAGATGGCTTCGATCCTGTCGCAATAATGCTGTTTTTGGCAGTGATTTGTTCAACAGTACCATCTTTTTTTGTTACATTTATAGTAGTTGCATTTTCAAACGATCCAACACCTTCAAAAACGGAAATGTTGTTTTTATCCATCAGGAATTTTACCCCGCTGCATGTCTGGTCAACAACAGCCTGCTTGCGTGCAATCATCTTTTCCAAATCAATTTTTACATCCCCTGGTAATTCAATTCCATGATCTGCAAAATGTTTTATTTCATCAACATGATGCGATGAAGCAAGTAAGGCCTTTGAAGGAATACATCCTACATTCAAACAGGTACCTCCTAACGTAGGATATTTTTCAATGATTGCAGTTTTCATTCCCAATTGCGCACAACGGATTGCAGCAACATAACCACCAGGTCCGGAACCTATTACAACTACGTCAAATGAACTCATATTAAATATTATTTAGTGTAAAATTAAGTGATACAAAAATACGATTATTATTTGGCTAATATAAAAAAAGACCTGAAAAATATCAGATCTTTACGGTTTTACAGTTTTGTCATATTGTGCGCCAGTGTTTCAATGAATTTTCCGATAGGACCTTTTATCATCATGGCCATCATGGGGTTAAATTCACCTTCGAAGAAGAGTTGCACTGCTGTTTCATTCTGTGACTTCTCTTCTAATCTTGCAATAAGCGTAAAAGGCAATTTACTGCTGGCAGCTCCTAAAACGACTTCTGAATAGGGCGTTGCACTTTTCTTTACAAGTTTAATTTCCGGCATTCCCTTCAATGCAAATTCGAAACAGTTATCGTCAATGATTTCGAATTTTGCAATGTTTTCAGGCATCAGCTTTTCAAAGTTTCTTACATCATTTAAAGCATTGAATAAATAGGCTGATGATTGCGCTATCGTAACTTTTGGACTTTCTAAATTCATATTAAAATGTCATTATATTAAACTCCCCATTCGGAAGGGTTTTTACTCCAGTCAGATAGGGTTGCTACCTCTTCTTCCGAAATATATTTTTTTTCAACGGCCGACTTTAACAAGGTTGGATAATTACTTAAAGTGAATAACTCAATACCCGCATTTCTAAAATTTTCTGCAGCTATATCAAATCCGTAGGTAAATATAGCGGCCATTCCCAGGATCTGGGCATTTGAAGCTTTTAATGCTTCTACTGCCTGTAAACTGCTTTTTCCAGTGCTGATAAGGTCTTCCACAACAACAACGCTTTTGCCTTCTTCAAACTGCCCTTCAATCTGATTCTGACGTCCGTGCTTTTTCGGCTCAGGACGAACATATATAAAAGGAAGTTCCAGAGCTTCTGCTACCAATAAACCAATACCGATTGCTCCTGTAGCTACACCCGCAATATAGTCGGGTTTACCGAATTTTGTTACAATGTTTGAAGCGAACTCCTCTTTTAAGAATTTCCGGATGTCTGGAAATGAAAGTGTTATGCGGTTGTCGCAATAAATTGGCGATTTCCATCCTGAAGCCCAAGTAAAAGGATTTTTAGGATTTAATTTAATTGCGTTTATTTGTAAAAGCAATTCTGCCGTTTTCTGTGCTGTATTGTCATTAAAAATCATATTACAAATGTATAAAGTTTTTATTAATGATAAACCACTTTTTTTGACAAGTGTGTTACAAAAAGAAACCGATTTTCAATATTTTTTACTTGATACAGTTGATCTGCAAAAACTAATTGCGCAATACTTTGTAGGGCAGGTATCCAATGCCCATCTGTATCATCCGGATGAAGATTCCATCTTAAAAAGATTCAAGGAAAAAATAACGGTTAATAAGGCCGGGGGGGGGCTTGTTGAAAATTCTGAAGGACAGGTACTTTTTATTTTCCGTAACGGCAGGTGGGATTTACCGAAAGGAGGAATAGAGAAGGATGAAACAATAGAAGAAACAGCAATCCGCGAAGTTGAAGAAGAAACCGGGTGTAAAAATCTGAAAATCAACAAGAGGCTTCAAAAAACATTTCATATATTTAAACGAAATGGAGAATACAAGCTTAAAATAACGTATTGGTTCTCAATGACGACGTCCTATAAAGGAGCCTTAAGCGGGCAGGCCGAAGAAGGAATAGAAAAAGTTGTCTGGGTAAACAAAAATGAGATTCCAGAGTTGTTGAAAAATTCGTATCAGAATATTAAATTACTGTTCTGATGTTAATTAAATAAGACTGAATTAAAAATTAACATTATAAAGTGTAACATTTTATAAAATCAAATGTCTAACAGGACATTATAATAAACAACAAATATGAAAAATAGTAATTACCGGATTCGGAAAACGATAGGAGGGCTTCTTCTTGGGACAGTTGTGTTTATGAACTTTAACGGGGAAATACGGGCAAACAGTCTGTTAAACAAGGATTACCGTATGGCAAGAGAACTGCCAAAGCCGCAATATCAGAACCATCTGGGGACTTTTACGGTTGATTTTACAAGTCTAAATGTTTCACTCGATGGATTTGTTTCTGAACTCAACAGTTACTTCGGTGCAGATCAAAACAACAGTTTCGAACTGGAACGGGAGTATACCGATGAATCCGGCAATGTATATTACAATTACCAACATCTGTATAATAATATAAAAGTAGAAGGTGATGTTGTTTTTATTCAGGTAAAAAATAATAAGATTCAGTATGTGAATGGTCAGTTTGTAAATATTACAAAACTGAATACAGCGACGACTATTTCGGATGAGCAGGTAAAGGAAGCTGCCTACAACGAATTCGGAACTAAGGAAAATGTTACGGAAGGAGCTGTTTCAATTGCTTTAATCAAAAGTGAAACAGAAAATAATACAGAGGTTAAACTAGTTAAAAAAATTGCGTTGAGCTCTGTTCTTCCTTTAAAAAATAATGAAATATATGTGGATGCGCTTAACGGTAATGTCCTTATGTCTTTAAGAAAGGTATATCATGCCGATACCCCTTCGACAAGTACAACCTTATACAGAGGAAATCAATCTATAACGGTCGATTCTTATAATGGTTCTTACCGTCTTATGGATAACTTAAGAAACATCCATACCAGAAACGGAAGCGGGATAAACGGAGTGAATTCTTCTACGGGAGAGTTCACGGGAGCTACTGAGTACACCAATACCAGCGCAAATTTTACAGGTTCAACAACACAGCCTGCAGTAGAAGTGCACTGGGGAATGAGCAAAACGTACGATTACTATAAAACGGTTCATAACAGAAACAGTTATGATGGAAACGGATCTATTATACGAAATTATTATAATCCACCTTCTTTTATATCTCCTACAGACAACGCCGGAGCAATTGACGGGCAGGGCATTGTGGGGATGGTTTATGGAAAAGGCCAGATATTGAAACCTGTGGTGGCACTGGATGTTGCCGGACATGAATTTTCACATCTTGTAATCAGCAGAAATGGTTCGGGAGGTTTGAATTATCTTAATGAGTCAGGTGCGTTAAATGAATCGTTTGCCGATATGTTTGGAACGGCAATTGAATTTTACGTAAACTTATCGCCAAACTGGACAATAGGGGAAGGTCTGATCAATACTTCCCTAATAAGTCCGAACTATATGCGGAATATGGCAGATCCTAATTCAGCTCCTTCTGCTCTAGGTGAACAACCCGATACTTATAAAGGTACCTATTGGAAAGCAACTTTGGGAGCTGGTCAGTCAGGAAATCAGAATAATGACTGGGGCGGTGTCCATACCAACAGTGGTGTAGGGAATTACTGGTTTTATCTGTTAAGTGAAGGTGGAAGCGGAACCAATGATATTAACAATCAATTTTGGGTTGAAGGAATCGGTATACAGAAAGCAGAAAAAATAGCCTACAAGGCCTTGTTAACAGGCCTGACTCCTACGGCTACTTATTTGGATGCTTATAATGCAACAAAACAGGCCGCTGCTACATTATACGGGATAAACTCGGAAGAATGGAACCAGGTAGTCAATGCTTGGTATGCAGTAGGTATCGGAAATGCTCCTGCAGCCGTTAAAAATGTAGAGATGCAGTCCAAATTAAGTATTTACCCTAATCCGGTAACAGGTGATGAAGTATTTATCAATTCGGAACTTGAAGGTAGGGTAACGGTGGAAATGTTTGATTTGTCCGGGAAGCAGATTATGGCTCCGAAAGCGGTTGAAGGTAAAACGTCATTGAATGTAGCCAACCTGGCAACAGGTATGTATATATTGAAATTCAAATCGCCTGCAGGTGAATATTCGCATAAACTCATGGTTAAATAATAAACTATTTTAGTATATTTATATATAGGTTGACCGTTTTGGTCAACCTTCTTTATTTTACAGAAAATGGACTTGGATATTTTTTACGATCAATGGGAGTCTCTCGATCTGATTAAGGCATTGTGTTCTTTGGCAGCAGGACTCATTCTCGGGTTTGAACGCGAGTTAAAAGATAAGGCCGCCGGGTTGCGGACAATAACTTTAATATGCCTTGGGTGTACCTTGTTTACCATACTTTCCTATAAGATGGGGATGGGAAAGACAGAAGACGCAACGAGAATAGCCTCTTATGTGGTAAGTGGGATTGGTTTTTTAGGTGCAGGCGTTATATTTAAAGATGCTTTTTCAATTAACGGATTAACCACGGCAAGTATCATATGGCTTGCAGCTGCTATTGGTATGAGTATTGGTTTCGGTCAGTTTTTTCTTGCGCTGACATTTCTTCTGTGTAGTCTGTTTATTATTCACTTTGGAGGATTTATCAATAAAAAGTTCCTCTCAAATATCCTTCTGAGAAATGTGGAAATTGTGCTGGAACATTTAGAATTTGGAGAAAAATCGCGAATTGAAGAAATCTTACAGCAATTTTGTAAAAAATCAGAATTAAAAAGAATAGAAGATAACGGAAAAGAGATCAGGCTTTATTATGAATGTAAAGTCCGGATACAAAAAATGAGCGAACTCCAGGATTACCTGGTTAAGAATGATAAGATTTTGAAATTCAGCATATAAAAAAGACGGAAATTATTCCGTCTTTTTTTATATGATTGGATTCTGGATTTTATTCCAGAGCATTTGCTTTACATTTTCGGTCCATTCGTTGTTTAAAATACTTAGCACCATAGTATCTCTTCTAACACCCGTTTTAGGGCATATAGCATTACTTCTTAAAACCCCGTCGATCGTACAGCCAATGCTTAAAAGGGCGTTGATACTGCGCAGGTTTTCGGTATAAGCCCTGAACTCTACCCGCACCATATGCATTTTTTCAAAAGCAAATTCGAGAAGTAACCATTTGCAGTGCTTGTTTACACCTGAGCCCTGGTGTTTTTTACCGTACCAGGTATAACCCATCTGCAAACGGTTCGAATCAAGGAAAATATCACAGTATCGCGTAGCTCCTACAAATTTGTTCTTTTTTTTGTCGTAAACCGCAAAGGTATATTCCTTTTGGTCGATGCGTTTCTGAATAGCAATACCAATATACTTATTAAGGTTTTCCGGGGTGTCGCATTTTACCATGGAATACTCCCATATTTCAGGTTCGTTTAATGTATATTCCAGAAGTTCTTCGTAATGTTTGGCAGATAAAGGTTCTAATTTTACAAATTCATTTTCTAAAATGTAATCTTCATTAAAATCAAAGTTTGTCATTAATTCGTTAAGGGGCTTTGTGGATAATATTTGAAAAAAATAACCTGCTTTTGGAATCAAATTCGGTATCCTTTAATAGTTCAAAGGCTAAAAGACTAATCCTTTTATAGTCTTCCTTTGTTAACTGGCCATCAAACAAATCCCGGTAAACATTGCTGATGATGCCGAATACCCCGTTCAATTCTTCGGGTGTCACATCTTTATTTTTGGCAAATATAACTCTTAAAAAGTTAGCTCCGACATATGCGGCAATTTCCACTGCATCGTTAACGGAAATTTCATGTTGCAGACTTTTATAATGAAGGAACGTTTCAAGATCTTCCTTTATCAGTTGCTCGATATTTGTAGTGCTCATTTTATTTAAAAAAGATAAAAAAACCTGTTGTAAAACAGGTTTTTAATTAATGACAAGATTTGTCTAGATGTTTCTTAACTGATCCGCCCTGGCAGTTTGGAATCTTATCGAATTCGTATATTTTTTTTACGGTTTCTCCGTTTTCCTGTACGGTATAGGTGATTTCTTCACGCGTAGTATAGCCGTCTCCGTCATCATCAACGTCAAGAAAATTAGGTTTCCCGTCTCCATCGGTATCGTCATCCCATAAATTTCCGTTCCCGTTCACATCTTCATATTTTGAAAGGATGCCGTCGTTGTCATGGTCCACTTCTTTGGAAATGATGGATTTAATATCGAAAATAAGAGGAGTGTAAGCTGAAATAGTCCCTTTTGAAGAACTGAAATACCCCAGTCCAGAAGGTAGAAATACCAGAACTCTTCCCGGATTATCGTATGTATAGGTACCATCTTCATTTTCAATTACGCCACTGGCTGTTTTCATATGTTCAAGAATACGGCGGTATCCCGGAATGGTTTCCGGTGCAGCGTTATTTGCAGGATAACCGTTCCAGAATCCGAAAGGGTACGAATCAAAAACCGAACGGTCTAATTTATAACCAGTATATTCTGTGAAAACATTATCATGGGCATAAGGTATCGCACCGCCTCCTTCATTTATAACAATATAATATATTTTATATTCAACATTATCTGTTACTTCGACGATCTTACCGGTCTTCGTATTGGTGACATATGGAAGATTTTTTACCATCATCGACTGCAGGGGATAGTCACTTTGCTTCCAGATCGAATTTGAAGATTCGAAAGCAACAGAATCAAACTTTACTCCACTTTCCAAAACAGCAACGCTGTTTGATTTTAAAAAGGTTTCAATATCACTGATATCCTTGTTATATACTTCCTGTCTGTCTCTTTCCTTAACTTCTTTATTGTCATCATTATCCTTGCAGTTCCAGAGAAGTAACGAGCAACTTATGAAAACTACGGATGTAAAAAATCTTTTCATTTAACGTAAATTAATGGTGCAAGATACAATTTTCCTTTATTTTTGTTTAAAAATTAACCCAAAATTATAAATAAGCATGCGCATAGACAAGTATTTGTGGTGTATAAGGGTTTTTAAAACGAGGAGTTTGGCAACCGAGGCCATAAAAAAGGGGCACGTTTCGGTCAATAACCAGCAAGCTAAGGCATCCCGGGATGTTTTTCCCGGCGATAAACTCATCGTGAGGAAAGATCAGATTAACTACCAATATACCGTATTGGATATTCCTGCAAACCGTTTAGGTGCTAAACTTGTGGATATGTACAGGAAAGACGATACGCCGGAAGAAGCATTCGAACACCTTAACCTTTTAAAGCTTTCCAAGGAGCATTACCGTGCAAAAGGAGAGGGAAGACCAACAAAAAAGGACCGCAGGGATATTGAAGATTATCTGGATGATGATGAATTTTTAGAAGAACATGATGAAATTAAATGAAGCATACTGGAGTAAACGTTACGAGCATCAGGATACTCCGTGGGACGCCGGAACGATCACAACACCTATTAAGGATTTTGTAGACCAGCTTACAGATAAAGAATTGAAGATACTGGTGCCCGGTGTGGGTACGGGACATGAATTGGAATATATCTATAACAGCGGATTTAAGAATGTTGCAGGCTTGGATATTTCAGAGAGGCCCGTAGTTCATTTTTTGGATAATAATCCACATTTTCCAAAAGAACAGATGTATGTAGGTGATTTTTTTGAACACGAGGAAAAATATGATCTCATAATAGAGCAAACTTTTTTTTGTGCACTTGAGCCCGAATTAAGACCTTTGTATGCAGCTAAAATGCATGCTTTGTTAAAAGAGGGGGGCATACTCGCAGGTGTCCTGTTTTCCTTTCCGTTAACAGAACAGGGACCGCCTTTTGGAGGTAGTAGTGACGAATACAGAAAATTATTTGCTGAACATTTTTCCATCCAAACACTTGACCCCTGTTATAACTCGATCGAACCACGGAAAAACCGTGAATTGTTTATCATTTTAAAAAAATAAAAGATGGCACAGAACATTATTTTGACACAACAGCAGATTGCGCAGATAACGAAAAGAATTGCATATCAGATATACGAAACATTTGTTGATGAATCCGAAGTTGTAATTGCGGGTATAGCTAACAGCGGATATGTCTTTGCCCGTAAAATAGCAGAAGAAGTAACGAAAGTATCGGGAATTAAGGTGATTCTTGGAAAGGTCGAAATCAATAAACAAAATCCGTTGCAGGAAGTAAAAACCGATCTAAATAAGGAGGATTACGAAGGGAAATCTGTGATATTGGTCGACGATGTAATGAACTCAGGAGCCACATTGATATATGGGGTTAAATATTTTCTCGATGTTCCGCTAAAGAAATTCAAGACGGCAGTGCTTATAGACCGCAATCACAAGAAGTATCCTGTTAAGGCAGATTTCAAAGGAATTTCTCTTTCAACTTCGAGTATGGAGCACATTCAGGTAGTTTTTAATGATACGGAAGAATTTGCTTATTTAAGTTAATAAAAAAGCCTTCATTTTTATGAAGGCTTTTTTATTAACTTATTTTGTTTCGCGGATGATTTCCACCCATCCCGTTTTAGGTCCGTTTACAGATTCAAATGAAATGAAATAAGTTCCCGAAGGAAGGACTCCTCCATTATTTGATTGCCCGTTCCATTCTGTGGTATAGCCGTTGTCATGACTGTAAACCAGTTTTCCGAAACGGTTAAAAACCTGTAACCTTGTAACCATAAACGGGGTAAGGTCCAGATAATCGTTATTACCGTCTCCATTTGGAGAAATACCCCGGGGAATCAGGCAGTCGTTGTTGTAAACTGTAAACTCACTGTTGTATACACAATCATTAGATTCCACGGTACCTTCATTTATACCGTGATTACCGTATATATATATGGTTCGTTTTCCATATATAACCGCATCTTTTTCAAACGGAGATAATTTTGTGCCTTTTCCGTCTGGTTGCGTATAATAACCGTAGCCGGAAGGTAAAGGTTCTAAAATATAAGGTTCGCAATCTGTATTGTACACATCCTCTTTCCTGATACGCTTTTTAGAGTCAAGATTGATTTCGGAGACTATAAAACAACCCTTTTCGTTTTGAATTCTTACATATAAGGTTTCGGTTTCATCATAGGGCACAAGGTAGGCGTTGGGTTGCAATATAGGATCTGTATTGCTTTCAGCAGCCTCTTTCGAATGGTGGAAAGAAAAAATATAATTTTCAGAATTCGCTCCATCGGTAAACAAAAATTGACTTTTTTCAAGATCATATATAAGACCTTCGGTTGCTTCTTCAGCACAGAATTCAGAATAATCAATGCTTTTTACTCCAAATTTCATCTCAGAGGCATTTAATATCAAAGGAATTATTTTGGGACATTTGTCGTTAAGGGTAATCTGTACGTAAATGGTTCTTGATGAAGAAAAATGGTTTTGGGGATCTTTTATATATGTTTCTGTATTATTGGCTGCATCACCTTGGCTGAGATAATATTTGTACGCTGGTTTTACTGTATTTAACGCGTTAATTTCCCCTTCAATTTGGGTGAGATCAAAATATTCGCCTTTAACACCGTCCTGATCGCACATTACAATTTCTAAATCCTGTTCCGGAATTTTTGGTGCGTTATTTACGATTAGCGTTATTTGCAGAACCTTTTCCAGGAAACCGTTAGCTCTAATGAATCGCGCATATATCGCTTTTGGGCTTTCGGCTGCTGATACTGTATAGGAGGCCGGTAACACATTCGTGGAATTGGTATTTTTGGCATCGTCTTCGTCCTCAAAAAAATCAACTGTAAAGACAGCGCTTCCCGAATTGATCTGTTTTTTTATATCGTTAAGGTCAAAAGTTTCTTTTCCGTCGTTGTCATTATCACATACTTCAAATGTATTCTTAAGAATTGCACAGTCAAGAACGGCGTCTCCTCCAAATGTGAGGGTATAACTTACGTTTGAACTCAGGTAATGGTCAATTGCAATGAGTATTCCATCTCCCGGAGCAACGTCGTAATACCGTACCATCCCCGGAATAACACCGGTAAAGGGAGGTGCTGCCCCTACACCTTCACAAAGTTCCACAGGTTCATTTAAAGAAAGACCAACGGTCATGGTATTAATTCCGTTGATTGTATTCTGAGAACCTCTATCGCTGGGGCCCAGATTTGAAAAATCGGGATTTTTCCATGAGGCAAAGTCAAAATCAACCTGGGCATTCGGTGTAACTTCGAATGTAAAGGTACTGCCCGATTGGATTTCAACATAATAAAAGGTGATCTCTGTTGTTAATGCAAGCGGACTGCAAGCGGTCATGAGGTTATTGTACTGGTTTGTTGTGGGAGTGGTGGCCTGTATGGTCTGATTGGAACACAGGTTGATGACATGGTCCCTGTTGACAGGCTGGGCCATACCTGAAACTGATGTAAATATAAGGAATAGTAAAAGTACTATGTTTTTCATACACATGGTTTTAAATTATTTAAAATTAAAAATATTAATTTGAAAAGGGGAGTATCTAATAAAGAATTACGTTAAGATTTTTATTATTTCCGAACTTATCTCGTTAATTTCCAGATTATCGCAATTTATAGTGTGTTTGCAGAAATTGTAAAAATAAACCCTTTCAAATAAATGCTGGCCAACAAAGGAGTGCAGGTCGTCTATATTCTGAAGTAAAGGTCTTTTATGTGTTTCGGCAGTGAGTCTTTTAACTAGGGTAGATACGCCGGACTTCAGGTAAAATGAGGTGATGTCTTCTTGCTGCAGCACCAGGTGGTTGTTGGCGTAGCATGGTGTTCCTCCTCCCAGACTTAAAATGAAATGTTCGGTGTTACGGATAAAATGGTGAAGTATTTCATGCTCTTTTTTTCGGAACCAGATTTCACCTTTGGTTTTAAAAATATCCGCAATGGGAAGGTTTACCTCGTTGGAAATGAGGTGGTCGAGATCGTAGAACGGAACAGATATACGGTCAGATAGGTTTAGTCCTACTGAAGTTTTTCCTGCTCCCATATAACCGGCTAAAATAATTCGTGGCATACTTTAAGAGATTAACGGGGGAAAGGTATCTATTTTTTTTGAAAAAAATGGTTAGAAAAGTATGGCTTTATAAAAAAGAATTTTATATTTGCACCCTGTTAAAGCAACAATGACTCGATAGCTCAGTTGGTAGAGCACAACACTTTTAATGTTGGGGTCCT
>JBEBOB010000038.1:0-13016 GCA_040396655.1 Flavobacterium sp. | reverse complement strand
AGAACAGTTAATCGTAGAGTTGTACAACAAATAATAATTGACATTCAGTCGAAATACACATGGCAATATTTAATTTTCAAAAGCCCGACAAGGTTATCATGATTGATTCAACTGATTTTAAAGGGAAATTCGAATTTCGTCCTTTAGAGCCAGGTTATGGATTAACGATTGGTAACGCACTAAGAAGAGTACTTCTGTCATCACTTGAAGGATATGCAATAACTTCTGTTCGTATCGAAGGTGTTGAACATGAGTTTTCTACTATTTCTGGTGTTGTTGAGGATGTTACTGAAATTATCTTAAGCCTTAAGCAAGTACGTTTTAAACGTCAGATTGAGGATGTGGATAATGAATCGGTAAGCATTTCTTTCACAGGAAAAGATCAATTGACAGCTGGTGATTTCCAAAAATTCATTTCAGGTTTTCAAGTTTTAAATCCTGAGTTGGTAATTTGCAACATGGATAGCAATATCACTGTTAATATGGAAATTACTATTGAGAAAGGTAGAGGTTACGTACCAGCTGAAGAGAATAGAAAACCAAACGCACCTTTTGGAACCATTTATACAGACTCCATTTACACGCCTGTAAAAAATGTTAAATACGCTATAGAAAACTATCGTGTTGAACAGAAAACCGATTATGAAAAATTGGTTTTTGATATCGTTACCGATGGTTCTATTCATCCTAAAGATGCCCTGACTGAAGCAGCGAAGACGTTGATTCATCATTTTATGTTATTCTCTGATGAAAGAATCACTCTTGAGGCCGATGAAATTGCTCAAACTGAATCATATGATGAGGAATCTTTACATATGAGACAGCTTCTAAAAACAAAATTGGTAGATTTAGATCTTTCAGTAAGAGCATTAAATTGTTTAAAAGCGGCTGAAGTTGACACATTAGGCGATTTGGTTTCTTATAACAAAAACGATTTAATGAAATTTAGAAATTTCGGTAAGAAATCATTAACGGAACTTGAAGAACTAGTTCAGGTTAAAGGTTTGACTTTCGGAATGGATCTATCAAAGTATAAATTAGATAAAGAATAATCTAGGCTAAAATTTTAGTCTAAATTCGGGATAGCAATGAGACACGGAAAAAAAGTAAATCACTTAAGCAGACAAGCCAGCCATAGAAAAGCTATGTTGGCGAATATGGCTTGCTCTTTAATCGAGCACAAGCGCATAAATACTACTGTTGCTAAAGCTAAGGCATTGAAAGTATACTTCGAGCCGTTAGTAACAAAATCAAAAACAGATGATACACACAATCGTCGTATCGTTTTCTCTTACTTAAAGGATAAATATGCTGTAACAGAATTGTTCAGAGAAGTTGCTCCTAAAGTAGGTGACCGTCCGGGAGGATACACTCGTATTATTAAATTAGGAAACCGTTTGGGAGATAACGCTGAAATGGCGATGATCGAATTGGTTGACTTCAACGAGCTGTACAATGCCGGTAAGAAAGAAGTTAAAAAAGCGACTACAAGAAGAAGTAAAAAGAAAGCTGAGTCAAAAGCTGACGCTACTCCTGCAACTGAAACTTCTACTGAAGCTAATGAAACAAATGAATAATAAGTATCTTATACATTATTCTATAATATTAAAAGGACAAGCTTTTAAAGTTTGTCCTTTTTTTTATACTTTTTTTTAAAGTATTTGTATTAATTTTGCACACAGAAACAATCAACAAAAATGAAATATACTTCTAAAGATAAAGCGATCGTTCTTTTAAGTGATGGTACCGTTTTTTACGGAAAATCGGTAGGAATCAAGGGTACAACAACCGGTGAAATCTGTTTTAATACGGGTGTTACGGGGTATCAGGAGATTTTTACAGACCCTTCCTATTTTGGACAGATCATGTTGTCTACTACGGCTCATATCGGAAATTACGGGGTGCACTCAGATGAAGTGGATTCTGACGGAATCAAGATTGCCGGACTTGTTTGTAAAAATTTTAGTTATCATTATTCTAGACCCGACGCTGAGGGATCTTTACTTGATTATTTTACAGCAAAAGGACTTGTAGCCGTTTGCGATGTTGATACCCGCGCTCTGGTAAGCTACATCCGCGATAACGGTGCTATGAATGCCGTTATTTCAACCGATGGTAAATCGATAGAAGAGTTAAAGGAAATTCTTGCTGCAGTTCCAAATATGAACGGATTGGAACTCGCTTCTAAGGTTTCGACGAAAGAACCTTATTTCTATGGTGATGAAAAGGCAACTTACAAGGTAGCGGCACTGGATTTCGGTATCAAAACGAATATTTTACGCTGTCTTGCGGCTCGCGACTGTTATGTAAAGGTTTTTCCGTATAATACACCTTTTGCGGAACTTGAGAAATTTAATCCCGACGGATATTTTCTTTCAAACGGACCTGGAGATCCGGAACCTTTAACGGAAGTAATTGAAAATGCCAAAGACATTATTGCATCAGATAAGCCTTTGTTCGGAATTTGTCTGGGACATCAGATCATCGCATTGTCACAGGGAGTACATACTTATAAAATGTTTAACGGGCACCGTGGGATCAACCATCCGATTATGAATGTTGAAACCAATAAAGGGGAAATCACTTCTCAGAATCACGGATTTGCCGTAGTTCGCGAAGAAGTTGAAAATCACCCGAACCTCGAAATTACGCATTATCACCTAAATGATAACACTGTAGCCGGAATCCGTTTGAAGGACAAGCAGGTGTTTTCTGTACAGTACCACCCGGAATCAAGTCCCGGACCAAACGATTCAAAATATCTTTTCGATCAGTTCGTGTCGTATATGAAAGAACAAAAAGAAGCATAATTGCTTCTTTTTTTATACAATATTAAACTATAGTTGTTTCTTAATTGTCATTGTTATTATTGTGTAGATGTTTGATTTATAGTTTTTTTTGATTATTATTATCTGGCTAATTTTAAATGTTTTGCATGCGATAGGTAGGGTTAACAGGTAAGGAGTAGCATGTGTTAAATATAGAATAGTAAATCCTAGATAGATGATTAGAAATTTAATATATTATATAAGTGTGATACTTATAACAATAATTTGCTGTATTATTTTTCCGTCAAATGAAATATGGTTCATTTTAACTGCAGTTATTTTATATGGTATTTTGTTGTCATTACCGTATTTTGATAATTTTGGATTTAGAAAGAATAATGACAAATTAAAGAAGTAGTTTTAAATATTAATATGAAAGAACAAAAAGAAGCTTAAAAAGCTTCTTTTTTTTTATCTTTCAAATAATTACATTTGCACAACAAAAAATAAACAACACAATTAGAACTATGAGTACAATCGTAAAAATTCATGCACGTCAGATCCTTGACTCGCGCGGAAATCCTACTGTAGAAGTAGATGTTATTACAGAAAACGGTGTTTTAGGTAGGGCAGCGGTTCCGTCAGGAGCTTCAACAGGAGAACATGAAGCAGTTGAGTTGCGTGACGGCGGCAAACATTTTATGGGAAAGGGCGTTTTAACGGCAGTGAAAAACGTTAATGAAGTTATTGCAGAAAATATTGTCGGATTCAGAGTTTTTGAGCAAAATGCCATTGACCAGACCATGATTGAATTAGATGGTACTCCGAATAAATCGAATTTAGGGGCAAACGCTATTCTGGGAGTTTCTTTAGCAGTTGCCAAAGCAGCGGCCAACGAGTTGGGTATGCCGCTTTACCGTTATGTAGGGGGTGTTTCGGCTAATACCTTACCTGTTCCCATGATGAACATCATCAACGGAGGTTCTCACTCTGATGCACCTATCGCGTTTCAGGAATTTATGATTATGCCGGTGCTGGCGAAGAACTTTACTGAGGCTATGCAGATGGGGACTGAAATTTTCCATCATTTAAAAAAGGTACTGCACGACCGTAATCTGAGTACGGCCGTTGGAGACGAAGGCGGATTTGCCCCGAATCTGGCTGGCGGTACAGAGGATGCGCTTGATTCAATAAAACTCGCTGTGGAGAAAGCCGGATATGTTTTTGGTAAAGACATTATGATTGCGCTGGACTGTGCAGCTTCTGAATTTTATGTGAACGGTAAATATGACTATACTAAATTTGAAGGAGATAAAGGCATGATCCGTACTTCCGAGGAACAGGCGGGTTACCTTGCAGAACTTTGTGAAAAATACCCGATTGTTTCTATAGAAGACGGTATGTACGAAGATGACTGGGCCGGATGGAACCTTTTAACTCAGAAAATTGGAAATAAAGTACAGCTTGTAGGTGATGATTTATTCGTTACCAATGTAGCGCGTCTTGAAAGAGGTATACAGGAAAATACGGCAAATTCTATATTGATTAAGGTAAACCAGATCGGAACACTTACAGAAACGATTGCGGCTGTAAATATGGCGCATAATGCAGGATATACATCTGTGATGTCGCATCGTTCCGGAGAAACAGAAGATAATACGATTGCGGATCTTGCCGTGGCATTAAACTGCGGACAGATTAAAACGGGTTCTGCTTCAAGATCGGACCGTATGAGCAAATATAACCAGTTGCTTAGAATAGAAGAAGAATTGGGAACCGTTGCTTATTATCCGCAAAACAAGGCATTTAAAGTAAAACGATAATCCGATTTAAATAAAGTTAAGAAAAAGACGCAATTGCGTCTTTTTTCTGTTTTTTGGAGCTATAATTCACTATGTGACAAAACAATAATATAAACTTTGAGAATATGAAAATAGTTTCTTAAATTATTGAGATTTTTTTACCTTAAATCACTTTATCCGTTGTATTAATAATAGGATATATCTATAAATTATATGAATAATTTATAGATATATCCTTTTTTACCTAAAACATTTTTAGTAAATTCGCTATCAACAAATGTAAAAAAAACTACAAAATATATGTCAAAAACTGCAACAATAGCGATAGATGACAAAAAAGTTGAATTGCCAATTGTCGTTGGTACTGAAAACGAAGTTGCTATCGATATCGAAAAGTTAAGAGCCTTAACTGGTGCAATTACTTTAGACCCGGGATATAAGAATTCAGGATCATGTAAAAGTGCCATTACGTTCCTTGATGGAGAAGAGGGGATTTTAAGATACCGTGGTTATGCGATCGAAGACCTTGCCGAAAAATCAAATTTTCTGGAAGTAGCTTACCTTATTATTTTTGGTGAGTTGCCTACTTCCGATCAGATAACTAAGTTTGAAAACGATATTCGTCAATATACATTAGTTAATGAAGAAATGAAGGGAATTATTGACGGATTCCCGAAACATGCTCACCCGATGGGAGTATTATCTTCGCTAACATGCGCCCTTACCGCTTTTAATCCAAGCGTGGTAAACGTGGAGAACGAGCAACAGATGTATGATGCCGTTTGTAAAATAATGGGTAAATTTCTTGTTGTTGCCACATGGACCTACAGAAAAACCAAAGGATATCCGTTAAATTATTATGACAACACCAAACCATACGTTGATAACTTTTTACGTTTGATGTTTGAATTACCTACAGGACCATATAAAATCAATCCGGTAGTATTGAACGCAATCGATAAATTATTTATCCTGCATGCAGATCACGAACAAAACTGTTCAACCTCTACTGTACGTATGGTAGGTTCATCACATGCCGGTTTGTTCGCTTCTATTTCAGCAGGGGTTTCTGCTTTATGGGGACCACTACACGGAGGAGCCAATCAGGCTGTTCTTGAAATGCTTGAAGAAATACAGAAAGACGGTGGAGATGCTGATAAATATCTTGCAAAAGCAAAAGATAAAAATGATCCGTTCCGCTTAATGGGATTCGGTCATCGTGTATACAAAAATTTCGACCCGCGCGCTCGTATCATTAAGAAGGCTGCCGATGAAGTATTAAAAGAACTTGGTGTGAACGATCCTATTCTTAAAATTGCCAAGGACCTTGAAGAAATGGCGCTTAAAGATGAGTACTTCGTTGCACGTAACCTTTATCCTAATGTTGATTTCTATTCAGGAATTATTTATCGTGCATTAGGCATTCCTACGGAAATGTTTACCGTAATGTTTGCTATCGGACGTTTACCGGGATGGGTTGCACAGTGGAAGGAAATGCGTGAAAATAAAGAACCAATTGGAAGACCTCGTCAGGTTTACGTTGGTGAACCTTTACGTCCGTTCAAAGAAATGAAAGACAGATAGTCTTTAAACATACTTATTTATAAACTCTTCAGAAGCCGGAATTTCAGTTCCGGCTTTTGTCGTTATTTACTTTTTAGGAACGGTAAGTCCGGCAGAACTTTCTTATATTTGCTGAAATCAACAGATATAAATTATGAATTTACATGTAACCGATGAAACTTCGAGGCTTAAGGCTGTAATTCTTGGTACAGCACTGAGTAATGGCCCAACTCCGACAATTGAAGAAGCATACGATCCTAAATCCCTTGAACATATTAAAGCAGGAACCTATCCGGTAGAAAGCGATATGGTTAAGGAAATGGATGCCTTTAACGAAGTTTTTCAGAAGTATGGTGTGGAAGTATACCGCCCGCAGATTATTGAAAATTACAATCAGATTTTCAGCCGCGATATTGGTTTTGTAATTGATGATGTATTTATAAAGGCAAATATACTGCCTGATAGAGAAAGAGAACTCGATGCCATACAATATGTAATAGACCGTATGGACCCGGATAAGGTCGTAAGGCCGCCGGAAGAGGTACATATAGAAGGGGGAGATGTAATGCTTTGGAACGATCATATCTTTATCGGTACTTATAAAGGAAGCGATTATAAGGATTTTATAACGGCACGCACCAACATGCAGGGGGTTCAGTATATCAAAGACCTGTTTCCACATAAAAAAGTAAAAGAATTCGACCTTGTGAAATCAAAAATAGAACCAAGAGACAATGCCCTGCACCTGGATTGCTGCTTTCAGCCCGTAGGAAAAAATAAAGGAATCATCTATAAATCAGGTTTTAGGGAAGAAGCAGATTATATGTACCTTGTAAACCTTTTCGGAAAGGAGAATCTTTTTCATATAACCCGCGATGAAATGTACTATATGAATTCAAACGTATTCTCAATCGATACGGATGTAGTGGTTTCAGAACGTAATTTTACGAGACTTAATACCTGGTTAAGAGATAACGGGTTTACGGTAGAAGAAATACCGTATGCCGAAATCTCCAAGCAGGAAGGGTTATTACGTTGTTCTACACTGCCGCTTATCAGAGAATAGCACGTACTTTTTGAAAGACATGATTACACATCTCAGATGCTAATTTGATATCTAACATAAAAAAATATAAAATGAGTCAACAAGCTTCAAATACGGTTTTAATGATTCGTCCAGTACAGTTCCGGATGAACGAGCAAACCGCAGTAAATAATTACTATCAGAAAAGACTGGAAGGGTTAACTCCAGAGAACGTAAACGAAAAGGCACAGCAGGAATTCGACGGTTTTGTGGAGCGGTTGCGTTCGGTAGGTGTACAGGTTGTGGTAGTCGAAGATACGCTGGATTCTGACACTCCCGACAGTATTTTCCCGAACAACTGGATTTCATTTCACGAAAATGCAGAAGTGGTACTTTACCCCATGTTTGCGGAAAACCGACGCCTGGAGCGCAGAGACGATGTACTTGACGTGCTGGAAGAAGAAGGTTTTAAAATTAATGAAATCAACGATTATACCTCCGCGGAAGAAGATAATATTTTTCTTGAAGGAACCGGAAGTATGATTCTGGATCGTGAAAATGCAAAAGTTTATGCAGCATTATCACCAAGGGCAGACGAAGAGCTTATTATTGAATTCTGTGAAGACGCTGATATGCATCCGGTTATTTTTGAAGCTTATCAAACAGTAGACGGACAACGTTTACCAATATACCATACCAATGTAATGATGAGTATAGCCGAAACTTTTGCGATCATCTGCGCCGACAGCATCGACGATAAACAGGAACGCAAACTTGTAGTAAACAGTTTGAAGGAAGATGGCAAGGAGATTATCTACATCACGGAAGAGCAGGTGAATCATTTTGCCGGAAATATGCTGCAGGTAGAAGGTAAAGACGGGCAGCTTTTTATGGTTATGAGTACACAGGCTTTTGAAAGTTTAACCGATACACAGATAAAGGCTATTGAAAAACACTGCGCCATTCTTCATGCTCCGCTTTATACCATTGAAGCATGCGGAGGGGGAAGCGCCCGCTGTATGTTGGCCGAAGTATTTTTACCAAAAGCACAGTAACAAAAAAAGCATCATTTATGATGCTTTTTTTTATAGGAAAATTATAAAAGATCCGAAGGGATTTTATAGCTTGGATCTTCATTAATGTTTACTTTTATTATGGCAGATGCGTTTTCAAGGAGTTTTCTGCTGTCTTCACTCAAATGAGTCAGGATCACCTTTTTACCTTGTTCTGCATACTTTTGCGTAAGGGTATCTACGGCTTCAATACCGCTCATATCCGCAATACGGCTTTCCCTGAAAGAAATCATGACCGTTAGGGGATCTTGAAGGATATCGAACTTATCGTTGAAATTAGCAACAGAACCGAAAAACAAAGGTCCGTATATTTCATAATGTTTTACGCCTTGTGCATCTGTAAATTTCCTTGCCCTGATTCTTTTGGCACTTTCCCAGGCAAATACGAGGGCCGATATCACAATACCTGTAAGCACGGCAACAGCCAGGTTGTGAAAAAAGATGGTGATTCCGGCTACTGTAACAGTTACAAGTATATCGCTTTTTGGCATTTTAGTGATTTTTTTAAAGAATCCCCAGTTAAAGGTGGTAATGGCTACCATCATCATAACGCCTACAAGGGCAGCCATGGGAATCTGCTCTATAACAGGTGCGCCGATTAGGATGATAAACAGGATGGCCACTGAGCTGACAATGGCAGAAAGACGCCTCCTGGCACCTGCGTTCAGGTTAACAAAAGTCTGTGCAATCATGGCACATCCGCCCATACCCGTGAAAAAGCCATTTGTTATATTGGCTATTCCCTGAGCAACAGCTTCCTTGTTAGCATTTCCGCGGGTTGCGGTTACCTCATCAACAAGCGTCAGCGTTAAAAGACTCTCCAAAAGTCCTACTCCTGCCATAACGGCGGCATAGGGAAAAATAATCTCAAGAGTTTCAAACGTTAAAGGGATTTCAGGAATATGGAAAGGAGGAAGTGTTCCGCTGATGCCTGCAATATCATGAACCAGTTTTGTTTCTATACCAAAAGTGTGGACAAGAGTAAAAACAATAACGATCGCAATGAGCGTAACGGGAAGGCCTTTTGAAATCTTAGGAAGGAAATACAGCAGTAATAGCGTCAATCCTACCAGTGCCAGCATGATGTAAAAAGAGGTGCCTTGAATCCAGCTGATGCCGAGATCCGACTTTATTTTAAATTGTTCAAGTTGGGAAAGGAAAATTACAACGGCCAGACCATTCAGGAAACCGTACATGACGGGTTGCGGGACAAGACGTACGAATTTTCCAAGTTTAAATAAACCTACCAATACCTGAAAAAATCCGGCCAGAAGCACAGCAGCAAAAAAATATTCAATACCGTAAACGTTTATGAGGCTTATCATCACTATGACCGTTGCCCCGGCACCTCCCGATACCATACCTGGGCGCCCTCCCAAAAATGCTGTGATGAGTCCCATTATAAACGCTCCGTACAATCCCGTAAGAGGAGGGAGTCCGGCTACAATAGCAAAAGATAGCGATTCCGGTATCATCGTCATAGCAACGGTTAATCCTGCTAAAATTTCCGTCCGGTAAAATATATGAGGTTTCAAATCAAACTTTTTTCAAAGGTCTGAAAATAATATATGGTTAAAAAAGACTTAAAAAGGAAAAATGTTATTTTTAATTATTCTAAATAAAAATAATTACATATCTTTACAACGTAATAAAGTAAAATAATTATTGCTTATATTATTGTTGTTAGTTATTTAGTTTTTTTATAAAAGGTACGCGGGATGCGTACCTTTTTTATATTTTAAAGATAATGAGTATGGAATTTACGATATATTGAATACCGATAGCCAAAACAAGAAACCCTATGATTCTTGATATGGCAACAATTCCCGATGCTCCCAGAAGACGCGAGATGTAATTAGCGCTTCTTAATATAAGAAATACGCTGATAGCTACTGAGGCTATTGCTGCAACAATCAAAAACTTATCTGTAATTTCGGGATAATCCTGATACATTGCAATGAGTAAGGACATAGATCCGGGGCCGGCCATCATTGGAATTGCGAGAGGGGTCAGGGCAATATCGTTCCGTTGCTGCGCATCGTTGGTCACTTTTTTATTTACCCCCCTTTTTTTACTGAATGTTCCGGACAGGAGGCCAAATCCCGAAGAGCAGATGACAATCCCTCCTGCAATACGCAGCACGTCAATACTTATTCCAAAAAAATTCAGGATAAACTGACCGATAAAAAAGGAAACAACGAGTATAATAAATACATTCACGGATGCCCAGAAGGCTGTACGGTTTTTAGCTTCGCGTGGATCTCCATGTGTAAGTCCCAGAAATATAGGAACTGTTCCCAGTGGATTTATAACGGAAAACAATGCTGCAAAAGTAATTAAGAATAAATCCATGGTAGGGCATAAGGTTTTAATAAAGCTAAAAAATTATTTCAAATCGGATTGAAATAAAATGATTATTTTTATAAAAAAAATATGAACTATTCTTTTCTGGATTTAGTTTACGTTAAAGAGCAGAAATCGGTTCAGGATGCCTTTGCAGAACTTAAGGTTACAGCGCAGAAGGCAGATGATCTTGGTTTTACACGATATTGGCTGGCAGAGCATCACAATATGGAAGGTGTTGCAAGCAATGCAACATCTGTTTTAATAGGCTTTGTAGCTGCCCATACGCATAAAATACGTATAGGGTCGGGAGGGGTTATGCTGCCCAATCATTCACCCCTGGCCATCAGCGAACAGTTCGGTACACTTGCGCAAATGTATCCGGAGCGTATAGATCTTGGGCTTGGTCGCGCTCCCGGAACAGATGGGCTTACTGCTCAGCATATGAACGAATATTTCATGAAAAATGTTCAGGAATTCCCGAAGAACGTCTCTTTGATACAGGATTTTTTTTCTGTTGAAAACGGAGATGCAAAAGTTCGTGCATATGTCGCCGAAGGCACCGGGGTTCCTTTATATATACTGGGATCCAGTACAGAGAGTGCTGTTTTGGCATCGGCATATGGACTGCCTTATGCTTTCGCTTCTCACTTTGCTCCTCAGCAGCTTGGGGCTGCGTTTCAGTTCTATACGCGGGAATTCAATCCTAGTGAAAACCTCGAGAAACCATATAAGATTGCATGTGTAAACGTAATTATTGGAGAAAATAGGGAAGATGCCCGTTATCATGCCTCGACTTTCTATAAAATGTTTTTAGGTTTAATCCGGAACCAACGGTCAAAAATGAAAAAACCTGATATGGCTTTCTATGATGACTGGACCATAAACGAAGAAGCGCATCTAAGCCAGATGACGGCAGGAAGCTTTATTGGTGATGAGGAAACTGTTGCACGCGATTTGTATGCATTTATCCAACGTTATAAAGTTGATGAAGTTATGATGTCATGCCCAATATATTCTCTAGAAAAACGTTTATTCTCTATGGAGAAATTTGCTTCCATTATGTCTAAATTATAAAGATGAAGAAAGTATTTGTAGCTATTAGCAGTGTAGTTTTAGCAGCATTTTCAGCAGATGCTGCAACTGTTGATTTTATCGATGTAATGAACCTTAAGAATCCATTGGTGATTGTGAACGGATACCGCATTCGTTTTGCTGATTATGCCAAAATTAAGCCGGAACATATTGAAAGCATTATTGAGTTGGAACCGGAAGATGCCATAGAAGTCTTTGGAGAGAATGGAAAAAACGGAGCCGTCATTATAAAGCTTATAAGCAGTTTTAAAGGATTTTCTGTAGAAGGAGTAAAGATTGACGAACGGATTATTGAAAAAGTTGCGCATATAGCAGAAAAGGCTAAAATTAGGGAACAGGAGCGACAGGAAGCGTTGGCTAAAGCTAAAAAGGATGCAGAGGAAAAGGCGCGTTTAGAAACAGAAGCTAAAGCTAAACAAGATGCTGAAGAAAAGGCCAGTTTAGAAGCAAAAGCTAAACAGGACGCGGAAGAAAAGGCTCGTTTAGAAGCAGAGTCTAAAGCTAAACAGGACGCGGATGAAAAAGTACGTTTGGATGCGGAGGCTAAAGCTAAAAAGGACGCTGAGGAAAAAGCGCGTTTAGAAGCAGAGGCTAAAGCTAAGAAGGATACGGAAGAAACGGTTCGTTTAGAAGCAGAGTCTAAAGCTAAACAGGATGCGGAAGAAAAAGTACGTTTAGATGCGTTGGCTAAAGCTAAAAAGGATGCTGAAGAAAAAGTACGTTTAGATGCGGAGGCAAAAGCCAAAAAGGATGCGGAAGAAAAGGCTCGTTTAGATGCGGAAGCCAAAGCCAAAAAGGATGCAGAAGAAAAGGCCCGTTTAGAAGCAGAGGCAAAAGCCAAAAAGGATGCGGAAGAAAAGGCCCGTTTAGAAGCAGAGTCTAAAGCTAAAAAAGATGCGGAAGAAAAGGCTCGTTTAGAAGCGGAAGCCAAAGCCAAAAAAGAAGCCGAAGAAAAAGCACGTTTAGAAGCGGAAGCCAAAGCTAAAAAGGATGCTGAAGAAAAGGCTCGTTTAGAAGCAGAAGCTAAAGCTAAAAAGGATGCTGAAGAAAAGGCTCGTTTAGAAGCAGAAGCTAAAGCTAAAAAGGATGCGGAAGAAAAGGCTCGTTTAGAAGCAGAGGCTAAAGCTAAAAAGGATGCGGAAGAAAAAGCACGTTTAGAAGCAGAAGCTAAAGCCAAAAAGGATGCTGAAGAAAAGGCTAAAGCCAAAAAGGATGCTGAAGAAAAGGCTCGTTTAGAAGCAGAGGCCAAAGCCAAAAAGGATGCTGAAGAAAAGGCCCGCTTAGAAGCAGAAGCCAAAGCTAAAAAAGAAGCGGAAGAAAAAGCGCGTTTAGAAGCAGAAGCTAAAGC
>JBEBOB010000037.1:0-13239 GCA_040396655.1 Flavobacterium sp. | reverse complement strand
GCGCCTGGTTTGGGACCAGGAGGTCGCAGGTTCGAATCCTGCCACCCCGACAAAACTTATACTGAGAAACATCAAAAACCGCAAATCTATGGATTTGCGGTTTTTTTATTAAAATTCATCTATCTGTCTCAGAAGTCAGAAATAATTGAATACTTCATTTTTTCGCCTGCTCTTTTGTCTGTTAAACGGCCTTAATAATTGCAAATATCCTTAAAACATTTGCACATAAACTCATTAACTAAATACAAAACCCTGTTCTTCACTATCTTAGTGTTCTTCATAAAAATTAGGATTAAGATCAATCAGCAGGAATGCTGATCATTAGATGCAGGGAGCCTTCCCTGCATCTTTCGGATTATATGCCTGTCCAAGAAAAAACAGAAGCCTCCAAATCAAAAAACAACCCCGGAAGACGCACCTCCCGGGATTATAAAAACACACAAAAAATAAAAAATATCCCCTACTTAATAAGTATACTTCTTTGTTATTTCCTCACGCTCCTGAACAGAAATTCCCATCTGGTTTATAAGGTAATCATCAATTCCGCCGAAACGGGAGTCTATTATATCAAAAGCTGCCTGTAAAAATTCACGATCCACCGTCATTAATTTTTTCAATGTTTTCTGCTCCATCCCCTGAAATTGTGGCTGTGCTTTAGCATGTTCCATCATCCCTCTTATTTTATCCTTGGTATAGAAATTTGTCATTTCGTACTCATCATAAATCGTCTCCCTGTCAACATTTAACAGGGACAGTATCAATGCTGACATAAATCCTGTACGGTCTTTTCCTGCGCTGCAATGGAATACAACGGCTTCATCTGTAGCCAGCAGCTGCTGTAGTATGTTTCTGAACTTTGCTGCATATTCGGATGCGAACTGACGGTTTCCTAAAATCAACAGTTCAGCTGCCTCTTCCTCTGTCAGCGTACCCTTCCTCATTTTTTCTTCGATTCCGGCAAACATGCTGCTGTTCATTTCGTCAAAAATAGGAACATGAACATTCTGAACTCCATCCGGCAACTGATTCGGCGCCTGCTTTACTTCATTTGAAGAGCGCATGTCAAAAACTTTTGCAACGTTCAGCGAAGCGTAGCGCTTTAACTCCTCTTCGGTAAAGGAAGGCATTGCATCAGAACGAAAGAATTTCCCCCATTTTACAAACCGGCCGTCTTTTGTTTTAATACCGCCAAGGTCCCTGAAATTGGATGTTTTAATAAAGGGAATCTTCCTTTCTGCTACCAGAATCGTATCGTTTGTGGTGGTAACAACAGCGTAAAAAGGTCTCAAACTTTTTCTCGTAGTTGTAAAGATATCCGAATCTTTTACTGTTGCCGGTGAATTCCAATTGATTGAAGCGGCTGATGTTCCTTCATAAATTTTATACGCTCCTTTCGTATCAAACCATAACGTTATATTTTGATTGTCTGAAGAAACCACGACTTTTTCCTTTAAGGTCCGTTCATCGGTTATCTGGGCGGTCATAAACAATGGAGCACAGGTTGCCCCCAAAACTAATTTTCTTTTAATATTTTTCATTATTATAATATTTAAAACAGGTTGATATTTATTCCGGCCATTCCTCTTACAGCGTAATATTCCAATTGTTCCGGACGGCTTGATGTACCCTGATAGTAACGCAACGGCGCATTTGTAAGGTTGTTAATTTCTATAAATGCTGTTATTCTTTTAGACCATTTATACGAAGCGGACAGGTCTACTGTGAAGTTTTTGTCATACCATCTGTAGTTTTCGGGATTGCCTTGAACAACTGCGAGTGCTTCCCCTTTAAAATTCCCCGCAATTCGAACCATTGCCTTTCCTTTTTCATAAAATAAAGCAGCATTAAAAATATGTTTCGACTGATTTGGCAAAGCTTCTTTGGATTTTGTTACGACGACTTCATTCTCATCTGTTGTCGCGTAATTCGGCACCTGCATCTCTGATTGTGTAAAGGTATAATTTGCATCTACCCCGAGACCGCTCAGAACTCCCGGCAAAAAAGAAAGCCGTTTATTGATTCCTACTTCAAAACCGGCCAGCCAGCCATTTTCTGAATTTTCGGGCTGTGTTAAGCGGTAAAGATTACCATCGATGACCTGAAAATTTTGTGCGGTATAGATCACGTTCTCCAAACTCTTATAAAATACTCCAGCATTTACTATTCCGATATCATCGAAAAAATATTCTCCCAGCAAATCGAAATTATTGGCAAATGTAGGCTTGAGATCAATATTACCTCTTGAAATCGTAGGAGGAGTACTCAACAGACTGCGTGACTCGGTTGGATTCAAATCGGAAAAATTAGCCCTTGCAAAAGTCCGTGTATAGGCAAAACGGACATTAAAATTACCCAGGGGCGAATATTTTAAATGTACCATTGGTAAAAAGGCATTAAAGCTGCTTTCGCTTGTTGTGGGTTTAATTTCTGCCGTTTTATCTTCCCGTATCGTTACTTCGTTTCCTGTATATTTTATTTTGGTATGCTCGTAACGGATCCCTCCTATCATTCTTAGATTATTGCTTAATCTGTAATCTCCCATTATATAGGCGGCATATACGTCTTCGTTGCCTTTGTAGAAAGATGCAGCAGAATTCGGGTTCTTTTCATCCATCCCGATATGATAAAACAAAGGATTGTTCAAATTTTCTTCAGAAAACAGATTTCCCAACTGGTTCAGGCTGATTCCCGGCATCATGGAGTTCCGGTATGTATTCCCCAACTCAGAAAGAAATCCTCCGTTATAAGGAAACGGGCTTCCCTCAAGACTTCCCATTGATATCGGGTGGTCACTTCCTCCCAGGTACGCAAAAATATTCATGGGATTCCCTCTTTCCAGGTATTTCGTTTTTAGTTTTACCCCCGTTCTTATTGTAAACTTATCAGAAGGCGTATGTTCCAGGTTGAGTTCTCCAACCCAATCCCTTTCATAACTCCCCATATCAATAGCTATTAACTGGGTTAACATCATGTCATCGGGTGTCACAGTTCCATTCATACGCGGAGCCAGGTTTTTGTAAGAATCACCGCGGTAACCGGCCGGGCTGTCAATATCAAGATATCGTTTACCATCCGGAGCCAACCCGTCATATTTCATTGGACTGGAAAACATGGCTAAGAGATAGCT
Organism: Flavobacterium sp.; assembly: GCA_040396655.1. Lineage (GTDB taxonomy): Bacteria > Bacteroidota > Bacteroidia > Flavobacteriales > Flavobacteriaceae > Flavobacterium. The sequence continues at coordinate 10,112 of JBEBOB010000037.1, read as the reverse complement.
GCTGTACTTTGAATTGGAACCTTTCGGCTTCCTTGCTTCCATTTCCGTAGCATACATAGCCGATTTCCAGTCGAATTTCCATTTTCCACTGCCAGAGTTATGGATTCCCCCAAGCTCACCTCCGTAAAGATTTATCCCGACGATTCCCTGCCGCACCCTCATGCTAAAATCTCCAGCCGTAAAATTGTAGATGTTTTCGATGGCTCTTTCATCATCCTGGAAATCCGTATAAATAGCTCTTAGGAATACTTTATGGTTATAGTTGAACTTGTACTCGAAACCGATATTAATACCGGCCGTCCTTCGGATACCGTTATAATCCCGCAACTGTAAGTTTTCGATTGAATGATCTGCCGGATTGTAGACGACTTCCATATTGTCTGTTCCCCAGTTTCGTTTCCAATAGGAAGCGGCCACCATATATCCGAACTTCTCATTTTTGGACCTGTCTCCGTACAGGAAAGATGCTCCGTACAGCCCTTTGCGTACCTGATCATTATATCCTCCTGATGCTGTAAGGTTTAAAATCCTCCTGTCGGGGGCCGTTTTGGTGATGAAGTTCACCGATCCTCCTATAGCATCGCCTTCCATATCGGGAGTAATTGCTTTTGAAAGCTGTACGTATTCGATCATTTCGGATGGAAAAATATCCAGCGGCGATGTTCGCGTTCCCGAAGAATTATCGGACGTTCCTTCTGAAGTAGGCATACGGCTCCCGTTAATCAATGTTGAATTCCACTGCAAAGGCGTTCCCCTTACGGTAACATAACGACCTTCTCCATGATCTCTTTCAATAGAAACCCCTGAAATCCTCTGAACGGCCTCCGCAGCATTCCTGTCCGGGAGTTTTCCAATTGCATCCGAGGCAATGACGTTCATGATTCCTGCAGCATTCTTCTGAATGTTATAGGCCTTTGCCTGGCTTGGTGCCTGATAACTGTTAATAACGACTGCATCGAGTTCTTCGGTATCCGCCGAAAACGTTAAAACGCCCATGTCGTTTACCTTCCCAGATAATATACCGATTTCCTGAACCATATCGTCATGACCTATATACGACACGACCAATGTATAATTACCTGGTGGAATATTATTAAGCGAGAATTCTCCTTTCAGATCTGTTTCAGTAGAATGATTCAATTCCTGAATCGTAACCTTTGCTCCAGGCAACTTACCGTTTGTATCAGCCACAGATCCGAAAACCCGTCCATGATCCTGAGCGTAAACTGCAACCTGTAGAAATAAACCGGTTACCAATGCGATGTGTTTAAATTTCATTTTATTTTCAGATTTTCGGCAAATCACGAAAAAAGAAAACAATGCCGCGTCCGAGCTAATTTAAACGAACGTCTTTTGATGTACGGACGTGAAAAACAAAATTTAAAACACTAAAAAACAACAACTTAACCAATATTAAGCGATTATTAAGAAATTTCAACCATCATATTTTCCTTGCTTTTCAGATATTCGCTTGGAGACATATTGGTATGTAACCTGAAGTATTTATTAAATGTAGACTTTGAACTGAAGCCGCTTTCGAAAGCCAGCCCCAAAATAGATTTACCTTCCGTTTCGATTTCCTGGATATGTGCTAAAAAGTACTCTATCCTTTTAAAGTTGATCAACTGATAGAAATTTGTATTCAGATGCTGGTTCAAAACATAAGACAAATCGTGTTTATTGATTTGGATCTCCTCCGATAATTGATCGAAACTTAAATCCATATCCAGATAGGGCTTACCGTTTTCAAGGTACGATTCAATTATATTGACGAACGATATAAGTTTTTCGTCGTCATATTCTACCTTGCTGTATTTTGCTTTAACTTCTTTTGTTTCCCTTGTAAAAATGAGCTCTTTTAAAAGTCTTTGCTGTTCTGAAATCTTATCCTGGTAAGGAACAAAGACTTTATAATACATAATAATTGAGCTGATGACCACATTTAAAAGAAAAGCCAGAAAAGATAATGTATTAATATGGTACAAGCTCCCTACAATTACAACCAGTATGACCAGTTTATTGATCATGAAAATCCCCACCAGTATGTTATCGGTTTTAAAGGAAAAATACGATTTCCTGTCTGCTGACCCAAGGATGTAATAAAGATCAGCCATAAGATAGAGCGCAGGAAGAACGCACCGGGCTATAAGGGCCATTTGGCTTAATTGAACTATGACTTTATGCCCTTTCATATCGGAAATAAAAAGAATAATTACCATTTCCGACAAAAACAATATAACAGAAAAGAAAAACGGTATCAGATGGAGAAACAGCGTCCTGTTATCAATGGTCTGTTTCCTTACCACGCACCGTATGTATAAATGGGTTAAGGCAACGAAAGCGAATGTAGAAGAAAGGGTTCCCAACAGATTAGGTGAGCTTTCATTCACAAGAAGAAGAAATTTTGAAAATACCGAAATCCCAGCTATAAGTACATAAAGCCTTAATAACTTATCTTGTTTCAGTTTGCTTTCAGAGCGGGAAATAAAGAAAAGATTGATAAATAACTGCAGCGTGATTAATAGTAGAAAAAATTCCATTGTTTTTATTTTTGTTTTGCTGCGAAATATAGTTTAAACAGTTTACTTCAAAATTAACTTACTGTAAACATATAACCATTACGTTCGTTTTGTGCAGATTACAGGCCTGCACCATCCCCGGTAGCACAACAATATTTCGGTAAAACCAGGTTTTACTTCTAAATGAAAATCCTTTCGCCTTTTCTACCCCCGATAGAAGTTAAAAGTTAAAGAAATATAAAACGCCAGGAATGTTCTTGTTTCTTGCGTATTTTTAATCCTTGATCCTTCAAAATTATGCAGTTAAAGGTATTACTTGTATGTTTTTTATTGTTTTATCCCGTGCTTTATGCACAACGTAGCGGTATCTGGACAGCTTTCTACAACAGGGATTCGACCTTGATAGGATATAAGGATTATCAGGAGACGGTACAGATCCCTGCTAAGTTTACCGAATTTACAACAGCCATGCGTTTTAAGGATATTATAGGAGTTTCTGAAAAATCGGGTGCTGCATGGAAATCTTATTATATTAATAAGGCGGGAAGGAAGTTCGGAGCGGATAGTCTTTATATAGCAGATAATACACCCGATTGTGAAAATGAAGGCTATATCAGGTTTCGTGATCGGAAAACAGTCAGGGTCGGAATGTTTAATCGTCATGGAAAAACCGTCATTCCTGCTGTTTATGACGAACTTTCAAAAGTACGAAACGGGATGATTGTGGGCCTGAAAGGGGCAGAGAAACGCTATATGCATGAAGACCGTGAAAAAGACGGAGATAATTATTATGTATGGACAGGTGGTAAGGAACTTCTCATTGATACGTTGAACAAGGTACTTTTAGAAAAATTCACATCGGACGCATCCCTGGATTTTTATTCTGTAAGCCATTCTTCAAAACCATCCGCAGACAAGATTCGTAAAAGTTTTCCTGCTGCAGATGGAGGTTATTTCAGCTTTATTGATTTTGAAGAAGAATTCCGGTATTGGTTCAGCAAGAAACTGTTGCGAAAACTAAGTCCTGCTAAGCTGACACGGATGTCATCAGATTCAATCGTGTGGGAATCACGAGAAGGATGGGCAAAAACACACGGTCGGACTTTTGTCAGAAAGAATTATGATTTACTGCGGAAAAGCCTTCTTGATTTCAACAATCCAAATACAGAAGTCGCCCTTTTCCTTCAAGATCTTAATCCTTTTATATATGAAGGCACGGATTTTAAGTCCTATTTCAACAACTGCAACGAAGCGGAAACCTGGAAAAATCCTGTCATGAGTGTTGTATTTACCTACCGGACAGGCAATGATCTTGCTCAGAACCATTTTGACTTCCTACGGACGAAAGAAGGTTACAGGCTGATTTCAGTTACACTTAGAACCGATAGTTTAACTCCGTAAGATTGTAGATCATTACATCCCTTCCCTGTTTCCCGTACTTCTTACATAACAATACAAACCAAGTGTAAAAAGAGAAAACAGGATTAGATTGGTGGATCCTGGATAATTGACAAGTATACTCAATCCAAAACTCAGCATTATAAAAGTACAGATTGTGGTGAACAAGGCTATATTAAGCAGCAAGGGATTTTTAGCATAAAGGAACTCTTTCCTTATAATACTCAGTAACAGCAATACAGGGACTGCTATTTCCAAACATCCAAGAAAATAGATAAAGGGAGGAATTCCTCCGGGAAGTTTCGAAAGGAAGGTTGTGCTAAACATTTTAACATACTTCTCCATTACCTCGGAAGTATTTATTATCTTCTGCCAGCCCGGAAACCCCATTGTATAAAAAACAGAAATATAAGCTGGAAAGAGCTTTATTTTTTCAAAAATCCCGCTGCCTTTCACCTTGTGCATCCTTTCTACATACCATAACAACAGATAAAGAAGAACCAGGTAAAAATACAGATTTGCCGCACCATTATGATTAGATGAAACACGGACCATAAATCCGAAGATCAAAACGGAAAACATGGCGGAAAGAATCCCCCATTTCAATATAGGTGCAGCACCATATCCAAAAATGTTTTCCCGTATCATCCCCAAAGCTAAAACAATAGAGGCAACGAGCTGGAATATGCCCGAAAAACCGAACAGGTATCTGAAATAAGCAGGATACAATTCCACCTGATTGTTATTGTATACATTAAGGTACTTTAAAATTATCGGATCGTCCCCCATGAGGAAGTGCCATCCGTTGATTGTCATGGTAAAAATTAATCCTATAAGTACAGGGAGAATGATTAACTTTTCCATCTTTTTTTCAGATAATTGTTCCATATTAAAAATTTAATGTTTGAAAATCAAAAGTACAGAGCCCTTCTTACAGCCACTTTATCAAAACAGGAAAGAAAAGGGTTAAAAAGCGAACCTAAAAACGTTTTCGGAAGTCTGATGGGGAGATTCCTTCATTTTTTTTGAAAAATTTCACAAAATTGGTTGCATCATCAAAATGCATCATGGCACTGAGTTCTTTTACAGACAGGGTGTCATATGCAAGAATTCTTTTTGATTCAAGCAAAATTCTTTGTGAAATCCATTCTTTTGGAGATTTTCCCAATACCTGAGTAGTGGCCGACTGTAAGGTTTTCTGGGATACGGCTAAACGCTGCGCATAAAACTTTACCCATTTATGTGTTTGATAATACTGTTCTACCAGTTCTTTAAATTCATTCACAAGCTTTATTTTTCTTGATCCCGCATCTGCAGGTTCCATATACTTTACAAGATGACGTTCGGCAATTAAAAAAATACGGTATAATAGGTTATGCAATATTTCGCCCTGAAACGCATCGGTTTCTTTCCTAAGTTCATTATAAATTTCCAGAAATACCCTGTATAATTCCTCGTAATCGTCACCTACATCGAAATAGGGTTGGCGGTAATTATTAAACAGCATACTGTTGCTAAAATAAGTTCGGTCTTTCTGCGACCGGCAGAAAAAAGATTCTGTAAATATAAGTGCCCTGCCGTCATAGGATTCCATAGGATCGAACGAATGGATCTGTCCCTGCGAAATAAACAGCAAAGAACGGGACTTTACTTTATAAAGATCGAAATCAACCATATGATCTCCTGTACCTTCCGTAAAAAGATAAATCATAAAAAAATCTGTACGGTGCGGTGCAAACAGATTATGCGGTTTGCGGTTTAACCTTTCACGTATGGAGGTCGTATTTATATACTGGTTCTTATTAAACGTAAATAAAAATGGATAAGTTTCCAATGTCATAATACACAAGGTTATCGGAATATCAATAAAATGCGGTTTACTGCTTGTAATATCTCGGAGCAATTCCTGTTTTAGACTTCATAAAATTTGAAAAATGGGAAATCTCTGAAAATCCAAGATCAAAAGCAATTTCCTTGACCGACATAGTGGATCCCTGCAAAAGGCGTTTAGCTTCGAGTACAACCCTTTGATCCAAAACTTTTTTAGCTGACATATTAAAATGTTTCTGGCATATAATATTAAGATAATTAGGTGATATAAAAAGAAGATCAGCATAACCATTTACGGTTTTTAACGTCTTGTAATGCTGTTCAATCAGTTCGTTGAGCCTTTTGATCAAAGACGGGGTCATTCTGGCACTTTTTTGTTCTATCACTTTTTCTATCAGATTATTGATCAAGGCAGTTATCAACTGTACTTTTAAGTTTAGAACGTTCCAGCGTATTTCCTTTGAAAAAGATTCCATGCGTATATCTTTAAATACTTCTAACAGTTCTTTATATATATCAAGATCAAGATCAATAACGGGATACTCGTTCTGCCTCAAAGAAAAAAACAGGGGAGAATTGATGGACCGTTCCATAAACTGCTTGCTTATAATAAGTTTATGTCCTTTTGCTGTAGGTCCCGTTCTCCAGGAATGAATCTGTCCTGGAAACGATACGTGGACCTGATGGTTTTTCTGTTCATAATCAATATAATCGACCGTATGTATACCTGTACAGGTCTCAAAAAGTAAAAAAACATAAGAATCCGGAGAACGGTAATTATCAACGGAACTCGCGCCGGACATCTCGAAATAGACCACGTCCTCTTTAATTTTCATTTCCTCCTCAAGGTTTTTGCTGATATAGGGATTTTCGCTTTTTTTCTTTTTCATTTTTATTTTAAAAATAATGTTTAAATAAGACTCTTAAAACTTTCTACGGGGTGTTTTAACAACAATTAATAAAATTTGCAACTATATTAATAAAATTTATAACAAATCAACTATTGCACAACTGCTCTGATCTGGGCAAAAAAAGTTATATGGTTTTATTGTTTTATTTTTGCTGCCAATTGATAATAAGGTACGAGCGAATGATGAAGCATCATGTTGTCGTCAGTATCTTCATTGTATTTTGTAAGGTAATCACTATCTGGTTTTAATATGATATGGGTTCCGGTACGGACATAATTATTGCTTGGAAAATATTTTGGCTCTTCAAATTCAGGCAGATACGTTTTTATCATTTTTGATACGTGGTGCCCCAGTATTTTCTGATAATTTACAACCGCCTTTTCGGAAGGATTTTTAAGCATTCTGAATGCTACTCTTTTCTTGAATCCTTCTTTTTTAATAGTTGAAGCAATGGGGCTCACAGGATTCCTACTTGGCAGATCCTCATATTTCTGCACCGTAAACGGTGTTTGAGGCACCCAGTCTTTGGTATTTACAACCTGGTACGCCCATCCTGAAGTATTGTTTTCATATTCATAAGCAAAATATAGGTTTCCTGGTTTAGGAGCCGCAGTACAATATGTTTTGAATCGGATGTCTTTAGGTAGTTGACCTGTTTGCTGCAACTGATAAAAATAAGCCGTTAAAAGATAGCTTATTCCACCACCTTGACTATGACCGGCCACTATAATATTTTTTATATCCTTATCATACAGTTCCTTTATTCTCGGCAACATATCTTTTGAAAGAAAAGCAGTACTTATGAGATATCCGATGTGCACCGCAGCTTCTGGATCTTCAGCCAAATTATAATCAAAAATAAAATCTGTATCTATTTTAAGTTTGCCTTTAGCAGGGACCATTACGGCATAGAGGTTCGCGAGCCAGCTTAGATCCGTATCTACCGATCCTCTGGTACAAAATACGGCGGTATGTCTGTCTTTAAGCCATATTTCATAAAGATTATTTAGTCCCCTTTCTTCGCTTTTATACAAGATTTCGGATTGTATTGGTGCATCTACCTGAACATCATATCTTTCATCGGGTCCATACAGGTGCCCGTTTATTCTGAGAATTTCAAGATATTCGTTAAGGTCAAATCCCGGATTGAGAGGCTGTGCAACTGTTATATTAAAAACGGCACATAAAAGGATGATGAATAAAATATTTTTTTTCATAACATATTCATTTTTAAATATATTATTTAAGTTAAAAAAAATATCACTTCACTACGCAAATTATTTTTATACTGCTTTATTTATCTTAAATTACAATCGTTTTAATATTAGAGTTGTTATGAATGCCGATGTAGAAGCTTACAATAATAGTCAGAATGCTGAAGATATTGATGTGTGTTGGTTACTTTCGAAACAGATTGATTTGTATCTGCCTGAAGCTGTTAATAAAATATGGCATTCGCATCCTGTATGGTTTTTAGAAGGAAATCCCGTTGTTGGATACAGTAAACAGAAAGCCGGTATAAGACTTATGTTCTGGAGCGGTGCAGGTTTTGAAGAAGATGATTTAAATATAAAAGGCAAAAAGTTTAAGGATGCTTCTATAATTTATAACAAAGTTTCTGAAATAGATCCGGAAAGTTTGAAAAGGTGGATTGAAAAATCCCGACTTATTCAATGGGATTATAAAAACATTGTCAAAAGAAAAGGCCTTCTGGAAAGATTGAGGTAAAACTTATCACAAGCTGTCTGCATATTATCTGAAAATTTTTTTCCATTTTGAGATGGTGTTCCTGCTTACCTTGAATATTTCGGAAGTCTTTATATTACTTAAAGCATATTTTGACTGGTATTCCAATATATATCTTATGGTTTCTTCATCATAGGCCCTGTGCTTCTGATTGAACGCTTGTTCATCTTTTGACGTTTGTTCGTTTATAAGGATGTCCAACTCAATAACATCATAGGCCTTTATTTTTTTTTGAGCAAATAGCGCATCCAGCTCCTTTGTTTTTAAAGGTCCTTTTTTTTCTATTATTTCCCGATAGATCTTTTCATAATCAGGCACGGTACGATTTGGTGTCAACTGTATTTCTTTTGCCATCTGTAAATTGTCGTTTTCGGTATATTATATTCTTTGATGATTTCAGTAATTGTCTTTTCTTTTGATTTTATAAGGTGTAGCAGATGATATATAATTTGTTTGGTGTAGACATTTTTCCGGAATCTGGGTAAGGAAGTTTCATTATTTTCAACCTGTGTATTCAAGCGTAAGGAGGAAGGAGGAGCATATAAGATTAAATGGTGTGAATACAACCTGAAAAAATCATATTCCAGTATTTTACTCCATTTTAGAAGCATAAAGGTATCTAGATTTTCACTGTCAAACATTCTTTGAATATCGTCTTGTGAACATTTAAAAAAATTACAAGTACGTTCTTTCGATATTTGAAGTTCATTCCATCTTTTTTCTATTAGTTTCCCTATATGAATTTTCTTAATATCCATCATCTTATTTCTTTTTAATCTGATAGTACAACGTTCCCCTTTATATTATTTTGAATCAATCAATCATAAAAAATTACAGTTCCGTGACAATAAATTCAGATCTTCTGTTTTCTTCGTGCTGCTCATCGGAACATTTCACCCCGTTCCTGCAATCGTTCACCAGATCCGTTTCTCCATACCCTTTATAGCTTACACGCGAAGCATCGATTCCCTGCGCTATGATCCACTGTCCTGTGGAGCGTGCCCGCCGCTCAGACAGTTTAAGGTTGTAGCTGTCCGAACCGCGGCTGTCGGTATGAGAGCGCACATCGATCTTCATTCTCGGATAGTCTTTTAATACCTCTACAACCTTCGCCAGCTCTATGGCTGCATCAGGCCGGATATTGTCTTTATCGTAATCAAAGTAAATTGGTTTGAGGTTTAATACCTTGAACAGGTCGTCGTTCTTTTTAACCTCTACCCTTTTTTGTTCCAGCACAATGGTTCTTTCGCTAATACCCGTAAGATTATTCAGCTTCACCGCCTCCTCCCTGGTGATGTACCCGTCTTTGAACGCTTTCACACGGTACGTTTCCCCACAGCTGTAATCCGTATTAAAACGGTAACCGTTGTCCGCATATTTGTCCGAAGTTCCCAGTTCCTTATAAAGGTTGTCATACAAGGTAAGCGAAGCATCTGCAATGATGTTGCGTGTCTTTGAATCCACGACCTTCACGACAAGTTCCTGTACACATTCCAGCTGCAAACCGCGCTGCTCACTAAAGCTGTAAATATCGTCATTGCCTTTTCCTCCGGTACGGTTCGAAGAAAAGAAGCCTTCTTTGGTTTTATAGTCGATGTAGTATGCAAAGTCATCTGCATTGGAGTTTACAGGTGCTCCTGCGTTCTGGATACTTCCAAAGCTGCCATCGGCATAGGTCTTCACTGCGTAAACATCAAGACCGCCTAAG
>JBEBOB010000036.1:0-20223 GCA_040396655.1 Flavobacterium sp. | reverse complement strand
AGAACATTTGTTGGAGCAGATGCGTGCGGCATATGTGGGAATTGACCCAACAGCTGATTCATTGCATATTGGACATTTAGTAGGAGTGATGATGCTGAAGCATTTTCAGTCAGCCGGGCACAAACCCTTAGCATTGGTAGGAGGGGCAACCGGAATGATCGGAGATCCGTCGGGTAAGTCTAACGAGCGTAATCTTCTGGATGAAGCGGCTTTACAGCACAATCAGGACGCTATTAAAAAACAGCTGTCTAAATTCCTTGATTTTGAATCGGATGCTCCGAATGCTGCTGAAATGGTAAACAACTACGACTGGATGAAAGAATTCTCTTTTCTCGGCTTTATCCGGGATGTAGGGAAGCACATCACCGTAAATTACATGATGGCAAAGGATTCTGTAAAAAAACGTTTAACCGGTGAAACAGCCGACGGGATGTCGTTTACAGAATTTACCTATCAGCTGGTTCAGGGATACGACTTTTTACATTTATACAACAACAAACAGGTAACCCTTCAGATGGGGGGATCGGATCAGTGGGGAAATATTACCACCGGTACCGAGCTTATCCGCCGGAAAGAGCAGGGCAAGGCTTATGCCTTAACATGCCCGCTTATTACAAAAGCAGACGGAACGAAATTTGGTAAATCGGAGGGGGGAAACATCTGGCTGGATGCCGAGCGTACTTCTCCTTACAAATTTTACCAGTACTGGTTGAATACATCGGATGCCGATGCGGAAAAATACATCAAGATTTTTACGTTTCTGTCAAAAGAAGAAATAGAGAAGCTGACGGCTGAACATAATGAAGCGCCGCATTTAAGACCATTGCAGAAACGTCTGGCGGAAGAAATCACCGTTATGGTACATTCTAAGGAAGATTTTGAGAATGCGGTAAAAGCATCGGGCATATTGTTCGGCAATTCCTCTTCTGAAGATTTAAAGGCACTGGATGCCAAAACATTCCTTGATGTTTTCGACGGAGTACCGCAGGCGCAGGTTTCAATGGATGATTTAAAAGAAGGAATCGACATTGTAGATGTGTTAAATGCCAAATCCGGGTTCATGAAATCGAACGGGGAGGCAAGAAGAGCTTTGACCGAGAATTCCATTTCCGTAAACAGGGAGAAGGTTCAGGAAGGTTTCATACTTACTGCAGCCGACCTTATCAACGGTCAGTTCATATTGTTGCAGCGAGGTAAAAAGAATTACTTTGTGTTGAATGTACAGTAATAAAAAACTCAGCGAAAGCTGAGTTTTTTATTTTATCAGTAAACCATTAAGTTGCACCCTCTTATATCCGAGTTGTCAAACCTGCCCAATACTTCGAATGAGTGGTTCGGCTGCTTTTTTCCGAGATCCTGCGTAGCAATAAATGAGCAGGAATTAAGGTTGGCGAGGTCAATAACATTGATACCTCCCGTTTTTCCGTCTTCAATTACAGTAAGCGGGTCTTCCGTATCCCTTATAAGGATGTCCATCCAGGGCGGGCACTCAAAAATACCGTCGCCAAGCGAATACGCCTGTGAGAGCAGTTCCGTCATACCGTACTCCGAATGTATTTTTGTTACGCCGAAGCCCTTAGTGAGGATGTCGTGGAGCTCTTCCCTGATCATTTCTTTTCTGCGTCCCTTCATCCCTCCTGTTTCCATGATAATGGTGTTTTTAAGATTGAATTGCTGCATTTCAATAAGGTCAAGAAGCGCATAGGTAACCCCTATCAACAGCACGTTTTGTCCGTCGTTGTCGAGGCGTATGAGTTTTTGGGCCAGTTCTTCGTAATTATGCAGGTAAAAACCGCTGTCGGGATGGTTAGATCCTTCAATAAAGTCACGGGCCATATACACCAGCGATGATCCTTCACGCTCCAGATAAGAAGGAAGCAGCGCCAGTACGGCATAGTCCTCAATATTCCCGTAGAATTTTGAAAATGCGCTGCGGCAGCTTGCTTCATAAAAGGCCAAATCGGTTACATGGTGTTTTGACGTTACCATTCCCGTGGTTCCGCTGCTTGTAAATGTGGTCTGAACAGGAGCAAGGGAGCTTAATACTTCCTTGGTTTTGAAAAATTCAATCGGGAGGAACGGGATTTCGGTAATGTGTTTTACGTTGGCCGGACTTTTTTGTAAAAGCAGGCAGTATTTCTGGTACACCTCGTTGTGTTCGAACTGGAAACGGAACACTTTCATGGCTGTTTTATGAAATTCCTTGGTGGTATGGATCGAAATGATATCTTCTGGGGTAAACACGGTATTGTGATTTAAAAGACAAAGGTACAAAATAAAAAAAGCATCCCGTAAAGGGATGCTTCAATGATCATAACTAATCAAATTATTTGATCACGATCTTACGTGTAGCGGTCTTACCTGCTTCTGTAATTCTGGCAACATAAATTCCGGCAGTAATGCTTGAAACGTTGATCTGGGATGTAGTGGTCACATCCAGAACCTTTTTACCTGCCATATCAAACAGTTGTACGTTTTTATCTAATGTGCTGTCAGATGTGATGTTTAAAACATCGCGGACCGGATTAGGGAAGATATTTAAGCCTGTAATATTGTTTTCTTTTGAAGAAGCAGTAGTTCCTTCAACTAAAGTAACATAATCAATTCCGAAAGCTCCACCGTTCGTATTATTTTGAGGATAAACACGGAAGTTAAATCTTAAAATAGTTGCTCCTGTTGGAGCTTTAGACGTAGCGGATACATAAGTCCATTCACCATCAGTATCTTCAATATAAGTAGTTGGTTGAAATTCATCATTGGTAGTGTTGATAACTCCGTTAGCATCTCTCCACTGTCCCCAATGTCTTAGACGTGCATTACTGTTTCCTATTTCTTTATAGTAATAAGATATCGTATAATCTTCTCCAGGAACCACTGTAATGTCTTCTAGCCCTGCTGAATTATAAGATGATGTTGGAGCATCAATTTTTACAAAATTATTTCCGTCATATGCACCTGTAGTCTGTTGAGAAATAGCACCGCTGGTTAGTTGAGTGGTATTCATGAACCATCCTGTCGGAGAAACCAAAGGATCAGGCCAAGTTTCCAAACTCCCATTTGTGTTGAGTGGTGCCTGTGCATTTGCTGCAAAGGAGGCAGCTGCGATTGTAATTAAAGAGTAGATTTTTTTCATATCAAATAGATTTAAATTAATAATGCAAATTTATCGCAATTCTTTATGAGAATAAAACTAAAGTGTGTTACGAAATTGTTTCCAATAAAAAAGCCCGTGAATTTTCGTTCACGGACCAGTGCTATTTAATAATTATTTTTCGCGTTATGCTGTTCGATTTCTCGGTGACTTTAAGCAGGTAAACTCCGGCTTTTAAAGTACCTACGCTTATTTCTTTCTGGTAACCGCTCATGTCGGTTGAAAGGACTTTTTTTCCAAGCATGTCGTACAGGTCGATTTCCTTTGACGTATTACTTTCGGAATTGATATAGATTTTACCTGTCGTAACCGGATTGGGATAAATCTGTATTCTTTCCAGTGTATTTTCGGCCTTTGACGGTTCTGCCGGACCTGTACTTTTGGCAGTCTGGGCCTGTACCGAAAACGCTGTGATGAATAACAAAAGAAATATGTATAAGTATTTTTTCTTCATAACCATAATTTGAATAGTAAATATATAAAATATTTATCAAATAAAATACCAAAAAAATAACCTCAAAGCTTTTTTGAGGTTATTTTTGAAAATATTAAGAAATTTATTACAATCCAACAGTCCAGCCCTGAGCCCATGTTGGAACAGAAGAGCCGTTTCCTGCACCTGTAGCCGTTGTACTTTCTGTAAATACTGCATTTGCATCAGCGCTTGTTCCGTCTGTTTTTTTACCTTTTGCTTTAGTGGCAATATTGTCAAATTTAACATTTGTCACTTTTAACTTTCCTGAAGTTATGGCAGCCAGTGTTTCATCATGTTCCACATCGATACCAGTTGAGAAATTTTTCAACACTACGTTGTCAATGGAAGCATAAGTACCCACACGCAGTTTCATACCCTGAGGTTCTGTACTGGCGGCTCCACGACCGATTAAAGTAATATTTTTGATAACAGGGCTTGAGATCGGAGCAGCTATATGGTTGTTCGAGTTGTTGTCTGCCTCGATTCCACGGTTTCCTGTTGAAGCATCCTGAACACCATACCATGAATCGTTTGTTCCGTTCCATCCTTCTGTCCAGTCGAAAGCGTCATCTTCATTGTAAGAAGAAACGATGTATTTTGTGTCTACAGTTCCACCGAAAAATTCGATTCCGTCATCAGAACCTTTGTAAAGCTGAACGTATTCAATAGTAGTTCCTTTACCAACACCGAATAACGAAAGTCCGTTGAATTCTTTTTCAGAGTTAAAGTTCGCTCCTGCATATTCAACGCGAAGGTATTTGATAGATCCTGAATTATCGTTTGCATCAGTTCCTCCATAAGTAAGTTCTGAAACTTCCGCAGTAGCTGATGTTCCTTTATTGATCGGAGCTTTTCCACAGATAACAAGTCCACCCCAGTTTCCTGGCGTTGCAGACGCACCTGTCATTACTACAGGGTTTGTAGCAGTTCCGTTAACTTCGATTTTTCCTCCCTGTGCAACCGCTATGTAAGCAGATGTACCTCCTGTTCCTACAATCTTCGTTCCGGCAGGAATGATTAATTTTGCACCATTTGCAACAATCAAAGCCCCGGTTAATCTATGTTCTTTTGTAGCATCTAAAGTTACGGTTCCACTTTTAATAGTTCCTTCAAACTTATTTACGTCTACTTTAAAATCGCTGCTGTTCCCCGGTGTCTCTACTTTTGGATCATCTTTATCATCACAGCTAACAGTTCCTAAAACAAGAGATGACATTAATAAAATTCCGAATAATGATTTGATTGATTTTTTCATAATTTCTTTAATAATTTATTTCGCTTTTATCTGGTACAAAGATGGATAGCTCCTGTTTTCTAAACGTTACGGCATTGTTATTTAAAAAACGTTTTTTATTAAATATGTGTTAGCTTAATGTTATCCAGGAAAAAGAGGTTTTATAAAGGAATTATGAAAAGAAAAGAGGCTGTATAAAACAGCCTCTTCGTATATTATTCGCTAATGCTAAAATTGCTTTTCTTTTTGCCCGCAAACTTTTCAAGTTTGTAGGTAAGTGAAAACATGAAATACTGTTTCAGTATCGTATCCTCGCTGTCGAAGATGCTGGTAGGCGTTGTGGTTCTCCTTACACTCAGGTTCTGGTTGAGGATATCGTATACCTTAACCTTGGCAAGGAAGCGCTCGTTTAAGAAATTATACCCCAGACTGGCATTCCATAAAAGATAGTCTTTTTTAAAACCGTCTGAAATGTTAGAATTGTACGTGTAGTTGATGTCGCTTCCGAACACCACATTCTTTGGCCAGTACGATGTTAGCATGAACCCGGCTTTATGTGTAAAGTAATTTACTTTTGCTACGGAAAAATTCTCGTAACTGCTGCTGTTCATTGAATAGGAATAGCTTGGCTGCAAGGTAAGTTTTTTGTCGAAGTCAAGGGTAACGTTGATACGCGGTCCAAAGGAATTGTTCTTGGAGCTATACATTACCTCGTTCAGGACTCCCTTGTTGAGCCCGCCGTTAAAGTTGAATCCTCCGGAAAAGGTCAGTTTGTCCTTGTCTGTTAATTTGAAACTCTTGTTATAATTCAAACCTGCCCAGAAGGTATAGGTGTCGTTCAGGTTAACATACGTGGAAGTTCCGATGTAGTTTTCATCGAATGATTCGGATTGACCTATTGTTCTCATATTGTAGTTACCTCCCATGTATACATAGTAACCGGAGCGGGTCTGCCAGTCATAATTACTGAAGTTGAAGAAAAGCTGATGCTGCTGAGTTGTTAACAGGTCCTTGTTTCCCCTGGTAGTGTAAAGAGGGTTCGACAGGTCTTCGTATTCCAGCATCTGGAACATGGACGGACTGCTTTCCTGATAGGAGTAGTTCGTGTAAATGCTGGTCGATTTACCTAGTTGTATGCTTGCGCTGAGGTCTATTTCAGGCAGGACGTCCAGACGCTTGTTCAGATAATCCCCGTTATTGTAACGCGAAGTGATGTCGTAGTTGTTCAGGGTTGTTCCCGCAGACATATTCAGCCATAGTTTTTCGCTGTTAAACTGATAAGCAACGGATGGTGTTGATTTGATAGCGTTTAACTTATTCGAAAACGATAAAATATTGTTGAAATCCGAAAAGGATCCTGAAGCTGTGTTAAAGTCGTAGGTACCGCGCCCGTTGAATTCGTTTGTCCAGGTATTGCGGTATTTTAAGACAAGGGACTGCCTGTTATCGATGGGTTCCCTGTAGGTTGCATTTAAGGTATATTCATCGGTATGGCTCGTTGTCTTTATCTGTTGGTTCCTGATATCGTCGGGCAGCTGGGTCTGGTAAAAATAGGCTGCAGAATTTCTTCGCTGATCGGTTGCGTTACGCGTATTCTTGTTTTCAAGGCCCAGACTGATGCTGCGCCCCTTGCGTTTGAATTTGCGGGCAACAATAAATTCGTTTTCAAAATTATAGGTGTCAACATTCAAAAGATCCGAACTTGTAGATTTATTAAGGTCTTCGCCCAGAAGGTTTTTGGTTTCACTCGTTCTCTCGGTCCTGTTTGTATTGATTCCCCTTTGCAGTTTGGGAACAATGGTCAGCGTCGTTAGCGAATCGATCTCCATTTCGATGTCATAATTAAAAGTATGATTGGTCGATTTCGATTTCAGCGTGGAAGATGATTCGGTAATATAGCGGTTGTCGGGTAACAGGTTTTCTATACGCGAACGGTTCTTGTTGTTGTTTTCTACTTCATTAAAGAGGTAATTCATGCTGACTTTGTTCTTCTTACCCCAGTTGTCGCTGTAGTTGAGCCCGATCATATCGGTTTGATAGATTCCTTTCCCCCCTCCGAAAGCCAGGCCGTTAACAGAAAAGGACCCGTCGTCGCTCCAGGAAGAATACCTGTTACGCCCGCCGGACATATTGTCGAAAATTTCATTCGTTGAAAAACCTGTGGAATTGATGTTGTTGGACGATCCCAGGACGCTTACCTTGAAATCACCTTTAAAATAATTGAAAAGGAGCGACGATTCATAGCGGTCGTCTGTTCCGTAACCCGCAATAAACCTACCGAACAGACCCTTGTTCTTGTCTTCGTCGATGGTTAGGTTGATGGTTTTGGCATCACCCGTAGATTTGGCGCCGGTAAGTTTTTCCTCTTTTGTTTTGGAATCGGTCACCTGTACCTTGTTGATGATGTCTTTGGGCAGGTTTTCGATGGCAACTTTTCCGTCGGCCCCAAAAAAAGGTTTTCCGTTTACCAGTACGTTGTTAACTTCTTTTCCGTTGACCTTGATTTTTCCTTCTTCGTCAACTTCTACCCCCGGAAGCTGTTCCAGAAGCTCTTTTACCGTGGCATCGGGCCTTACTTTAAAAGAGGCTGCATTAAACTCGAGTGTATCCTTCTTTACGCGGATAGGGGCAGCATCTGCAGTTATTACGAGTTCCTCAAGCACATCGTCACCTGCAGGCAGTACAACGGTTCCAAAATCAAGAGATTCTTTTAAAGCTTCCATTTTCTGAGAAAAATCTTCATATCCGATATAGGAAATGGTTACAAATACGGGTTCTGTAATTCTACGTACCGACATGGAGAATTTACCGGATACATCGGTAATCGTATAATCGATTAAAGTTGAGTCTTTTTGCGATGAAAGGTAAACGGTTGCCGATTCAATTGGCTTCTTATCTGGCGAAGTAACTTTTCCTTTGAGTTCTATCTTTTGCGCATGTACAAAATGAACGCAGAAAAGCAAGCCGACGAGCAGTAGGTTTTTCATAAATGTTGTTTTTCTTTAAAACGTAAAAATGTTAAAAAAAGTATATAAAAAAAAGCGTGCTCCTTATTTTTGCACGCTTTTAACATTTAAGATGTTTATTTCACCGGGAATTCGGGTCTTCTCATTTTATACTGAGTGCCTGAAAGAGCCTCAAGAAAGGCAACCAGCGCCTTTTTTTCTTCTTTGGAGAGGTTTAAAGGCTTTAACAGTTCATCGGTATAAGGATATAAAGAATCTTTTTCTTTTTGCTCCGGTTTAGGGTCAATCATATGCATTCCGCTGTTATAGATGTTCACAATACCTTCGAGGTTGTCGAACAATCCGTTATGCATCCACGGACGCGTTAAAAGAAGATCCCGCAGGCTTGGAGTTTTAAACCGGCCCACATCACCGGGAAGTTTCGTTATTACATATCGCCCCAGATCTTCATACTCCCTTTTATAATAGGTCAAACCTATATTGTGGAAGGATTCGTCGGTTAAATGCTTGCCGGAATGGCAGTTCATACACCGTGCTTTGGTACGGAAAAGATGCATGCCGTATATTTCTTCTTCGGTTAAGGCATTGTAATCGCCGCCTATGAATTTATCAAAGCGGCTTGGCTGGCTTTTTATGGATTTCTGAAAAGAAGCCAAAGCTTTTGCAATCCGTTCAAAAGTTACTTTTTCATCGCCGTATGCATTTTTGAACAAAGTTTTATAACCCTCAATTTTGGAAAGCTTAAGGACTACATTGTCAAAGTCGGCGGCCATTTCGTTATGCGCCGTAATAGGACCTTCGAGTTGCTTTTCAAGTGTTTCTGCTCTTCCGTCCCAGAAAAAGGAAGTCCGGTCTGCTATATTGAATAACGACATGGTATTACGCGCACCCTGCAGATGGTCATGTCCCAGGGCAACTCGTCTTCTGTCGGTCCATCCCAGCTCCGGATCATGACAGGTGCTGCATGAAATCTGGTTGGAACTCGATAATTTGGGATCGAAAAAAAGCATTTTACCAAGTGTGACATCCGGTAAATCCTGCGTTTTGAAATAGCTTGTGTCTTTTTTAATACTGGCAAACTCTTTCCATGCAACTCCTTTGTCGATGGTAGGTGCAGGCCATTGCTCTATTTTTTTCTTATAAAGGGGTACAATGGAATCGTAAGGCGGATTAATGGAAGCATAATTGGTAACGGCAGGAAAGAAACCAAAAAGGAAAAGGGAAACTACCGCCGCAATTATAATAGAAATCTTATTCATTTTAAAAAGTAACTCCTAGGGAAAGAGTTGTTTGTATGTTATTGTTGTTATCGGAAAACGTGATGTAATCCAGTGCAAATATAGCATAAACTGACCGGTTTTGCTGAACTTTTCTATCGTAGCGAAGTGAACCTGCTATTGCATTGTAATCCAGTGTTCTTATGGTGAGGTCGTGTTGCAGCCACTCGTTTATACCGGGCTTGTCCGAATTGATGCCGATGTTTTTACCCTGCTTTGTTTTGTTTTTATATGCATGGGCCTGAAAGGTCAGTACATCCAGTGCCGAAAGTTGCTGCATATGGAAAAGGTTGATTCCCCATCGGTGATATTCAAAATCCTGTAATTTTGCATCGTCGGGTTTCTTTTCGGTTGTTTGCTGTTTTGAAAAATAAGGCATCAGGAAAGTGCTGGATTTGTTGTTATGATGGCGCAAAAGCATATGAATCCGGGTTTCGCTGTCGGAATAGTTGTAATTATACTTTTCAAGAAGCTTTTGTAAAATGGAAGTATTATTGGTGTACAAAATTTCGTATCCTTTGTTTTCCTGTTTTTCGAAATCAAGTTTTCCGCCTACTTCATAATGATCGTTTAGCTTTATTATTTTTAAGATATGAAGAAACAGCCTGTTCCGGGTGATCCGGTTGATTTCATAATTGCTGTTTCCGCTTGTTCCGGTGTCTTTGCTTAGGGATCCGAAAAGCGTACCTGCTGTAACGGAAAACAACCGGTCTTCTGTACCGATGGTTAGCAGGTAATGATGTGCAAAATCTTTAAAATAGGCTGAAGACGTTTTATTGCTGAAATAGAAATTATAAGTACCCAGACCATTCATCTGGTAAAGCGGAGTACGTTGTATTTCACTTGAAAAACTTATTTGGGAAGACTGCAGGTATTTGTTAAGTCCAGCTGAGAGCCCTATTCTGTACCTGTCGGTCAGAAGGAAGGAAAGTCCCGCTTTGAAGTTTAGATCCGAAGTGGTGTTTTTGGGCCTGGGATCCTGTGTTTTATAGCTTAATCCGGCCGTATATTCCAATTCAGATGCCAAAGAGAATCTGCGCACCGTTTTTGCATAACCGCCTTTAAAGTGGTAATTCTGGAGATTCTGGTCTCCACCAACAGAGTCTGCAATAACCAGAGGTGCTATACGTTCAAGATCTATATTGTTGTTCCAGCGCACATCTTTTGTTTTGACCTGCCGGTAAGATGCGGAACCCCACAGGGCACCTTTATCTTTCGTGGTTTTATAGGAGGTGGTCTCCAGTTTGAACTGTTGCTGTGAGCGGCCTTCCTGCATCAGATAGTTTTCCCTGTTGAAATTCTGAAAAAACAGGCCGATATCAGAAAAGGAAGCATTACCGTAATTCAACATATTGGCCGGATTACGGTAATACTCTTCATTGAGAACCCTAAGCTGGTCTAATTGGTTTTCAATGTTTGAATACAGAGAAAGGGAATCCTGTGCCTGTACTTTTAAAAAGGACAGGAACAGCATAAATAAGATAAGATTAGGGTTCTTTAAAGACATAGTTTTAAATTAATGAACAATGCCGTTCTGTAAACTTGGAGTAGCGTATTTTGTAAAATCTACTGTGGAATTATTGGTGTCCTTATAAAGAGGTTTTCCGTTTTCCATAGTACTGATCACATTTCTGCGAACCGATTTTCCAAAGCGTTCCACATCATGATCTGTTGTCCCGCACCCGGTGAAGCCGCTGTCCACAGAACTAGCTAAGGCATTGTGTTCCCAGGTAGCATCAACTGCACAGTTTACACCGTCTATGATCCATGTATTAGGAATTTTATAAACGCTTTTTTTAGTGATGTTCTGTGCCTGGTTTGGATATTCGTAATCGTATTTATAATCGGTAAGCCAGCTTTCCACTGTCACACCCTGCGGGAAACGCGCAATGGCGTAGCTCTCTAAACCGCGGTTGTTTAAGAAGAACATGTTGTAGTTCATTGTCGTATAGATTACCTTGGCATCCGGTACGGCAGGATTGTCTACCTGGCCTAAAGAAGGGTTATCGAGATTTGGAAATTCATAATCGGCTTTACTTAGATCATAAGCAGGTATGTTGGCCGTTTTATGGTTCATGGCCATATCAGCAACGACAATGAAGTCTCCCGGTTGTACCTCTTTACTTAGGTTCTGAGGAATCATCAAAACGCCGTTTACGGCAAATGCCTCATTACGTATTTCAGGAGTAATATCATATTTTAACGACGGCGTAAATTCCGATTTTAAGATGAGAAGTCCGCCGGTGTTTAATACTTTGTTTGTGTTGTTGGTAAGTTTGAAATATCTTCCCGAATTGTAGTTTTTACCTTCAAAAGTTTTTACTCCTGTAAAGAACACTTCCTCAATAATGAAATCCTCACTGAAAATTTTAATGATGAGGTTGATGTTAAGATTTTGACTGTCCTGTGTTAGATCCAATGTAGCCGTACCTGCTGCTTCCATTTCTTCTCCCGAGCTTAGTTTTACGGTACCGTTTGCCACTATAGTATAAGAACCTTTTTTAAGGTTTGTTTCAAAAGGAGATTTTGTTGCGTCAACAGTGGTTACTGCCCCGGAATTAGCTTC
This sequence comes from Flavobacterium sp., assembly GCA_040396655.1. Classification (GTDB taxonomy): domain Bacteria; phylum Bacteroidota; class Bacteroidia; order Flavobacteriales; family Flavobacteriaceae; genus Flavobacterium. Next base: position 8,554 of record JBEBOB010000036.1, on the reverse strand, counting down.
TTTAAACTCTACTTTCATATTTTTGATTTCGGCAATATTTTCACCTGAAAAAGTAAGGCTCAGCTTAGAAGGGGTGTTGTCGACAATTCCGTTTACTCCATTGTCATCGCTGCACGACACAGTAGCAAATGTTAAGCCTATAACGGCCAGAAACACGAATAAAAATCTGTTTTTCATATGATGTTAAAAATTAAAAGTTAGTTCCATTCCAAAATAAGGTTCGTTTGCAAAATTCCGTTCTATAGTATTGCCGTTAAAAACATAAGGCTGATAATAGCTGAACAGCCTGTTGACAAACAATGATGCTTTTAGGTTATCGTAAAGTCGCTTTGTGGCTTTAAGATTGGCTACAATATCGAAAGTATACCTGGTGGCTATATTATCGGTTGTGGTTACGTTTCGAACGAGCCATTGTTTGTAAAGATCGGTTTTGTCCTGTTCCGTGAAGGGAAATATATTTCCGTCTTTATCATAATAAGCATAAGGCTCGGCTATACGTTTGGCCCGCTCTTCGGCAGAAAACCAGGTTCCCTGGAACGATACCGAAATGTTCATGTTCAGATTGGGCAGATAGGTATCTACGATACAGTTGTAATTCAATCCCGATTTGACATAGCCATAGTCATTAAGGTAAATCCCGACATAGGGGAATGACACACCTCCTAAAGATTGTGATGGTTTTTCGTGCAGGGGCGTGCTGTTTTCATATAATGTTTTAAACCAGGCTCCATTCAGGGTAATGCGTGTATTCAGCCCCTTAAACCGCGGGGAACTGTATCCGAATTCGATTCCTTTTTTGAGCGTTCTGCTGCCGTTTTGTTGTGTGGTGTATCCCATGAAGTCATAACGTTGCTCATAAGGAAGTTCATTGATATCAGGTTTTCCGGTCATATTTTCGAGGTCCAGCCCGCTTGCATCATATCTGTTGTAATAGAAGGTTCTGAAGCGTTCTTCTTTACGGAACCCCGACTTCATATCTTCATTGAAGTAGGTTATGAAAAAGTTGTGCCCTTCGTACGAAAGGTCCATTCTCACTTCTTTCTTTATATTTTTGGCTGCAACGAGGTCATAATTGGTGACATCAAGTATATAGGTCATGAAATTCACATAGCGTAAATCGGGATTGGGATGATGGAAGTTGAGCTGCTGGAAATCAAGATACCTGAGGTTGGGATATAGCATAAGCAGCGTAGGCTGTTTATAGAGTGTTCCATAACCAAAAGTCAGATCGGACTTGAGTTCCTTTCCGGCTATTGTAAGGGAAGGAGCACTCCATTGCAGGTTGGCTCTTGGTTCAAGATATATTTTATTGCTTAGCTCGTATTTATTATCCATGCCGAGCATTTTGGAAACCCGTGCACCAGCGTAAAAAATGAATCCGTGTTTTTCGAAATCATACTGTAATTTATCGCCGATGAAAAAGGCCAGGTTCTGATAAGCCGGAATGTCGTTATAGCTGCGTGGACGTGTAGACATGGCTGGAGAGGGCGGTTTCAGAATATCATATAGCTGCCCGCGTCCGTTATTTTTAGAATATCTGAAATCAATTCCCGTTTCAATGTTATGAGCGATATTTCCCGTAAAGAACGACCCGTCTGCAATGAATTTGAATGACATATCCATCGGACGGCCTTCTGTCTTTAAATAGGAAATATAGCTTATTTCAGGAAAGTAGCCTTCGTTCACACCCTCCTGCAGAGAGGTAGAAACGACCGTTGGTCCGGAAAACTGTACCAATTTGGTTTGTTTCAGGTCTTCATAACCCTGCTTTAAAGAGGTATTTAGCTGCAGGCGGCTGAAGAAGCCGGAAGTAATTTTATAATCGAAATTGTTTGCAAGGGAAATGTACTGTTTTTTGTTTTGATACGCATCAATTTTTGCATATCCGCTTTCAGGATCTACTGATTCGTCATCAACGCTTAAGTTGTAATCCAGGTTTGCCTGCCATTTAAGATGGTTGTTGCCTATTCCGAAACGGGCTGTGGAACGTATCGAACCGGAAATACGCTGGTAATTTTCATTGGTGTTTCTGGGATCTGCTTTGGCATCAAGGTAGTCCAGGCTGGTATTGATGCTCCAGTTTTTAGCGGCGCGAAAACCTTTTGCCAGGTAATAAAGTTTGCTGAAACCATCCACTTTTAGGCGGCTCTGCCATTCCGTTTCGCCCGATTTACGATTTATGATAACCAGTCCTGAAGTAAGGTCCCCGTAAGAAGCTGAAGGAATCCCGCGCACAATTTCAACGTTTTCGATATCATTGGTTGATATAGTACGCATGTCGATGCCGGAATTGGACGTATTGCGTGAAGTGACAGTATTGGAAGAACCGATTGAATGACTTTCGTTAGAAGATACCTGCATGTCGGCATTGCTGTTCATGGGGTTACCATCCATAAGAAACTGTACACCTAATGAACCTGTTGCATACTGGTTGTTCGGTTGCCCGAATTCCCTTATGACAATGGCGTTGTTCGCTGTTAAATTGGGATCCTTTGCTCTTCCGCCCGGAAGGAGTTCCATAAGATCTGCAAAGCTGGAGGGCTGAAGGTGGGCCATTGCCTGGCGGTCGATTTTGGAAGAAGTTGTAAGTCCCTTATTTTCCTTTGCTGTGATAACGATTTCTTCGAGCTGGTTGCCCGCCTCATATAAAATCACCTGGATTTTCCGATCCTTATCGAATGTAAAGGTTTCGAAGTACGGAAGAAAGGTCGCATGAGAAACGGCAACGGTGTAAGTTCCTGCCGGAAGGGCAGCTACGACCGTCCCTTCTGAATTGGTTGAATACGCCTTTGAATAAACGCTGTCCCTTAAAATTTCAAGTTGCGCATCGCGTATGCTTGTATTCAGACTGTCCTTTACAGAAAATTCAATGGTAATGTTTTGTCCATAACACATCGAAGTCGCTGTAAACAAACATAATAACCAAAAATATTTCGACAATTTCAACATTTCCTTTTGAGGTCTTTTCCGGGTGCAAAAATATTCAATCCATTCAGGTTGTCAAAATTTATTTAGACTTATTTTTAATAAATAAAATAGACGCCTATTGTTTAATAGGCGTCTATTTATTATATCTGACCAAAGTGTTATAATTCCCGTGTAATTCCAGGAGGAGGTCCCATACGTCCGCCTCTCATCCTGCTTTTCGATCCTGTTCCGAACTTGTCGAACTTCCATGTAAGAGAGAACATCACATATCGTTCCAGTACAACGTTTTCCTGGTCTACAATTGTTGTAGGGCTTATGGTGCGGGATGTTCCAATGTTCTGGTTAAGTATGTCGTATACTTTTACCTTAGCCGTGAGGGACTTGTTGAGGAAAGCATATGATATAGCGGTGTTCCACAAAAAGAAATCCTTTTTAAAACCGTCTGCTATGTTGGTATTGTAAGTATAACTGAAGTCATTTCCCCATGTAAGGTTTTCGGGCCAGTATGAAGTGGTCTGCAGCATGACATTGTGTTTTACGAAATTTGTTTTGCTCAACTGATAGTTGGTATACTTCGTATTGTTAAACGATACGTTGTACGATGGAGCAATGGTAAGTAGGTCTCCGTAATCCCATGATGCATATACGTTTGGCATGACAGATAGGGAATTCGCATCATACAGGACACCGTTGGCATATCCTTTCTCCCTTCCGTAGGTTCCCCTTGCGCCGATTCCGTAACGAATGGTATGTTCATCTATTTTATGCGATTTGCTCCAGTGTCCGAAAAGGCTTGTTGAAAAGGCATCTGAAACATTTGCATAAGTCGTGGTGCGTTTCCTGTTTTCATCAAATGTAGTTGATGAAACAATTTGTGAATTGTAGTAGCTTCCGTCTGCAAAAATACTCCAGCCTGAACGCGTCTGAAAATTAAAATTGCGGAATCCAACCCGAACCGAATGGTATTTGGCCTGATCAAGATTTTCGTTACCGATATAGGTCTGCAGCGGATCGTTCAAACGCTCATAAGGTAAGATCTGCATGGCACTTGGATTCGTAACATTATAATTATAGCTGATGTTGAAGTTTTTGCCACGGTCCAGCTTATATCGGAAATTGGTACGGATGTAGGGAGATACGAACTTTTTATCTACATCGTACAGGCTTCCCATATAGGCAGCCGATGCATTGTAACTGGCAATATTCACTCCCGAATTCAGGAACCAGTCTACCTTGTCGGTCTGGAAATTGATCCCGACATACGGCGTATTGGTTATGATGTTGGTATGTGTCTGGTTCGATAAACGGTCGTTGAGGTCGGTGAACCCATTGGCACTTTCATTGAAATTATACGTATTTAAATGATCAGTCTGGTTGTCATAGTCGAAAGTATATCCGAAATCAATAAAGGCTTTGGTATTGATGGGCTGGGAGTATTCTGCCGTTAGGGTGTAATTGTCCTCGGTACTTTTCGTGATTTCCTGCTGGTTCCGGATGTCATCGCTTTGACCATCCTGATAAAAACGTGTGGCAGAATTCGTGTTTCCGGTTCCATCGGTTTTAGTGTTGCTGTTGGAAAACTGCAGGCTCATGTTTTTTCCCTTGTCGTTAAGCTTTTTATTGAACTGTATGCTGTTTTTAAATGTAAAGCTGTCCGCGGTTGAAAAACTTTTTTCATCACTTTCGTTGAACAGGTTTCCGTTGGCATCCATTGATTTAGAAATGCTTTTTGATTCGAATTCGTTTCTGTTCGCCGAAATCGAAGGATTTACGTAGAGCTTGGTTGTGGGGTTCAGTTTGTATTCGAAACTCACATTGCCGTTATGGTTGATGTTGTTATTGACGCGGGATGATTCCGATTCCGTAATGAAATCACCGTCGGGCAACAGGTTTACCACGCGGGAACGGTTGTTGTTTTTGTTCTGGGTATCGTTAAGATAGTAGCTCATATTGGTTTCGAGATCCTTAAAAAACTGATCTGAATAGTTGAGTCCTACCATATTGGTACGTGTAATTCCTGTACTGCTTCCAAAACCTCCCGGACCTCCCGATCTTCCACCGAAGCTGAACATCTGGCTGCGTCCACCTCCCATATTGTCAAAAATTTCGTCCATTGAAAACCCTGTGGAGTTGATGTTGTTTGAAGAAGCTAGAATCGAAATCTTACGGTCTCCCTGAAAATAGTTGAGAAGGCCGCTCGATTCATAACGGTTCGATCCGTCTATAATGCTGCCTATCCCGGCCATAAGTTTGGCCATAAGGCCTTTGTTGTTTTCCTCGTCAATGGTAAGGTTAATGCTGGCATTATCACTTTTCGCCTTTCGTCCGGAAAACTCTTCGGCTTTGGTTTTGTAATCTGTAACCTGAACCTTTTTAATCAGGTCTGCCGGAAGGTTCTGTAGGGCAATGCTGCCGTCGGTGTTGAAAAAGGGTTTTCCGTTTACAAGGATCTGTGTGACTTCTTTCCCGTTTACGGTAATCTTTTTATCAGCATCAATTTCTACGCCGGGAAGTTCCTTTAACAAAGCTTCCACATTGGCATCGGGGCGTACCTTGAACGATTTTGCGTTAAATTCCAGCGTATCGCTTTTTACACGAATGGGAGCGTCTGTGACAATGACGATTTCAGAAAGCATATCTGAATCGCTGTTAAGCGTGAGAGTTCCCAGATCCTTTGAAGCAGTGATTGTTTCGAATTTTTCCACACGGTCCTTAAAACCTATAAACGATAAAGTTAAAAAAGAAGGTTCGCTTACGGCATTGAGATCCATGGAGAACAAACCAGCGGCGTCAGTCGATGCGTACTGGATCAATGTCGAATCCTTGGCTTTTGAAAGATAGACAGTGACATCTGACACAGGAGCTTTGGCCTCGTCGATGACTTTACCTTTTAAGTTCACATTCTGGGCATAAGCCGCAGCTGAAAAAAGAAGGAATAGGACAGGTATGTAAAGTAGCATTTTTTTCATAAAACAAAGATAGGGAAGCTGTTTTTTATAAAAAATTTAAAAATCGCTTTTTAAGATGGGTTTACCGATTATTTTTTAACAAAAAAAGAAGGACATTGTCCTTCTTTTTAAATTTATTTCTGGCGGAAATAGATGTCGATGGGAACCCCTTCAAAATCATATATTTCACGTAACTTGTTTTCAATATAGCGTTTGTAAGGATCCTTGATGTACTGCGGCAGATTTGCAAAAAACACGAACTGCGGTACCGGGGTAGGAAGCTGCATACAGTATTTGATTTTGATGTACTTTCCTTTAATTGCAGGTGGCGGATTGTGTTCTACTATTGGCAACAGTGTTTCGTTGAGTTTGGATGTTGCGATACGCTGTTTGCGGTTTTCGTATACCTGAACGGCTGCTTCAAGAGCCTTAAGCAAACGTTGTTTGGTAAGTGCCGATACAAAAAGGATGGGCACATCGGTAAAAGGAGCGATTTCCTCCCTTACCCGTTTTTCGTATTCAACAGCCGTCATTGTATCTTTTTCAACAAGATCCCATTTGTTGATAAGGATTACGACCCCTTTGCGGTTTTTCTCGGCAAGCCAGAAAATGTTCTGATCCTGTCCTTCAAATCCACGGGTGGCGTCAATCACAAGAATACATACATCGGAATGTTCAATAGCACGTACAGAACGCATTACAGAATAGAACTCAAGGTCTTCCTTTACCTTAGCTTTTCTCCGGATTCCGGCCGTGTCTACCAGGTTGAATTCAAAACCAAAGCGGTTGTATCTGGTGTCGATGGCATCGCGGGTCGTTCCGGCGATATCGGTTACTACAAAGCGGTCCTCTCCGATAAGGGCATTGATAAAGCTTGATTTACCGGCATTTGGACGACCTACTACTGCAAAACGCGGAAGTTCGTCTTCAACTTCTTCTGCTTCGGGTAATTCCGGCAGCAGCTCTACAAGCCTGTCCAGAACTTCTCCCGTTCCGGAACCGCTCATACCCGACATGGTTACGTATTCTCCAAGTCCCAGATTGTAAAATTCAAAAGCATCCTGTTCGCGTTTGGCGCTGTCCACCTTATTTACTACCAGCAATACAGGTTTCGTTATTTTGCGCAACAGTTTTGCAACCTCGTTGTCCATAGGTGTAATACCTTCTTCCACATCTACGAGGAATACGATGGCATCGGCCTCGTCTATAGCCAGCTCTACCTGTTTGCGGATTTCACCTTCAAAGACATCATCCGATCCTTTGATGTATCCACCTGTATCTATTACGGAAAATTCCTTCCCGTTCCATTCCGATTTCCCATAGTTGCGATCTCTGGTAACACCACTTACCGAATCAACTATGGCTTCCCGTCTTTGGATAAGACGGTTAAAAAACGTAGACTTTCCTACATTAGGCCTACCTACTATTGCTACAATATTGTTCATATAATGTTCACTTTTAAAAAGTGTGATTTACTATTTTTGTTGGTATCCGAAACGGCGCAGCTGAAACTGATTGTTACGCCAGTCTTTATTGACTTTTACGAACAGCTCAATGTGAATTTGTTTGCCAAAGAATTTCTCCATCTGGGCACGGGCTTCTGTTCCCACCTTTTTAATGGCCTGTCCCTTATGTCCTATGATGATGCCTTTCTGGCTGTCGCGTTCAACCATAATCACAGCTTTGATGTAAATAATCTCTTCTTCTTCCTTGAATTCTTCTGTTTCGATTTCCACAGCATAAGGGATTTCCTTCTGGTAGTTGAGCAGGATCTTTTCACGGATGATTTCGTTTACGAAAAAGCGCTCCGGTTTATCGGTAAGAGCATCTTTGGGGTAATAAGGAGGTGAAACGGGTAATAATTCCAGGATACGGTTGAATACAGTGTCCACATTAAAATTATTAAGCGCCGACATCGGATAAATCTCCGCGTTGGGCACCTTTTCTCTCCAAAGGGCTACCTGTTCCTCCAGATGTTCCTGATTCGACTTGTCGATCTTGTTAAGCAATAATAAGACTGGTACTTTTGCATTGGCGATCTTTTTAAAGAACTGCTCATCCTTTAATTCACGTTCACCTATCTCAACCATATAAAGCAGAATGTCTGCATCTTCAAAAGCCGATTTTACAAAGTCCATCATTGAAGTCTGTAATTCATAGGCCGGCTTGATGATTCCAGGGGTATCGGAAAAAACCATCTGAAAGTCTTCACCGTTTACGATTCCGAAAATACGGTGACGGGTCGTCTGGGCTTTTGAGGTGATGATCGATAAACGCTCACCAACAAAGGCATTCATAAGGGTCGATTTCCCAACGTTGGGATTTCCGATGATGTTGATAAAACCTGCTTTATGTGACATAGGTACTGATATAATTTGCAAAGGTAAAGAATAATCGTGAAACAGACTAATTTTAAAAAAAAGCTTAAATGTTTGGGGAATCCAATAAGTTGGTGTACATTTGCACCACAATAGCGCGGGATAGAGCAGTAGGTAGCTCGTCGGGCTCATAACCCGAAGGTCACTGGTTCGAGTCCAGTTCCCGCTACTAAGGTCTTCTGCCCCTTTTGAAAAATGTTTAAGGATACCGTTTTTCAATCGTACTAAAATCCTAATTAACGCACAGCGCGGGATAGAGCAGTAGGTAGCTCGTCGGGCTCATAACCCGAAGGTCACTGG
>JBEBOB010000035.1:0-23288 GCA_040396655.1 Flavobacterium sp. | reverse complement strand
AGCAGAAGCTAAAGCGAAAAAAGAAGCGGAAGAAAAAGCTCGTTTAGAAGCAGAGACCAAAGCTAAAAAAGAAGCGGAAGAAAAAGCGCGTTTAGAAGCAGAAGCTAAAGCGAAAAAAGAAGCGGAAGAAAAAGCTCGTTTAGAAGCAGAGGCCAAAGCTAAAAAGGGTGCGGAAGAAAAAGCTCGTTTAGAAGCAGAAGCCAAAGCTAAAAAAGAAGCGGAAGAAAAAGCTCATTTAGAAGCAGAAGCCAAAGCTAAAAAGGATGCTGAAGAAAAGGCTCGTTTAGATGCGGAAGCCAAAGCGAAAAAGATTGCTGAAGAAAAGGCTCGTTTAGAAGCAGAGGCTAAAGCTAAAAAGGATGCGGAAGAAAAAGCCCGTTTAGAAGCAGAGGCTAAAGCTAAAAAGGATGCGGAAGAAAAGGCACGTTTAGATGCGGAAGCCAAAGCGAAAAAGATTGCTGAGGAAAAGGCTCGTTTAGAAGCAGAAGCTAAAGCCAAGAAAGAAGCCGAAAATGAAAAGAATTCGCTGAGTTCAGATTTTATAAATAAACTGGAACAGGATTTTAAAAGCAGCATCAACAATCCTAAAATCACACGGGTAACGGTAGATGGTAAAGATGTTTCCAAGAAGGAAGCTTTAAAGCTGAGCGTTTTTGATGTGGAGACTTCGATTATAACTTTTGATAAGATTACAACTGAAGGGACTTTGGAAATAAAACTAAGTCATAAAGTCAAATAAAAAAGAGAGCATTGCTCTCTTTTTTATTAGAAGGATATTTTTTTTGCAGTACCATATGACCCAATAAAACTTTGCAATATGGTTTCATCTTTATTTGTGTAAAATTCAAATTGCCCGGCAATACCGTCCGTTTTCAGAAGCTGGTTGTCACTAAGGATTTTAAACGTACGTTTGGCAACAGCTTCACCAGAATCTATAATCTTTATATGAGGAGGGATAAATTTGGCGAGTATGGGCAGTAAATAAGGGTAATGCGTACATCCCAGAACCAGGTAATCAATCCCTTCAGCAATCATAGGATCGAGATAGGTACGCAGAAGTTCTTCCATTTCGGCAGAATATAGCTTTCCTTCTTCCATAAGTTGAACGATCCTGTATCCGATCTGATTAATGAATTTTACATCAGGATACAGCGTTTGCGCTTCAGAGTATTTTATACTGTTTAAAGTTCCCTGAGTAGCCAGAACCCCGACTTTATGTGATTTGGTATTTAGGGCAGCAGGTTTTATCGCAGGTTCTATACCTATGATTGGAACATTGTACGAACTACGTAATTCCATGATAGCATTGGTTGTTGCGGTATTACACGCAACAATGATGATTTTGGCATCATGCTCCAGCAACCAGTCAACATTTTTCTTAGATAGTGCTACAATGGTTTCCTTTGTTTTTTGCCCGTAAGGGGCATTGGCACTGTCTCCAATAAAAAGAGTGTTCTCATTCGGTAATAGCTGGTGTACCGACTTCCAAATTGTTGTTCCGCCAATTCCGGAATCAAATAGGCCGATAGGTCGTGTATCATTCATAAAACAAATTTAAAAAAAAACTACCTAAGATTTTATTAGGTAGTTTTTATTATTTATCGGAGAATGTATTAGTTGATTTTTAATTCTTTCTTAACGTCAGCCATTAAATCCGGTCCGTCAGCTAATATTACTCCTGAACCAATACTTGAATCCAAAACATATTTGTAACCTTTAGCACGTGCTACTTTGTGAATAGCCTGCTGAGCTTTCGTTAAGATAGGCTCTGTTAAGGCTAATTGTTTTTTCTCCATTTCCTGTTGTGCATTTTGTTGGAAAAGATAAATTCTCTGTTCCATTTCCTGCATTTCTTTTCCACGTGTTTCGTTTAAAGCATCTCCTGCAGTAGCAGACTCACTTTGGTATTTTTTCAATTTTGTCTGGAAATCATTTTGCATGGTCTCCATTTCTTTTTTGTATTTTTCCTGTAATTTCGTTAATTCATCTTTCGCGGTTTTAGATTCCGGCATTACGGGAATCAGGTCAGATACATTAATATGTGCTACCTCCTGTGCCTGTGCAGCTACATTGAATCCAACAACCATTATTGCTGCTAAAAATAATTTTCTTAGTTTTCTCATTTTTGATTTTTAATTTTTAATTTGACTTATAAACCTCTGCGAAGTTAACTTTTTATTTTTATTTTATGCTCCTTTTTTACGTTCTTCTAACTCTTTAAGGCGTTTTTGTTTTTCTTCTTCCATTTTTTGTTTACGCTCTTCTATGAGTCGTTTGCGTTCTTCAAGAGCTTTTGCCTTTTTATCTGCAGCCTCTTTTCTGCGCATCTCCTGCTGGGCTTTTATTTGTTGAGCCCGTTCCGAAAGAGGCTTGGATTGGGTACTTGTTTCGGGCGCCTTGCCGTTAGCAAGTTCTTCTTTTTGTTTTAATGCATCTTCACGGGCTTTTTCACGAGCTAAGCGGGCTTCTTCCTGTTTCTTTAATATTTCGACTTTGCGTTTCTCGATTTCCTTTAATTTTTCCTCTCTGATTCGTTCGCGTTCCGCCTTTGCCTTTTCAATTTTTTCTAATTGTTCACGCTTTCTTTTATCTTCCGCTGATTCCTGGGGAGCGGTATTATTATTAGAATTCTCAGAAGAATTGTCGGCCAGGGCCTGCTGCTCTTTTTCCTGTTCTAATAATCGCTGGCGTTCTTCAAGTTCATCACGTTTAGTACGCTGACGATCTTTAACTTCTGCCTGACGTTCTGCAATTTCAAGCTGTTGGATTTCTTTTTTGGATAGTTTGCTCTTGTTGCGCGTAAGATCCAGCTTACGTATTACCTGATCAGAAATCTCATCTGAAGTGTTTACATACATTAGGGCGGCTTCACTGCTTGTAGCCTTGTCCATAACAGCTGTATACTTTTTCTTACTCGCTATTTCAGATACAATAGTCGTAATCTGATCCTGCAACGGTTTGGCTAAATTGAGCTTCTGCTTAAAATAGTCGCCGTCCTTACCAAACTTTTCCTGTTGAAATTCCAGAAGTTCCTTTTCGATAATCTGAATGTCTTCTTCTTTTTCTTCAATCAGCTGCTGCGTGAGTAATGGGCGTTCTACGCTTAGGCGGTCCTTTAAGTCTTTAATCTCCTTTTTTTTGCGCTCTATAACGGCATCCCATTCTGCAGCCCGTTTTTTTAATTCATTGTTAGCTTCTTCATACTCGGGCATTTTACTCAAGATAAATTCAGAGTCAATGATTGCGATACGACCCCTCTGAGCAAAACCAATATTGCATAAACAAATCAGTAAGATAGAAACTAAGTTTTTCATATAAAACAATTATTCAAAATGTATGCCATTAAAACTGCTGGCCAAGGATAAAGTGTGTCTGGAATCCACCTTTTTGAGTTGTTCCCGGTATGTTGTCAAATCCGTAACCGAAGTCAATTCCCAATAATCCGAACATCGGCATATGAACACGTACCCCGGCTCCTGCAGCACGCTGAAGCTTGAAGGGATTGTAATTGGAAAATCCTTCGTATGTAGCTCCTGCATCAAAGAATGACAATACATATGCACTCATCTGACCTTTTAATGATATAGGATAACGTAATTCTACAGAGAATTTATTGTACACGGTACCTCCAATTTCTCTTTGGCCTTTTCTTGGTGTAAGACTGTTATCTTCATAACCGCGTAAAGCTACGTTTTCCCTTCCGTCCAAAGTATAGTTCATCATACCGCTTCCTCCAAGATAAAAACGCTCGAAAGGAATAATACCGCGGTCGTTGTTATAAGCGCCAAGGAAACCGAATTGTCCCAGTGTTCTCAATACCAGCTTCCCTGCGATAGGAGTGTACCAGTCGGCTTTAAAGTTGATTTTGTAATACTCAAGCCAGTTGAATTTTTTCTGGTTTAATTTATCCTGATCAACCCGTGCATCGCGGTAGTCGGAAACCGGAAGATCGTCTTCATTTAAATACGTACCTATCGGAATATCAGCTCCTGTTACCGGATTTGGCTGAATGCTGGTCGTTTTATATTTGTATTCTTCCTGATTTTCAAGGTTTTTGTAATCCACATTGTTAACAAGTGAATAAGGGAATGTGAATTTTCCTGAAATGCTTAAAGCTGCTCCGTATTCCGGATAAATGGCCGGATTAATACCTCCACGGTTATCACGGGAAAGCTCTATTGTGTAGGCAAGGTTTCGTGAAGATCCGTTGCTGAACGCGAACAGGTTCGAAGTATAGTTATTTAAATCATAATACTGGAAGCTGAGGGCATGCGATAAGGTAAAGGCATCGTCCGGAACGAGCAACCTCTTCGCTATCCCTACTGTAGCGGTTGAAATATTCAATCCCTGACTTCTGTCGATGTCCTTAGTTGTAAAGTTATACGATTTCTGGCTTGTATAAGATAAGGATCCAAATAATGAAATAGGGCGTCGTCCTCCGAACCAAGGTTCAGAAAAGCTTAAACTGTAAGTTTGATAATAACTGGCAGCCTGTAAGCGTAAGGACATTTTTTGGGCATCACCCATAGGGAAAGGTCTGTACGCTTCTTTATTGAACAGGTTGCGGGCAGAAAAGTTGTTGAAAGACAAAGCAAGCGTCCCGATAAAGGTTCCGCCTCCGTAACCTCCCTGTACTTCTACTTGAGACTGGCCGTTTTCTACTACCTGGTATTCAATGTCTACAGTACCTTCCTGAGGATCGGCATTTTTTACTTCAGGTGTGATAGCCGTGGCATCGAAAATCTGCATCGAGGCTAAACGTCGTACTGACTCTACTACTTCAGCCTTTGCCCATTTTTGACCTGGCATGGTCCGGAGCTCTCTTAAAATGATGTAATCGTGCGTTTTGTCGTTTCCTGATACGGAAATATTATTATAACGGGCAACAGGACCTTCCTTGATACGGATATCAAAATCAATGGTGTCTTTCCGCGTAGCGGTCTCGATTAAGTTTACCTGAGACCATAGGAAACCGGCATTCTGATAGCGGTTCGTAATGTCATTAGCATCTGGATTGGTAGCATCGGCAATACGTTTCTGTAGCAATACACCATTGTATACGTCTCCTTTTCGGATTCCCAATATATTACGCAGATACTGATCGGTATATTCAGAATTTCCTATAAAACGGATGTCACCAATGTAGTATTTTCTTCCTTCTTCAAGGTTTATCTTTATGGCAACATTGTTCTTTTTAGGGTTATAGGTAACGTCTTCTTCCGTAATACGGGCATCACGGTATCCTTTTTCCTTATAGGCATCAATTAGCGATGTAAGATCGTTCTTGTATTCGTTTTCTATAAATTTGGACGGAGTGAAGATACGCATAGGGTTTAAAAAACTTTTTTGCTTTGTTTTTTTCATCGCTTTGCGCAGTTTTCCATCTGTAAGTTGTGCATTTCCTACAAAATCAATTTCGGAAATACGTACTTTTTTACCTTTATCGATGGAAATGATAAGGTCTGCCGTCTTCTTATCTTCGTGCAGTTTCTTATCGACCGTAACCTTGGTGTTGAAATACCCTTCTTTACGGTATTTATTCGTAAGGTAATTTTTGGTTGTTGTTATAAGGTTTTCATTAATGATTTTCCCTTCAATGATTTTGATGTTTTTTTCTTTGGAACCTGTAGTTGTAGCAGGAACAGCAAGACTTAAATCTTTAAGGATTTCTTCTTTTTTCGCCTTTTTCAAACCTATGAATTCCACATTTTTCAAACGCGGTAATTCATTTAAATATATTTCCAGGTTTAAAACATCTCCTTCTACAGAAGATTCATAAACGTTGATATCGTTAAAATAACCTGTTTTCCAAAGTTTTTTGATGGCATCGGATATCTCTTCTCCCGGAAGGTTGATGATTTGTCCTTTTTCCAGCCCGGCATACGTAAAAATGGTAAGTTCGTTGAAATGGTAATTACCTGTTACTTTTATTGTTCCCAAACGGTATTTCCGAGGGGTATTAAGATCGGCGTCCTGTGTTATTTCCTGTGCTTCCGAACCTGTATTCTTAGTAGTTGGTTCTTCCTGTGCTTTTGCTACGGCGAAGCTTAACAATAAAGGAAAAAGGTATTTTAATTTTTTACGATGCATTATCTTAAAAATTACTTATTTATTTGTTCACTTGTTTTACCATAACGGCGTTCACGGTTCTGATATACGCTTAAAGCTTCAAAAAGATCTTCATTAGAGAAATCGGGCCATAACACATCGGTAAAATACAATTCTGCATAGGCAATCTGCCATAACAGAAAATTACTGATGCGCTGCTCTCCGCTCGTCCTGATTAAAAGATCAACGTCTGGTAAATTATGGGTGTAAAGATGCTCATTAATAACCGATTCGTCAATAGCATCAACTGAAATTATATTATTTTTAACTTTGTTTGCAATTTCTTTTGCAACTTCAACTAGTTCATTCCTTGAACCATAGCTTAAAGCTAAAGAAACTGTTAAACGGCTGTTGTTTTTTGTTTTTTCTAAAACTTCTGTTAATTCCTTGCGTACCATTGGGGGTAACAGATCAAGATTTCCTATAGCATTGAGCTTTATGTTGTTTTCCTGTAGAGACTTTACTTCTTTTTTTAAAGCTTTAACCAACAATTTCATCAACATATCCACTTCAAACTTAGGCCTGTTCCAGTTCTCTGTTGAAAAAGCATATAGTGTCAGGTAGGGAATTCCAAGTTTGGCGCATTGTTCTACGGTACGTTTTACGGCTGTGGCGCCGTTTTCGTGCCCGATTGTCCGCAGAAATCCTTTTTGTTTGGCCCATCTGCCGTTTCCATCCATAATAATAGCCAGATGCTGGGGAAGTCTGTCGGGGGTTAGGTTTATTTCTTTCATTTTATCTTGGGGTACAATAACAAGGATTTTTACCAAAAGTATACGAGACACTTATGCCGGAAAAAACGTACCAGTCTTTGCTGTTCGTGTTTCCGAATGCCACAATATTTGTGGAAGGATTGGAAGGATTGTTTCCGTCTAAATTATCCGTAAAAGAATAACGGGCGCCGACTTCTGCGCTGATGACTAATTTTTTATTTATCAAAGCTTTAACCCCTAAGGTAACCGGGATTGCAATGGTGTACTTCGTATCTTTTTCTATTTGTTTGTTGTATTTGTCAAAATAAGTTTCTCTGTAGGAAAGTCCGGCAATACCTGTATGTACATAAGGAGTAAATGCAAACCAGTCATTGTGAAGGTCGAATTCAAAAAAATTAAATTCGAGCCCCAGCATCAGTTCGTTTAGTTTATTCTCCGTGGTAAGGTTCCGTGTTTTTCGCAAAGCCATATCCGAATCGGCATCATTTCCCGATATGGGCATATATGTATAATTTATGCGCCAGGAATGTCTAGGGCTTCTGTTCCACCTGTATTGAAAACCATATGCCATATCTGTAGGATTAACGTATTTTGTAGATCCTACATCACCGATATAATTGGTTGCCCCAAAGGTTAGCCCCAGTTCATGTATCTGACTTTGGGCACCCCAGGCACCTAATATAGTTAATATGGTTAAAAGTTTTCTTTTCATTTTATGAGTAATTTGCAAATATACTAATGTAAACGAATAAATCTTATAATTAAGGACTAATTTCCGGAAACCTGTTAATTTCTTTTATCTTCTCCCCAGAGCAGTTTGCTTCGGAGTGTCCTTAAGAAGGTAACCGAAGGAAATTCGACCATATTTACGGTATGATGTGCAAGCGATATCTCAATAAGGGAGTCATTGCTGATCGCGGCCGTTTCAGAATCCAGGGAAAGCAGGAACTGAGGTTCGCGGCTGTTGATTTTCATCCTGATCTTACTGCGGTCGTTAAGGATAAGCGGACGGGTAGTCAGGTTGTGCGGGGCAATGGGCGTAATAACGAGACAGTTGCTGTCCGGAGTGATGATGGGGCCGCCGCAGCTGAGGTTGTATCCCGTACTTCCGGTCGGAGTTGAAATGATAATTCCGTCTGCCCAGTATGTTGCCAGGTATTCATCGTTAATATAGGTTTCAACCGTAATCATCGACGTGGTATTTTTTCGGGTCACGGTAATCTCGTTTAATGCAAAATTGACATCGAAATTCGTTGCAGCCTCGCTTGGCTCGTCAAGTTTTAATAAGGTACGGCGGGACAGAGTATATTGATTTGAGAAGAGCAGGGGGATGAGAAAGCCGATCGCTTCCTGTTGTACGTTTGCAAGAAAGCCTAACCTGCCCGCATTCACTCCGACGATGGGAATGTTTTTGCTTTTCACAAAATTAGCTGCACGCAGCAATGTACCGTCGCCTCCGATACTCACAAAGAAATTCGTGTCGTCGTCAATGTCCGAATGCGACGAAAAGGTTTCATATTCAAAATCCAGCACCTGGTTTTCTGTGAGGTTGCGGTAAAAATCCTTTTCAAATATAACAACGGCGTTGTGAGCCTGTACCGCCCGAACCAGCTTTTCTACTATTTCCTTATAGCCCGGTTTATAATTCTGGGCATAAATGGCGAATTTCATGTTTTAAATGTTTAAATATTTGTCTAAATAGGCCGAACGGTCTTTTAGTTCGTTTAAATACGTATCCTGATTGTGTTCGGAAATGATATCATAACCAAAACGTCGGAAAGTCTGAATTATTTCATTGATATTTCCAGCTGAAGCTTTTATTGTAATCTGTGCTTTTTCCTGTTCCATTGATGAGACGAAAATACCAAGTAATTTGCAGTTGTTGGATTCTACTATCTGCGCAATCTCACTTATGCTGTAATCAAGGTAATGCTTTTCAACAACAATAGCCAAACCGGCCTCTTTTAACAAAGGCGTCCTGTTTAAATAAGGAAGAACATCCTGGTAATGGTAATAGCCCATGTACTGGTTTTTTTCGTTTAATACCGCCAGTATGGTACAGTCGAACTGAGCGAATTTTTCCAGCACTTCAAACCAGTTGGCATCGTTTCTGACAAAAAAGGGAAGCAGGGCATATCGGTAATCACCAACAGTTTTGGTTTTGGATGGCACAATATCAATAGCGGAGATCGATCCCATATATACGCCGTTCTCAACTACCGGAAAATGACTGTAGTTATTTTGCTCGATAAAGGAAAGAATGTCTTCAAACCGGCTTTCAAACGTAAAGGGAGCCGCTTTTCTTTTAATTAAGGTCTGCACTGCTTTCATAACGGTAAAATTCACTGCAAAATAATTAAAATAATCGGTTTTATAGCGAATTTACTTCGTATTTTTGTTCATGAATTATTAGTGAAATGACAAAATTATCAGTTAATATTAATAAAATAGCAACGTTGCGCAATGCCCGTGGCGGAAATGTGCCGGATTTGCTTAAAGTAGCTGCCGATGTTCAGCGCTTTGGTGCTGCCGGCGTTACAATCCATCCAAGACCCGATGAACGCCATATCCGTTACCAGGATGCGCGCGACCTTGTAAAGGTGGTTCATACAGAATACAATATTGAAGGGAACCCGATGGATCATTTTATGGAGCTCGTTCTGGAATGCAAACCAACACAGGTAACATTAGTGCCGGATGCCGTAGATGCCTTAACGTCAAATGCCGGTTGGGATACCGTTAAACATGGTGCGTATCTGAAAGAGGTGATTGCAGAATTTAAACGCAACGGAATAAGGACCTCCATATTTGTTGACCCGATTCCGCAGATGATTGAAGGTGCGAAAGCAACCGGGACAGAAAGGATTGAGCTTTATACGGAAGAATTTGCCCATCAGTACGGTCTTGGAAATCTTAAAGGGATAGAACCTTATGTAAAATCTGCCGAACTGGCCAATGAACTGGATCTAGGAATTAATGCCGGGCATGATTTGAGTTTGGATAATATTGAATTTTTCA
Organism: Flavobacterium sp.; assembly: GCA_040396655.1. GTDB lineage: Bacteria > Bacteroidota > Bacteroidia > Flavobacteriales > Flavobacteriaceae > Flavobacterium. Next base: position 13,449 of record JBEBOB010000035.1, on the reverse strand, counting down.
AACAGCATATTCCGGGATTGCTAGAGGTCTCTATTGGACATGCGCTTATTTCTGAAGCCCTTTACCTGGGACTTGAAAATGTTGTTTGCTTGTATAATCAGAAATTACGCTGATGGAAAAACTGCTGTATTCAAAAATAGAAGGAACAGGAAAGCCCCTGCTTATTCTTCACGGGTTCCTGGGAATGAGTGATAACTGGAAGACACTCGGAACCAAGTATGCCGCTTTGGGATATGAAGTCCATCTTCTGGATATGCGCAATCACGGCCGGAGCTTTCATTCAATGGAGTTCAATTACGAGGCAATGGTACAGGATGTCGTGGACTATTGCAGTTATTACGGGTTGACCTCAATTGATCTTATAGGGCATTCGATGGGCGGAAAGGTGGCGATGAAGCTCGCTGCCGATCATAGTGCTTTGGTTCATAAGCTTATTGTGGCCGATATTTCTCCGGGTGCTTATCCTCCGCATCATCAAGATGTAATGCAGGCGCTCAATGCGGTTGACTTTTCCTCGAATCCTTCAAGAGAAGAAGTGCAGCAGACAATCGAGCAGTATATTACAGACAAAGGCGTTGTACAGTTCCTTATGAAGAATGTGTACAGGGTAACTCCCCAACAATTGGGATTCCGCTTCAACCTTAAGGCCTTTAACGAGGATGACGAAGCTATAGGGGAAGCACTTTCAGAAAACGCATATTATAATGGGCCTGTACTGTTCCTGAGAGGAGAACAGTCCGGATATATTAAGGAAGAAGATGTGCAGCTCATAAAAAAACATTTTCCAAAAGCCAAAATTCAGACGGTAAGTAATGCCGGGCACTGGTTGCATGCGGACAATCCGCTGGAATTCTTTGAAAAATCAGTGGCTTTTTTAAATTAATATGCATGCATAATATTAATTAATCTATGAATTTAACAGATAATTAAGAATGTCGTAATTTTTTTTTCAGCTAACCGGACTCGGGCAAAATGTGTTATATTTGGTATACTAACATAAATAAGCTTAGTTATGAAGAAAATTTTATCTATTTCTTTATTATCGCTATTAGCCTCAAATTCGTTTGCAGGTGGCTATCGCATCAGTATGCAGGGACAGCGTCAGCTGGCAATGGGGCATACCGGTGTAGCCGTTATAGGACAGAATGCTGAAAGTTTGTTTTTTAACCCTGCAAGTGGAACTTTCTTAAAAAATAAATGGAGTTTTTCGGCGGGTGTAACTGCTTTAACATCCGATGTCAAATTTCAAAATTCCATCTATAACTGGACAAGCGCAACAAAGAATACGGGAACACCATTGTATTTTTATGGAAATTACCAGGTATCAGAACGTTTCTCTGTCGGTCTGGCAGTCTATACTCCGTATGGAAGTTCTGTAGAATGGGATCGTGACTGGGCGGGGTCTCATCTGGTTAACAATATAGATTTAAAAGCTTTTTTTATTCAACCTACGGTATCTTACAAGTTAACCGACAATATCAGTCTAGGAGCCGGATTGATTTATGTAAACGGAGGAGTGACGTTTAACCGTAACATCTCCAGAAGCATGACCGACGAAAACGGCAACAGATCGGATGTGACAATCGATGCACAGGGTGTGAGTGCCTGGGGGTACAACCTTGGTTTAACAGCCCGTCTGGATGATTATGTTACATTCGGTGTCAATTACCGTTCACAGATCGACATGAAGGCAGAAGGCGGCAAAGCTACCTTTAACGACATGCCAAGCTTCCTTAAAGAATCTTATCCTAACGGGAAATTTAATGCAACCATGCCTCTACCTGCGGAACTTACTATTGGATTCTCTTACCAGATCAATAAAAAATGGCTTGCTGCCGTTGATTACAACCATACTTTTTGGAAAGCATACGACAATCTGGTTATCGAATTCGACAATCCGCTTGTCGGAACTTCCGTTAATCCAAGAAATTATAAAAATTCCGGAACAATGAGGGCTGGTATCCAGTTCGAACCTTCAGAGAAGTTCTCTGCCCGTATAGGTGGTTATTATGATATTTCACCTGTTCAGGATGGATATTTTGCTCCGGAAACTCCACGAAATGATGCAATGGCCGGAACTTTAGGTTTTACGTATAAAATTACACCGCAGTTCGGTGTTGATTTTGCGGCAAGCTTTTTACACTTCAAGGAGACAAATAATTCATATGACCATTATATCGAGGATGGGACACATGTTAAGTTTGGAGGAGATTACCGGTCAGCCGCCTATTCTCTCGGTTTAGGATTATCGTACAACTTTTAATCATCTGTTATGAAAAAATATCAATCAATACTTTTAGCCGCATTTGCATTCAGCTTTGTTGCCTGTGAGCCGGAGTTTGAAAATGAAGTAACAAATGCTTCCTACTCAAAAGGAGAAGCCGATTTTACTACCTATGTGGCCATAGGGAATTCCCTTACATCTGGTTATATGGATGGGACGATGTACCGGTCGGGACAGCAATATTCCTTTCCTAATTTGCTTGCAAAACAGTTTGCCGTAGTAGGAGGAGGAGCTTTTACACAACCGTCGTTTCAAGACGATGTTAATGATCTCGGAGGACTTTTGTTACAGGGAAATGTTATCGGTACAACGCGTATGATTATTAATATGCAGACGGGAAGTCCTGAAAACCTCAAAGGTACATCGAGTATTGAAGTCAGTAAATTACAGGCGAAAGCTTATAATAATATGGGAGTGCCGGGAGCAAAATCTTTCCATCTTCTGACTGCGGGATACGGTAACCTGGCAGGTGTTGCTGTAGGAAAAGCAAATCCATATTTTGTAAGACATGCTACGACCCCGGAAGCTACCGTATTGGGAGATGCCATGTCTCTGAAACCGACTTTCTTTACGAACTGGATAGGTTCAAACGATGTGTTGGCTTATGCTCTTTCAGGAGGTACTGGAGTGAATCAGGAAGGAAACCTTAATCCGGCCACTTACGGAGGAAACGACATCACAGATCCGCAGGTATTTGCAGGGGCTTATTCTACTATTATGAATACGCTTACGAGTAATGGCGCTAAAGGAGTGGTAGCTACTATTCCTTATGTAACTTCAATTCCTCATTTTACAACAGTTCCTTATAATCCGCTTACAGCAGAATTACTTGGCGGGGAAGCAGTGGTAAATCAATTAAATACTCAGTTGTTAGGTCCTATAAAGCAGATATTGAGCGCTATTGGAGAAGGAAGCAGAATTCAGTTGTATGATCCTAAAGGATCAAATCCATTATTGATTCAGGATGAAACATTAACAGATGTTTCTGCAGTTATAACCGGAGCTTTAATTGCAAATGGTATCCCTGCGCAAAACGCAGCGGCTATCGGCCAGGTTTTTGGTAGAGCACGTCATGCTAAAAGAGGAGATCTTTTTGTTCTGAGCACAAGTTCTGCTATAGGCAAGGCTTCCTCAATGCCGGCACCGTTGGATAAGCTTGGGGTTACTTTTCCATTGGAAGATAAATATGTGCTTATTCCAAGCGAGCAGGCCGAAATCAAGGATGCTACAGATAAATTCAACAACATCATTTGGTCTGTGGCAGGGGCTAAAAACATAGCCGTAGCCGATATGAATGCGGTTATGAATTATCTGGTAACAGGGATCCGGGTAGAAGACGGGCAGGTTTATACTGCGAATTATTTTAACGGGCAAAATATAAATAAAGTCATGTTTTCACTGGATGGAATTCATCCGAATCCACGTGGGTATGCTTTTGTTGCGAACGAGGTGATAAAGGTAATCAATCATCATTATAAAGCGAATCTGCCTTTACTGGTGCCGGGAAATTATCCGGGAGTAACCATTAAAGCATCTAATTAAAAAAAATAAGCTATGAGAATTTTAATCAATTTGATTGTAACAGCACTTATAGTGTTTTTGCTTTCCAAGTTTTTACCGGGTGTAAGCGTTGACGGGTTTGGTTCGTCGATTATAGTGGTAATTGTTCTGGCTGTCCTGAACTTCCTGGTGAAGCCAATACTGCAGATCATTTCCATTCCCATTACGATTCTAACATTAGGATTGTTTCTTTTCGTAATCAATGCACTGATCATCTTGTTGTGCAGTAAGCTCGTTGGTGGTTTTCATGTCGACGGGTTCTTTCCGGCACTGTTGTTCAGCCTGGTTTTGTCCATCATTCAATCGATTGTAGGAGGTTTGATGACAGATGATAAATAATTTTACTAATAATTAAGATTCAGTTATTTAAAAATTTGATTGGCTTGTAAAAATAATGTATTTTTGCAAGCCAATTTTAGTTAGTAAACATATTACAATGAATATCACGAGAAATAATGTAGATGCTTTAAATGCAGTTATTACGATTGATCTAGCAAAAGCAGATTTTGCAGAAAACGTAGAAAAGGTCCTGAAAGATTACAGAAAGAATGCAAATATACCAGGTTTCAGAAAAGGACAGGTACCTGCTTCGTTAGTAAAAAAACAGTACGGTCAGGCCATTATGTTTGATGAAGTAAACAAACTTTTACAGGAAAGTTTGAGTAATTACTTAAATGAAGAAAAAATAGATATTCTTGGGAATCCGCTTCCTGTTGCTAAAGATATCGATTGGGATGCAGATACATTAAGCTTTGATTTTGAATTAGGTTTGGCTCCGGAATTTACGGTTGATTTAGATGCTGTGAAAAAAGCAGCCAAATACCAGATCGTGGCAGATGAGGAAATGATCAACGAGCAGGTAGAATACATTCAGAAGCAGTATGGAAAGCTGGTATCTAAAGAAAAAGTAGAAGAAGGAGACGATATTCGTGTAAAAGTTGTGAATGCTGAAGAGGGAATTGAAAATGAAACAACATTGAATGTTTCGGATATCCGCACTAAAACGAACCAGAAGAAATTCATCGGTAAAAAAGTTGGAGATGTTGTAACGATTTCAACAAAAGGATTGTTTGAGGACGAGCATAAATTAATGAATGTTCTTAAAGTAGATCACGATAAAGTACATGGTTTGGACGTGGAAGTTTCTTTCACTATTGAAGAAATTTCTACTCAGGAAAAGGCTGAGTTGAATCAGGAGTTTTTTGATAAGTTGTTTGGAGAAGGTAAAGTAACTTCAGAAGAAGAATTAAGAAACCGTATCAAGGAAGATGCTGAAAAACAGTTTGCACAACAGGCTGATCAGAAATTTATGAACGATGCGGTAGAAGCATTGGTTCAAAATACTGCTTTCGATTTACCTAAAGAGTTTTTGGTAAAATGGTTGCAGACGGTTGGAGAAACGCCTTTAACTCCTGAGCAGGCAGAAGAAGAATATGCTAAATCAGAAACAGGATTGCGCTACCAGCTTATCGAAGGGAAAATTATTACAGATAACGGATTACAGATCACATTTGATGAGATTAAGGATTATACTTCCAAACTTATCAAAGATCAAATGGCTCAGTTCGGACAATTGGAGCCGTCTGAAGACGATGTAACCAATATAGTTTCACGTGTTTTGTCGAACCAAGAAGAAGTAAAACGTATTTCTGAACAGTTAATGAACGATAAAATGTTGAAATTGTTTGCTGAAAAAGTAAGCGGAGATACGAAAGAAGTAATCTACAAAGATTTCGTTAAAGAAGTTTACGGAGAATAATTTCTGCAAAATATTAAGTATATTTGAGCGTCGGACTTTTGTTTCGACGCTTGTTTTTTATAAATTTTAGAGAAAAAAATTTTTTATGGATTACGGAAAAGAATTTAAAAAATATGCTACCAGACACCATGGTGTGAACAGCATGTATTACGATAAAATCGTAGGAAGTATGACTCCCTATATTATTGAGGAACGCCCGATGAATATTGCCTCTATGGACGTGTTTTCGCGTTTGATGATGGACCGCATTATTTTCCTGGGTTCTGGAGTCGATGATTATGTGGCAAACATTATCCAGGCGCAGTTGCTGTTCCTTGAAAGTGTTGATTCATCCAAGGACATCTCCATTTACATCAATTCCCCGGGTGGAAGTGTATACGCAGGGCTTGGGATCTATGATACCATGCAGTTTGTTAAGCCTGATGTGGCGACGATATGTACCGGTATGGCTGCTTCTATGGGAGCTGTTCTGCTTTGTGCTGGTGCTGACGGTAAGCGTTCTGCACTGCCGCACTCAAGGGTAATGATTCACCAGCCTTCAGGAGGAGCGCAGGGAGTGGCGACAGATATGGAAATCAACCTTAAGGAAATGTTGAAGCTTAAAGAGGAATTATACCAGATCATAGCGAAGCATTCCAAACAGCCTTATGACAAGGTATATAAGGATTCGGAGCGCGATTACTGGATGCGTGCCGATGAAGCCAAAGAATACGGCATGATTGATGAAGTTTTAATTAGAGAATAGTTTAAAGAGAAAATGAGGGAAGGATTTAACTGTTCTTTTTGCGGACGCCCGAAAGCAGAAACCAGTATACTCATCGCGGGAAATGATGCTCATATTTGCGATCATTGTGTTGAACAGGCCCACGGTATTGTTCTGGAAGAATTAAAGGCGCAAAAGGGATCAGGATTGTCAGACGAGGTTTTGTTAAAGAAGCCCATAGAGATCAGAGCGTTTCTTGACCAGTACGTTATTGGTCAGGAGCAAACAAAAAAAGTGCTGTCTGTAGCGGTTTACAACCACTACAAGCGTTTGCTGCAACAGGATAATAAAAACGATGTTGAAATCGAAAAAAGTAATATCATTGTAGTTGGGCAAACAGGTACGGGGAAAACGTTGGTAGCTAAAACTATTGCGCGTATGCTGAATGTTCCGCTTGCAATAGTGGATGCAACCGTACTTACAGAGGCAGGTTATGTAGGAGAAGATGTTGAGGGTATCCTCACAAAACTGCTGCAGGCCGCAGATTATGATGTTGATAAGGCCCAGCACGGGATTATTTTTATCGATGAAATCGATAAAATAGCCCGTAAAAGCGATAATCCTTCCATCACACGTGATGTGAGCGGAGAAGGTGTACAGCAGGCCTTGCTGAAGCTGCTCGAAGGATCGGTTGTAAATGTACCGCCAAAAGGAGGGCGGAAGCACCCTGATCAGAAATTCATCGAAGTCAACACGCAGAATATCCTGTTTATTGCAGGAGGTGCCTTTGACGGAATAGAAAGGATTATTACAAAGCGACTGAACTTTCAGGCGGTAGGATTCGGATCGTCAAAAGAAAACGAGAAAGCAGATAAAAGTAATTTATTACAGTATATCATTCCAAAGGATCTTAAAGATTTTGGTCTGATTCCTGAAATTATCGGACGTCTGCCGGTTCTCACTCATATGGATCCTCTTGACAGGGATACCTTGAGATCCATCCTTACAGAGCCTAAAAACGCCCTTGTAAAGCAATATCAGAAGTTGTTTGAAATGGATGGTGTTGAACTTACGTTCACCGAAGATGCGTTGTGGTATATCGTTGACAAAGCTTTAGAATATAAACTGGGAGCACGCGGATTAAGGTCTCTTTGTGAAGCTGTACTGACCGACCCTATGTATGATTTCCCGGGGTCTGATGTTACCTCGTTCGAAGTTGATAAAGCCTTTGTGAAACATGCACTCGATAAAAATTTAATGAAGCGTCTTGCTTTAACCGTTTAAAATAAAAAGCCCTTTCAGTTAATGAAAGGGCTTTTTATTTTATGTAACTTCTGAAATCCTGCAACGGGTATCACATGTATTAAAATCCAGAGATATTGCAGTATACATCAAAAAGAGTATATTTATAGATGTTTTTTACATATTTTATTATGGTAAAATGTTTTAAATACCTGTGTCTTTCCATGTTTTGTGCCTGGACTGGTGCAAAAGCGCAGCAAACGCAGCAGGACTTTTTGAAGTTTGTTCCGGATACTTATAAAATTGTAGAAAAACAATACGGTGATCTTAACAGGGATGGCTTGGAAGACTGTGTACTCCTTATAAGGGGAACCGAAAAAGGACTTATTGTTAAAGACGAATATCAGGGAGAGCTCGATCATAACCGGCGTGGAATTATCATCCTTTTTAAAAAGGGTCGGGGGTATACCCCGGTTGTTAAAAATTATGATTGTTTTTCTTCTGGAAATGAAGATGGAGGGATTTATTTCCCGCCGCAGTTATCAATTGGTGTACAACAGGGGAATCTGCATATTTATTACGATCATGGAAGATATGGGAATTGGCGTTATACGCTGAGGTACAATAATTCCGATTTTGAACTCATTGGTTATGACGAAAGTGATAATGAGGGACCGGTTGTGAACAGTGAAACGAGCATTAACTTTCTTACAAAAAGAAAAAAAGTTAAAACCAACGTGAACAGAGCTTCCGAAGGAGGGGACGAGGTGTTCGAAGAATCATGGTCGGATATAAAAACAGGCCGGCTTCAAAAATTATCCGAAATAAAGAATTTTGAAGATCCTTATGAAATGATTTATACGCGACTATAGTCTTATGATTAATATTTGAAAGATTCACGCTCCCAATGGAATGTAGGAAAGTCTTCCGGACTTCCTCTTCTGATTTTTGTAAAAAGATAACTAAAAATGAAAATTATTTTAGCGGCCTTATTGGCAGGGATTAGTTTTAGCGGCCATAGTCAGGTTTTGAATGACTGTGAAGATTGTGCTTCAAGACTGTTACGTCCTGATGAACTTAAAGGACTGAATATTGATGAAATCCGTTATTTAACGAACGATCTTTTTGCGCGTAAAGGTTATGTGTTCCAGGATGCGGATATAGACGTCTACTATTCAGAAAAGAACTGGTACAAACCTGTTAATGCCAATTACATCCTGGAATATACCGAAATTGAAAAGAAAAACATCAGGCTGTTTCAGGACAGAACCACTGAACTTAAAAATGAACGCGCGCAACTGGTAAGCGAACTTAAGAAATTCAAAGCAGCAGTTCTAAGTGGCAACAGAGAGGAATTAAAGCGGCAGTTTCATTATGATGTTGCGGAAACCAGCGATTTTATAAAAAATGTAGTGGATGAAATAGTGCTGGATGACATCCATTGGTACAAGAACGAAGGCTTGTATAGCGTGATTCGCGACAATGGAGAAATTGTGAAATCGTATGTTCTTAAAATTGATCGTCACCAGGTAACTTTTGATTTCAGTATACAGGGCAGATCGGCAATCGGAAACGGAGAAACACTTTATCCGCAGCAGCATCAAACGGAATTATCGTATCGGTATGTTTTTGAATTCAGAAACGGGGAGCTTATCTTTATTAAAGCAGTCGAAGCCGGATAGAAAGTGCGATCATTTAAAAGAAAAGTTTTTCCCTTGATTGGTAAATCGATTTAATAGGTCAGAGGACGTAATTATCCTTTTACTTTAAAGAATAAAAAAAAGCACTACTTAAAAAAGTAGTGTTTTTTGTAGCAGAAACAGAACAAAATCTCGAAACATTTTTGCAAGATTTGAATAGTCTAAACTCATTAAATAACAAAGTCCAATTTTTAAAATTTGAATATTAAAATTCACTAAATATGGAAAATGAGAATAGAAATATTCCGCATTGGATAACATAGTACTTTAATTGATTGAGTTTATTTTGTTAAAAAAGCAGGAATAGATTCCTGCTTTTTCTTTATAATGTTATACTTTTTTTAAATTGAAATAATTTACCTTTTAAAGACAAATTTGGCAGAACCCTGATAACCATTTTGATCTTCTACTTTTATAATATACAAACCGTCAGCAAGATTTAAACCTAAAGCATCTATAGTAATTTCCTCAGAGTTAGATCTGATTTTAGCAGTATAAACTTTTTTTCCATTAACGGTATAAATATGGATGTGGGCATCTTTCAAATCACGTTCAGTGTGTATCGCTACTGTAAAAGAAGTATTTACTGGATTGGGATACACCTGCAAATCACTCTTACTTTTCATAGTTTTTTCTTGTGAGTAAGTAGCATAGGAGGTTTCTTCTGGTAATTGTATTACAGGATGGTTCCATACTTGAATATTCAGAAAATCCAACAATGATTTAGCATATGAAGAAATGATAAGATTGTTGTTAGCTAATTCAACAATTTGTTCGAGTTCTTCAGGTGTTAAATCTTTTATTTGCCGTGCTGACTTGCCTAAGTTTTTCATAATGTCATAGAAATGTACTATACCAGAAACGTTATCTACACCAAGTATTTTAGTATCTAGCCGTGCTTTAAAGCTTTCATATAGATCATAATCTTCAATTTCTATTGATAAGGGTAATAGTAAGAGATCAGATTGCGTTGTGTTGTCCTGCTTAAGAAAAGCTACCAGTCCTTCTGCATCTCCATTAACGTTATATGCACGAATTATATTCCCAATCAGCTGCTCGCATTCATTACTATATCGGTCACCACTATCAACAAGTCCTTTATAAAGAGCCATATATTGCTGCATTTGACTTGGACTTATAACTCCTGGCTGATCACAGCTTAAATCAATAGATGCGCTGCTATCACAGGTTCCGATAATCCAAGGACCAGAATATGTCATTGGTATCGGTTGCTGATTCGCTGCATTACTTTTGTACCAGTACGTGATCGGAGCATTTTCCACTAAGTTTTGTCCCGAACCGGTTCTAAAATTGTAAATACGTGTTAACGGATGCATAAATCGATTTCCTGATACCTTTGAAGTAAAAAATCCTGTGGCATTACAACCGCTTCCGAAAGACTTTACTGGTAAATTAGTCCACATCACACTAATGGCAACAGATACAAATCTTTCCGAAAAAATATTTTTTAGTACGTCAGTTCTGGAATTATGAGATTGATATTGCACTCCATATTGCAGGTTAGAAAAAGTATTATCAGATATTGTTTGGGCTTTATTACCTGTATTATTCACAATTACACCAAATGTGCCTGTTCGTTGATGGGAAGAATTTTCATTATAATCAACTTTATTATAACAACCAACGAAAGTGCCCAATGCATCATCAATGTAAACTCCAATCCCGCGATATTCAATCGGATGCTGTACATTAGAAGAATAGTTGGCCATGCTTGTTATATTATTCTTTCTAATATCAGTGTATATACTTGCATAAGCATTAATACTCCGTGCATTATCTATAAAAGTATTTTCATGAATTTTAACGGTACGAGTGGGCATACCCCAGATACCGGATATTGTAATTCCATCATGAAATCCTTCAAATACGCTATTTTTTATAAGAGCTCCAGATTCTCCTAAATAAATAGCTCCGCCTCGATAGGATGAAATATCGATTTGCTGATCATTAAGCAAGTTTTTGAAGTTACAATTTTTGATAAGTATTCCTTCTTTTGTATTCCAAGATGTAAAAAGTTCCGCTTTATCCATCGTCCCCTGGTCATTGGTAAAAAGAGCAAACTTGTCGTCAATGATAAAGTCAGTATTAACAAAACTGCAATTAGATTGTTCTGCAGATGCATTTGTCCAATAAGTTAAAGTGTAATGATTTAATTCTGCTACACGCCTGCAATTACGAAAATACGAATCAGAAACTTTTATTATACCTCCACCAAAGAAATGAAAGTCTGGGCTAAAGTTTCGAATCGCTGTCCTTGCATAGCTTATAGTGGCATTATTTTTCATTTCTAACGTTCCCATATTGATTCCGGTACTTGGAAGTTCATTTCCATATAATTCGATACCCGTCCAAAGAGTACCATTATCAATTTTTGTGATTTCACCGCCATCTAAAACCAATTTTGCTCCATGCTTTATGATAATTTTACTGTCACAACCCATTTTTACTTTTGAAGTAATGGTCAAAGTACTTCCTGTTGGTATTATAATATCACCGTAAACCGTTCTCGGATAATTCCATTGGGTATTACCATTTATAAAGGTACCTGATGCATGATTTTGGGCACCTAAAACGGCTCCGTAAGCATTTATGCGCCCCGCGCCATATTTTCCTACATGTAAATGCCCATTAGCAACTTGTCCTGCTGAGTTTTTTATTATATACTCAATTTCTCCCGGACTCAAGCAAGGATTTACACTTTTCATCAAAGCAACAACGCCTGAGACAAGAGGAGCTGCAATCGAGGTCTGGAAGGAGATGGCATATTTTCCTTGATTCAGCTGATGAGCATTTGTTGTCAATACATTGGTAGCTGGTGCTACAATGTCTATATATTGATTTTGGCTAAGTCCAAGAGTACCGACATTTGCATTTTCGTCGTGCCCACCTACAATAATAACACCTGGAATATGTGCTATTGCCGTATGAAAGTCTTGATTTTGATAGTTACCGCCCGCAAGTACAAGCACTACACCATTTTGAGTCATTTCGGTAGCTTCAGCAAAACTTAAATCTCCAGTATTATTCATACTGGCATTAATGATTTTATATCCATCTAAATAGGCTTGCCAGATACCTCTTCCCAGACTGCTGCCACCATTGCAAATATAGCCAGCCGCTCTCGTCTTATTCGCGACTCCTGCAATACCCCTGCCATTGTTTACAATTGCGATTGCAGCTCCAGCGACTGCTGTTCCATGAGGGGTTGGAGCGGCAATTGGAGACATATGCTTTATTGAAACAAATTTCCCTTGAAGATCTTCATGCTGATTATCAAACTCGGTGTCAATAAATGCAATAGTCATTTGATCATTACCTTCGGTAATATCCCAGGCACATTTTACATTCATCATATTTAAGTGCCAAGTACTTGCCTGAATTGGATTTAAACTGCCAAATACCATATACTGATAAGGATCGTTCATATGATAATTACCGATACAGGCAGGAGCACTATAAGGGATAATATCGACGTACTCAAAAAGGCCCGAAGCTTTAAGCTTTGCTTTAAATTGATCAGCGTCTCCATTAAATTCAATCGTATATTTCTCCGTTGATCCGGGAGTTTTAGCACCAGGAAAGCTCTGCTGATAATAAACAGCGCCATAGTCGGATAGAATATTATTTAAAACTGCATTTTTTGTTGTTAAACCGTTTTTACCATTTGCACGTGATACGTCATCAAGTACCTTTACGCTTATAAAGCTAACGCCTACTTGCGCATAGGTCATAACCCCCATCATAATCAATAACAAAGTTATTATATTACATAAAATTGAATTTTTGTTTTTCATAAGGTCAATTATTTAGTTAAATCATATTTCGTATAATGTCCATTTATTAGGTGGGAATTTTAAGTAACCAAACTGTTTACCCATCAAAGTCTGTAATAAAAGGTGATATTGGTAATTAATGTACTTTAGTTAAAATAAATATAATAATAATGTTTTTTTATATTAAATTTAAATATATTTGTTTATAAATGTATTTTTATTTCAATAAAATATACAGTCTGTAGATAATGTTTTAGGTGTCGATTTTATAGACATTATTCAATATGATGAGGAAGAATAAAACAAAGAATTGATTATTTTATAAGAAAAAAATACCACAATCTGCGTCAATAGGTAAACTTCCCTGTTTTGGTAAACTTCCCTGTTTTTCAAACAAATTAAAATTA
>JBEBOB010000034.1:0-24866 GCA_040396655.1 Flavobacterium sp. | reverse complement strand
ACCCACGACCTGCTGATTACAAATCAGCTGCTCTAGCCAGCTGAGCTACAGAGGCGACTCATTTACAGGTGCAAATATACTGCTGTTTTTTGTATTTGCAAGGCTTCCCGTAAATTTTTTTAGCACTTTTTTTGCTTACAAAGCGTTGATTTTTTCAACTAACTGATTAGCAGTTTCTTCTAAATCGGAATAAATTGCTTTAAAATGTGCTTTTTTGTTCTCTGCTTTTTTATCGTTTACTCTTTCAATTAAAGAATCAAATTTTTCGATCGCTTCATCAATCACCTGCTGTGATTCTGGCGTTGGTTTTCCTGCTGTTGACATCTCCCAGATGTACACTGCTTCAATAATGTCACCTAATACAAAATTGATATCCTTTTTTAAATTTCTAACGTTTGCCATAATCTAACTTATTATATATTTATGAATACTTCCAATAATGTTGCATTTCCCGTAAGGGTAAATGCTGTTAAAGAAGCCGGAACCAATACGGTTTGCCCCTTCTCTATTCTAAACTGCTTTTTTGAACAGTGCAATTCTGCACTTCCCTCGGTACAGATATATACCCTGAAACAGTCGTTGTTTTTATGAACTTCGTACTCCGAGTCCAGGGAAAGGTAATTGCTTGTAAAAAAAGGACAATCTACAAGTTCTACTGCAGTATTGACCTGTTTTTCATACACAATCTTGGGATCTCTTTTTGTGTAGTTAATGGCTTCCAGTGCCAGATCTACATGAAGCTCCCTTTCATTGCCCTCATCGTCTACACGATCCCAATCATACACCCTGTAGGTTATATCCGATGTCTGCTGAATTTCAGCAAGTAAGATCCCGCCTCCTATTGCATGAATTGTGCCGGTTTCAATAAAAAACACATCTCCCTTTTTAACATAATACTCCTTTAATACGGAAGGAAGGGTTTTATTTTCCAGGTGCTGCAGGTATTCCTCGGCAGAACTGTCTTTTTTGAAGCCCAGGATGATGCGTGCATTTTCATCGGCCTGCATAATATACCACATCTCTGTTTTTCCAAAAGAATTATGGCGTTTTTTCGCAAGCTCGTCGTTTGGATGCAACTGAATCGACAAATCGGTTTTGGCGTCTAAAAACTTAAACAACAAAGGAAACTGTTTACCGTATTTGGCATAAACTTTTGTCCCCAATACTTCAACCGGGAACTGTTCTATAAGTTCCGACAGCTTTTTTCCCTTATATACACCAGACGTAATGGTATTGACATCGTTGTCTATCATCGATATCTCCCAGCTTTCACCTATAAAAGGATTCGGAAGTTCTTTTCCCAAAGCGGCCAGCTTGTCTCCTCCCCATATCCGTTCTTTTAAAATAGGCTGAAACTGAAGCGGATACCCTTCAAATATCGTAGTACCGGATGGATGGTGTATATGTTGTTTTGTTGAATTCAATTTTAAATGCGTTTCGCTTAATTTAAGTCCGCAATTTACAAATTTTCTAAACAGATTTGTTTAAAATTATTATAAACCGCAGTACTTTACAAAATTTCTAGGGGTTTCATACAGGATGACTTCCAATTCGAGTTTTACAGGAAGCCGCTTGCGTAATTTGTGCCATATAACATAGGCAATATGTTCCGCTGTAGGATTCAGATCGGCAAATTCCGGAACGTCGAGATTCAGGTTTTTATGATCAAAAGGAACTTCTACCTCTTCATAGATCATATCGCTTAAATCCTTAATATCGATTACATAACCTGTTTCCGGATCTACGGTACCCGTAACTTCCACCGTTAATTCATAATTGTGTCCGTGAAAATTAGGATTGTTGCATTTCCCAAAAACCTTTTGGTTATGTTCTTCTGTCCAATCCTTTCGGTACAAACGGTGTGCTGCATTAAAATGAGCCTTTCTACAAACGGTAACTCTCATATTTTAAATTTTCTGGGCTTCGATATGATGGTAAAATTTGTCGAAAATGATCTTGAACCATTCTGTATATAATCCGGGATACAGCTGCATATCGTCTTTTACAGCTTCAATACCCATCCATTTCCAGTCTTCTACTTCTTCCCGGTTAACCTTCGGAACATCGTTGAAATAGCCCACCATCACGTGATCCAGTTCATGCTCTGTCAATCCGTTGTCAAACGGAGCCTTATAGATGAACGAAAACAGTTCCTTCAACTCAACAGAAAACCCCATTTCCTCATGCAAACGACGTTTTCCTGCCTGTAAGTTCGTTTCTCCTTCTCTTTGATGGCTACAGCAGGTATTGGTCCATAAAAGAGGAGAATGATACTTTCCTGCTGCACGTTGCTGCAGCATGATCTCGTTTTTATCGTTTAAGATAAATACCGAAAAAGCACGGTGCAGTAAAGCTTCTTCATGCGCCTGCATTTTTGGCATCAACCCTATGGGTTCATCTTTTTCGTTAACTAATATTACCTGTTCTTCGGTTATCATATCGTATAATGCAAAACCCAAATTTACTACATTTCATACGAATAAAAAACACCCTTCACAGGAAGAGTGTCTTTAATATTTTTGCAGGTGAGCATTACTTCACAATGATACGGTTGGTTGTAACCTGTCCATTATAGGTAGAGACTACCAGATAAACGCCTGTCGCTGAAAATCTGGTATCGTAACGATAGTTCACCGTGTTGTTTACCTCCTGTTTTCCAACAAGCTTTCCGTCTACCGTGAATACATGGATATTCAAATTCACCGGTTTTTCAAAATTATATAAGACCGTCACTGCCTCGTTAACGCCTGTCGGATTCGGATAAGCGTTAATCTCGGATTTATTGACAATTTCAGGTTTTACGGCCGGTTTTGCAGTTGCAGAATATCCTATTGAAAAGGTATCATAGCCGTTTCCGTCTGCATCCAGCAGGACATCTTCAAATACAAGCTGACCACCCTGTATTTTCCCCTGAGCCCGCACAACGGACGCATCGTTTACGAAATCAGCAGATGAGGGGTTGAGAATAAGCTCGTATACTCCGGTTGTCTTTAAATCAACCCCCAGGTTAAACTTAAGTGTAGCCGGAACTGCTTTTGAGCTGGTCTGAAGCAGCCAGGATCCGTCCAGGATTTCCCCCTCATTACTTCGGATGAACTTTACGTTTTCATTGTTCGTCCCTACGAAAAGATAATCATTGTTTCCAAATCCTGCAGTCTGAATTTCAAGACGTTTGTCGACAGAATTAACCGTTTCCGTCTTGTTAAGACCGAAATAGTCGCTTCTTCCCAGTCCTGTAATGGCATTATTGTACTTGGCATTTAGGTTGCTGTTCCATATTTTTCTTCCGTTTGCATCGGTATAATTAGCCGGATTCAGCAAGGAAATACCGTATTTGACAGACAGATACGTCTGAATCTGCTGATGATCCAGTTCAGAAAAAGCATCGTTTACATAAATTACTTCATAAACGTCCGTTAAATCGTTCGGTTGGTCTGCAATGGTTACAAAATTCTTATCTCCCGCAGCGTTTGGAAAATCGAATCCGTATTTAACGATTGCCCCGGTCCTGCGTTTCTGTTCCACCTTCTGTTCATCGTGGTAATTGATGTTATGGGTCGTAACTGCATGCTGGTTACACGTAAACGTAAAATTCATAAGATCTTTTTCCACTCCGTCCTCAGATTTAAAAACCATATAAAAGTTCGAAGCTCCGGATCCAATGGATGTAGTCATCGATTTTTCAAAGTTTCCATTCAAAGCGGCATTCTTATTAAGTGCCTGTTTTGCCTGTTGCGCTTTATCTGCTTTAGCCCAAAATGCAGTTCTGCTCTCGAACTTCTGGGCGAAACCTAAACCTGAAGTTAAAAGCACTGCTGATAATAGTATTTTTCTTTTCATAATGTTTTGTATTTTAATCGAATATACAATTAAAATACAATATTTCACAAAAAAAACCCATCATATGATGAGTTTATCTTAAAATTATTTTAGAAACTATATTTTTTCCGAGATCTTCGTTAAGCATATTCATAATCTTATCAAGACCGTAGCTGAGCTCTTCCCGGAGGACGTTAGATGTAAGCCGGACAAACAGCGTATTCCTTCGCAGTTCAACATGTTCTGTATACTTTGCAATTCCCGGTCCGAGAAGGCGGATCCAGGCTTCCCTAACATTCAGTTTATCAAACCCCGCATCAAGATTATATCCCTGGATCATTTTCCCGAGCACATCCTGAACAGAAGATTCTTCGTGTAACCGTTTGTATGGGTTAAATTTTTTATTGCTACTCATTGATAACTACAGGTGTAAACCTTTTGTATGTGTACTTAATGTCGTTTTTATTAATAATCACCAGTTCTTCCGCTGTAAGCCGGTCAACTTTCTCAGTCCATCTGGCATATGCTGTCGTATATTTCAGATAGGTCGCATTTGCAGAGTCAATAACAACGAAATGCTCCGCTATACCGTTCGACTGCTTTTTACCGTCTAACTGCGGTACTACCTTTAAACGTGAACCTTTACGGTCGGCAAGTTCAAAGTAATCTACATTATTGTTCGACTGGAACTCCTTTGTATCACCATCGGCCGTTTTAACTTCGCTGATTTCCCAATATCCGTTAAGATGCTTCAGATCCTCATCGGAAACGGGTTTTGAACATGATATCCACAACAGGGTGGCAAGGCCATATACCGTACAAAAAAAATAATTTTTCATTATTTAAAAAATGAGTCCACGAACTCGTATTTATTAAAAACCTGTAAATCTTCAATTCCTTCTCCTACTCCGATGTATTTTACCGGGATCTGAAACTGATCAGAGATTCCAATAACGACACCGCCTTTTGCCGTTCCGTCGAGTTTGGTCACGGCCAGCGAGGTTACTTCGGTTGCTGCTGTAAACTGTTTCGCCTGCTCAAAAGCATTCTGTCCGGTAGACCCGTCGAGCACCAACATAACGTCGTGTGGCGCATCGGCTACCACTTTCTGCATAACGCGTTTTACCTTGGTTAATTCGTTCATGAGCCCCACCTTATTATGCAAACGGCCCGCCGTATCGATGATAACGACATCTGCTTCCTGAGCTACCGCCGATTCTAACGTATCAAAAGCAACGGAAGCCGGATCGGATCCCATCTGTTGTTTTATGATAGGTACTCCTACGCGGTCTGCCCAGATCTGCAACTGATCGATCGCCGCAGCACGGAAGGTATCGGCTGCGCCCAACACCACCTTATGCCCGGCCTTTTTAAACTGATAGGCCAGTTTTCCGATAGTGGTTGTTTTACCAACCCCGTTAACCCCAACCACCATAATAACATACGGCTTTTTATTTACGGGCACTTCAAATTCCGTTGCCTCACCAGACTGCGTTTCGGAAAGCAATCCGGAAATTTCGTCGCGAAGGATTTTATTCAGCTCTTCGGTTCCAAGGTATTTGTCCCGGGAAACCCTTTCCTGAATTCGGTCAATGATTTTCAGCGTGGTATTTACCCCTACGTCAGAAGTAATTAAAACATCTTCCAGATTATCCAGAACATCATCGTCTACTTTTGATTTACCCGCTACTGCTTTGCTTAGCTTGTCAAAAAAAGAAGATTTGGATTTTTCAAGACCTTTATCAAGTGTTTCTTTCTTTTCTGATGAAAATAAACGCTTAAAAAAACTCATATATCATTAATTTTAAGGAACAAATATACTGATATTAATTTAATGAATTTCTGATAAAAATCAGATACGCAAAAAATATTGTTCAAAAAAAAAGCCATCTAAAAATAGATAGCCTTTTAATACTTTTTGTTGATTTCTTATTTTTTGCTTAAGAACTCATCAACTAATTCAGGAGCCATAACTGCTTCAACGAATGTGTAAGCTCCTGTTTTTGGAGATTTAACCATCTTAATAGCTTTGGTTAATTTTTTAGAACTCCCCTGTAATGTTGCTACGGTTTTCTTTGCCATGACTAACTAAATTATTTAATTTCTTTATGAACAGTTACTCTTTTTAAGATAGGGTTGAATTTTTTGATTTCCATTCTATCCGGAGTATTTTTTTTGTTTTTTGTTGTAATGTAACGTGATGTACCTGGTAATCCAGTTGCTTTATGCTCAGTACATTCTAAAATTACTTGAATTCTATTTCCTTTTGCTTTCTTTGCCATCTTGATAAATTTTTAATGGATAACTGAATTATTTTAATAATCCGTTTGCTTTAGCTTCTTTTAAAACTGCAGCAATACCTTTTTTGTTAATAGTTTTTAATGCTGATGTAGATACTTTTAAAGTTACCCATCTGTCTTCTTCAGCGATGTAGAAACGTTTCTTTACTAAGTTAACAGAAAACTTTCTCTTAGTTTTGTTCATTGCGTGAGACACGTTGTTCCCAACCATGGCTCTTTTACCTGTAATTTGACAAACTCTTGACATTATTTCTTACTTTTAAAATCAGTGTGCAAAATAACAAATTAAAATTCAGTAAAACAAATATTACAATCTATTTTTTAAATATTTGTACAGCAGCAGCCATACTTTCTCTAGACAGGCCTGAATTACAACACTTCGCGATTGCCCGAAGTTAAAGGTATAGGTGTGAACATTTTCAGCTGTTGCCAACGCAATACACACCGTTCCTACTTCCGCATCGGAATCTCCTTTTGAAGGTCCGGCATTACCCGTTGTTGCAACAGCAATATCCGCTTTGTAAAGCTTCCTTGCCCCCAATGCCATTTCTCTTGCTACTTCCTCGCTTACCACAGAAAAGGCCTCTACGGTTTCCTTCTGTACTCCCAGAACAGAGAACTTGGATTCAGTAGCATAGGTAACAGCGCCTCCTTTAAAATAGGCTGAAGCTCCTTCAACAGCTGACAACTTCGATGCAATGCTTCCTCCGGTACAGCTCTCTGCCGTAGCAAGGGTAACATCTGCTTCTTTTAAAAGCGGAACCAATTCATCAAATAATGAATCTGTATCGGATATTCCGACGAAATACTCCGGGATAAGTAATTTTAACTCCTTAATTTTCTCTTCCATTTCTTTCAGAATCGCTCCGGAGTCGGTTCCCGTCTTGCTTAACCGTAAACGAACCTGCCCTAATTGCGGAAGGTAGGCCAGCCTGATACCTGACGAAGCAAGTGCCTCTTCCCAGCTTTCAACCTTCTCAGCCAGCAGGCTTTCCCCAATCCCTGCCGTAAGCACCGTTTTATGTACAATAGCTTCAAGCTTAAAAGTCTCTTTTACATAGGGAATCACCTTATGATCGACAAGGAAACGCATTTCGAACGGAACCCCCGGAAGGGATACAAAAGCAGTATGCTCTTTCACCATCAGCATTCCAGGTGCAGTACCTACTTCATTAAAAAGCACCTTACATTTTGAAGGCACAAAAGCCTGTTGCCGGTTCATTTCGGTAATTGGGCGCCGATAAAAATTCTCTATAAGCTTTTTAACGTGCACATAAACTTCCTCATTCAATACCAACTCGTCATCAAAATAGTGTGCGAACGTTTTTTTTGTGACATCATCTTTGGTAGGCCCAAGCCCCCCTGTTAAAACAACAAGGTCTGCCCTGTTCTGATAACGTTCCATTGTCCCGCCTATAGCTTCAACAGTGTCCGCTATGGCCACTTTTTCCACTACGGTACACCCTATTGCTTCGAGCTCACGAGCAATGTAAACGCTGTTGGTATCTATCACCTGACCAATGAGCAATTCGTCGCCGATTGTGACAATCACCGCCTTCATTACAGTACCTTTAAAGTGAACATTTTTGTATCTTCAAGAAATCCTTCCAGTTCGTCAGCACTTTCAATCTTACCAACACCAGCAGGAGTACCTGTAAAAATAACATCTCCCATTTTAAGAGTAAAGAACTGTGAAACATATGAAACCAGCTCGTCAATCTTCCACAGCATATCCTGCGTATTTCCATACTGTACCACTTCACCGTTTTTCACAAGCTGAAACGAGATGTTCTGTACATCGTCAAATTGTTCCTTGTCAACAAAATCACCTATTACGGCAGAACCGTCAAATCCTTTTGCTATCTCCCACGGAAGCCCCTTGGCCTTTAGTTCGGACTGAAGGTCACGAGCCGTAAAATCAATTCCCAATCCAATCTGGTTGTAATATTTGTGAGCAAATTTCGGACTGATGTACTTCCCTACCTTGCATATCTTTACCAGTACCTCAACCTCATAATGTATGTCGTTTGAAAATTCCGGCAGTACAAACGGGAATTCCCTCGACAGCACCGAAGTATCCGGCTTCATGAAAATCACAGGGCTTTCGGGTTTCTGATTGGAAAGTTCGTTGATATGGTCTATATAATTCCTTCCTACGCAGATGATTTTCATACTAGAACTTATTGGTTAATTTTCGCAGTTTGATTCCTGTAAGCACCTTTTTGGTATACAGGGGAAAATCGGCATTCTGAATCCAGCCGAAATAACCAGGTTCACGATCAAGCACTTCCTCTACCAGGGCACCTTTATGTTTTCCAAATGTAAAAATCTCCCTTCCTTCTTCGTTTAATGCAATAAAACCGGCAAAATCAACAGATTTTTTACGCGTTGTATAAGCAGAAAGTGCTTTCATATCGTTTTCAAGATCTTCATAACGATCCAGCTGCGCTTTAAGTATTTCATACGTAGCTTCTGTGTCTGCAGCAGCCGAATGCGCATTCTCGAGAGACTGGTTACAGTAAAACCTCAAAGCAGCGCTCAACGTGCGTTCTTCCTTTTTATGGAAGATGGTCTGTACATCAATCGCAACCCGGTTCTTCATATCGAAATCCACATCGGCACGAAGTAATTCTTCAGCAAGCAAAGGAATATCGAAGCGGTCCGAATTATATCCTGCGAGGTCGGAATCCTTCATCATTGCGTATACCTGGGAAGCAAGTTCTTTAAATGTAGGTTCGTTGGCCACCTTTTCATTCGTAATTCCATGTACTGCGGTTGCATGTGCAGGTATGGACACCGTCGGATTTACAAGCCATGTTTTACTTTCCTTATTCCCGTTGGGAAAAATCTTTAATATCGATATTTCTACTATCCGGTCTTTTGCCACATCGATTCCCGTTGTTTCTAAGTCGAAAAAACAAATCGGGCGGTTTAATTTTAATTCCATATTGTTTTTATAGTCTGCAATTGGGTTTTATCTAATTTCTATATCCAAAAATCTGTTCGGCACATTTAATAGCGCATTTTTCTCCGTCAATCGCCGCAGAAATAATTCCTCCTGCATAACCTGCGCCCTCTCCGCATGGGTAAAGTCCCTTAATCTGTAAATGTTCTAAGGTTTCATCGTTTCTTGGAATTCTCACAGGAGATGAAGTCCTGCTTTCAGGTGCATGCAGAATGGCCTCGTTCGTATAATATCCCTTCATGCTTTTTCCGAATTCCTGGAATCCCTGCCGCATGATATCGGTTAAAAACCGGGGAAATACTTCGCCGAGTTCTACAGATACAACTCCGGGCACATAGGATGTTTTAGGTAAATGATCCGACACACGCCTATTCGCAAAATCGACCATACGCTGTGCAGGAACCTGTTGTGTTCTGCCAGCTATCTTCCATGCCGTATGTTCAATGTCTTTTTGAAAATACATTCCCGCAAGGGCCCCGTGTTTGGCGTAAGGTTTAAAATCTTCCATTTTAAGCTCCACTACGATTCCGGAATTTGCCGTTGCCTGATCTCTTTTTGAGGGTGACCAGCCATTCGTAACAACTTCTTCTACATCGGTTGCGCAAGGAGCAATCACACCACCTGGACACATACAGAATGAATACATACCGCGCCCGTTTACCTGTTTTACTATGGAGTATGGTGCAGGCGGAAGAAATTCTCCCCTGTAGTCGCACGAATACTGTATGCTGTCTATAAGACTTTGCGGATGTTCGGCCCGTACTCCCAGCGCGAAAGGTTTAGCTTCAATAAGCACCTTTTTTCTGTTTAGCATTTCAAAAATATCCCGTGCGGAATGACCCGTTGCCAGAATCACCTGACCGGCCTCTATACGCTCTCCCGTATGAAGCAGCACCCCTTTTATTTCATTATGCACCAGCTCTATATCCACTACCCGTTTATCAAAATACACTTCGCCGCCGAATTCTATAATTTTAAGACGCATGTCTTCCATTATTTTGGGCAGTTTATTTGTTCCGATATGAGGATGGGCTTCCACAAGTATATCCTGCGACGCACCAAAAGCGACAAGCAGCTCCAGGATCCGGTTCACATCACCCCTCTTTTTAGAACGCGTGTACAGTTTACCGTCGGAATAGGTTCCTGCTCCCCCTTCTCCGAAACAATAATTTGAATCGGGATTTACAATATGGTCGCGGTTGATGGCTTTTAAATCCCTGCGCCGCCCCCGCACATCTTTTCCTCTTTCAATTACAATCGGCTTTACTCCCAATTCAATTAGCTGCAATGCTGCAAAATAACCCGCCGGTCCGGCCCCGACTACAATAGCCCGGGGTGCGTCCGCTACATTTTTATAATCGGGAAAGTTAACCATACGGGATTCTACTTTTTCATCCTGATAGAAAACCTGGACCTTCAGATTGATCTTAACCTGCTTCTGGCGGGCATCGATCGACCTTTTTAAAATGGTAATATGACGGATATCTCCGGGATTATGATGTATAAGTTTTGCCACATGCTGAACCAGTAGATGGTTCGTAGCCGCAACTTCCGGGGCAACCTGTAATTGTATTTCCTGAGGCATTTTTTTATAAAGCAAATTTGAACTACAAAAGTACGTTAATTATAGATGTGTTTAAAAACGATGTTTTAAATTTACAAAAAATACATAAATATGGAGCGACAGATTAAACTGATATGGGATTTCAGAGGACCCGATGCGTTGAAAACTGCGGAGCATCAGGAAATCCACCTGAAGGAGTTCATTCTTATAGAACAGCTTCCTGTTTCGATTACGGGATTTGAGAAAATCAATGAATTTCATGCCATCGCCTTTATGGTGGTGAACGATGAATTAATGCGAAAATTACGTGATGTACTGAAGCCACACAGGGGCGAACTATATTCCGAAATAGTATAAAAAAACACTCCTTAAAATTTATGAAGGAGTGTTTTTTTAATTTGCCACTTCGCTGATAAACTTTATCCGCATAAGCCGCAATTCTTCAATATCATAATCGCCATCGAACTCTTTGAGGGCATTTTTAATAGAATCGTCGTTCGCATCCATAAAATAATCTTTGATTTCGTCCTGCTGATCATCGTCCAGCAGGTCATCGATCCAGTAATTGATGTTGAGCTTTGTTCCGGAATAAACGATCTGTTCCATTTCCTTCAGCAGGGAATCCATATCCAAGCTTTTGGCTGAAGCAATATCGTCGAGCGATAATTTCCGGTCTACACTCTGAATGATGAAAAGTTTCAGAGCCGAATTGGCACCGGTAGACTTTACTACAAGATCATCGGGGCGCAGAACATCATTCTCTTCTACATATTTTTGGATAAGGCTTATGAAATCTTTTCCGTACTTCTTTGCCTTCCCTTCACTAACTCCGTGCACATTTGACAACTCTTCCAAAGTAATCGGGTATTTTAACGCCATATCCTCGATGGAAGGGTCCTGAAACACGACGAAAGGCGGAACCTCCATTCTCTTTGCAACCTTTTTGCGCAGGTCTTTTAGCATAGCAACCAAAGCTTCATCTGCTACATTGGAAGTTCTGGAATTCGCAATAATGGTTTCATCGGCCTCCTGATCGTAATCATGGTCTTCCGTCATCATAAAAGATTCCGGCACCTTTATAAAAGCGTCTCCTTTAGGGGTCATCTTCAAAACGCCGTAACTTTCGATATCCTTTGAAATAAGTCCTGAAACCAATATCTGCCGGATTAAGGCCATCCAGAATTTATCATCAAATTCCTTTCCGCTTCCGAATACGCTCTGCGTATCGGTCTTATACGATTTTATAACGGCATTAATCTTACCCAGCAGGGTCAGCACGATCTCTTTTGATTTATATACCTGTTTGGTATCTTTGATGGTCTTTAAAAGAAGAACTACCTGTTCTTTTGCTTCCCTTGACGGTTTCGGATTACGGGCATTATCATCCATATTGGCACCTGCTCCGCTTTCCGCATCAAATTCTTCTCCGAAATAATGCAGCAAAAATTTACGCCGCGATATCGAGGTTTCCGCATATGCCACTACTTCCTGCAAAAGGGCAAACCCGATTTCCTGTTCGGCAAGCGGTTTCCCTGCCATAAATTTTTCAAGCTTTTCAATATCCTTGTAAGAATAATAAGCCATACAATATCCTTCTCCACCGTCGCGCCCGGCACGTCCGGTTTCCTGATAATAACTTTCAAGCGATTTGGGAATATCGTGGTGAATAACAAACCGTACGTCCGGTTTGTCGATCCCCATTCCAAATGCAATTGTAGCTACAACCACATCTACATCCTCCATAAGAAACATATCCTGATGCTTGGCTCTTGTTTTGGCATCAAGCCCCGCATGATAAGCAACTGCGGAAATTCCGTTCACCTGCAGAATCTGTGTAATCTCCTCCACCTTTTTTCTGCTAAGGCAATAGATCACTCCCGACTTCCCCTTGAACTGGCTGATGAATTTGATGATGTCGGCCTCAACGTTTTTCGTCTTAGGGCGTACTTCATAATACAGATTGGGGCGGTTGAATGACGCCTTGTACGTATTGGCATTTGGAATTTCGAGGTTCTTTAGTATATCCTCCTGTACCTTAGGTGTTGCTGTAGCTGTTAAACCGATGATTGGTATGTCTCCGAGTTTCCGGATGATGTTTCTCAGATTCCGGTACTCAGGTCTGAAATCGTGTCCCCATTCAGAAATACAGTGTGCTTCGTCAATTGCGATAAAAGACAAGGGTACCGAATTCAGAAACTCCACATATTCTTCCTTCGTCAGTGATTCCGGGGCAACATACAGCAATTTGGTAACGCCGTTTTTAATATCTTCCTTAACCTGATTTATCTCTGTTTTTGTCAAAGAGGAGTTTAAGACATGTGCTATTCCCATTTCGCTGGACAGACCGCGAACGGCGTCGACCTGGTTTTTCATCAATGCAATAAGCGGAGAAACCACAATCGCAGTTCCCTCGAGTACTAATGCAGGTAGTTGGTAGCATAAAGATTTCCCTCCTCCTGTTGGCATTATTACAAACGTATTATTCCCGTGAATAATACTGTTTACAACTTGCTCCTGTAATCCTTTGAACTGACTGAATCCGAAATATTTTTTTAATTCTTTATGTAAGTCAATTTCGATTGATTTCATGTTTTTATTATGCTATTTTATCTAAATTTGCAGAACATAAAGATACGCAAATCTTTTAGTATTAGCAAAATTACCTAACACGATTGTATTTTGAACATCAATTTTAACATATTATCGGCAGCCCGTAAAACATTAAAAGCTGAAAGCGATGCGATTACAAAGGCTATCGAATTTATAAACGAAGACTTCCTTAAAGCGGTCGAGGCCATTTTTAACACCAAAGGCAGGTTGGTCGTAACCGGGATTGGGAAAAGCGCCCACATTGGTCAGAAAATAGTTGCAACCCTTAATTCAACAGGAACTCCTTCCATGTTTATGCATGCTGCTGAAGCGGTTCACGGTGATTTGGGTATGCTGACGAAGGATGATGTGGTTCTGTGTATATCCAAAAGCGGCAACAGTCCGGAAATCAAAGTTCTGACCCCTTTGCTCAAACGTGACGGGAATATTTTAATTGGCATGACAGGTAACGCGGAATCGTTTCTCGGAAAAAATTCGGACCATATTATCAATGCCTATGTAGCGGAAGAGGCAGATCCTAATAATCTGGCTCCTACTACAAGTACTACTGTGCAGCTAGCTCTTGGAGACGCCCTTGCAGTTGCCCTTATTGAATTGCGCCATTTTACAGCACAGGATTTTGCCAAATACCACCCGGGCGGTGCACTGGGAAAAAAACTTCTTCTGCGTATTGAGGATATTTTGGACGGAAAAAATACTCCATTTGTGGAACCTTCCTCCACTATACAACAGGTCATCTATGAAATTTCCAATAAAAGGCTCGGTGTTACCGCAGTTGTTGAAAATAAAAGCGTTATTGGTATCATTACCGATGGTGACATAAGAAGAATGCTTGAAAAAACAACCGACCTTGGCAAGATTAAAGCACAGGACATCATGACAGTACACCCCAAAACCATTGATATAAAGGCAAAAGTAGAAGACGCCCTTAATATTATGGAATCGTTTTCCATAACGCAGCTTGTTGTGACCCAAAACGGTATTTATGCAGGAATTATTCATTTACATGACATTTTAAAGGAAGGAATTGTATCGTGAAAAACAAAAACACCAACAAGGAACTATCGTTCCTGGATCACCTCGAAGAACTAAGATGGCTTCTGATACGCAGTTGTATTGCCATTTTAATTGCTTCAGTTATAGCCGTCGTTTTCAACGAGTTCATCTTTGATGTCATCATATTCGGGCCTAAAAAAGGAGATTTCGTAACGTACCAGTTTTTCTGTGATCTTGCAAAACGTTTTGATCTCGACCAGTCTTTTTGCAACAACGAACTTCCTTTTGTCATCCAAAACCGCACAATGGACGGTCAGTTATCAGTTATGATCTGGACCTGTATAACTGCAGGATTTATTCTGGCTTTTCCGTTTATATTATGGGAATTCTGGAAATTTATAAGCCCGGCACTTTACAGCAATGAACGTAAGTATGCCAAACTGTTCCTTTTGATTTCCAGCCTTTTATTTTTTCTCGGTGTCATGTTCGGATATTTTGTATTGGTTCCGCTCTCTATTAACTTCCTTGCGAATTTCACCATCAGCAGCGTTGTAGAAAACCAGATAGACATCAATTCCTATATAAGCCTCGTTAAAACGACTTCACTCGCGACTGGCTTGGTTTTTGAATTACCAATTATCATCTTTTTTCTAACGTATCTTGGGTTAATAACAGATGCTTTTTTAAAGGAATACAGAAGGTACGCTTATGTTTTAATATTAATTGTCGCCGCTGTGGTTACACCCCCTGACGTTATAAGTCAGATGATTGTTACGATTCCTTTGGTAATACTGTATGAAGTAAGCATACTTATTTCTAAACGCATCACGAAACGCAATTTAAAAAAAGAACAAAACATGGTAACAACCAAGAATTAATCTATGAAGTTAAGAGCTGACAATTTAATTAAGACATACAAGGGACGAAAGGTCGTAAAAGGGGTTTCGGTTGAAGTAAACCAGGGAGAAATCGTTGGATTGTTAGGTCCGAACGGAGCCGGAAAAACCACCTCTTTTTATATGATTGTTGGATTGGTAAAACCCAATTCCGGGAATATTTACCTTGACAATCTCAACATCACGAATTTCCCGATGTACAAACGTGCACAAAACGGCATTGGATATCTGGCTCAGGAAGCTTCGGTTTTCCGTAAATTAAGCATAGAAGATAATATTCTTTCCGTACTGCAGCTTACAAATCTCACAAAGAAGGAACAGGAAGCAAAAATGGAATCGCTTATTGATGAATTCAGTCTTCAGCACATACGTACCAACCGCGGAGATCTGTTATCGGGGGGAGAACGGCGAAGAACCGAAATAGCCAGGGCACTGGCCACCGATCCGAAATTCATCTTACTCGACGAACCTTTTGCCGGTGTTGACCCGGTTGCAGTAGAGGATATTCAGCGTATCGTAGCACAATTAAAAAATAAAAACATAGGCATACTCATTACCGATCACAATGTACAGGAAACACTCGCTATTACCGATAAAACATACCTTATGTTCGAAGGGGGCATTCTAAAAGCAGGAATTCCGGAAGAATTAGCTGAGGACGAAATGGTACGTAAAGTATATCTTGGGCAAAATTTTGAATTGAGAAAAAAGAAATTAGAATTTTAAAGTTTCGCAAAAAAAATTACTTTTGCAGAACCAAGAAACACCAAAATAGCTATGAGTCCTTTCAAGGAAATTCAAAAGAGGTTCACTCTTTTAAAGAAAATACAGTATTTACCCAGGTGGATTATTTTTTCCATCGACGTAACTATTGTCATAATTTCAGGTATTACAGGCCACCTAATCCTTAAAGGGATAGGAAGCGACTTTATACCGGAAACCAATGTCCCCCTGATATTTACCTTATTTGTGGGGATGCATATTGTTTACTTTACTATTTTTAAAACCTATTCGGGCATCATCCGGCATACCACCTTAATTGACGCTGCAAAATTAATTTTTGTGGAACTTTTATGCATGATATCCCTGTATACGCTCAACATTATCGTTCTTGTTTCAACCGGATCCCGCTTGTTTCTGAACACACGTCTTCTTATCTGCATTATAATAACATATGCATTACTGGTCGTTTTCAGACTTGCAGTGAAATCCAGTTTTGATTTTTTTTCAGAATATTCCGACGACAACAACTTTATCAAAGCAGCCATTTACGGTAGCGGGGACCGCGCTGTTGCCATTGCCAATGCCATCAATGCTGAAGTACCGAGAAAATACAAGCTTAAAGGCTTTATAAGTCCTGATTCGAAATCTTCATACAACACCATCCTCAACATTCCCATTATAAAGAAAACCCGCAAAATATCAACGATGGTGAGGGTTTTAGGTGCAAATACGCTTATTATTGCGGATGAAAATCTCTCAAAAGACGATAAAATTGACATCATTGAAGACTGCCTGGCCTATAATATCAAAGTGTACAGCCTTCCAAGACTGACAGATATCAACAACCAGAAAAAGGTTGCATCTAACATCAGGAAGATAAAGATCGAAGACTTACTTGAGCGCAAACCTATAAAGATAAACAACTGTGAAATCTCAAACCAGATCAAGGATAAAGTGGTTCTGGTTTCCGGCGCCGCAGGTTCTATCGGAAGTGAAATTGTGTGGCAGGTTGCTACATTCAATCCTAAAACACTTATCTTATTGGATCAGGCCGAAACGCCGCTACATCACATTGGTTTGGAATTATCGAAATGTCAGACGACAGCCGAAATCATTTCCATCATTGCAGACGTTCGTAATCAAGAATCCTTAGAAAAAGTTTTTGAGGAATACCGTCCCGAGATTGTCTATCATGCTGCGGCATATAAACACGTTCCTTTAATGGAAATGAATCCTCAGCAGGCAATATTTACGAACGTTATGGGAAGTAAAAACATGGCGGATCTTGCATTAAAATATGAAACCAAAAGGTTCGTTATGGTTTCTACCGACAAGGCTGTGAATCCAAGCAATGTAATGGGCGCCAGTAAGCGCATTGCTGAGAAATATGTACAGTCTTTATCGCAGAAGTTAAAGAAAGAGCACCAGGAAACAACAAAATTCATCACTACCCGATTTGGAAACGTTTTGGGTTCCAACGGTTCGGTTGTTCCGTTGTTTACGAAACAAATCGAAAACGGAGGTCCCATAACAATCACCCATCCCGATATCATCCGGTATTTCATGACCATTCCCGAGGCCTGTCAGCTGGTTCTCGAAGCCGGATCGATGGGAAATGGAGGCGAAATCTTCATTTTTGATATGGGAAAACCGGTACGCATCATTGATCTTGCGTCAAAAATGATTAAACTTGCAGGTTTAGAACCTGAAAAAGATATAAAAATAGAAGTGGTAGGATTACGTCCCGGTGAAAAATTATACGAAGAATTGTTAAACGACAGCTCCACAACGCTTCCTACACATCATGAAAAAATCATGATTGCCCAGGATATTCACGAAGATTATGACTTTATAAGCGCCCAGATCAGTGACCTTAAATATTTTGCTTCATCATTCCTCATACTGGATACGGTGGCAACTATGAAGAAAATTGTACCGGAATTTAAAAGTCTGAATTCAACATTTGAAAAATTAGATTAAACTTTATGAAAAAAATTTTATCCATACTAATTGGAACAGTTTTGTTAACTGCATGTGCAGCCAGGGAAGATATCGTTTATTATCAGAATATTGAAAATTCTAGCATAGGAAATAAAAAATTTATCACTACGATAAAGCCCGATGATCTTCTCATGATTATTGTTTCCGCATTAGACCCCATAGCTGCACAGCCTTTCAATCTTACAACAAATATGAGCTCTAACCCACAAAATCAGGGCAGAGCCGGCCAAATACAACAGCAGCTTTATCTGGTTGATCAGAACGGAATGATTGATTTCCCTGTTTTGGGAAAAATCAATGTAAGTAATAAGACCAAGGATGATATTGTAGAAGAGTTACAGATAAAAATTTCACGATATATTAAAAATCCCATCGTCAACCTCCGCATTATGAACTATAAAATTACGGTTCAGGGAGAAGTATTGAGACCGGGTATCCATACAATTGAATCTGAAAGGATTACCCTACCCGAAGCATTGGCATTATCTGGAGATTTAACCGTACATGGCAAAAGAGATAATATTCTTGTTATTCGCGAGGAAAAAGATGGCATCAAAACCTATAGAATCGATCTCACAAAACCTGATTTTATAAATTCTGATTTCTACTATTTAAAACAAAATGATGTGGTATATGTTGAGCCAAATAAAGTAAAGGCAAATTCATCAGCAGTTGGTCCCAACATCTCTATTTATTTATCGGCTATCTCATTACTATTAACAACCATTGCAATAATACTTACAAACTCCAGAAAATAATGATTGAAGAGAAAGAAAATAAAATTAACCTCAAAGAAGAATTATTCAAATATTTGTCGCAATGGCGTTGGTTTGTATTAAGCGTTTTTTTAACCTTAATCTGCGCTGTCCTATATTTGAAATTCACTGCTAAGAGCTATAATGTTTCTGCAAAAGTTTTAATCAAAGATGAAAAAAGCAACGATATTGCAACTCAGCTAAGTGCTTTTTCCGAAATGGGATTACTTGGAAACAGTAAAAACAACATAGAAAACGAAGTCGAAATTCTTAAATCCCGGACCTTAATATCAACTACATTGGATTCGTTAAATATGAACATCCAATATGTAGACAAATCCGAAATTGTTCCCAAAGACCTTTACAAAAAAAGCCCTATACGCATTATATGGAACAATGATGATGTTCAGGAAGAAGTTAAGATCGAACTAAAAAACTTCAAGGCTAATTCATTCGAAATAGCTGTAAACGAAGACGCTTTAGGTACACTTAGTTTTGGAAAAACGATCAATTCAGATTTTGGTTCTTTTTCAATCAGCAAAACAGGTAACTTAGATCAGATCAAAGAGCTTGAGATCAATATTTTTCCTAAGATGCAGCAGGCTGAAAATTTTCAAAAGATACTTAACGTAATGCCCAGCAGCAAAACTTCAAGTGTTATTGATGTTTCTATTATTGACAAGACTCCGGAGAAAGCGGCAGATTTCCTTAATACTTTAATTTACAATTATAATTTAGGAGGTATAAAAGACAAACGGTTTATTTCTGAAAATACGGCTAATTTCATTTCCGACCGTCTTGTATTAATCGCTACAGAACTTGGAGATGTGGAATCACAGGTTGAAGGTTACAAAAATTCGAACAACCTTTCGGATATACAGACTGAAGTAAAAATCTATCTTGACAATCTTTCCGCATTTGAAAAATCGGTATTGGAAAACGAAACGAAAATCAATATCGTAACCGACCTTATCAAGCATATCGGACGTACAAAATACGACGACCTTGTTCCGGGCGGTTTATTACTTGATGACCAGGGATCCGAAACATTGATTCAGGAAATCAATCAGTCCATCCTCGAAAAGCAGAAACTTGCCATCAGTGCTACTGTTGAAAATGAAAACTACATCAAACTGGAAAACCAGATCAGAGCCCTAAAAAATAATTTACAGGCCAGTCTGCGCCGTAATCTGAACTCGCTACAAATCGTAAAAAATGATTACAAACGTCAGGAAAAAGATATGCAGTCTAAACTTTCACAAGTTCCAAGACAGGAAAGGGAGTTCAGAATCATTGATCGCCAGCAGAAGGTTAAAGAATCACTTTATCTGTTCCTTCTTCAGAAACGTGAGGAAACCAATATAACCCTGGCAGCTACAGATATGAATGCTAAAATTATAGATAAGGCAATTCCTACGAACAAACCTGTTTCTCCCAAAACACTTATTGTATTGTTAGCAGCACTTGTTCTAGGCGTTCTTATTCCTTTTATCGTTATTTATATCAAGAATTTACTTGACACTAAAGTAAAAACAAGATTTGACATTACCGACAATACAAACATTCCGTTCCTTGGCGATATTCCTACATCGGAATCAAGCAGCGAATTAATGGAATTAAGCTCAAGATCAAGTGCAGCTGAAGCCATTCGTATCGTAAGAACGAACCTGGACTTTATTTTATCTAATAAAGGAGAAAATGAATGTAAAACCATTTTTATGACTTCTACTATTTCCGGGGAAGGAAAAACGTTTGTTTCTGCAAACCTTGCTGCTACGTTTTCATTATCGGGAAAAAAAGTATTGTTACTCGGGCTTGATCTTCGTAATCCTAAATTATATGAATATATAAAAGTGAATCCTTTAGGAATTACCAATTATGTTACAACAGGCAACAAACCCATTGAAGATTATATTATTCCTGTTGAAGGCTATACTAACTTTGATGTATTATCTTCAGGTTCCATCCCTCCGAACCCAACAGAAATTCTAATGAGTAAACGTATTAAGGAGCTTTTCGAATCCCTTAAATTAAAGTATGATTATATCATTGTAGATACAGCTCCTGTAAGTTTGGTAACCGATACCCTTCTTATTTCAAAGTATGCTGATGCGACTATTTATGTTGTGAGAGCAAACAAGATCGATAAGGAGATGCTTCGTATTCCTAATGAGCTCTATAAAGAGAAAAAACTCACCAACCTTACCATCGTTCTTAATGATTCGGACGTTACGAAAGGATATGGATACGGCTATGGTTATGGATACGGGTCCAAAGTCGAGGACACTCCTCTGTGGAAAAAAATACTCGGAATCAAATAAAAAAAAGGAGCTTAAAGCTCCTTTTTTTATTTGCTGAATAATTTATTCTTTTCCATAACACGTTCCAGCTCCTCTATCTGCTTCAGCTGTACATCTGCACTAAACGCCTGAATATGCCTTTGATGATGTACATCGCTTCCTACAAAGTCATACATTTTTTCTTTCAGCAGATAATCGGCAATCTGCGTAATGTCACCGCCGTAATATCCTACACTGCTTAACAGGTTCATCTGGAAAAGACAACCCGCATTTTTTAATTTTTTAAAACTGTTATAATCGTTCTTATAGAAATTGTAACGCTCTGGATGCGCCAAAACCGGAATGTAACCCTGTGAAAGCAACTGCATAATAATCTCATACAGCTGAATCGGCGGATTGATATACGACATTTCGACCAGCACGTATTCTTCCTTCAAAGTAAGAAGTTTTTCCTGCTCCAGACGCTTTAGAAAAGAATCGTCCATAAGGTATTCGGAAGCAACTCTTAAAACATCTGTAGAAACATTCAATTCTGTTTTTACCTTCTCGTATTGATTCAGTATCCCCTCCTTTGTATTTTCCCAAACCAGCGGAGTTGTATGGGGCGTTGTAACAAATTGTTTAAATCCGAACGATTTTAACGATCGCAACAGATCCTCCGTATCGCTCAATGACTTGGCACCATCATCCAGTCCGTACAATATATGCGAATGAATATCCGTGAAATTATCAGGTATTAATTCTTTTAGTTTTTTCTTCTTCTTAAAAAAGCTGAACATTTTCTTATGTTTAAGTATGCAAAAGTACTACTCTTTTTCTTTTTGAAAAGAATTCGGCGATTATATATAGGAAATGCAATACAATGAGAGGCATCGCAATTAAAAGCAATTCAGCTCCCATAAAGAACAGTCCACAAATCACGACAACAACACCCACAACTCCCAACGTCCTGTTTTTCTTCCATACCCATGCAGCTAAAATCGGATTAAAAAACAGAATCCATGCATTAAAATGCAACTCCTCATGGCAGGTAAATATACTTATTCCAAGCAGGAAGAGTCCAAAAACGGCCGTGGTTAAAAAATAACCGAGACGAATTCCAGATTTGAAAGCACCAAAGCTTAAAACAATAACTATAATCCATAAGGTCAACACAGAATCGAACCTTTTTGCCTGTCCTACCTTCTGAGGAGCATATAAGATATTCTGCGCTTTGAGAATTGATTTATTGTAGACGATAGCATCCTTAAACTTGACAGGTAAAAAAATAAGGTCACTCTGCTTATTGGTACTGTATCCGAACAACAGGTTAATTCCTAGCTTTTCAAAATAATGGTCCTGTAATCCTTCGTTAAGAATATACCGGTAAGAATGATTGTTGGAAGGAAAGTCTGTACTTAAAGGATTTGGAAGTGCCTTATTAAGAACGTCGACAACCTTGGTGGTACAATTGTTACGGATAAAGCCATACGTGTAATAACGGTCATCGCCTTTAAGCTGCCGGTTGATCTCATTCCATATGGCAGATTTCTGGCTATAGTTGAGATTAAGCTCCTGCTCTACCACTTCTCTTTGATTCATTTCATAGCTGTAAAGAAAATCATCAAACCGGTCTACATCCAGATAATAAAGCAAGTTGCCCTTTACAAATTTCGTGTAAAATCCCGGAGTTCTGAAATCAAACATTCCCCAGTTGTAAACCACGTCGAGATTCTGGTCTGCATCCCTGACCCTTAGTGCTGTATGACCAAAAAGGGTATAAAGCTCTTCGCCCGTGCCGCAGGTAAGAATGCTTATCTTAGCATTTTCTGATAAACTCTGTGGCTGCGCCGCTGCATATATAAAAGAAAAACAACAAATACACAGTAAAATTTGCTGTTTAACTCCAAGTATGATCTTATTCATTTGATTTTTTAAATATTCCCAAATCCAGTTTTAAAGAAAAAATATTTGAATACAACGCAGCACTCTGGTCTCCTATATCTGTCAATGCATAATCTACCTGAATTCCCTTATATTTAAATCCTAGCCCTATATTGGGCTGAAAGGTTACTTTTTCAGCTCCGTCGATCTGCAGTTCATTTTGAAAATTCCCGATTCCCGCACGAACAAAAACCATCTTGCTGTAACCAAGCTCAAATCCTGCCGAAGGTTGTATACTCAAAGCGGATGAGGATATAATGGCATTCGTCTGATAAAACTCTGTATGAAGAACAGCTGCGGCAGTGAGGTTGAACTTCTCTGTCAAAGCAAAGTCTCTTGCCACCCCCAACTGCAGCTTCGGTAAAGTAAGCTCTGTTGTTTCGGGCAATGTTTGATTCTGGCCTTCAACCGCATCTTTTATTTTTTCAAATTCGGCCTCATTGATGTTCCATACATTATAAGTAGTCGTGATGTCTCTTGCCATCAATCCGAATTTCCATTTATCTGTATGATATTGCAATCCTATATCAAGACCAAATCCCCATGATTTGGCAAAGTTTCCAATTACGCGTCTTACAATTTTGGCGTTGGCTCCTAAAGACAAGCCTTCAACTGCCAGCTTTCGGGCATATGAGACATTAAAGGCATAATCGGCAGCCGAAAAAAGTGAAATCCTGTTATAATCTATATTTCCGTTCTGGTCAATCAATTCTGTCGTATTCATAATGTCGTCTACCCCAAAACGGATGGCCGAAACGGCCAATGCACTCTTTTCATCCACAGGCATGGCGAATGCGGCATAATCATATTGCGCAATGTTTGCAAAATAACTGGCATGCATTAAACTTATCTGCTTATCCTGCAAATGAATAAGACCAGCCGGATTCCAGTATCCCGAATTTACGTCCCCAGTTTGTGCAATTACGCTGTTTGCCATACCAAATGATGCTGCGTCCACCCCAATATTCAAAAATTCATTGGAATATTTACGGGCTGTCTGCGCCTGGGAAAATGCCATACTTAGCAGTAAAGGCAGTACATATAAACCTTTTTTCACGTAATTTAGTTTTTACAAAGATTACAAATTTTTACTATATATAACTTAAAATACTATCAGTTATTGCTTACTTTTGTTTACCTAATAAAAATATAAAATTGATGGCAATAAAAAAACACATTCCCAATGCAATTACACTTTTAAATTTATTATCGGGGCTTATTGCCTTGGTTTATGCTTTTGATGATAATCTGCAAATGGCGTTTTTCTGGGTTTGTACCGGAATTTTCCTTGATTTCTGGGATGGTTTTGCCGCCCGTGTTTTAAAAGTCTCGAGTCCGCTTGGAGTGCAGCTTGACTCACTTGCCGATATGGTAACATCGGGAGTAGTTCCAGGGGCTGTTATGTACCAGATGCTTGCACATATTCAGGAGAATTACGAACAATACAATGTTACAGACGACACCTTCTACATGAAGCTCGTACCCTTTTTAGGTTTTGTTATTACCCTTGGATCTTGTATGCGGCTGGCCAAATTCAACATCGATACCCGTCAAACCGACAGCTTTATAGGGCTGCCTACTCCCGCGAATGCCTTATTTATCTTAAGCATTCCCATGATTACAAATACCACAGATTTTGATTTTGTATTTAATATATTCAGTAACCCGTATGTACTGGTGGGCATCAGTTTTTTCAGCGCTTATATCATGAATGCCGAATTACCTCTGTTTTCCTTAAAGACCAAAAACAGAAACCTCAGTGATAATAAAGTTACGTTTCTTTTTCTGGGGATAAGCGCTCTGTTACTGTTGTTCTTTCAGTTTGAAGCCATTCCGGTCATAATCGGATTTTATATATTGTTGTCCCTTATCCTCAACATGACCCGAAAGCCGAGTTTATAGCATTTATTCTGAATTGAAAAGAAACAAAAAAACCATTTCCAAGGAAATGGCTTTTTTTGTGGTACCTCCAGGAATCGAACCAGGGACACACGGATTTTCAGTCCGTTGCTCT
>JBEBOB010000033.1:0-26411 GCA_040396655.1 Flavobacterium sp. | reverse complement strand
TGCATTTTAATGTGGGAGAGTATGTCGCTGCCTTTCTTTGAAAGCCTGATTCTTATGAGTCAGGCTTTTTTTATGGGATGTATTTACATTCCACGGAAATTTTCTTTCACTAACGTAAAAAATCATTTTTTTTTAGTTTTTTTGTCTTTATTCTTAATTTAATTAGATAAAATGTATTTTATATTGTGTTTAGATTGCTAAATTTGCATCTTATTTCAACAACTTATTAATTTAAAAATGGATACAAATTTATTATTAAACATTGCCAATGATTATGGTTGCCCTGTTTATGTTTATGATGGCAACAAAATTGAATCTCAATACGATCGTTTACAAAATGCATTCAAAGGAGTAAAGCGCCTTAAGATAAATTATGCAGCAAAAGCACTAACCAATATTTCCGTTTTAAAGTTGTTGAAGAAGAAGGGCAGTGGGTTAGATACAGTATCGATACAGGAAGTACTGTTAGGGCTGGAAGCCGGATTCTCTCCGGATGATATCATGTTCACACCTAATGGGGTTTCTTTGGAAGAAATCGAAAAAGTTGTAAAATTGGGTGTACATATCAATATTGACAATCTTTCGGTTTTGGAACAGTTTGGAACAAAACATCCTAACATTCCAATCTGCATCCGGATCAATCCGCATGTGATGGCCGGAGGGAACAGTAATATATCGGTAGGGCATATCGACAGTAAGTTCGGTATTTCGGTACATCAACTGCCACATATTCTGCGTATTATTGAAAACACGAAAATGAAAGTGAACGGTATTCATATGCATACCGGTTCTGATATCCTGGATATCGAGGTGTTCTTATACGCATCGGAAATTTTGTTTGATACAGCCAAGCATTTTAAAAAGTTGGATTTTATCGATTTTGGAAGCGGCTTCAAAGTACCGTATAAAGATGGTGATCTTGAAACGGACATTGAAGAGCTTGGTGAGAAACTGACAGAGCGTTTTAACCAGTTTTGCAGAGAATATGGTAAAGACCTTGATCTTGTTTTTGAACCTGGAAAATTTCTGGTTTCTCAGGCTGGTTTCTTCCTTGCGAAAGTAAATGTAGTAAAGCAGACAACTTCAACGGTTTTTGCCGGTGTTGATTCTGGTTTTAACCACCTTATCCGCCCCATGCTTTATAACTCTTACCATCATATCACGAACGTTTCCAATGTAGGCGGTAAAGAACGCTTTTATTCTGTAGTAGGTTATATATGTGAAACAGATACTTTTGCCAGCAACCGTAAAATCGCAGAAATCAAAGAAGGTGATATCTTATGTTTTCATAATGCCGGAGCTTATTGCTTTTCAATGTCATCTAATTATAAT
The DNA here is from genome assembly GCA_040396655.1 of Flavobacterium sp. Taxonomy (GTDB): domain Bacteria; phylum Bacteroidota; class Bacteroidia; order Flavobacteriales; family Flavobacteriaceae; genus Flavobacterium. The sequence continues at coordinate 25,079 of JBEBOB010000033.1, read as the reverse complement.
TCCCGGTTTAAACCGGCCGAGGTGCTTGTTTACAATGAAGGAGTATACCTGATCAGAGAACGTGAAACGATGAACGACCTGTTAAAAAATCAAATCCTTGTAGATTTGTAGGAGTTAAGTAAATAACGTAAATTTAATATGATATAATTAGGCAGCAGTTTTGTTTGCCTAATTTTGTATAAATTTATTAGAAAATGAAAAGAAGGAGTTTTTTTAAGTTCGGTGGATTAACGGCGTTGGGAACTGCATTGCTGAATCCGCTGGATGTTTTTTCAAACGATATAAAGGAACAGGTACAGAGTTTTGGTAATAAAAAGGCCCGTAACATTATTTTCATGGTAAGCGACGGAATGAGTGCCGGGACTTTGAATCTTGCTAACCTGTATTCTAACAGGATATTGGGGGTAAATGGAAATTGGTTGCAGCTGTATCTTGATAATAAGGTGAGCAGGGGACTTATGGATATGGCTTCAGCATCCTCCATCGTAACAGATTCAGCGGCTGCAAGTTCTTCATGGGGAGGTGGAGCCCGGGTTAATAACGGATCTGTCAATATAAGTCCTGAAGGAAAGGAAAACCTGCCCATATGGCAAAAATTTAAGCTCAAAGGTAAAAAGGCGGGCTGCGTAACAACTGTTCCAATCACTCATGCTACTCCGGCGGGCTTTACTGTTGCAATGAAAAGCCGGAATGATCAGGGGGGCATTGCTGAAGAATACCTGCGGGTGGGATATGATGTTTTATTGGGTGGCGGACAGCAATATTTTGCTGCTGAACATCGTAAAGACAAAAAAGATATGTATGCTGCTTTTGAAAAACAACAATATATAGTAGCAAAAACGAAGGATGATCTTAAAAAAGCAGATCCCTCAAAAAAATTGCTGGGTGTATTTGATTATGATGCACTGCCTTACCAGATTGATCGTATGCAATCTAAAGAGCTTACGGAGAAAATGCCTACGCTGGCTGAAATGACACAGGTAGCCATCGATCAAATGAAAAATCATAAGGAGGGTTTTGTGTTACAGGTAGAATCAGGAAAGGTTGACTGGGCAGCTCATGCAAATGATGTAGCTGCTTTAATACATGAACAACTACAGTTTGACGAAGCAATTAAAACTGTTATGAAGTTTGCGGAAAGCGATGGAAATACCCTTGTTGTTATTACGACAGATCATGGAAATGCAAATCCGGGAATGATTTACGGTAAGTATGCAAACGCACATTTCGACAGTCTGTCAAAATACAGTCATACAAATGAATATCTTCTGAACAACATCAAAAACAACAGTTCTGCAGCACAGATAAAAGAATTCATCAAAAGTCTGATTTCCGTGGAAATTTCCGATGAAGAAGCGCAGGTAATAGCCTCATATTATAACGGGCTGAAAAAAGGTGACGATGGTTTATACAATTATAAACATCTGCCGTTTAAGGCTTTCGCCGATATCCAGAAGAAGTATAATTCTGTGGGGTGGATTTCGATGGACCATTCTGCCGATTATGTGGAAGTAGCTATGTATGGTCCGGGAAGTCATTTACATAAACCGTTTATGAAAAATACCGATATGCACTATCTTTTGCTTGAAGCAGCGGAGATTGAAAATAAGTTTTAATTGCAGTACTATAGTAAAAAGCATAAATTTGCCTCTCTGTAAAGAGAGGTTTTTTAATTTATGAAAATAGCCGTTATCAATAATTACGATTCTTTTGTTTATAACATAATACATTATCTTGAAAGTTTCGATGATGTACAGGTAAAAGTGTTTATGAATGATGCTTTTAATCTGGAGGAACTCATGTCTTTTGATAAGATTGTGTTGTCTCCAGGTCCTGGAATTCCTGAAGAAGCAGGTTTGCTTTTAGACGTTATAAGCTACTACAAGGATAAAAAAAGCATACTTGGCGTATGTCTGGGTCATCAGGCAATAGCCCAATATTTTGGCTGCTCGTTAAAGAATCTTGACAAGCCTTTGCATGGAACAGCATCCGTCTTAAATATACTAGAGGAAGACTATTTATGGAAAGATTTTGAAGATCCGTTGCGGGTAGGGCATTACCACTCGTGGATTGTCGATTCCCTAAGACTTTCAGATGAAATTAAACCTCTTGCTTTGGATGATTGGGGAAATATTATGGCGCTAAAACATATAAGATGGGATATCCGCGGGGTACAGTTTCATCCTGAATCTGTCCTAACGACAAACGGGAAACAATTGCTAAAAAACTGGATCTTCCATAAAAATGAAAAAACGATCTAATGATCGTTTTCATTTTTTTGCCTTCCCGGTATTGTATTTAAAATTTCCAAGAATTTCTTTTTTGGTAGGTGAAGTACTGTTTGGAGCTTTCGCGGCTTTAACGTTGGGCTTGCCTGTCTTTTTAGCATCAGGTTTAACCGCCGGACCTTTTGGTTTGATAGAGGTTTTCGGCTTTCTCACTTCATTTTCGCCTGTTTTCTTCGTTGATTCAATATGCGCGAGTACTTCACGCGGATTTTTCGGATTTTCTTTTGTACCCCTTAGATAAATGACAAGTCCGTTCAAAAAATTTCTGAGGATCTGATCCTGACATTCAACATATTTCGGATGGTCTTCATTGCGGAAGAAATTACCGATTTCACCTTTGGATATTCTGAAATCTACCAATTCCAGGATTTCCGCAATCTGGTCATCCCGTAACTGAAGCGCTACCCGTAATTTTTTGAAAATATCGTTATTCGTCATTTTATATATTTTTAGCAAAGATACAAGAAAAGTTGTTCTCAAAAACCAATAGTACGGAATATTAAAGTTGAGTTTTCTTTTCAGAAAGTTCCTTGATTTCGTCTCTGAGTTTTGCTGCCTGGATAAAGTCAAGATTTTTAGCGGCTTTTTCCATTTCTTTCCGTTTCTCCTTTATGATTTTATCCAGATCTTTTGAATTTGTATAGGTAACCGCTTCCTCAGCCACCGCATTCAATCTTGGCTCTTCCTGCTGATAAGTTTTGAATTGTTCAGCCAGTGATTTCTCGATTTTTTTGTTCAGTGCTTTAGGTTTTAAGCCGTTCTCTTCATTAAAGGCTATCTGTTTATTGCGCCGGTATGTTGTCTCGTCAATCGTTCGCTGCATGCTGTCCGTGATTTTATCAGCATACATTATTGCTTTCCCATTCACATTACGGGCAGCTCTACCAACGGTCTGGGTTAAGGAACGCGTACTGCGCAGGAATCCCTCTTTATCTGCATCAAGTATTGCAACCAGGGAAACTTCCGGAAGGTCAAGCCCCTCGCGAAGAAGGTTAACACCGATGAGAACATCAAAAATTCCTTTTCTTAAATCCTGCATAATTTCAATACGTTCCAGCGTATCAACATCAGAATGTATGTAGCGGCAACGTATGCCTATACGTGTAAAATATTTGGCCAGTTCTTCTGCCATACGTTTGGTGAGCGTCGTAACAAGAACGCGTTCGTCAATTTCTACACGTTTATGAATTTCTTCCACAAGATCGTCAATCTGGTTTTGACTTGGCCTTACTTCAATAACCGGATCAAGTAAGGAAGTCGGCCTGATGACCTGTTCTACATATACACCTTCCGATTTTTGTAATTCATAATCTGCAGGTGTTGCCGATACAAATATGACCTGGTTTTGTAGAGACTCGAATTCTTCAAATTTAAGAGGCCTGTTGTCCATAGCCGCGGGTAGCCTGAAACCGAATTCTACAAGGTTTTCCTTACGTGAACGGTCTCCTCCGTACATGGCGTGTACCTGCGAAACAGTAACGTGACTTTCGTCGATGATCATGAGATAGTCTTCCGGAAAATAATCAATAAGGCAGAAAGGGCGGGTACCGGGTGCACGACCGTCCAGATAACGTGAATAATTTTCAATTCCGGAACAATAACCAAGTTCCCGAATCATTTCGAGATCAAAATTAGTTCGTTCCTCAAGTCTTTTTGCCTCGAGGTGTTTTCCGATCGATTTAAAATAATCAACCTGTTTTACCATATCCTGCTGAATTTCCCAGATTGCGTTCTGCAACACGTCAGGTGATGTTACGAACATGTTCGCCGGATAAATTCTAAGCAGTGGGTAGCGTTCCAAAACTTTGGATGTCTTGGCATCGAAAGATTCTATAGCCTCGATTTCATCACCGAAAAAATGAACCCGGAACGGATCATCCGCATAGCTGGGGAATATTTCAACTGTATCTCCTTTTATTCTGAATGTACCGTGTGAAAACTCGGCTTCAGTTCTGGAATATAGAGATTGTACGAGTTGCTGTAGTAGTTTCGTTCGGGAAATAACCTGATCCTGCTCAATTGTGACCACGTTCTTTTGAAATTCAACGGGATTCCCGATACCGTACAAACACGAAACAGATGCCACAACAAGGACATCGCGACGTCCGGAAAGAAGAGAGGAGGTGGTGCTCAAACGCATCTTTTCCAGGTCTTCATTAATGGACAGATCCTTCTCAATATAGGTACCGGTCACCGGTAAATAGGCTTCAGGCTGGTAATAGTCGTAATAAGAAACAAAATATTCCACAGCATTATGTGGAAAAAACTGTTTAAATTCCGAATAAAGCTGGGCAGCCAATGTTTTGTTATGGGCCAGAACCAGGGTAGGCTTCTGAACTTCCTGAATTACGTTGGCAACGGTAAAGGTCTTACCCGATCCCGTAACACCAAGTAGTGTCTGAAATCTTTCATTGCTTTTAATACCGTCTGCAAGTGCCTTTATTGCAGTGGGTTGGTCACCCATCGGCTTGTAATCTGATTCTACTTTAAACTTCATGGAAAAATGATATTACACAAATATACAAATAAAAAAAGAGAGGTATAAACCTCTCTTTTTTCAATATTACAACTATTAATTAGTTTACTTTGAAAGTTACTCTTCTAGCAAATTTAGAAGTAGTTTTGTTCTTACCGTCGAAAGAAGTATCTTCTCCGTTAGCGTTAACTTTGATTCTTGAACTTGAAATTCCAGATTGTTCTAAAATTTTAGCTACGTTTTTAGCACGTTTTTCAGATAATCTTTGGTTGTACTGAGGACTACCAACTGAATCTGCATATCCGTTTACTTCAACAGAAGCATTTGGATTAGAACGTAGATAAGTAATCAAGAAGTTTGTAGCTTCTGCATTTTTAGGAGCAGATTTATCGAAATCGAAATAAACGGCTACATATCCTTGGTTGATTAAATCAGCAGCTGTGTTTGAATCAGCAGAAGAGAATGTATCTCCTTTTTTAGCATATCTTGAATCGAAGTAGTCTTCGTAAGAATCAGGAATACCATTTTTGTTTAAGTCGATAGAACGACCTTTAGTATCCACCATGTTTCCTGCAGGAGTATTTGGTTCTAAATCCAAATAATCTGCTACACCGTCGTTATCAGAATCTACCATTTTGTTTTCGATATCTGTTACACGGTTTTCTAAAGCTTCTACACGTGTTGTTAAAGCATCACCAGCATACCAGTCAGCATGTTGATCGTGTTTACCTAAGTAGAATGAAAGACCTAAAGTAGCATTGTAGAATGTTCCGTTAAATCCTCTGTCCTGCTCGTCAACTTTGCTAGCTCCGTCGAATCTGATATTCTGACGAACAGTGTTGATCATAGAGAAGTCAGCGTTTAAAGCAACGCGGTTTCCTAATCTAACCTGACCTGTTAAACCTAAGATTACATGGCCCATTTGGTCTTTGTCATAAATGTTGGAAGCTAGATCTTTTCCAGGCTCCATCCAAGAATATCCCGCACCCATGTGAGCCATTAAGCCCAATGTTTTAGTCCACTCCTCAAAATTCATGATACGTCCAAGGTTGGCAACCCCTTGTAAACTAGCTCTGTAGTGTTTGGTTCTAAAATAATTAGAATCCTCACCGTTTTTCATATAATCGTAACCGAAGTCAGCTTTAAGACCGAATTTGTTGTTAAACATATAACGAACACCCGCATCAGCATGTACAAAGCCAAAAAAAGTATCACCGTTATACCCAGGAGTCATTGGTGCAGATGGTTTTGTTAAACCTCCATTTACGTCAATTGACCATTTGTTGTAAGGTAATCCTTCTTGTGCGTTCATATTAGTTAAACCTAACACAGTAGCGATTAAAGGCAAAGTTATTTTTTTCATAAACTTTTTTTTTAAATTAAATTATTAGTAAAAACAGAATAGTTGTATTTAAAAATTTTTGTAAAAATAATATTTTTTAACGTATTAAAAAAATGTTTTTTAATCTTTTAGCCATTTATAGTCCGAGTAAAAGGTTCCGAAAGGCAGGAGGGAAGCAATTAAAACCAAACCTAGCTTCTTTACAGACCATTTATACTCCATTTTAAGATAAACAGCTATTACAACATATGTAACAAAAAGTATGCCATGAGTCATGCCAATCGGATAAAGTAATTGCTTATATAACTCCGGATTTGTCGTTTTGTTATATAACATATTATAAAACAAAGCTAAATACGAAATTCCTTCTAAAGCAGCTATTAATCTGAAAAAATTTAACATATTAATTAAATTCTAAAAATTGTTGATTGTACTCTTTAAGGTCTGCAATATTGTGCTTGTTGTTAAGATCAAGCATCAACGACATAAAATAAGTAAAACTTTCTGTGTTGGTGTTTTCTGTAGTTGAATCTAAAGTTTCCTCAATTGGTTCATCAGAAGGAATATTGATAAGGAAATCGTTATTCGCTTCAATGTGCTCATATGCAAGCCGCAATGCTTTTACGAGAACCGGCTTTTCTTCAAGCAAAGCAAATTCTCTTAACTTCTTTAATTCTGGTACAATGGTGTTGGCTACAATACCATTGGCAATTACTTCTGCCTGCAGATTTTTAATAATCTTGTGTGCGTTTGAATTTTCCACTTAATTTATTTTTAGAAACACGGCAAAATTAAAGATATTTGTTGAATTAGAAAATTTATCACCGTGATTATTTTATTAAGTCTTTATAACTATAATATATATTATGTAAAATAGACTTTTTCAGATACGCGCATTTACCCGTTTAAATTCCCTATTTATGTATGCATTGCTCATCAGCCTCTTTTCATCACTGGCTGTCGGATTTTATATTAAGCAGCTGAAAATCAGCAGTGAAAAAAACCTGTTTGCACTTGTTTTGGTTAATTACCTGACAGCCATTGTTTTGAGTTTGAGTTTTTTCAAAGTATCTTATTCACATTTTACGTTTTCGCCTTTTTATTTGGTTCTGCTGCTGCTTTGCGGAATCCTGATGCCGAGTATTTTCCTTATCCTCAACAAATCCCTGAAATATTCCGGACTGGCGCGTACCGACATATTTCAACGTATGTCTCTTATTATACCGGTGGCTTTGAGTTTCCAGTTATTTGGTGAAGAAATAAGTAATGCAAAATCAATTGCAATTTTCACATCGTTTGTAAGCATTATGCTGTTGTTGTATAAAAAATCCACAAACAATGGAAAATATAGTGTATTTTACCTTATATGCGTTTTTCTAGGATATGGCACGATTGATACGTTGTTTAAGATGATTGCCGCTCATAAAAGCCTTGATTATACTTCTGCCCTGACTTTTATTTTCATTATTTGTGCAATCGTCTCCTTTATTTATTTTTGGTTCGTAAAAGGCAGCTTCGATCTAAAGTTTCTTTATTTGGGTATTGTTCTGGGAATTCTCAATTTCAGCAATATCTACTTTTATATGAAAGCTCATAAACTCTTTTCCGAAAGCCCTACCCTCGTATTTGTGACGATGAATTTAGGGGTTATTACAGGAGGAAGTCTCATAGGACGGTATTACTTTAAAGAGAAGCTTGGTAAAAGTGTTCTTTTGGGAATCTTTCTGGCTGTCATAAGCATAATTTTATTAGCTTTAGTCCAACTTAAGATCATTTAAAGATGAAGTATACTCCCAGTATTTTCGTTACAGTGGACGTAACGGTTTTCAGACGAAATAATGAAGGTTATGAAATATTATTGATTCAGAGGCTGAACGAACCTTTCCAGGGGCATTGGGCCTTACCCGGCGGCTTTGTAGATGAAGGGGAAGAGCTTGAGGCGGCGGCGAAACGTGAACTATATGAAGAAACGGATATACACCTGTTTCAGGTAAAGCAGATAAAAGCATACGGCAACCCTAAACGAGATCCCAGAAGCCATACGATATCTGTTGCCTTTTACGGCGAAATTGATAACCTGGCAGAAGCCAAAGCCAAAGACGATGCGAAATCGGTAAAATGGTTCGCTATCGACGAGCTGCCCGTGCTGGCATTCGATCATGCAGAAATCATCAGGGATTCTATCGAAAAATTTGTGCATACTCCCAAATTATAATTTCAGGTTTCTTTATATAATCTGTATCTTTGATTAACGTATTAAAACAGAAAAAAATGGAACAAATTAAGTGGGAAACTGCTATTGAATTTGAAGATATCACCTATAAGAAGTACAACGGGGTGGCACGTATCGCCTTTAACAGACCTGAAGTCCGCAACGCTTTCAGGCCTAAAACCACGGCAGAGCTTCTGCGCGCGTTTCACGATGCACATGAAGATACCTCTATCGGGGTGATCCTTTTGTCTTCTGAAGGACCTTCCCCTAAAGACGGGGTGTATTCGTTTTGCAGCGGCGGAGATCAGCGTGCCCGCGGACATCAGGGATATGTTGGTGATGACGGATACCACCGCCTGAATATCCTGGAAGTACAACGGCTTATCCGCTTTACACCCAAAGCTGTAATTGCTGTTGTAAACGGCTGGGCTGTTGGTGGCGGACATTCCCTTCATGTGGTATGTGACCTCACGCTTGCAAGTAAGGAACATGCTATTTTCAAACAGACAGATGCAGATGTAACAAGTTTTGACGGAGGATATGGCTCGGCTTACCTGGCTAAAATGGTGGGGCAGAAAAGAGCAAGGGAAATCTTCTTTTTAGGGAGAAACTATTCGGCACAGGAAGCGTATGAAATGGGAATGGTCAATGCGGTAATTCCCCATGAAGAACTTGAACAGACTGCCTTTGAATGGGCTCAGGAAATTCTCGCAAAGTCCCCTATTTCGATTAAAATGCTGAAGTTTGCAATGAACCTTACCGATGATGGCATGGTTGGACAGCAGGTGTTTGCAGGAGAAGCAACGCGACTCGCCTATATGAGCGACGAAGCTATTGAAGGAAGAAATGCGTTTCTTGAAAAGAGAAAACCTAATTTTGAAAAAAAATACATTCCTTAATAACAAGGCCCCTTGAATTTCAAGGGGCCTTTATTTTATTTTTTATAGAAAAATTCCTTTAGGTTCACCAATTTTTTGGCTTTACTCTCAGCTTCCAGTGCCCTTAATTCTACCCTTCGTATCTTTCCGCTTATTGTTTTTGGCAGTTCATCCACAAATTCTATGATACGCGGTATTTTATACGGAGCAAGGTGCGCGCGGCTGTAGTTAAAAATTTCAACAGCAAGTAATTCATCCGGCATACATTCCTTATGTAATACAATAAAGGCTTTGACTTCAAAACCTTTTACGGGATGCGGTGATCCGACTACCGCAGATTCTACCACCTTATCGTGTTCCAGCAATACGCTTTCTACTTCAAAGGGCCCGATTCTGTAATCCGATGATTTGATGACATCATCGTCGCGGCCAACAAACCATATATAACCGTCTTCGTCCTTAAATGCTTTATCACCTGTATAATATAATCCGTATTTAAAAACCTGGTCTTCTTTTTCCCTGTCAAAAAGATATCCTTTGAAAATACCGTTCGAATCTTCTCTTTCCATCTTTACACAAATAGTACCTTCTTCATCGGTTTCAAGAATTCTTCCTTCATCATCTGCAATCACTATATCATATAGAAAAGTAGGCTTTCCCATAGAGCCCGGTTTTACTTTCCCGTTCGGAAGATTGGCAACGAGGCAGGTACTTTCCGTTTGTCCGTAACCATCCCGTATGGTTATCCCTGTACCCTTCCTCCATTCTTCAATTATTTCCGGATTCAATGGTTCCCCTGCCGCCACGCATTCTCTGAAGGAAAAGGAATAAGCCTGCAGTTCTTCCTGAATAAAAAGCCGCAATACGGTCGGAGGAGCACATAAAGTTGTGATCTTATACCGGGCAATGAGTTCAAGTGTATTGGCTGCGTCGAAGCGCCCTGTTGTATGATAGGCAAAAATAGTTGCTCCAACGTTCCACGGACTGAAAAAGCTGCTCCACGCAAATTTTGCCCAACCCGGCTGGGAAATATTGTAATGGATATCATGCCGGGTTAGCCCGATCCACGAAGTGGTAGTCAGGTGACCAACAGGATGCGAAAAATGGGTATGGCATACAATCTTTGGCATTCCCGTTGTACCCGAAGTGAAGAACATGAATAAGGTATCGTCGCTTCGGGTAGCAGCCGGTTCAGCTGCCGTATTTTCCTTTTCTATATCTTCAAGCGAATACCACCCTTCCCTATTTCCTTCGCAGATGATTTTTACCGCAATAGAGACATTGCATATTTTTTCCGCTTCCTCTATTTTGGAAGCATTTTCAGCATCTGCAATCACCACACTTGGGAGGGTTTTGGAGAAGCGGAAGGCAAGATCATTAGGCCCCATTATAGTAGCTGTGGGAATCAGGCGGAACCCTCCTTTTATAGCAGCTAAGGTACCATACCAGGTAATGGGCTGCAGCATTAACTGTGTGAGTATAATATCGTGTTGTACGATGCCCTTTTTCCTAAGGAAATTCAGAAGCTGGTTTGCCTGTTCTGCGAGATGCAGAAAGGTATATTCCACCGTTTTTAAACCATCCGTCCACAGTAAGGCGGTTTTGTCCGGATGTTTGGCCACATGTATACCTTCAAAAATTTCTGTTGTCCAGTTAAAATATTCCGGTTTTGTGATTTTGATTTCATTGAGTTGTGAAAAGTCGTTTCGGTCAATAATCGAAGCTACTTCTTCGAAAAACTTTTTCATATTATTCGTTGTTTGTCTATACAATTTATAAAATTTAAAAGAAAAAAAATCTTAATTTTAATAGAAAATAGTCAAGATGAAAGAGAAAGTTGTAATCTGTATGTTTGGTGTATTGATGATGCTGGGCTGTAAATCAGCCAGGGCCACTGATAATGAATTAAAAACGGACGGAAAACGTTTTAAGGAAGAATCTTTTGATCCCTTTTTTAAAGGGTTGGGAACAGAGCCTTTCTGGAGTGTTTCAGTAGACCGGAATTTTATCGTATATACCAATGTTGACGGAATAAAGGAAACCTTTCCGGTTTCAGATGTTTCCGTGATGCAGGATAAAGTGCGGCGCATATTTACTTCAAGCAATGCCGGTTATGAAATCAGCTTGTCTGTTGCTAAAGGAAGTTGTTCAGACGGGATGAGCGATCAGGCCTTTGATTATGAGGTAGCGGTGAGCCTTACCGGTAAAGGTCAGTCCATACAGCAGAAAGGATGTGGAAACTATACGATAACGAAAGCGTTGGAAGGAAAATGGGAACTGCGCTTTTTTAAAGATAAGGATATTCCCGCTAATATGTTTCTTAAAACACCCTATGTTGAGTTCGGGCAGGAAGGAAAACATGTTTCGGGAAATGCAAGCTGTAACGGGTTTAACGGGACGGTTAACCTGGACGACAGTAAAATGCAGTTCTCGAAGTTTGCAGTTACGCGCATGATGTGTGTACATGAAAATATGGAACAGGAATTCCTTAACGAACTGTCAAAAGTAACTGCATATGAAGTTACGGCAGAAGGGCTAAGCATGTACAGTGGGAATGTACTTGCTATGAAATTCGTGAAAAAATAAAAACCGGGATTTTCCCGGTTTTTTATTTTTTAGATCACATCAAGTGTACCTTTTCCTTCACGAACTACTTCAGGCTCATGACCTGTGAGATCAATGATGGTCGATGCCACATTATCACCATATCCGCCATCGATAACGGCATCCACCTTATGCTGCCATTTTTCAAAGATAAGTTCGGGATCTGTGGTGTATTCAATCACTTCATCCTCATCGTATATGGAAGTGGAAACAATGGGATTCCCCAATTGTTTTACGAGTTCCAGCGCAATGTTGTTATCCGGTACGCGTATACCCACCGTTTTTTTCTTTTTAAACTCCTTGGGAAGATTGTTATTTCCCTCAAGAATAAAGGTATAAGGCCCAGGTAGTGCACGTTTAAGGATTTTAAATGAAGCGGTATCAAGGCTTTTTACATAATCTGAAATATTGCTTAAGTCGTTGCATACAAAGGAAAAATTTGCTTTTTCAAGTTTTATGCCCTTGATTTTGGCAATACGCTCAAGCGCCTTACTGTTGGTGATATCACACCCTAAACCGTATACGGTATCGGTGGGATAAATGACAAGGCCACCCTCCTTAAGTATTTTTACGACCTTCAGGATTTCCTTTTCACTTGGATTGTCCGGATATATTTTGATGAACTGTGCCATAATTATTCTAGTACATTAAGTTTTGCAAATCGCAGCAGCAATTTTTTAATACCCCCCACTTCAAACTGGATTTCGGCTTTTTTGTCTGCTCCTGCTCCTTCTAAGTTAAGGATTTTTCCTTTACCAAAACGCTCGTGCATGATGATTTGTCCTTCTTTTATTCCGGTATTTTCAGAAGAAGTACGCGATGATGGAAGTTTATTGATGTCTTTCAGCTTCCTTATATCATGATTGGGCTTTGGTTCCTCGTTTTCCCTTACCCATTTCGGCGGGACGCCTGCTGTCGGCTTGGTAAGGCGAAGCTTGGATTTGTCGACATCTCCAAAGATATCTTCGCTTATGGAAGATTTGTAACGGTAATTGGTTTCGGGGGCCGACAGAAATTCCAGGTATTCCGGGGCAATTTCCTGAATAAACCTTGAAGGTTCACAATCCACGAGTTTTCCCCAGCGGTAACGCGACTGGGCGTAGGTAAGGTAAGCCTGATGTTCCGCCCGGGTCAGGGCTACATAAAAAAGGCGCCTTTCTTCTTCCAGGTCACTGCGTGAATTTACGCTCATGGCGCTCGGAAACAGATCTTCTTCCATTCCCACTACGAAAACAGTCGGAAACTCAAGTCCTTTGGCAAGGTGTATCGTCATTAAAGCTACGCGGTCATCATCACCTTTGTCGTTGTCAAGATCACTGGCCAGTGCTACATCCTCCAGGAATTCTGCCAGGCTTCCCCTTGCTCCGTCGACTTCCTTTTGTCCCTCGGTAAAATCCTTGATACCGTTTAATAGTTCCTCAATATTGTCTAAACGGGTTATTCCTTCAGGTGTTCCGTCTTTTTTAAGTTCCTGTACAAGCCCTGTTTTCTTTACCACGTAGTCTGTGAGATAATAAGCATCGTGATTGTCGTTGATGACCTGGAAATTTTTGATCATGGTTACAAAGTCACTGATCTTGTTCTTTGTACCCGCTGTAAGTTTCAGGTCAATTTTATCAATATGTTCCATTACCTCGAAAATACTGCGTTTATAGTGATTGGCAGCAATGTTGAGTTTTTCTATGGTGGTGTTTCCTATCCCCCGTGTAGGGTAATTGATTACCCGGACAAGGGCTTCTTCATCTTTCGGGTTTACCACAAGGCGCAGATAGCTTAGCACATCCTTGATTTCCTTGCGCTGATAGAACGATAATCCCCCGTAAATCCGGTAAGGGATGTCCTTTTTACGCAGGGCATCCTCCATAGCCCGGGATTGGGCATTGGTACGGTACAGAATGGCAAAATCACCGTTTTTCATCTGTTTGGTCATCTGCTCCTCGAAAATGGTCGATGCCACAAAACGTCCCTCTTCCGCGTCGGTAATAGAACGGTGTACCTTGATTTTAGGCCCGTCTTCGTTGGCGGTCCAGACTACCTTTTCAAGTTTGGTCTTATTCTTATCAATAATGGTGTTGGCCGCCTCTACTATATTTTTGGACGAGCGGTAATTTTGTTCCAGGCGGTACGTCTGTACGTTATCAAAATCTTTCTGGAAGTTGAATATATTGTTGATGTTTGCTCCCCTGAACGCATAAATAGACTGGGCGTCATCACCTACTACGCAGATATTCTGAAAGCGGTCGGCCAGGGCTTTTACGATCATGTATTGGGAATTGTTGGTATCCTGGTACTCATCTACAAGGATGTAGCGGAACCGGTCCTGATATTTGAGCAGCACTTCAGGAAAACGTATAAGCAGTTCGTTTGTTTTGAGGAGCAGATCATCAAAATCCATTGCTCCCGCTTTAAAACAGCGCTCTACGTATGCCTGGTAAATATCCCCAATCCTGGGTTTTTTTGCCATTGCATCGGCTTCCATGAGTTCCGGGTTATTAAAATATGCCTTTACCGTGATCATATTGTTCTTATAGTTCGAAATGCGGCTTAAAACCTGATTGGGCTTGTAGATATCCTTATCAAGTTGCATTTCCTTTATGATCTGACCAATAAGCCTTTGGGAATCCTGGGAGTCGTAAATGGTAAAGTTGGAAGGATAGCCCAGTTTGTCTGATTCCGCGCGCAGAATCCGGGCAAAAACAGAGTGAAATGTTCCCATCCAGAGGTTTTTTGCCTCGCTTGACCCTACGATCTTCGATATACGTTCCTTCATTTCCCTTGCCGCCTTATTGGTGAAGGTAAGCGACAATATGTTGAACGCATCGACTCCCTGATGCATTAAATAGGCAATACGCAGCGTCAATACCCGTGTTTTACCGGATCCCGCGCCTGCAATAATGATCATGGGTCCGTTTTTTTGCAATACCGGAGCCCGCTGTGCTTCGTTTAACTGGTCTATGTAATTTTGCATATTTGTATGTTCAGAATAAACAAAGTTACTACTAGTAGAAATAAGTAGCAAATAATATTAATTTAGGATTATATTTGTTTTTTAAATAGAATTAAAATGTTTTCAAATTTTACGGTAGACTGGAAAGAATCGTTATTTATTTTAGCCGGTTTAATCATTATTATTGTACTGTTTTATCTTTTTAACAGGAAGTCCATAGCCCGTGAAAATGAGGCACGGCGCTTACTGCGTGAACGTCTTGAACAGGAAATGGCCAATCCCGGACAATCGGTGCAGGTTCCGCAGTACGAGGCAGAAGCGCCGCGTAAATCAACACCCCAGACGGTACAGGCATATGAACGGCTTATTATACTTATGGAGCGTATAGACGTGCCAAAGCTCGTTATGCGGGTAGCACCCATTTCACCTTTGAAGCAGGACTATGCTTCTTTTCTGATACAGAATATTGAACAGGAATACGATTTCAATATTTCGCAGCAACTTTATGTGTCTGAAGAAGCCTGGGCTTTGATCGCCACCGCCAAACAAACCATCATTCAACAGATTTTAAAGGCGGGGCTTAACAACGAAACGGCCGATGCTTATGATCTTCAGAAGCAGCTGCTGAATACCAAAGAGGCGAATTCCGTACTGGAACTGGCCAAGAACAGATTGAAGCAGGAATTTAAAAATCTGGTTTGATTTTTGATGTAGTTCAGGTATTAAAAGATGCTGATTATGAGAAACCTGTTAACGATGTTGGGAATTCTTTTTTTGGCAAGCTGTGAAACATCTGATAACTGCCATTGCGAGGTATTTGAAAATATAGGTACCGAAGAAAAACCGCAGTTGCGGTATTTGGGATCATTGGACGGTGATTGCGACAGCCAGCAAAAAGAAGAAAAATATGTTTACCAAACGGTAAGCTGTGATTAAAAGCATTTCGGTTCCGAAATGCTTTTTGCTTTAGTTCCTTATTTTTCCTATATTCGCTAAAATCAATTATAAGAATATACTGTATGAAATTTGGAATTATCCGTGAAGGTAAAAATCCACCCGACAAGCGTGTTGTTTTTTCTCCTCAGGAACTTTTATCGTTTAAAAAAAATCATCCGGAAGCCACATTTAAGGTAGAACGTTCACCCATTCGTGTTTTTAAGGATGAAGAATATGAAGCATTGGGATTTGAAGTTTCGGACGATATGAGTGACTGCGACATCCTTTTCGGTGTTAAGGAAGTACCTGTAGATAACCTGATTCCAGATAAAACCTATTTTTTCTTTTCCCATACGATAAAGAAACAGCAGCATAACAAAAAACTTTTACAAACCTGTCTGAACAAGAACATACGTTTGATAGATCATGAGACTCTGGTGGATGAAAACGGCGGAAGGCTCATAGGTTTTGGAAGGTATGCGGGAATCGTGGGAGCCTATAATGCTTTCCGGGCATTCGGAATAAAGTATGAGCTGTTCCAGCTTAAAAAAGCCGAAGAATTAAAATCGCAGAAAGACCTTATCGAAAGGCTCTCCAGACCTTACCTGCCTCCGGTAAAGGTAGTGCTTACAGGAACCGGTAAAGTTGGAATGGGGGCCCGTGAAATGCTTGACGGAATGAAGATGAAGCGCGTATCGGTTGACCAGTTCCTCAACAAGGAATTTGACGAACCGGTGTATGTGCAGATCGATGTACCTGATTATTACCGCAGGACAGACGGCGCCGAAGGATCGTTCGAAGATTTTAAGGAGAATCCCCAGCAGTACGAGAGCGATTTTGAAAAATTCGCCCTCAATGCAGATATTTTCATAGCCGGACATTTTTATAAGGACGGCTCTCCGAAAATTCTGACTAAGGAAATGCTTAATTCGGCTCATAATGCGATTAAGGTCATTGCGGATATTTCATGCGACATCGACGGTCCTATCGAAAGTACGCTTCGGGCTTCAACCATAGCCGATCCTTTTTACGGATATTATCCAAGGGAAAATAAAGAAGTAGCAGTTGACCATCCGGCTGCGGTAGTCGTGATGGCGGTAGATAACCTGCCGTGTGAACTTCCGAAAGATGCCAGTGAAGGTTTTGGTGAGATGTTTCTGGATCATATCACCCCGGCATTTTTTAATGATGATAAGGACGGTATACTTAAAAGGGGAACGATCTGTGAGAAAGGCCAGCTCACAAAGCGCTTTGCTTATCTCGAAGATTTTGTAAAATAATATATGCAAGAAATACGGAAAACGGAGTATCGCCAGATATTCCGTTTTTTTATATAAAAAAACAGTACAAGTTATAAAACCTGTACTGTTCGAAATTGATTTTTCATCTTTAAGATTATTCTTTGTTCTTGATCACTAATCTGAAACCTTCCCCGTGGATGTTCAGAATTTCCACGTTTTCATCTGCCTTAAGGTATTTTCTTAGTTTGGCAATGTAAACGTCCATGCTTCGTGAAGTGAAATAGTTGTCATCTCTCCAGATCTTGGTCAATGCTACTTCGCGTGGCATAAGGTCATTTTCATAAAGGGCAAGCATTTTTAAAAGCTCGTTCTCTTTTGGAGATAACTTAATCGGTTCTTCATTTTCAAAAGTAAGGAAACGCAATTTTGAATTAAGGTGGAATTTTCCAATGGTAAATTCAAATTTGGTATTTTCCGCTTTTACCTCTGAAGATTTGCGTTGCATGATCGCTTTAATCTTCATTAATAACACTTCCGAATCAAAAGGCTTGTTAAGATAATCGTCAGCTCCTACCTTATACCCTTTTAAAACATCTTCTTTCATTGTTTTAGCAGTAAGGAAGATGATCGGGATTTCCTTGTTTTTATCTCTGATCTCACGTGCCAGCGTAAATCCGTCCTTATACGGCATCATTACATCCAGAATACATAAATCATAAGATTCTTTTTTGAATTTTTCGAACCCTTCCATTCCGTTTTTGGCAAGGGTAACGTCAAAATCATTCATTACTAAATAATCTTTCAGGATCGATCCGAAGTTCGGGTCATCCTCTACTAACAAGATTTTTTTGTTTACTTCCATTTGTTTTCTTATTTGTTTGTTGTTGTTTTGATTTTTTCCTAATTGATTAAAGGAATTTTTATGATGAAGGTACTGCCTTTACCTTTTTCACTTTCTACAAATACCTGGGCATTGTGGTCGTCTACAATCTGTTTTACATAGGCCAGCCCTAAACCATGGCCTTTTACGTTGTGCAGATCGCCTGTATGTTCCCGGTAAAACTTATCGAATATCTTCTTCGTTGCCGTTTTACTCATACCTGCCCCCTGATCTTTTATCTTAACCACAATGGAATCCTTCACATTCTCCGTATAGATATCGATTACCGGAGCATTGGGTGAATATTTGATAGCATTGTCCAGTATGTTTACAAAAACGCTTGTAAAATGCGTCGGGTTGATCAGGACCGTATCGCGCTGGGTATTAAAATGTGTGTTTAAAGTTCCTTCCCGGTCTTCTATCAGCAATGATACATGATCGATGGCAACTTCAAGCACTTCTGTTAGTTCTACTTTTTCTTTAGGAATATCAAGTTCTTTCTTTTCCAGTTTTGATATTCTTAAGATATTTTCAATCTGTGCGTGCATCCTTTTATTTTCATCACGTATCATCTGCACATACCGCATCACCTTTTCCTTATCGTCAATGATCTTCGGGTTTTTAATTGCATCCAGAGCCAGATTGATGGTGGCAATGGGCGTTTTAAACTCGTGCGTCATGTTGTTGATGAAATCATTTTTGATTTCGGATATCTGTCGCTGCGTAATGAGCTGGCGGATGGCGCTGTAGTAAGCCGCGATGATGACTACCGTAAAAAGCAACGATATCAGGATAAACGGCAACAGGTCTGAAACAAGGAATTTCGACTTCTGCGGAAAGCTGATGTAAAGCTGGTACTTTGAATGATTTTCAATATCGGTGAATATCGGCGTCGAATACGTATTTTTATCATTATAGATAAAATTTTTCGACTTTATCGGGGTAGCCAGCCCATTACTGAAAACGGCATACTCGAAATTCGTAGCCAGCTTGTTGCTTGCCAGCTCCTGATTTATGAGCGTCTGAAGCTTTTTATTGTCGAGCCGGTCTTCGATCGGATACGTTGAAACGATATCGTTATAGGTATAATCCATCCCTATCCTGTCATATTCGTCGATATTTCCCTTTTTCTCTATTACTTCATCAGGAACGGTATCCTTATTGAATGCTTTGTGGATGTCCTTTTCCAGTCCGCCTTCCAATCCTTTCTGTTTGCCGTGGAAAATCTCTGTTTTCCTGCTGCTTATGTAATTTTTGTAATCTTTTTTAGATCCACTTGCACTGTCAATGAACGTTCCGTTGAAATTAAAATCATTTAGGTTTTCTACGGAGATAATATTGGTATAAACGATTTCTTCGTTTGTACGAACGTCTTTTTCTGTATAGAATATACGTTTTACATCGGTCTTGTTCGGAACTTTCCCCGTTTCAGAACGATATTCATAAAGTTTTTTGTCGAATTCGTAACGCTCCCTTTCCTTTAGCTTATCTGCGACCTTTCCAATGGTCTGATTCACCATATGCTGAAACTGCGTATCGTTGTTCTGGTACGTGGTGCTGATCCAGTAAAGCTGGATTAAAATAATACCCACCAGGGCCAGGCTCATCAAAACGACTAAGAACTGAAATCTATATTTATTCATGTTTTAAAATACATTCAAATTTAACATTTAAAGTGATATTAAATTATATTTTTAACCTAATGTTAACAACTAAAATTTAATTATTTAAGAGCTCTTCCAGAATTTCGTCTATTTTATTAAAAGTAGCCGGTAAATCCGTGTTTTCGACAATGTACGTAGAAAGCGCTCTTTTTTCCTCATCCGGCATCTGGTTCCTTATGCGTTCCCTTACCTGCTCTTCCGCTACCTGGTCCCTTGACATTACCCGCTGTATCCTTACCTGCTCCGGGGCCGTAACAAGGATGGTGGCATCGCATGTTCTGTAAGCTCCGGATTCAAATAAAACGGCACTTTCCTTGAACAGTAAAGTTGCTTCCGGGTTGGCTGCCTTAAATTTTTCAAAATCGAGGCCGACAGCCGGGTGCACAATGGCATTGAGCTGTTTAAGCAAATCCGGATTATTGAAAACAATGGCCCCTATTTTTTTTCGGTCCAGCATCCCGTTGGGTAATAATACGCTTTCGCTGAAAAGCCTGTTGACCTTTTCAATTACTTCGGGAACTTCCATAACCTGTTTTCCGGCATTGTCTGCAATATATACGGGAAAACCTTTAGAAGCAATGTATTCTATAACGGTTGTTTTACCGCTTCCGATCCCTCCGGTCAATCCTATCACTTTCATATCCTACCTAAAGAACATTTCCGGCATGGCCGTTTCTGCCCTGAGTTTTTTTATATTTAACAAATAATAACTGTACAAAAATCCTGCCCCATATCCCAAAAACTGTATAAAAGCGGCAATTAATGTTAAAAAGCTGATTTTTACGTTTTTTGTTTTGATAATACTCTCCACAAATAAGGCTGCAAAATATAAAATGTAAAGATATATAAATAACTGTATATCAAAAATCAGCATCAAAAAAGAAGCTGCGAGGCCTGCGATAAATACCGAAGGGAACCAGTAGGTTGCCTTACTGTATTCGGGATAACGCCTGTTTAAAATGGGCCGTGCTTTTCCAAACTTGTTCACCTGTTTGTAGAATTTTTCCCAATCAATTCTTCGTTTGTGGAAAACATATGCATTTGGAATGAGGTCGGTTTTGAACTGCATTTTCCAGAGCCTTATGGACAGGTCAGGATCTTCTCCCGGGTGAATTTTCCCAAATCCTCCCGATGCTTCAAAGGCTTTCTTCGAAAGCCCCATATTAAAACTGCGCGGCTGGAATTTTCCAAGCTTTTCGCTTCCGCCGCGTACTCCTCCCGTAGTAAGGAACGAAGTCATACTCTGGTTGATGGCTTTCTGTATATCCGAAAAAGAACTGTGTGCGGCATCGGGTCCTCCGAAACAGTCCACATAATTTTTTTCAAGGTAACGGTCCACTTCCATGAGATAGTTTTCAGGAAGTATACAATCCGAATCCAGAATGATGAAATAGGTTCCTTTTGCAACCCTCATACCATAATTACGGGAGTCTCCCGGACCTGAATTCGGCTTAAAGTAATACATCACATCAAGTGTTTCAGAATACTGTTCTACAATGTGTTTACACGTTACCTGGGATCCGTCTTCCACGACCACAACCTCAAACGGCTTACCGTATTTCTGACGCGTCATGCTTTCCAGCAATTCATTAATTTCATCGGGTCTGTTGTATACAGGTATTACAAAAGAATAAAGCATTTCGGGACTTAAATTAACTTAACCGTGTTCGGAACTAACATTTTATTAATAATAATGGGATAACAAAAGTACCGAAAAAGTTAAAATATTTGTACAATTTTTGTTTTTAAAATGATTTTAAGGATTTCTTATGGAGAATTACAAAGCGGATGTCCTACTTTTTACTAAATTTAAACTTTTAAAAATGCTCTTTACAGGAGCGTTGAAACTGAATTGTTATGAATGAAATCAAGATACTGTGGGTCGATGATGAAATCGACTTATTAAAACCCCATATCCTGTTCCTTGAAAAGAAGGGATATAAACTTACAACGGCAACAAACGGACGGGATGCTGTTGATTTATTTGCTGAAGATAATTTTGATATCGTCTTTTTGGATGAAAACATGCCCGGTATTACCGGACTTGAAACCTTGGCGGAGCTAAAGGAGAAAAAGTCCAACATCCCCGTTATCATGATTACGAAGAGTGAAGAGGAATACATCATGGATGAAGCAATCGGTTCCAAAATCGCCGATTACCTTATTAAGCCCGTCAATCCGAACCAGATCCTTCTGAGCCTTAAGAAGAACCTGGATCATTCCAGGTTGATTTCCGAAAAGACCTCGCTTGATTATCAGAAGGAATTCCGAAAAATTGCAATGGATATGATGCAGGCCAATTCGCATCAGGAATGGGCCGACCTTTACAAGCGCCTTATTTTCTGGGAGATGCAGCTTGAAAGCATAGACGATCAGAACCTGGCCGAAATCCTTGAAAAGCAAAAAGAGGAAGCCAACATCCAGTTCGGTAAGTTCGTAGAGAAGAACTACGAAGACTGGATCAATGATGAAGAAGCAGCTCCGCTGTTCTCGCACAAGCTGTTTGTAAGAAAAGTGGTTCCGGAACTCCGCAATGAGGAAAATGTACTGTTTATTGTAATAGATAACCTGAGATACGACCAGTGGAAAGCTTTCGAAGGGATTGTAACCAACCATTATAAGACGGAAAAGGAAGATTATTATTATTCCATACTGCCGACCGCTACCCAGTATGCGCGGAATGCTATTTTTTCAGGGCTCACTCCATTACAGATGGAAAAACAGCTGCCCCAGTATTGGAAAAATGACGTGGATGAAGGCGGGAAAAACCTTTTTGAAGCTGAGTTCCTTAACGAACAGCTCAAAAGGCTGCGGCTCAACATCAAACACGAATACCATAAAATAACAAACATCAAAGACGGTAAGAAGTTTGCAGAGAATTTTAAAGCCATGAAAGACAACAAGCTGATTGCGCTTGTATACAATTTTGTCGATATGATTTCCCATGCCAAAACGGAAATGGAAGTTATCAAGGAGCTGGCTTCAACCGATAAGGCCTACCGTTCGCTTACACAAAGCTGGTTTAAGAATTCCCCTTTGCTGGAGATCATACAGCAGGCGCAGCTCGCAGGCTTTAAGCTTATCATTACGACCGATCACGGTACCATCAACTGTAAAAACCCTTCTCAGGTGATAGGCGATAAAAACACCAGCCTGAACCTGCGTTACAAAACGGGGAAATCGCTTACGTACGAATCCAAGGATGTCTATGCAGTGAAAGATCCCAAAAAGATCCAGCTTCCCGCCATAAATATGAGCAGCTCGTTTATTTTTGCAAAGAGTGATTATTTTTTGGCGTATATTAACAATTATAATTATTACGTAAGTTATTTTAAGAATACGTACCAGCACGGAGGAATTTCGTTAGAAGAAATAATCATTCCGTTTATAGTACTCAATCCAAAGAAATAGTGTATGAAGTTAGCATATTCTATAGATGAATTGCCAAGCGTGGCGGCCGGGCTTGTCCGGAACAGCCGCTTTAAAACCTGGTTGTTTGATGCACCTATGGGAGCAGGCAAAACAACGCTTATCAAAGCCATTGCGCGGGAGCTCGGAGTAACGGAAATGGCAAGCAGCCCTACCTTTTCCATAGTGAATGAATACCGTACGGGAGACGATGCCCCTTTCTTCCATTTTGACCTTTACCGTTTAAAGAGTGAAGAAGAGGCCTACGATATGGGGCTCGATGAATATTTCGACTCAGGTACATGGTGTATGGTGGAATGGCCCGAACAGGCCCCGGGAATTTTGCCCGATTCCGTACACCGTATCACGATTACTATTTTAGATGAAAATATGAGAGAATTAAAATTTGAGTAATGATGGATATAACCAGCCCGTTTTCCAAATCGCAGTTAATGCCCATGGAAGAAAAGTTAGATGTACGTAAAAAGCGCGGTCAGCTTTATATCGGTATTCCAAAAGAAGATTTCAGGATAGAGAAACGCGTCTGCCTGACTCCGGAATCGGTCAACATGCTTGTAAAGGCAGGCCATAAGGTACTGATTGAGTCAAATGCGGGAAGCGAAGCCAGTTATGAAGATCTTAAATACAGTGAAGCCGGAGCGGTTATTACCCATGATAAGCAAAAAGTTTTCGCATGCCCGGTCATACTCAAGGTAGAGCCCCCTACCCTTGAAGAAATACAGCTCATGAAGCCCAAAACATATCTTTTTTCCGCGTTACAGCTTAAAACGCAGAAAAAGGAATATTTCGATGCACTGGCACGGAAGAAGATCACAGCCATGGGCTTTGAATTCATTAAAGATAAATACGGAGCCTATCCGTTCCTGCACGCAATCAGTGAAATAGCGGGAATCGCCTCTATTCAGATTGCGTCCGACTATATGTGCCGTATGAATGGCGGAAAGGGACTGTTGTTCGGCAATATAACGGGCGTGCCCCCTACCGAAGTGGTAATTCTGGGTGCCGGCCTTGTGGCAGAATCGGCTGCGAGGACCGCTCTGGCGCTTGGAGTAAGCGTTAAGGTGTTCGATAATAACATACATAAGCTCAAAAGATTGCAGAAGTCGCTTCCCGCCCAGATTTTCACCTCTACCATCCAGGAACGGGTATTGATAAAGTCCCTCATGCGGTGCGATGTCGTTATCGGTGCGGTCAAAGGCTGTAACCGGTCGCCGGTACTCGTAACCGAAGAAATGGTGCAGCGTATGAAACCCGGTGCGGTTATAATCGACGTCTGTATAGACAACGGCGGGTGCTTTGAGACCTCTGAAGTCACTACGCATGAAAATCCCGTGGTTACCAAATACGGGGTGATACATTATGGTGTTCCCAATATTACGGCCAAGTTTTCCAAAACAGCTACACTGGCCATAAGCAACATCATTTCCCCCTATCTGCTGGATTTAAGTGAAAACGGAACCATTGATGATGCCATCAGTTACGACAGCATTATGCGTTCGGGTATTTACGTATACAAGGGCATACTCGTAAATGAATCTATAGGAAAATGGTTTAATCTGGATTACAAGGACCTCAATTTAATACTTATGTAGGGCTGATTAAGCAATAATAATCGTATTTTTGCGGAAAATTATTTTTTATGAAGTTTTCACAACGTCTGGCTTACTATCTTTTAGGGTTGTTTATTGGTGGGCTCTTTGTTTATATTTTTTGGGACGCAAAGGATACGCAGTTCTGTTACCTGCCGAACTGCAGGGTGTTAAAAGACCTGAGGTCCAAACCGTTGAACATTTCCGATGAAGCCCAGATTAGTTTTGACCAGGCACTGGTTGACATGAACGATATTAAAATGTGCCTTACGTACGGGGACGTTGATTTTGACAAGAGCAACATAAAGGAAGCCGGCGGCAAGCTGTACGTGATTGAAGGCCAGAATTCCAAAAAAGAACCTATAACGGTGGAAATGATCAATTACGGGGAAAAGGTTCTTATTAAGAGCGTATACCCTACGAAAAAATAGCGCTTTTTCAGGAATTGATACTGAAACAGTTATAAAAAACATTCAAAAAAACAATACAAAGTGCTTGCAAAATGAGAAATTCGCTCTATATTTGCATCACTAACGGTAACGTTAAGGAGAAATGGCAGAGTGGTCGAATGCGGCAGTCTTGAAAACTGTTGA
>JBEBOB010000032.1:0-28741 GCA_040396655.1 Flavobacterium sp. | reverse complement strand
CGCCTGGTTTGGGACCAGGAGGTCGCAGGTTCGAATCCTGCCACCCCGACAACACAGGATTAATTCCTGTCAAAAAACCTCTAAATTTGATAATTTAGAGGTTTTTTTCGTTTTCATACCAAAATAAAAAAAGGAATGTAATTTTATTCCTTACTTCGCTCGCTCTTTTTTAGTATGTTTAATTGTTTGAAGCTCAATTTTTTTTGCTTTATGTTGTAGCTTTTTTGCTGTTGGATTTTAAGCCACATAAGGATTTTAAAATTGGTTAGAAAGGAGCAAAGTGATGACATGCCAACACATTTTCAGTATTCTTTTCTTTCTAAAAAAAGATCAGGCCAGCTGGGAGGAGGGGAGTTTCTTTTTATGTCGTGATTGCAGTTAACAGCCAATTTCCCACAGAATCACATGGTCGGTTTAAACACATATAACTGATAAAAACATTTCCATTGTTTCGAGATTATTATTTTGTTTTACGTAATTATCTATCTTTAGTCGTAGTACCTTTTTTAAATAAAAAGAAGTCGATCAAATCAATTGATCGACTTCATCAGAAATAAAGTTATAGATGACTGAAAATTACATATGTGTTCCTCCATCAATACGAACTTCTGTGCCCGTAATAAACCCTCCATCTTCAGAGGCCAGCATGGCTACTACGCTTGCAACATAATCTGCCGAACCGAAACCAGTTCCAAGCGCGGGCTGAAGTTTATAAATTAATGAGAGGTCCGCATCATCAGGAAAGCCCGGGTTATGAACCATTCCCGATTCAATGCTTCCCGGTGCCACAGAGTTCACCCGTAATCCCTGTTTGGAATATTCGGAAGCAATTGCATGTGAAAATGACTGTATGGCACCTTTGGTCGCTGCATACGCTGCCATATAAGGATGTGCAAATGTTGCTGATGTAGAACTAAAATTTACAATACTGCCATTACCCGTTTGCAATAAAGTAGGTAAAGCTTCCCGTGTTACCAGGAACGTACCTGTAAGATTAATTTTTATAATTGTATTCCAAAAATCCAAAGTCATTTCATGGGTATGGGCTGCTCTTAGAATACCTGCAGCGTTTACTAACGCATTAAGTTTTCCTGCGTCAGAAATAGCCTTTCCAATATGCGTTTTCACTGACTCTTCATCAGATATATCGCATATAACTATTTTTAAATTGGATGCATAACCTAACTTCTCTGCCTGATCGTGCGTCTCTTTTAGACCTGCTTCGGAAATATCAACAGCGATCACCTGGCCGCCTTCTTTTAAAATTCTATACACAGTTGCCCTTCCTATACCAGAACCTGCTCCTGTAATAAGGATTGTTTTATCATTGAACCGAGATAAAATAGTGTTAGTTGATTCAGTCATAATTTGTATGTTAATTAAAATTTGTAATTATTAAATCGTGATGAAAAACATTATTCACCAGATTTTAAATCTGTAAAATTAAGCATCAAACAAGATATAACTGCTTCGATTATCATCTCAATTGTTATTCAATTTATAACAATAGTACAAACAGTATGAAAACAAAAGAAGGTGTCTTTTTTGGACACTTTCTTTATATTAATGGTCATTCAAATGCAGATATTATCGTTGGGTAGCTCGGTTTTTATAGTTGACTGTAGTTTTTTCCTTTCTTCTCATGGGAATATACTCATAGAGACAATAGTCCGAAAATACTCATAGTTTTCATTTATAGAGCTTGCACGCAAGTTAGACAACCTGCCCAAAATAAAAGAGGTATAGGCAATAAGTAAAGCAGGTAATAGTTCATTCAGCATAACCACACAGCGGAACTAATCCTAAATTTATAGTACAACCACCCTTGATTTGTCTTTGAGAGTGTAACTCGGATTTCACAAACAAATATAATCCAGTTGAACAAGTTATTCGTTTAGCGTAAGATTAGTTGGAATATGCACAAAGAGATTGTATTTGCAACCTCTTTGTGGTATCGTAATTCCTTTATGTAATTTAAAAAAAGAGATAGCAATATTGCTACCTATTAGGAACTTTGAGGAAAAACACTACGATAAAATCATTTTTTTGAAAAAAATGCACAGAGAGCTATTGATTCGTATGATTTCATTACTAAATAGTTGTACAGTCAAAAAAAGTAAAAGCTTTCTTTTTTGAAAGAAAAGTCCTTTTAAAATAGGGATATAAGAGGTTTTTTTTCGTGAAGAACTAATTTGTTCAAATTACTTAAAAAATGGTTCGAAAATTGCCCCGAAAAGGTGACAATAAATCAAAGCTCTTTTTTATTTTTCAGAATTTGCCACGTCTGTCTTGGATGGATTTGAAAGGAAAAAAGAAGAC
Source organism: Flavobacterium sp. (assembly GCA_040396655.1). GTDB lineage: Bacteria > Bacteroidota > Bacteroidia > Flavobacteriales > Flavobacteriaceae > Flavobacterium. The sequence continues at coordinate 26,422 of JBEBOB010000032.1, read as the reverse complement.
ACAATGTGCCTTCTTTGATTTATTCATTCTATATATAAAGGATCAGTGATCGGAGGGAAGTTATCCTTAAATGCACCTCATTTATTGCTGAAAAGCTTCTTTTTTTTTGAGATAAGCAGTTTTTGATATTGGTTGAAATACGTTGATTAAAAGCGGTATATAACAATACTTTAATTTACCTCATTATTGAGTTTAGGAACGCGGCAAATATATATAAGTATCTTTATACACACCATTCTCGTAAAAATGAAGACTACCTTCCAAATCTCCCGATTTATCTTTTTTGTCCCGGCCTTTGAGCTCATTTTCAAAAGGACGTATATATCCGTGCAGGAACTTTTTACCATAATAATCGCTGTTAATCACAAATAAAGGCTCTTTTATCGGATCCTCAAACGCATAATCCAGGCTTCCATAACCACTGAGAACAAAGAAAACTTTATACCCATTCTTTTTTGCAAAATTTTCATATACGGTTAAGGGGAAACAAGCATCACTAGTACAACCGGGAGTGAAAACATATACAAAGGCCTTTGGATAATCTTTTATGGTTTCTAGTAATTCTGAAGCATTTACTTTATAAACATAATCGCGCGAAAGGGGAAGGTTTTTATTGAACGGTACTATTGAATTTCTCTGTTCTTTTGTTAAGCGACTATAGCCGTCTGTGAATGCTGCACAAGATGAAAGTAATGCCGCTGGAATCAATAAGATAAGTGTTTTTTTCATGGATAGAAGTATTAATTGGTTTGTCGCTGATAAAACAAAACTAAAAATTTTCAATAAATAACGATTATTTTGATATTAATTTTACCATTAATTTAGGTATTTCATATTTTATAAACTAGGTTATGATTTAGAAAGTAAATCACTCCCCTGTAATAATGTAAAGTAGATACGATCGTATTTTTTGACTGTATTTGAATTGCCTGTATACTTCAAAGTTTGTTAAAATGATGATATATATGAATTTTTGTGAAGTATTTATAATTTTTATGATCTTATCTATTTTAAATTAGCCGCTAAACAAAATCGTAAAGATGATTACCCGGAGAATTATTAGATATAATTAAACCAAAATGATTTACCTATGAAAAAAAGATTGTTCTTAATGTTATTGTTCAGCATTGTTTTGTTAACATCCTGTGTAAGTTCCAAGTCTGCTAAAGCAGAGTTGCCCTTTACGCCTGAAAATCTGGAGGGAAGGTGGGCTTTACGATCATTAGCAAAGAAAATAGAAGAAGGTGATAAAGTTGTTAAGGAATATGATCACAAAATACCCCGCAGTTTTCGCATCCAATATATTTTCAAAAATAGGGATACTATTGAGTATTTAAGTTATCGTCCAGCATGGGCAAATAAAAATGGAGAAGAAGAGTTCATTGAAAGCAGTGGTCTATATGAAATGGCGGATCGACAGATTATACTTAAAATAGAAGGGAAGGAAAATATCATTAACAATGTCCTGGTATTTAACAGAAAGGAGATGCATTTGCAGGTGATATCCGAATACACTGAGAATGGAATTCATTATAAATCTACGATTGTAAGGAGATATGAGAAAATATAATTTAAAAGTTTTTCCTACATTATATGAGGTAGCGATTCCACAGAATACTGGAATAATTGAAACTAAAAGAGAAAATATCATATAAAATTAGCAGAAACTGCCAGATTGGATGATGAAGTTTATCCTGTCTTAAGATAGGCACCATAGAAGGAAAATACTTTTTTACATCTTTTATCAACATTTACACTATCATATAATAGGATTTTTGCTCTTTTACCGCCTTATCCATTTGTACACTTCAAACCATAATACAGATACAGATGCGATCCCCATTGAAATTCCCAATTCTTTTATATTGAGACCGGTCAGGTTAAAAAAACCGGCAAGAAGGGGCGTATACAATATCGCAAACAGCAGTACCAAAGTGGCCCCGGAAATGATAGGAAACAGCTTGTTTTTATTTTTGAAACTTTCAAACAGACTGTAATGAAAGGAACGGTTGGCCAAGCTTAACAACAGGTTGGCCAAAATCAGGGTGGTAAAAACCATGGCCCTTGTTTTTTCTTCATTTCCGCCGTTTTGCACGGTATATTGATATGCAAACAATACACCAATCGTGATGGCCAGTCCCTGCACAATACTAATGGTCAATTCTTTCCAGTTCAGGAATGTATCGTTCATTTTTCGCGGCTTCTGCAACATGGTGTTCTTTTCCATCGGTTCATTTTCATATACAATGGAACAGGTAGGCCCCATGATCAGCTCTAAAAATATAACGTGAACGGGTGTAAATATCTGGGGGAATACCCAGCCAAGAAACAAAGGCAGGGAAACGGTAAGGATAATCGGGATATGAATGGAAATAATATACTGAATTGCTTTCTTAATATTCGCATAGATTCTCCTGCCGGATGCAATACCGGTAATCAGTTTGTCAAGATCATCATTGGTAATCACCAGCGAAGCAGCTGCTTTGGCTATTTCAGTCCCTTTATTGCCCATTGCTACCCCAATATGGGCGGCTTTCAGTGCCGGACTGTCATTTACCCCGTCGCCCAGCATAGCTACCACTTCTCCTTGCTTTTTCAATGCGTTTACTACGGCCAGCTTGGCATCGGGGAACATCCGTGTGAACAATACTTTTTCTTCTGTTGCCTGCAAAAGCTGCTCGTCCGAGTATTGCATAATGTCTTTTCCTTCAACGGCTTCGGTAGCGTATTCAATTCCGGCCTGTGCCGCGATACTTCTGGTAGTATCGGTATTGTCGCCGGTAATTACCTTTACTTTGATGCCTGCGTCATAAATATGCCGGAAAACTTCCTGAATGCCTTTCTTCGGAGGGTCATAAAAAACGACCAATCCCAGGAAATCAAATTTAAAGGACTGCTGTTTTTCGGGAAAACCAATGCCTTCGAAATCTGACCGGGCCACTCCTAAAATCCGGAATCCCTGCCGACCCAAGGTTTGTATAATACTGCGTATCTTGTCTTTTTCACTTTCCGAAAGTGTCGAAACTTTGAGAATGGCTTCCGGTGCGCCTTTTGCTGCAATAATCCGTTGTTTTTCTTTATTTTCAAAAAGATGCGTCATCATAGGGGGCTTTCCGTCCAGGGGATATTCATGTATCATCTGAAATACTTTCCGGAGATCCGGGGACTGTGTCTGCTCATATATTTTATGCAGCGTTTTTTCCATTGGGTCAAAAGGTACAGGTTCACTGCTCCACATGGCGTAGTCAATCAGGTTGGAAAGCGCAGCATCACTGAAATTGTTTTCATCGTAGATTTTATCCGAGCTGTAGTCGTAAAGGTGTTTCAGCTGCATGGAGTTTTCGGTGATGGTTCCGGTTTTATCGGTACAGATAACCGTTGTACTGCCCAAAGTTTCTACAATACTGCTGCGTTTCACAATAATGCCTTCCCTCATAAGTTTCCAGGCACCCAATGCCATGAAGGTGGTAAAGGCTACCGGGATTTCTTCCGGAAGCACAGACATTGCCAAAGTGAGACCATTGAGCAGGCTGTCAATAACACGGCCTGAATGGTAGTAACTAACGGCACATACCATAACGAAGATAATAAGGCCTGCAATGGCCATTGCTTTTACAAACCTGCGTATTTGGAGTTGTAATGGAGAGGGCTCTTCTTTAATTTCTGAAATGGACATGCCTATTTTGCCGAGACGGGTGGCAGCGCCAATTTTTTCGACTTTAAATACCGCAAGTCCCGATACGGCTAAGGTTCCGCTGTAAACTTTATTGTCTTCACTTTCGCTGCTTTTGAATACGGAAAGACTTTCCCCTGTTAATGAAGCTTCATTTACAGAAAAATCGTTGCTGTGCTCAATCTGTCCATCTGCATTAATCATTTTTCCCTCTTCGGTAATGCAGAGGTCGCCCACTGCAATTTCATGGGTCGGAATTTCAACAACCTGAGCATTCCGGATTACCTTGCTGAGCGGTTCATTTAGTTTTTCCAATGCCTGCAGTGCTTTTTTGCTCCGGGTATCCTGGTAAAGTGAAATGGCCGAAACAGCAATGATCGCCAGAAGCATAAATACAGCTTCTCCATAATCGCCTATGAAGAAATAAATAACAGAAATTGCAAAAAGCAATATAAGCATAGGCTCTTTCAGAATATTTATCAGGAGCTCCCATCCGGTACTTTTGTGGCCGGCCTCTATATTATTGTAGCCGTATTCCTTTCTTGATGCTGCTACTTCATTATCGTCAAGACCTTTCAGGTGGTCGGGTATATTATAGGCCATAAAAAATTCAATCTATCCTTAAAAATAAGCTTTTTAACTCTTTGTTTGTGTTTTGTTTTTTTATTTTTATAATAAATAGACGTATTATGAATTTTTTAAATATAAAAACTACCTGGTCAAACAAGGAATTTATTCCGTTTAAACTCTGTATCGCCAGCATATATATTGTTATAGGCAGCTTCTTTCATGCCTTTTTTGAAAACTATTATGTGCCGCTTTTGATTGTGTTTGGTATCTGCGCCCTGTGGACGGTGATTTTATGGGTTAGGAAGATAAAGGGCAGGGACTAATATCCCGAAAATGGGTTTTCCGGAAAATGCATAGTATCGAAAATATATGTTGGCATAATCATATTATAAGCATAGCCGAATTTGCCTGCAGGGTCTGTTAACCTAAAAACACTCCCGGGAAATACCCCAATCCTAATTGGGTCTATAAGTTAAAAACTAAATTTTTAGATAGGGAATCAAGTTTAATATAACTGCAAATTAATGCAGCTATTTTTTAGACAGTACCGTGATTTATGGAAATAAAATTGGAAAGAAACGCCATGCCATATTAAGAGCACGTATAGCATATTACGCAAATCCTATTGAATTTACCGACAACGAATTGGCGGGAATTTTTGAAATATAAAACTAAATCTTTCATATTAAAAAATCTTAAAACGATTCATCCGCATCGTTTTTTTTGTTATTTTTAACAGAAAATGTTAATTAAATAACATCTGATGAAAATCAATAGATTAAAAATAATTCTTGCTGAAAAAAGCAAAACAAATAAATGGCTTGCAGAACAATTAGGTAAAAGCGAAGTTTCTATTTCCCGTTGGGTCACGAATGAAATCCAACCTTCTATGGAAACTTTTTTAGAAATAGCAAGGTTATTGGATGTGGATGTTAAAGATCTGATTAATTCGAGTAAGTAAGAAGACACAAGTATTGCATTAAATAACAAATACCGGTAAACAAGTTATAAAAAAAATTGCCATTTATAGCCTAAAAGGCTACTCTAAGTTAAATGTAGTTTGGAGGTAAAAGATATTAAAAAAACAAAAAATGACAAGCACAGCTCAAAGAGATATATTACAAAATAAGATATGGAAGATTGCCAACGAAGTACGTGGCTCTGTAGACGGATGGGATTTTAAACATTTTGTATTAGGAACACTTTTTTACAGATACATTAGTGAGCACTTTGCCAATTATATGGAGGGCGGTGATGATAGTATTAATTATGCAAAGTTACCAGATGAAGTCATAACGCCTGAAATTAAAGCCGATGCGGTAAGAACAAAAGGCTATTTTATATTACCCAGTCAATTGTTTGTAAATATTGCTGAAAAAGCAAATACAAACAAAAACCTCAATACAGAATTAAAAGCTATTTTTGATGCTATTGAGAGTTCCGCAAATGGGTATCCGTCTGAACAGGACATTAAAGGATTATTTGCCGATTTTGACACAACCAGCACACGACTAGGAAATACTGTAGAAAACAAAAACAGTCGTCTAGCTGCTATTTTGAAAGGAGTGGAAGAATTGAATTTCGGCAGTTTTGAAGACAACCAAATTGACCTTTTTGGCGATGCTTACGAATTCCTGATTAACAACTATGCTGCCAATGCCGGGAAATCAGGCGGCGAATTCTTTACTCCGCAAAACGTTTCCAAGCTTATAGCACAATTGGCAATGCATAAGCAGACTGAAGTTAATAAAATATACGATCCGGCAGCAGGTTCGGGATCTTTGCTGCTTCAGGCCAAAAAACATTTTGACAATCATATTATTCAGGAAGGTTTTTTTGGGCAAGAAATCAACCATACGACCTATAACCTCGCTCGTATGAATATGTTTTTGCACAACATCAATTACGATAAGTTTGATATTGCATTAGGTAACACGTTGACTGATCCTCAGTTTGGCGATGAAAAACCTTTCGATGCCATCGTGTCCAATCCACCATATTCCGTCAATTGGATAGGATCGGATGACCCTACCCTGATTAATGATGACCGTTTTGCGCCTGCCGGTGTATTGGCGCCTAAGTCTAAAGCCGATTTTGCCTTTGTATTGCACGCACTTAGTTATCTTTCCGGCAGAGGAAGAGCAGCTATAGTATGCTTTCCGGGAGTATTTTACAGAGGAGGTGCCGAACAAAAGATTAGAAAATATTTGGTAGACAACAATTTTGTAGAAACCATAATCGCTTTACCGTCCAATTTGTTTTACGGCACATCTATTTCAGTAAATATCCTGGTACTTTCCAAACACAAGACCGATACCAAAACCCAGTTTATAGATGCTACAGGAGAAGGTTTCTTTAGAAAAGTAACCAATAACAATGTGTTGGAAGACAAACACATTGAAAAGATAATGGATCTCTTCGATACCAAAACAGATGAAACCCATATCGCAGTATCTATTGACAATACCAAAATTGCGGAAAACGACTATAATCTATCGGTAAGCTCGTATGTAGAAGCGAAAGATAATCGTGAAAAGATTGATATAGTGGAATTGAACAAGGAAGTTGCCAAAACCGTAGAAAAGATAGATAAGCTCCGTGCCGATATTGATAAAATCATTAAAGAAATTGAATTATCATGAGTAAAGAAAATCGGGAAGTAATAATTTATAAAAGTGCCGATGGACTGTCTGAACTTTCTGTTCACCTGGAAAATGAAGATGTTTGGCTGACACAAAAGCAACTCGTCGAATTGTATCAAACTGCAAAATCGACAGTAAGTGAGCATATTAAAAACATCTATGCAGACGAAGAACTAATGCCTGAGGCAACTGTTCGGAAAATCCGAACAGTTCAAAAAGAAGGCAACAGAGAGGTTGCCCGTGAATTGGATTACTATAATCTCGACATGATTATAGCCTTAGGATACAGAATTAATTCTAAAATTGCCACCCGGTTCCGGCAGTGGGCAACAAGCCGCCTGAAAGAGTACATCGTAAAAGGTTTTACAATGGACGACGCCCGTCTTAAAAACCTTGGTGGCGGAAATTACTGGAAAGAGTTACTGGATCGCATACGCGACATTCGGTCAAGTGAAAAAGTCATGTACCGTCAGGTGTTGGAACTCTATGCTACTGCCACAGATTATGATTCCAAAAGTGATGAAAGCCTTACATTTTTTAAAATTGTTCAAAACAAACTCCACTACGCAGCCCACGGCAATACAGCAAGTGAAGTTATTTACATGCGTGTGGACAGCGACAAACCCTATGCCGGTTTAACCAGTTTTAAAGGAGATGAACCCACACAGGCGGAAGCCATGATTGCCAAAAACTTTTTAGAAGAAAAAGAATTAAAAGTGCTCAACAACCTGGTAGCTGCCTATTTTGATCTGGCAGAATTAAATGCCATTGAAGAACGGGAAATGCAAATGGCAGACTACATACGCGAATTGGATACTATTCTGGCATCTACAGGACGAAAAGTACTCGACAATGCAGGCAAAATTTCGCATACGAAGGCAATAGAAAAAGCAGCAATAGAATACAAAAAGTACAAAGCCAAAACACTAAGTGCAGTGGAAAAAGACTATTTAAAAACAATCTCGGCTTTAGAAAAGAAAGCAAAAAAAGGAGGCAAAGCATGAGTTATTTAGATAGATTATTAGACGGTGTTGACGTGGAATGGAAACCTTTGGGAGAAATAATTTTGTCCTTAAAAACAGGTTTGAATCCAAGAAAAAATTTCGTACTTAATACTGATGATGCACATGGATATTATGTTACTGTACGTGAGATTCAGAATGGTAAAATTGTGTTTCTTGATAAAACAGACAGAGTTAATGATAATGCTTTGGCATTAATAAATAATCGGTCAAATTTAGAAGTTGGCGATATTTTATTTTCAGGTACAGGTACAATTGGAAGAACTGCTGTTATTGAAAGTAGACCATTGGATTGGAATATAAAGGAAGGTGTTTACGTAATAAAGCCAAATCTTCAAATTATTAATTCAAGATATATTTCTCATCTACTAAATGCAAATAGTACAGTGATCGAATACAGTAAAAAAATTGTAGGATCTCCTGTAGCAAGTTTACCAATGAGTGAACTAAAAAAACTCCAAATCCCTATCCCACCACTCGAAATTCAACAAAAAATAGTTGATATTCTCGATACCTTTTCAGAGCTTACAACAGAGCTTACAACAGAGCTTACAACAGAGCTTACAGCTCGTAAACAGCAGTATAATTATTATCGTGAGCAATTGTTTGCTTTTGATGAAAACGAAGTCCAACATTTACCTATGGGAGATGAAAATACGGGTAAGTTTATACGAGGCGGAGGATTACAGAAAAAAGACTTTACTGAAACAGGTGTTGGTTGTATCCACTATGGTCAAATCTACACACACTATGGAACATACACGAATAAAACTAAATCTTTTGTTTCAGAGGAATTTGCCCAAAAAGCACGTATGGCTAAACCTGGTGACTTAATCATTGCAACAACAAGTGAAAATGATGAAGATGTATGTAAAGCCGTAGCCTGGATAGGAGAAGAAGAAATAGCAGTGAGCAGTGATGCTTGTTTCTATACACATAAATTGAACCCAAAATTTGTCGCTTATTTTTTTCAAACAGAGCAATTTCAAAAACAAAAAAGACCATTTATTACAGGGACAAAAGTAAGACGTGTAAACGCCGACGATTTAGCAAAAATTAAAATCCCTGTTCCACTTCTCGAAGAACAAGAACACATCGTTTCCATCTTAGATAAATTTGATATTTTAACTAATTCAATAAGCGAAGGTTTGTCAAAAGAAATTGAGTTAAGACAAAAGCAGTATGAATATTACAGAGACATATTGTTAACCTTTCCTAAAGATAATATAGAAGCATAATATAGAAGCATAATATGGCACAATCTTTAACTGAAATAGCACAATCCTTAAGAAATGCCAATAAAAAAGTACAATTAATTTATGCATTTAATGGTACAGGCAAAACACGTTTGTCACGTGAGTTCAAAGAATTGATAGCTCCAAAAAATCCAGAAAACGAAGAAGAGGAAACAGGAATCAAGATAATGTATTATAATGCATTTACCGAAGATTTGTTCTATTGGGATAATGATTTGGATGCTGATACAAACAGAAAGTTAATAATACGACCTAACAATTTTACTGACTTTACCTTAGAATTTCTGAAAGACCAAGGATTAGATAATAATATTGTTACCAATTTTCAGTATTATACTAACAGTTCGATAACTCCTCTTTTTAATGACGAGTACATTACTCAAGATGATAATGGGAATGACATTGTTATACCAGCATATTCAGAGGTAACATTTTCAATTTCAAGCGGAGACGACCAAGGTCTACCAAATATTAAGATTTCTAAAGCAGAAGAAAGTAATTTTATTTGGTGTGTGTTTTATAGTTTATTAGAAGAGGCAATTGAGACACTAGACGAGACCGATGAAACTAATCGTTCCACAAATAAATTTAATCATTTAGAATATGTATTCATAGACGATCCTGTAAGTTCACTAGATGACAATCATCTAATTGAGTTAGCTGTTAACATTTCAAGATTAATAAAAAATAGTAAATCAAAACTTAAATTTATAATAACAACGCATAATCCGCTGTTTTACAATGTTATTTCAAATGAACTTAATAATAATATACCCAATCCTTTGTATATAAGGGGTGAACAAAATACTGGTGTTGAAAAATGGATTTATCACTCTGACAATTCTATAAAGTATCGTTTTATTAAATTTGCGGATGGTCGTTTTAGCCTTGATCCACTTGGTAGAAAAATTCCTTTTTCATATCATTTACAGCTTCTTAGAGAAATTCAAAAAGCCAAAAACAATCCTATCCTAATAAAAAAATATCATTTTAATTTTATTAGAAATGTTTTGGAGAAAACTGCCACTTTTTTGGGGTATTCTAATTGGGAAGAATTATTACCAATTGTAAATGGAGAACCAGACCCTTTTGCAAATCGTATTTTGAACCTTTCAAGTCATTCAGCTCATGCAGGTGATGAAATTGGAGAAGTTCAAGAAAATGATATAAATAAACTAATTGAATTAGTAAATTATTTAGAGAGAAATTATAAATTCTCAGAACTAATAGAAGAAAATGGCGCAGTATAACACCATAGCAGAATCAAATAATTTCATCGTTCTCGATAAATACGACAAATATTCAACATTGAACGAACCACCTGCGGTCTATCAGACAGAAGCTGCCCTTGAGCAGGAATTTATCCGGGACTTAGTCGCTCAGGGTTACGAAAAACCATCCAACCTTACTACACAGCAAGCCATGTTGGCTAATGTAAGGCAGCAACTGCAAGCACTGAACAATATGGAATTTACAGATGCGGAATGGGTTCGTTTTATAGAAGAATATTTGGATAAACCCGGAGATAGCATCGTTGATAAAACGAGAAAGCTTCATGAAAACTATATTTACGATTTTGTATTTGACGACGGTCACATCCAAAATATTTATTTAGTAGATAAACAAAACGTCGTTCGCAATAAAGTGCAGGTAATCTCACAATTCGAACAAAAAGGAACGCACGCCAATCGATATGATGTAACCATCTTGGTGAATGGTTTGCCTTTGGTACAGGTAGAAATAAAAAAACGTGGAGTTGCTATCCGTGAAGCCTTTAATCAGGTACACCGTTACAGCAAAGAAAGCTTCAACAGCGAAAACTCACTTTTTAAATATTTGCAGATATTCGTTATCTCAAACGGTACCGACAGCCGTTATTTTGCCAACACTGTAAAACGGGATAAAAACAGTTTCGACTTTACCATGAACTGGGCAAGAGCAGATAACTCCTTGATTAAAGACCTGAAAGACTTCACGGCCACTTTTTTTCAGAAACATACATTGCTAAATGTACTTCTCACCTATTCCGTTTTTGATACCAGCGACACATTGCTCATCATGCGCCCGTATCAGATAGCAGCAACAGAAAGAATATTGTGGAAAATAAAAAGTTCTTATGAAGCCAAAAAATGGTCTTCTGCAGAAGGCGCCGGATTTATATGGCATACCACAGGCTCGGGAAAAACCTTGACCAGCTTTAAAGCGGCAAGACTGGCAACACAGCTTGACTTTATAGACAAAGTATTCTTTGTAGTAGACCGTAAAGATTTGGACTTTCAGACCATGAAAGAATACCAGCGTTTTTCGCCCGATAGCGTAAACGGTTCCGATAGTACTGCCGGTTTAAAAAGAAACATAGAAAAAGAAGATAACAAAATCATTGTTACCACCATACAGAAGCTAAACAACCTCATGAAAAGTGAAGGTGATTTAGCCATTTATCAAAAGCAAGTGGTATTCATTTTTGATGAGGCGCACCGTTCTCAATTTGGTGAAGCACAAAAAAACCTTAAGAAAAAATTTAAAAAATTCTATCAGTTTGGTTTTACCGGTACACCGATTTTTCCTAAAAACGCTTTAGGAGCTGACACTACCGCAAGTGTATTTGGTCGCGAATTGCATTCCTATGTGATAACCGATGCCATCAGAGATGAAAAAGTATTGAAGTTCAAAGTAGACTACAACAATGTACGTCCGCAGTTTAAAAAAATAGAGCAAGAGCAGGATGAAAAAAAACTGAGCGCTGCAGAAAACACAAAAGCGTTACTTCATCCGGCCCGTATTAAAGAAATCTCGCAATACATTCTGCAAAATTTCAGAATTAAAACCCACAGAAATCAGGGAAGTAACAAAGGATTTAATGCCATGTTTGCCGTAAGCAGTGTAGATGCTGCCAAATGTTATTATGAAGAACTGAATCGTCTGCAAAAAGGAAGTGAAAAACCACTGAAAATAGCCACCATCTTTTCTTTTGCAGCCAATGAAGAACAAAATGCCATTGGTGAAATACCGGATGAAACCTTTGAACCGTCCGCAATGGATATTAGCGCAAAAGAATTCTTATCCAAGGCAATCAATGAGTATAACGCTATGTTCAAAACCAGTTTTGGAGTTGAAAGTAAAGAATTTCAAAACTACTATCGCGACCTGGCAAAAAGAGTAAAGAGCAAAGAAGTAGACCTTATCATTGTAGTTGGCATGTTCCTTACCGGATTTGATGCCCCTACACTAAATACGCTTTTTGTAGACAAAAATCTGCACTATCATGGGCTAATGCAGGCATTTTCGCGTACCAATCGTATTTATGACGCCACAAAAACCTTTGGCAACATTGTTACTTTCAGAGATTTAGAACAGGCAACCATTGATGCCATCACTTTATTTGGAGATAACAATACCAAAAACGTAGTGCTCGAAAAGAGCTACAAAGAATATTTGGAAGGTTTTACAGATATTGCTACCGGCGAAGCCCGCAGAGGTTATATTGATGTTGTAAATGAATTGAACGAAAAGTTTCCCAACCCTGATGAAATCGCTACAGAAAAAGACAAAAAAGAGTTTGCAAAACTTTTTGGTGAATATCTGCGTGTAGAAAATGTTTTACAGAATTACGATGAATTTACCCACCTTAAAGCATTACAGGCTATAGATGTAAATAATCCTGAGGCTGTCGAAGCATTCAAAGAAACGTATTTCGTGACAGACGAAGATATTTCAGCAATGCAGGAAATCGTTCTATTACCGGAAAGAACCGCTCAGGACTATCGTTCAACCTACAATGACATACGCGATTGGCTAAGACGAGAGAAAAACGGAAAAGAAGCCGAAGCATCTAAAATTGATTGGGATGACGTTGTTTTTGAAATAGACCTGTTGAAATCTCAGGAAATAAATCTGGATTATATTCTGGAATTAATTTTTGAACACAACAAAAAGACAAAAGACAAAGCAGCTTTAATTGATGAAATTCGTAGAGTAATTCGTGCCAGTATTGGTCAAAGAGCAAAAGAAAGTCTGGTAGTTGACTTTATTAATGCAACAGATCTTGATAAAATACAAGAAAAACCAAATATTTTAGAGGCATTTTATGCCTATGCAGGTGAGAAAAAAAGAACTGAAGCTTTTGAACTGATAACAGAAGAGAACTTAAACGAAGAGGCGACAAAAAGATACATAGCTATATCATTAAAACGGGAATATGCTAGTGAAAATGGCACAGAACTAAACGCCCTTTTACCTAAAATGAGCCCGTTAAATCCACAGTATCTAACCAAGAAACAAAGCGTTTTCCAAAAAATAAGTGCCTTTGTAGAAAAATTTAAAGAAATAGGAGGACAACTTTAAGTAAGGAACAATAGGTAACACTATAAATTCAAACACAAAAAAAGCTCAACGATGTTGAGCTTTTCATTTATAACATTTTAGACTATTTCTTATCAATCAGCTTTTCCAGCCTTGCCATCATCTCGTCTTTCTCTTTTAGCATACGCTCATAAAGAGCAGTTTTTTCGTCATTCAATTTTTTGATTTCCTCTAAGGCTTCTATCCATTTTTCAGAAGTATTGATTGTCGGGTTTATTTGGAACACCTGACCTGTGGCATTATCATTAACGGTAGTCACAGTATTTGCAATAATATTCACTGCCTGTTCTTCATCAAAATTTTGGATGGCTTCCACGGGAATTTTCAGTACTTCGGCTATTTGTTGCAAAAGAGAGTCTTCAATGACTTCTTTCTGTTCCAGGAGCGAAATTTTCTTTTGGTTCCAGTCGCCACCAATATCAAAAGCCAAAGCCTCCTGCTTTATGCCCAGCATTTCCCTAAAGCGTTTCACATTGCGACCCTGATGTATTTTGTGTTCCATAGCAATCAACTTTTATTAAAGAGTTAAATATAAAAAAATATCTGCAAAAATGGTAGCTAAATTCTAACAATTAAATCCTGAGCTTTTTTATTAAGAGCACTTTTGGTAATTGCTATATTGGGCAGAGTCGTGATTTTGGTTATATTTACCAAAGCAGTTAAAAATTAATTTGTCGCATTTAAACATTTATGAACACTTTCGGAAAAACCATACGATTATTTTTAGTAGACGGAACCCCTAATGGTCTTACCACTGCAGAGCTTAGTAACTGGACGGGAATAGGGGTAAAAGTACCGCGCATAAAAATCAGGGAATACAGTAATCGACCTGAGTTTCAAAAACCAGGTGTGTATATTCTTATTGGCAAGGGAGAAAACAATGAAGATGCTGCGTATATAGGCGAAGCCGAAGTATTGGCCAATCGTTTGTTTCAACAAATTGCAGATAAAGATTTTTGGAACGAGGCAGTTTTTTTTGGCAGTAAAGACAAATACCTTAACAAAGCCAGTGTAAAATATCTGGAAAACCGTTTGTATGAGCTGGCCCTGAAAGCCGGCCGGTACTCTATGAATCAGAATATACCCACCCGTTCTGAATTATCCGAAGCAGAGCAGGCAGAGCTGGAAGAATTTCTGGCTCATGTAAAAGTGCTTACAGCTGCCCTGGGACATAAGTTGTTTGAAGCATTGGAAGAAACGGTTGAAGATAATAATATACAAAATCAAATTTTCTATTGCAAAAACGGAGCCGGCGCCAATAGTAAAGGAAGTCCGTCTACAGAAGGTTTTATTGTATATAAAGATTCTTTATTTATAATTCCGGAGCAACCTTCTTTGGCCGACGGTATTCGTCAGGAAAGACAAAAAATGCTAAACGATGGCACTTTAAAAACCGAAGGAGCCTTTTATAAACTCACCAAAGATTATGTATTTACATCGCCATCGCGTGCAGCCTCGGCAACACTTGCCCGTGCAGCAAGCGGTCCATTGGAATGGAAAACAACTGAAGGGATTCAGTTAAAGTCTTTTGAGGTTTAATTCAGATTGCCCAGAAAGTTCCACAAAATAAAACCGCCAATCTATGAATGGGCGGTTTTATTTTTGTTACCCGATTCTACCTGTTTAATAAATACCGAAGGGGTAAGGCCTACCACGCGTTTAAATTCCTGGGAAAACTTGCTGTGGTTGGAGAAGCCGCTTTCCTGTGCAAGATAGCTGATCTTGTACTGCAGATATTCCGGACCATCCTGCAGTTTTTTAAGGATGTAGTAAATACGCAGGTCGTTAATATAATTGTTGAAGTTTTTATGGTGGTATTTTCGTATAACATAGGTCATATACCGGGTATTCGTACCCAGTTTCGTTGCCAGTTTGGTGAGGGTCAGGTTTGAATCCAGGAAAAAGGTTGTTTTTTCCGCCAGATTATCCAGCGACTCATGCAGCCGTTTTTCGGTCTCTTCGGAAATATTGATCTCTTCCAGGTCAAAATCTTCTGGTTCTTCCTGCATATCCGGACCGGTAACATTATTTTCGGATGCGGGTATAAGCTGCCCTTCGCGAAGTTTATTCATGATTTCGTTAAAGTGTTCGTTACGTTTCTTATTCTGCCGATACATGATGTACACAACAAAACTGAGCATCAGTAGTATGGCAATGGCTGTAAGAAGAATTAAATCGTTAGCACTGTGTTCGGAGTGAATTTTTTGACGCAGACTTGCCAATGTATCATCCGCAATTTTTTGCGATCTGCGTTCATCGGCATGTATCATATCGAGATAAAGTCTGTAATGAACCAGATAATTTTTTGCATCGTTAACCGCCTTGTAATATTCCGAAGACGTTTTATAGTATTCTTTTTTTAAAGGAAAGTACTGAGAACTTTCAACCATTTGTCCTACAACATCAAGTTCCGCTTTTGCATTTTGATAATCTGCATCTGTAAGATACAGCTGAGCGCGTGTAAGCTGGATCTGTCCGTATAACAAGTCGTTTTTCGTCCCCAGGGTTTCATATGCCTTATCAAGCAGGGTAGCAGCTTTGCCGTATTTTTTTAAATGATAGTTGTTTTTAGCATCGAGATACAGAGTCGTCGCAAGAAAAAAGCTTTTTTGCCTGGGTATTTCAATCTGCTCTACATATTTATAGGCGGCTAGAATGTATTTAGATGCTTCATCAAATTCTTCTTTATCGGTATAAATACCTGCTTTCTCATGGTTTATTAAGGCGCCGTATTGCCCCTTTAAAGATCCGTCGGGTAGTTTTACGATCTGTTCCGTTGCCTTATCCAAGTAATAAAGAGCTTCACTGTTAAGTGCCAGTTCCCTGAAATTTGAAGCTATAAAGCCAATTGCTTTTATCTGCTCCTGGTAATTGTGGTTTTTGGCAAATACTTTTTCGGCATCCATTGCCACATTTAAGGCTTTATCCACTGCACCTGTCTGATAATATAAAACGGCCCGTACCATTTCGGCTTTGCTTTCCTGTTCCGGGTTCGCAGCTATTTTCCGAAGGGTATCAGTATAGGCAAACGCTTTGCCGATATCATTAGCAGCAAGATCAGCAAGAATATACCTTCTTAATTCATTATACTCCTTAGGTATCTGCCCGTAAAGAGGAACAAACAGCAAGCAAGCAAGGACAACGCTAAAAAAAAGTGGTTTAGACGGAAGATATCGCATTAAGATTCAGCTTCGTTAAGACTTTAAAATTAAGGAAAAAGAGGTAGTGCCGGAAAAAAATCAGTAAAAATCAAACCCGGCCTGTATCATCCTGATGAGGAGCCCAGATTGAAAACCCGGATTATACCAGTTCTCCAAAAATTCTGATCCAGCTGGTGACCGTATTTCTGCTTAATCTGAAGTGTTTGGCCAATTGCGCGTTATTTAATTCGTGTTCTTTCTGATACCTTAACATCCGAAGGATCGTTTGTTTGTCGTATGCCCGGTATTTTTGTTCCTGTAGCTGCTGTTCCTTGTTTTTTAGGCCGAACAGTCTTTCGTTCAGCGTTTTTATTTCAAAATAGCTCAGGTGTTCTTTAGACAGCAGCGGTTCATGTTCTTGAATTGATTCAGGGAATTTCTTTTGAATAAGCTCCCGGTAGATTCTTTGGTAGTTGGGACCTAATCTTCTGTTTTTTTGTGCTTTTTTATCCATTTGTATAAAGTTGTTTTAGGTATCCGGTATTGTTCAATGATCTCTGAAGGCGTTTTTTCTTCCCGTTCTAACTGTTCCATTACGAATTCAATTATTTCCGGGGTGTAAAGACTTTTTGTAAAACTCGGTATTCTGTTGTTTTTCTGCCCAGCTGCTTTAGTAAAGTTCATTTTAGCCGGAGGAGCATATAACAGCAAATGTTGGGAGTATACCCTGAAAAAATCATATTCGAGCAATTTGCTCCAGCGCAGCAATAATTCCGTATCCATGCTTTTGATATGGTACATTTCGCCGAGTTGCGCTTCACTGATCTTTAAAAAGTGACAGATGCGATCTTCCTTTAACTGCTTTTCCAGTACCAGTGTTTCAATCAGTTTTCCGATGTGTATGTTTTTGAACTTAAATTCCATGGCGCGTATGTGTTAATTGAAACAGGAAGGTTTTGCTACCTTCCTGTTCTTTGTAAATTATTTCCGGATTACATTTCCACAATGATGAATTCCGAGCGGCGGTTTGCCTGGTGTTCTTCTTCAGAACATTTGACCCCGTCGGCGCATTTGTTAACGAGTTCTCTTTCTCCATAGCCTTTGGCTGTTAATCGGGAGGCGTCGATTCCCTGCGCAATGAGCCATTCTCTTGTCGACTTGGCTCTACGGTCCGATAGCTGGTCGTTGTACTTGTGTGAAGCACGGCTGTCGGTGTGCGAACGGATGTCTATTTTCATGGTCGGATATTCTTCGAGCACCGCCAGTACTTTTGCCAGCTCAATCGCGGCATCAGGACGAACATTATGCTTGTCCAGATCAAAGTAAATAGGGTTGAGGTTGAGTACTTTAAAAAGATCGTCACCTGTTTTAACCGGAGTTTTAACCGGTTCCAGCACTACTGTTACATGAGTTGTACCTGTTTTTCCGGATAAATACGCTTCGGTTTCAGCTGTCTGATATCCCTCTTTGCTGGCCTTAATACGGTATGAAGTACTGCAGTCGAAATCCCTGTTGAACTGATAAACACCGTCGTTATACGTGCTTTTGCTGTTCTGGTCCTTATACACGGCATCATAAAGCGTAAGCCCGGCATCGCTGATCACATTCCGGGTTTTACCGTCTATAACTGTTACAATGAGGTTCTGAACGCATTGCAGCTGTAGACTGCGTTGCTCGGTAAAACTGTAAATGTCATCATTTCCATTTCCACCTTCACGGTTCGAAGAAAAGAATCCCTGGCCCGTTGAAGGATTTATGTAATATGCAAAATCGTCGGCTTTGGAATTCACCGGGGCCCCGATATTCTGTATTTCGCCAAAGCTGCCGTCGGATTTTGTCTTTACGGCGTAAACATCCAGACCACCCAGGCCTACACGTCCGTCACTGGAAAAATACAGTTCATCATTTTCCGTAATGAACGGAAAGGTTTCACGTGCTTCGGTATTGATTTCAGGTCCCAGGTTTTCCGGTCCTCCAAATGTACCGTTGTCGTGTATGGCGATGCGCCACAGATCCGAACTTCCGAATCCGCCCGGACGATCCGAAGCAAAATACAGCAGTTTTTCATCCTTGCTCAATACCGGATGTGCCGTATTGAAACTATCTCCGTTAAACGGAAGTTCCTCTACGTTTTTCCACTTCCCGTCTACCAGCTTCGCCCGGTAGATTTTGAGCCTGGTGCTTTTTGATGAATCGTATCTGCGGTTATTGTTCAGGATATTATTTCTCGTAAAATACATGGTTTGCCCATCCTTAGTGATAACTGCTGTGGATTCGTTCAGCATACTCTTCACATCGCCTTTCAGGCGCTGTACCTTTTGCTTTTCCTTACCGTTAGCGGGTAGGGGATAGCTGTACAGGTTCGTAAAGGCATCTCCGGTCCAGGTATGTACCTTCTTAGCGAGGCTTCCCGTATCACGTGCACTGGTAAAGTACAGGATGTCGTCGTGCACAAAACTTCCGTAATCGGCATAAGGCGTATTGATCGGAAGGTTCAGGAGCTCTCCGTATCGGCCCGAGTTCGCCTGGATCTGCTTTTTCAGCTCTGATTCGTTTTTGCGGAACCTGGATATCTGTGACGCGTTTCCGGCTTTGCTTACGAATACATCATAATACTGTTTTGATTTTGCTTCATCACCGGTGTACTGAAGCGTCTGTGCATAGCGGTAATAGTATTCCGAAGCCAGTTCTTCGTTTCCGTAATCTGAAAAAAGGCGCTCGTAATGCCGGTTTGCTTCTGCATACCGTGCATTAAAATAATATGCATTCCCCAGTTTTTCCAACAAATCCCTGCTTGAATAACCCCGTTTAAGCACCTTCTCGTAAATGTTCGTTGATTCGATGTATGCCCATTGGTCATACTGTTTGTCCGATTTTTTCAGACCTGCCTGTGCCTGTACCCCGGTATTCCCTAAAAATAAGGTACATGCCATTGCTGCTAATGATAGTTTTCTGTTCATCTGCTTACCTTTTAGAAGAAACGCGGCGAGTTCACGCGGCGGTACTTATTAAACAATTCAAATCTTATGAAAAGCTCGTGGGAACCACTGTTGTAATTCTTCAGGGCTTTGGTGTCATCGTCGTAGCTGTATCCAATAAACAACCCGTCTGTAATCTGGAAGCCTACCAGGGCACTCCAGGCCGCATCCCAACGGTATGCCGCTCCAACCGTAAATTTGTCGTGAATAAGGAAATTAGCCGTGATGTCTGCCTGTAACGGAGCTCCGTTTACCGCTTTCAATAAGAAGGCTGGTTTGAACTTTAACGTCGGATTCAGTTCGAATACATGCCCTCCCATAAAGTAGTAATGCATATTCTGGCGCATTGTGCTCTGGATGTTGTCGTCATAACGCGTGGTCTCCAAAAAGTTCGGTACCGAAAAACCTAAATAGCTTTTATCCGTATGCCAGTAGATACCTGCTCCTATATTGGGGGTAAACTGACTGCTGATATCATGCTGAAAATGAGGATCATTCGGATTGTAGTTTAAAAGCTTTGAATACTCCACGTTTAGGAGGTTCGCTGACCCTTTCATCCCGAAAGACAGCTTGCTGCCCCTGTTATTCAGATCCAGTGTATACGATAAATCAATACTGATGGTATTTTCATTTGTTATTCCAAGGTTATCGTTAACAAAACTCACTCCAAGTCCCAGTTTGCTCTCACCCAAAGGGGTATTTACCGAAAAGGCATTGGTTTGAGGAGCACCGTCTATTCCGACCCACTGGGTACGGTACAGTCCGAAAATACTCATAGAACCCCGGCTTCCTGCGTAGGCCGGATTGATATTTATGGGATTGTACATGTAATTGGTATACTGCGGATCCTGCTGTGCCTGGGCTGAGAAGCTTACTAAAGCTAACAAAGCCCCTATGATTTTGAATCTTTTCATTGCTTTTTAGTTTTAGTCGTTGTTCTCAAGATGTAAATAACCTACCTTTTTTACCCATTGGTTTGCACCGTCGCGGTCGTACAGGTATTCCACCACATAGTAATAGGTACCAGTCGGTAATTTTTCCCCTTTACCTACTACGCTTACGCCTTCTGCATAACCGCGGAACACGTTGCCGCTGCTGTCGTAACTCTGTGTTTCAAATACTTTACGGCCCCAGCGGTTATAGATGCTTACGTGGTTGTTTGGAAAGTAACCAATGTTGTCAATGATGAAGTAATCGTTTTTACCGTCTCCGTCGGGAGTTACCCCGTTATAGATTACCACATCGCCCGGATCAAGAACGTTCTTCTTGATTCTTCCCAAAGTAAAAATCCCGAAGCCTTCAACATTTACCGGTGTGGTAACGATTTTATTTGATTCGTCCACAACACCGCCTTCATCTACCCATAATTTCTGTTTTTCATCCCAGCGTACAATATGTAATGCCTGCGGATTTTCTGTGAGGGTTTTGGGGCTTGTACGATCGTCCCAGCTGAGTGTTACAAGAACCGAATTATCCGTTTGCGTCGTCTGGTTGATGATCCAGTATTCTTTGTTATCAATAAGATCGATGATCCCGGTTTTATCCTTATGCGGATACTGAGCATCGGAATTCTGCAGGAAGTATTCTCCTGTATACGTTTCGGCTACCGCGGCAGGTGCCGATATCCCTGCAAATCTATAATAACCTCCGTCTCCAACGGGGTATTTAAAAGGTTCATTCCCTGTTTTGGTTACCTCGCCGTTTACGTGGCTCTTGTCGGAAGTGTTGATATGGGTGGCTCCTTTAAGAAATACGAAAGCACCTCCGCCGGCCTTATCCATAAAAACGACTCCATCCAGAAGATTTACCTTACCGCCTGCAGCGATGTCGTTTGTGAGGTGAAAAGAATGCTTTCCTCCCTTTTTGTTGAAAAGCACATCGTAAAAGCTGCTCGGGCTGTTACCTCCGATTTGCTGTATTTCGGGCATCAGGCCTTCAAATACTACATAACCTGTAGTACTGTTGGTACTGTAACTGAACAATCCTTCGTTATCGTAATGTCCGTAAAAATACATGTTTCCATCGTTAATCACGTTTCCCGAAGCATGGTTTTCAAAGTCGAAATAGGTAGAAAACAGCGTTCCGGGACGTACCCCCACATCGCCGTGGTTTATCGTTTGCCCGGCTCCCGCCAAAGGGAGTCCGGCCAAAACATATATTATTTTTTTTCGCATGATTCTTTCTTTTGTTTAAATGCTACGCTTGTTATACTTCTTATACAGATGACCACTGTTTAAAGCTGTTGCATAAGAACTATTTTTTCATCAGCTGGCGTACCATCGGATTGGTAATCAACGAACTGATTGCTTTAAATACGACCCCGTTGTTTGACTTTATGTTGTTACAAGGGGCAGACAGACCGTTATTGTCACATTCGTAATGTGCATCGGTTGGCGGAACGCTCTGGTCCGGATTGGTTGCATCCGGATCGTACACATCGTTTGGACGAAGGATAGTGGCTTCTACTTCAACATTTCCTTCTGCCGGGTTGGTTACTTTTACTTTGATTTCATAAGTAATTTCACAACCGTTGGGAAGATCCAGTTTGGATGTATAGGTTCGGGTAACCGGATCATATACCATGGCTACACTTTCTGTTCCGCAGCCGTTTCCGGTGAAAACAACATCGACAGGGTCAAAGCCTTCCGGAACTTTAAATGTGAAAGTTGATCCCGTAACGTCGCTTGGACCGTTGTTCTTAACTTTTACAGTATAGGACAACTCGTTGTTTTTTCGCACTTCTGATTTGTCCGGAGTAATGGATACAACCTCCAGATCAGCTATTTTTATAGCAACGTCGGTTATAATCGTTACAGCTTCCCCTTTGATAAAGGTCCAGGTATCAATAGATTTATTATCTCCGAACTGACCACTTGTTCCCGTAGCTCCCTGTCCCCATATATGCCCGTTAACGGCACTGCTGATTCCCATACTGTTGGTTCCTCCCAAAGCAGGCGGCAGGTGGCTGTTGTTAAGCGGGTCAGAACGTCTTCTTAAGGCTTCTGTTCCGCTACTCGGACTCGTAGCAAGGCTTACTCCCGTGTCGTTCCAGTATACGATATCCGATACTACGGTGTTGAGGTTATTGTGATCGAGCAGTTCCAGTATAAGTCCTTTGGTATTGTATTCCATATCAAAGAACGGAAAGTGTACTTCGGCTCCCTGTAACTGAACAGTCAATTTTGCAGGTACCGTTCCCGGCGGTAATGAATTGCCGGCTCCGTCTTTTCCATCCCATGAAATCCGGTTAAGGCCGGCACTGGCAGCACCTCTTAACTGACGGGTTACAAAAGTGGAAGGAGTAGAAGTACTCTCTATAACGATTGTATAATTACCCTGCGTTGCTGCTACAAATTCTACGAAACCACCCTTGTTGCTCACCTGTCCCGGTGTTCCTTCCACACCTTTTAGCTGTACTCCGGTAACATCAGGTGTAACAACCGCATTTTTTAACCAGGTAGAGCCTCCGTTGGTAGGGCCTCCGGATGCTGAAGCGGGCAGGTCTGAAGCGGGCAGGGTATAGAACATTTTATGCGTAATCTGCTTTGAGGTATCTGCATTATTTGGATCGTGTACCTGGTTACCCAAGTTCGAGGTCGTATTTAGACTTTTGTAAATGGGATCGCCATTTGTATCTAAAAATCCGTTGTTGTTTACCATAAAAGTAAAAAACATCCCGTTGTTTCCGTTATTGTTTACTTTATAGGTATAACCGTCTTTTGTCAGTACATAAAAGATTCCTTCGAATCCTTGGGTGTTGGGACTCACGTTTCCATTGTTAAGGTTCAGTACCGTGGTATAAACCCTACCTTTGACAAACGCACTTCCGGAAGCTACACTAATCTCCCAGGCCATGATGGCTTCATTACTGGTTTGGGTCCAGTTGGCATTGGCCGCTAACGTTGTACTTGAGGTGCTATTCTCCCTCGCTGTGAATTCTACTCGGTAAATACCGTCTTTTCCAGCCGGTACGGTATAGTAAACCGGGGTGTAGGTATTGGCAGCCCCTGTTCCGTTAGGCAGTTTGGGACCAGCAAGTTCCGCTGTACGGTTGGGAATATTCCCCGCTGTAGAACCATTCACCACGACTGTGCCGTCGGGTGCATATAAATAGATGCGGGCACTTCCGCTTCCCTGTGCGCTGGATGCCAATCCGATAGATTCTCCTGCTCTGGCATATACATAATGCTCTCCTCTGTTCGCAAACGGATAATTGGCATTAACCCCTGTACCGGAACGAAGATAGGCACGGATTCCTGCTTTACCAGAAGGATACAGATCTTTTGAACCATCTGCCCATGTGTTGGAACTGCCTAAAAGGGCACCGGCAAGAAACAAAAGACCCAGCCGCTTTCTGATCTTTATTTTGTTTATATATTTTCTCATTTTTTCTACGTATTAAAGTATTCGATTAAGTTGGGAAAGCACTCAAACCTGTCAGTAAGCTTTTTGTTAAGCATTTTCAGGAATGGAGCGTTTCCGGCTTCAGATTCCGGCCATACACAATCATTGCTTCCGGAAATCAGGAGTTATAAATTACTTAATAACAAATACGATGTTCATATAAGATGTTTCGGTAGCATTGCCCTTAATGCTGTAAGTCAATACACCGTTATCATCAATAGATACATTTTCAAATACGTTTGTATCGTAATATGTGATGTAATAGTTCATCTGTGTTCTTGCGTAAGTCACAATATCTGCATCAGCACCAGGATTGCTTACTAGACCTCCAGAATACGGCATGCTTCCGCCAGTTGCCCCGTGTGCAATGTTATAAGTACCGCTTCCGGCACCGGCTACACCACCAGTAAACTGGTTTTCATAATCTTTATACAAATCCCGTGTAAGACCCGTTCCCGTTGCAGACGTATCAAAAATAACAGCCGGCATATAGAAGAAGCGAGGTACAGCTTTGTATTCTACCTTACCGTCGGTTCCGGTTGCTGTCGGTACCGTATCTGCCGGAGAAGAAGCTGCATTCATCTTTGAAGCTGTAACAGCGCCATCGGCTAGTTTAGAAGTAGTAATCCCGTTTTCTGCAACCTGTACGGATGTGTTAACCAATGTTGTTCCGGTACCGTTGGTTATCGTTATTGAACTATCTGTAGCTGTAAGGTTGGCTTTGTTCGAGATATTTGTTGCGTCTACTACAGGTGTTTCGTAAGTAACGGAACCGTCGGCATGTGCCGTTGCGATTTTTCCATCATTACCGGTTCCGGCACCTAACTTATCGGCCGTAATACCTTTGCTGGCAACATCGATAGATGCATCTGCCAATAATTTGTCGGTTCCGTTCGTTCCGCCTGTAAAAGTGAGTGCATTGGAAAGAGTCAAGTCTCCCTTATTGCTGTTGATGATGCTTACCAATTCGTCAATTGCTCCCTGAACATCTGTTGAAGTAAGTCCGCTTGTGCTACTGTTGTATGCAATATTATCAGCATTCATGTCGATGTTTGCAATAGTATTGCCAGCAGAATCTAAAAATTCATATTCGTTCGTTGTAGTATTGAAACGGACGTTTACCAGTTTAGGATCGATCGTTGTTCCTGTTGCTCCCGCCAGAGGCTGACCATCGGCGCCAATTTGACTTTCGTTATAGTATGTATAAGTCCCGTTGGCATTCTGAACCAGAACGGTTACCGTTTCCTGAGCTTTGATAACATCGGCCAGGTTTAATACGTTTGTATTTCCTTTCTCATCTACGTATGTAAGGGTTCCTGCTGTATTGTCCACAGAAACAGAAGTGAGTGTTTCAAAGTTTTTCACCGCATCCGAAAGGTTGATGGTCTGAACAGTTCCTTCCTCGTTTGTATAGGTTGCAATTCCTGTAGCCGCTTCGTAAGCAAGGTTTGTAACGGTTTCCTGCGCTTTGATAACATCGGCAAGGTTTAATACGTTTGTATTTCCTTTTTCATCTACGTATGTAAGGGTTCCTGCTGTATTGTCCACAGAAACAGAAGTGAGTGTTTCAAAGTTTTTCACCACATCCGAAAGGTTGATGGTCTGAACAGTTCCTTCCTCGTTTGTATAGGTTGCAATTCCTGTAGCCGCTTCGTAAGCAAGGTTTGTAACTGTTTCCTGCGCTTTGATAACATCGGCAAGGTTTAATACGTTTGTATTTCCTTTCTCATCTACGTATGTAAGGGTTCCTGCTGTATTGTCCACAGAAACAGAAGTGAGTGTTTCAAAGTTTTTCACCACATCCGAAAGGTTGATGGTCTGAACCGTTCCTTCCTCGTTTGTATAGGTTGCAATTCCTGTAGCCGCTTCGTAAGCAAGGTTTGTAACGGTTTCCTGTGCTTTGATAACATCGGCCAGGTTTAATACGTTTGTATTTCCTTTTTCATCTACGTATGTAAGGGTTCCTGCTGTATTGTCCACAGAAACAGAAGTGAGTGTTTCAAAGTTTTTCACCACATCCGAAAGGTTGATGGTCTGAACAGTTCCTTCTTCGTTTGTATAAGTTGCAATTCCTGTAGCCGCTTCGTAAGCAAGGTTTGTAACTGTTTCCTGTGCTTTGATAACATCGGCCAGGTTTAATACGTTTGTATTTCCTTTTTCATCTACGTATGTAAGGGTTCCTGCTGTATTGTCCACAGAAACAGAAGTGAGTGTTTCAAAGTTTTTCACCGCATCCGAAAGGTTGATGGTCTGAACAGTTCCTTCCTCGTTTGTATAGGTTGCAATTCCTGTAGCCGCTTCGTAAGTAAGGTTTGTAACGGTTTCCTGCGCTTTGATAACATCGGCAAGGTTTAATACGTTTGTATTTCCTTTTT
>JBEBOB010000031.1:0-28992 GCA_040396655.1 Flavobacterium sp. | reverse complement strand
CCAAAAACAGGATTACAGAAAGAGGTTACAGGCCACTTCTCGTTGAAACGATAAGTATATCTGAAATAAAACCAAAAAAAGAGGAAACCGGAAGGTTTCCTCTTTTTTTGGTTTTATACTCCTATTTTGAGAATTATAAATTGATTATTAAAATAGGACTCCCTATTTTATATAATCTGTAAAAAGACGTATATTGTAACCCGAAAATAACAATGACTAATAATGATGGAGCAACAACCATATCACCCAAAAAATAAAGTAAGAATCGTAACTGCAGCAGCATTGTTCGACGGACATGACGCTGCAATTAATATCATGCGCCGGATTATTCAGGCAACGGGTTGCGAGGTTATCCATTTGGGACACGATAAATCGGTAGAAGATGTTGTGAACACCGCTATACAGGAAGACGCAAACGCCATAGCCATGACGTCTTATCAGGGAGGTCACAACGAATATTTCAAATATATGTATGATCTGCTTCAGGAAAAAGGAGCAGGGCATATCCGCATTGTTGGCGGAGGTGGAGGTGTAATTCTTCCATCGGAAATCAAAGAATTGATGGATTATGGTATCACCCGTATCTATTCTCCCGATGACGGTAGGGAATTAGGATTACAGGGAATGATAAACGATATGGTACAAAAGGCTGACTTTCCAACAGGAGATTTGCGGCTGCCGGAAGGTAAAGATGTTTATCAGTCGTTGAAAGATAAAGACATAACAACCATTTCCAGACTCATATCCCTTGCTGAAAACAGGGAGGAAGATTTCCTTAAACTGTTCGATTTTGATAAAGTAGCAGATCGTTCGGCTCCCGTACTGGGAATAACGGGAACGGGTGGAGCAGGAAAGTCTTCAATGGTAGATGAACTGGTACGCCGTTTCCTGATTGATTTTCCTGAAAAAACAGTTGCACTTGTGTCTGTAGATCCTTCAAAAAAGAAAACAGGTGGTGCTTTACTTGGTGACCGTATCCGTATGAACGCGATCAATAATCCAAGAGTATACATGCGTTCACTGGCTACACGTCAGTCAAATCTGGCTTTATCCAAATATGTGGAAGAAGCCATTCAGGTATTGAAAGCAGCGCAGTACGACCTCATCATTCTCGAGACATCCGGAATCGGACAGTCAGATACCGAAATCCTCGATCATTCCGATGCCTCTTTATACATCATGACTCCTGAATTTGGTGCAGCTACCCAGTTAGAAAAGATTGACATGCTTGATTTTGCCGATATAGTAGCCATCAACAAATTCGACAAAAGAGGTGCTCTGGATGCGATACGAGATGTGAAAAAGCAATACCAGCGCAATCATAATCTATGGGATGCAAATCCTGATACCATGCCGGTATTCGGAACAATTGCTTCACAGTTCAACGATCCGGGAACAAACCAGCTGTATAAAGCCATTATGAATAAAGTAGTGGAAAAAACAGGTGCCGATCTTAAATCTGGTTTCGAAATTACGAAGGAGATGAGTGAAAAAGTCTTTGTAATTCCACCGAGCAGAACACGCTATTTATCAGAAATTGCAGAAAATAACCGTGGTTACGACCAGAAGGTATTAACGCAGAAAGAAGTTGCCCAGAAACTTTACGGTATCTATAAAACGATTGAAACGGTATCTGGGGCACAGCCGGAACTTACAAAATACGGTATTGATGTAAAAGGTAATACCGAGGCGGAATTGGTGAAACTACTGCTTGCCGAATTTGACAAACAGAAATTAAATCTTGATCCTTACTATTGGGAAGTGATCACAAGCTGGGACGAAAAAGTAAATAAATACAGAAATCCTGTATATTCATTTAAGGTACGCGATAAGGAAATTAAGATTAAAACGCATTCTGAATCGCTGTCGCATTTGCAGATACCTAAGATTGCACTACCTAAATATGAAGCATGGGGTGATATCCTTCGTTGGGTTCTTCAGGAAAACGTTCCGGGAGAATTTCCTTTTACTTCGGGATTATATCCATTTAAGCGCGAGGGAGAAGATCCTACACGTATGTTTGCCGGAGAGGGTGGACCGGAACGTACCAACCGCCGTTTCCACTATGTATCTTTAGGAATGCCTGCAAAGCGTTTGTCTACGGCATTTGATTCAGTTACGCTTTATGGTAACGATCCAGGGCACCGTCCGGATATTTACGGTAAAATCGGGAATGCCGGGGTTTCGATCTGCTGTCTGGACGATGCTAAAAAACTGTATTCCGGTTTTAACCTTGCACATGCATTAACATCGGTATCCATGACTATTAACGGACCTGCTCCGATGCTGCTTGGCTTCTTTATGAATGCGGCCATTGATCAGCAATGTGAGATCTACATCAGGGAAAACGGACTTGAAGAGGAAATAGAGGCAAAGATTGCACAAATTTATCAGGAAAAAGGAATAGAGCGCCCACGCTACAACGGAGACCTTCCGGAAGGAAATGACGGTTTGGGACTTATGTTGCTTGGTGTTACCGGAAATCAGGTACTGCCTGCAGATGTTTACGAAGAGATCAAAAAAAATACGCTGTCCCAGGTAAGGGGAACGGTTCAGGCCGATATCCTTAAAGAAGATCAGGCGCAGAATACCTGTATTTTCTCAACAGAATTTGCTTTACGTCTTATGGGAGACGTACAGGAATATTTCATTAATAGAAACGTACGTAACTTTTATTCGGTTTCCATTTCGGGTTACCACATCGCTGAAGCGGGAGCCAATCCTATTACGCAGCTGGCATTTACGCTGGCGAACGGATTTACCTATGTAGAGTATTACCTTTCCAGGGGAATGGACATCAATGCATTCGGTCCGAACCTTTCTTTCTTCTTCTCTAACGGGATCGATCCGGAATACGCCGTTATCGGCCGTGTTGCAAGAAGAATATGGGCAAAGGCCCTGAAGCAGAAATACGGGGCTAATGAGCGCGCGCAGATGCTGAAATACCATATCCAGACATCGGGACGTTCACTGCATGCACAGGAAATTGATTTTAACGATATCCGTACAACCTTACAGGCTTTGTATGCCATTTACGACAACTGTAATTCGCTTCATACAAATGCTTATGATGAAGCAATTACGACACCGACGGAAGAGTCTGTTCGCAGAGCTATGGCAATACAGCTCATCATCAATAAAGAGCTTGGACTAGCTAAAAACGAGAATCCGATACAGGGGTCTTTTATCATTGAGGAACTTACAGACCTTGTTGAAGAAGCCGTGTTACAGGAGTTCGACCGTATAACCGAAAGAGGAGGTGTACTCGGAGCCATGGAAACCATGTACCAACGCTCTAAAATCCAAGAAGAATCTTTGTATTATGAAACATTGAAGCACAACGGGGAGTTCCCTATTATCGGGGTAAACACCTTCCTGAGTTCAAGTGGATCCAAAACAGTGGTTCCGGCAGAAGTGATTCGTGCCACCGAAGAAGAAAAACTGTTCCAGATACAGACGAAGGAAAACCTGAACAAAGCAAACGAAGCGGAAGTAAAAACGCAGCTGGCCCATGTTCAGGAGGTAGCAATGCAGAACGGGAATATATTCGAAGCTCTTATGGATGCAACCAAAGTATGCTCTTTAGGACAGATTACGGATGCCCTGTTTAAAGTAGGTGGTCAGTACCGCAGAAATATGTAATACAGCAGCAATGATTGCATAAAAGTTAAAGCCTCCTTTTGGAGGCTTTTTTTATGGCTGTTTATAGTGACTTCTGTGCTGTTGAAGGAACATTTTAAGTGATTGATGGTGCCCGTGCCAAAGCTTTTTTTATTTTTACAATAAAAAGCTACGAATGACAAAACACGAACAGCGAGTTGAGGAGGTAATCCGCTTTTTTAACAATAGAGATACTTTTCTGGGATTCCGGAAATTACTCGATTGTGCAATGGATACCCAGGATATGGCAATTTACCGGGAGGCGGCTGCCCTGACCGATTGGAAAGAGAAAAATCCTGAAGATACAGAAAACCTTATTGCGAAAGCAAAAGTCCTGTTGTCTAAGATAAACAGTATAAAGGTAACAGAACATGCAGGGGAACATGCTGTATTGAAGGCTCAAGACATTACCAAAAGCTATGGTTCGGGAAAATTTTCACTCGGCCCCGTTTCACTTACTTTAAAAAAAGGACAGGTTTTCGGACTTGTAGGGGAAAACGGGAATGGAAAAACCACCCTTTTGCGGATCCTGGCAAGGGAAATCGCCCAGACACAGGGAACCCTTGATTTTCATTTTACCCGTAAGTTCCGGGATGAGTATGATTTAAGGACCAAACTTATTTACATTCCACAACGTACGGATAAATGGTATGGAAGCCTGCTCGATAATCTCCGGTTTGTACTCGCACATTACGGGGAGAAACCCCATGAGATAGAGCCAAGGGTACTTATGATGGTGGCTCGCCTGGGCCTTTGGAATTATAAGCATTTGAAGTGGAGTGAACTTTCGTCCGGATATAAAATGAGGTTTGAACTCGCAAGAACTCTTTTGCGCAAACCCGAGATATTGTTGCTCGATGAGCCATTGGCAAACCTTGACGTGCTTGCCCAGCAGATTATACTGGAAGATTTGAAGTCTATTTCCAATTCTGTAAACAATCCCATTGCGTTGATATTGAGCTCGCAGCAGCTTTATGAAGTGGAAAAAATATCGGATAAGGTCATTTTCCTTAAAAACGGAAAATACAACGAAGGGGCTCAGGAGGCAGCAGAAGAAAAGCAGGCGCTCATTATTGAAATTGACACAGACGCCACTCGTGAAAAACTGATGGAAGTCTTTGCTTCATTCAGTCCGGAGCGGTTAACGTTTAACGGAGGCATCTATACGGCCTATTTTGATTCCTCAACGAAGTTTTCCGATGTAATTATTGCATTGGGTACTGCAGATATCCGTTTAACGTATATCAGAGATATTTCGGCGTCAACACGGCGATTTTTTGTAAATTAAACCAGACCTTATGAATTTAGTAAATAAAATTAATAAATATTTAATCGAACGATATCCTACGATCTGGAATACGCGGATTGTATGGATGCTGGCCATAAGTACCATCGTACATGTCGTGTTCTTTATTTTCGGCTATTTTTCACATACCAATCCTGTTTCCCTGCAAACCAGCCGCGTTATGGAAGATTATTTCAGCAGCGGGCTTATTATGGTGAACATCATTATTTCAATGCTTATGTTGGTGGGATGGCTTGTTATGATGTTTAAAAATAACGGGTTCAAGAATTTTTATCCTACCGGAAGCGGCAGGCTGTTTGGACAGTTCGTGTGTTATCTGCTGATCATTTTTACATCGATTACGTTCTATTTTTCGTATATGGCAGGCTTCAGAATATATATCAATAAAGCATATCCGAACGACGTGCTGGTTCAAAATGTAGAGGTCATTAACAAAGCCTATCCTTTCTTATCGTTGGATTACCAGAATTATAAACTCAGTAACCGACTGTATCCGGAAGTGTTTAAAAACCTTTATTGTGAAACATCGGCAGACCTGGTTGATTACAACGGGAAATATTATAAGGTTCGAGATGAGATTTATCAGTTTTACAATGTGTATAAAGTATCGGTAACGGAAAGAGACGAATATCGAGAATTTAAATATCCTGCTAAAGAATACAAGGCTAAAACACCTTTGGCCTATAAAGTTGTCGAAAACGATACCTGCAATTATTACTTTAAAAAAGAAGTTGTGGATGTATCACCTTATCTCCGTACTGCCGAGCTCAGCTATTATAATTTTTCACGCCAGTTTTACAAGCTCGATTTTAACGAGATTGATTTTTACGACCGTTATAACAACTATCCTTATTATGAAACTTCTGCCGGTGAAGTGAATGCAGAGAGGAGTTTTAAAGTCAACCGTCAGGTTTCGGAACTTCTCAACAGGAAAAACCCGGCGGAAATAAAGAAGATCATGAACGATTTTCTTGAAATTTCAAAACAATATAAAATCAGGAACAACCTTACGACAGACCTTTGGTTCTCGTGGGTCTACCATCCGGGGAATTTCGAAGTAAAACATTTTGTACATACCAATGAAAACCGCGATGTATATGCTTACCCTCCGGTGGCCTATGCTGAAACGGCTGCAGATACCGTGGCTGCCGATGCTGCTGCTGTGGCAGTTGCACAGGCTGAAGACTCCCGCAATATCACTTATAACTATTATAAGAAAAACCTTACCAATCATTATTATGAAATCGACAGGCTAAAAGACCTGTTAAGGAGTGTTGAGCTGGTTAAAAATGTTGATTTTGTATCGAAGAACATCCACGTATACATCTGGATAGCTTTTTTTCTTTCCGCATTAATATTCAGTTTCCGTGTAACAAGCCTCAAAGCGGTTATTTTTACGGGCATTACAACGGGGATTTTAAGCCTGCTCATCGGCCTGGTTGCATTGCTGTACACGATGGGGGTTTCCTACCGGCAGGAATATTTCATTGGTTACTTTGTGTTGGCTGTAGGGACACTTATCCTCATTATTCCGGTTTTGTTTACAAAGGCCGGATCGAAACTTTTTACCGCTGTTTTAATGAACATGAGCATGAACGGTTTTGTACTGTATGTGCTGTTGATACTCGGAATCATCAGCATGCATCAGAACGACGATTGTTATGCGCAGGCTGGATATACCTATTCCAGCAACTGTACAACGATCCTGGAAGAGCTGGATATGAATACGAGCTACCTTTTACTGGCAGCCGGGCTTCTCTTTTTATATTTCTATACCTTAATCATAAAAAAATGGAAGGCTTTACCAGAATAATATTTATAATCGCCATTACAGGGCTTTTTAATACGTATGAAGGCGTTGCCCAAAAAAAGAGCGATGTGGAAGTTACCTGGTATTATCCCAAGGATTCGCTCAGGTATGAAAAAGATTTTCCGGATCAGGATTACCATATAGACCGTACAGAATTCGGGAGGACAACGATGCTCATACACGTGAAGTCGCAGGTGGGGACATTTGATTATATATTCAAGAAAAAGGTATTGAAGACGGAAAAGTTTGAAGGGCAGTTTATGGATGTATATGGAACAAAAGCCGATGGCACAAACGGAGTGATACGCCAGGAGTATATTGAACCTTACGTGCTTACCGAACATAATTTGTATGCCTTTATTTATTTGTACGATCACGGTGGATTTCTGGAAAAAGTCCGCTTTCAGGATTTTGGAAATGTAGTCTACTGGCCTGAATTCGATTATCCCAATTGCTTTGCAGCCGATGCAGATAAGGACGGAGTTCCTGAATTTTACCTCACGTACAGCGGATTTTCCGATGGTCTCGACCCAACCGAGGTAAAACAGATCGTCTATACGATCCCTCCAAAATCAAAAGGCAGGCCTTTTATAAAGTCAAAGGCAGTACGCTACCTCATAAAGGATGCCGAAACAAATCCTGAAGATTACCGGGATTCATTTGACGCACAATGGAAAAAGCTTCCTAAAAGCATCCAGAGTACAAGCCTTAAGATTCTAAACGGTAAATAAGTAAATAAAAAAAGCATGGGAAACCATGCTTTTTTTTATTTAAAACGAGACCATTCTTATTCAAGCGGATTGACTTCATCGGCAATGGGAAAGTCCTGTCCGGTGCTTCCAATAGCTTTATTAAGTTCAAATTTGGCGGTATCGCTCATATTCGAACCACCGGCAAGTTTTGCCTTATCCAGTAGGTCAAGCGCCAGTTTTTCTTCCTCCCGTTGTTCCGCAACAAGCCACTGCATAAAGTTCCATGTGGCCCAGTCCTGTTCGTCCATACTCATTTTTACGAGCTTGTAGATGGCTTCGGTATTTTCAATCTCCTGTTTTAAAACAGCTTCAAAACATTCCAGAACGTTTTTGGGTTGCGGTCCGGGTTTCGGAATAGCTTCGATGGTAACCTTACCTCCGCGTTCCTGTATATACTCCATAATCTTGGCCATATGCACACGTTCTTCCTGAGAGTGTTTCATCATGAAATTCTTTACGCCATCCAGCTGGTTTTCATCAGCCCAACATGCCAACATTAAGTACATTTGAGCCGAAAAGGCTTCCAGAGTTACCTGATCATTTAATGCTTTTTGTAACGTTTCCGAGATTCTTACGGTATTCATAATTCATTAAATTTTTTGTTTAGCATCTTAAAGTTAGGAATCATTCTTTTAAAAAACCACAAAAAGACATGGAAATCCGACCAAGATAATTCAATATAAAACCATTTTAAATAAACAATTTTATTAAATTAGTATAAAGCTCTTACATATGGAAAAGTTAACAGCAAAGGCAAGTATTCAGATTCAGAAGCTTGTAAGTCAGGTTTTTAATGCGGTCGTCACAGCTCAGGGAATGAGCCGCTACTTTATAGAAGCCGCCACGGGCGATTTACGTTCAGGAGAAACCGTAACATGGAAATTTCCCGAATTTGAGGACCGCTTCCCCGTAACCGCAAAAGAAATAAAGGAGAATGATTATGTTTCGTTCGACTGGAGCGGTGGTGAGGACGGTATGTTTGTTGAAATATTTTTCCTGCCACAGGAAGATGACTCCACTGTAGTAAAGATAACAGAACATTTTATGGAGAAAGACGATGAAGGCATCATAAAGCTTATGCGACAGACGGAAGGATGGGCCAATTTCCTGGCATGCCTTAAAGCAAGCCTGGAATACGGGATCAATTTAAGGAAAGGGGCCTTTGATTTTATGCGCTTAAAAAAATAAAATATGGAAAAGATAACGGTGAAAACGGCGGTAAAGGCGCCAGTAGAAAAGGTATGGGATAAAATGAACAATCCTGCAGATATTGAACAATGGAACCAGGCATCTGACGACTGGCACTGTTTGAATGCATCCAATGACCTTCGCGTAGGTGGATCCTTAAAAAGTACCATGGCGGCAAAAGACGGAAGCTTCTCGTTTGATTTTGAGGGAATATACGACGAAATCGTTCCGCACAGGCTCATCAGGTATCATTTGGGAGACGGCAGGGAAGTGGAAATCCGGTTTGAAGTATATGAAGACAAGGTCATGGTCACTGAAATGTTCGATGCTGAACAACAGAATTCGGCAGATATGCAGCGTCAGGGCTGGCAGGCTATTCTGGATAGCTTCAAAAATCATGTAGAAGGACATGAGTGAATTTTCAACTATAGCTCAATATATTTCGGGGTTTGATCCTGAAAAACAAAAGATTTTGAACGAGGTTTACCGTATCATCAGGAAAACGGCGCCATCAGAGGCAGTTGAAAGCATAGCTTATAAGATGCCCACCTTCCGATACAAAGGCAACCTCATCCATTTTGCCATGTTTAAGAACCATCTTGGACTGTATCCCGGAAATACGGCTGTAGAACATTTTTCAGATGAACTGAAGAGTTATAAAACATCGCGGGGAACTGTTCAGATCCCGTTGGATCAGCCATTACCTGAACAGCTCATCCACGACCTTGTGGCATTCAATGTGAAGCGGCTTAATGAAAAATCGGGACCTGCGTGGGATCTTTACAGGGATAAATGGCCGGAGGCAGAGGAAATAATGCAGCAGCTTATCGTAAAAACGAACCTTCATAAAACATTTAAGTGGGGGACCGATATCTATACTTTTGAAGGAAAAAACGTAATAGGCTGGGGAGGATTCAAGGAGTTTTTTTCGCTGTGGTTCTACAATGGTGTTTTTCTTTCCGATCCATACGGCGTCCTCATATCTGCCTCTGAAGGAAAAACCAGGGCATTGCGGCAATGGCGTTTTGCTCATATCAGTGAAATGGATGAAAGCAAAATTCTGGCCTATATAAAAGAATCTGTACAAACCATAAAAGACGGAAAGGAGCTGAAGCCTGAGCGCGGTAACTTTAGTGAACCGGAGGGAATATTCAAGGAATGGCTTGAGAAGAACCATGCTGTTAAGGCGGCGTTCGACAAGTTGACTAAAGGAAGACAAAAGGAATATATAGCCTATATTGAAGAAGCGAAGCAGGAAAAGACAAAGCTGAAAAGAATCGGGAAAATAGAGCCCCTGATAAAAGAAGGCAAGGGACTTAACGACCGGTACAGGCGGCCATGAAGTAGTATTCACGGCCTTGTGTTGTTGTACTGTTCTATACGGAATTTTTCGTTTCTACAGTCAAGTGTCATTTTACTGTTTAAGAATAAACTGTTGCCCGTCATTCCGTTCATTCCCGAACTTTGCATGAGCAGGATCTGTATTTTAGACATACCTGTAATATGCGTGATTTCCTTTAATGTAAAGTCGTTCCCCGCTATTTTTATTTTTTCATCTGCCGGCGCGGAAATTACCTGAAGCTCTTTTCCCCAGGAATTTCCTTTTTCCGTTTTTATTTTTCCTTTTGGAATTCTGAATCTATCCCAGGAAGCCTTATCGGTGATAAGCCCATACCCGCTGCTTCCGGAATCGTAAAGAAGCTGTATGTTCTGATCTCCTAGCTTTGCAGGCAGCAGTATGCGCCTTTTACTGAATTTGAATGCTGAAAAACCGATTTCGTCAACCGCTTCCATAAACGAGCAGAGGTTGTTCCGGAAATCCAGTATAATGATTCTTTTTTCCAGTAAATCGGTTCCTATGGTCCCAATGATGTTTACGGTATCCGCATCGTTAAGACTGATCTTGTTTCCATAATCTATAAGTTTAAAGTGATCCGATGTAATACGGAGGTCCTTAATAGTGAATGTAAGGGCTACCTGCATGGGATCCGTAATTTTCCACCCGACTTTATCTGAACTCTCATGTATGGACTGCAGGGAGGTTTTATAAAAAACGGTAACAGGAGAACCGGAGTCCAGCTGCATAAAGAAGGTCCGGTCGATTCCCTTAATCTTCACTGGTACAAGTAAGGCCGAATAAGAATTTTCGCCATCGTGGATCCACTTCACAGAGACGTCGCGGACTTCCCCTGAAACGGAAAGATAATTTTCCGGAGGGGAAAACCTTTGATTAATGTAAACATATCCCCCGATTAAAATTAAGGCTGTCGTGATCATAAAAATTAGCACAATCTTTTTGAAAATTTTCATTTTTAAATTTTTGTGCAAGATTCTGAATTTACCGCAATGTACGGTTGTAAACAGTACGACAGTTTTACGTCAATTTGGCGACATAAACTACAGTATGCTGTTTTTCAGTCTGATATACAGTCGTTGTTCATGCGTTAAACTGGCTCCGTTTTTTAGAATGATAAACAGGTTAACACACTTCATTACAATTAAGACAGGAACAAACAAAGGGAATTTTACCGGAACGGCTTTCTGAATAAAGGGACATAAAATGAGCAACATGCAGAGTACGAAAGTATAGATAAGCTGTATACCTATGATCTCCTTTCCATATTCCCTTACTCTTTCATCTGCCGACCTAATGGTCAGGACAGTCGGGAAAATCAGATTTCCAAATGGTATTAACAAAGATGATAAAGCGGAAATATTGATGTATTTTGCCGATGTGACGGCTTTGTCGTCCATTTCAGCTGCAATGAGGTCATGCGGTTCTGCATCCAAAGCGTCGGCGAGCGCTTTAAGCGTAAAACCTCTTGGTTTATTCCCTGCTTCCATCCTTTGAACGGTTCTTAACGAAAGCCCCGACTTTTTAGCAAGTTCAGACTGCGTCAGGTTTTTTGCTTCCCTTAAAGTTTGTACTTTGGTTTTCATGTTTTTTCAGCTAAGCCCTTAATGCTTTTCAATATAGGTTGATTATTTTACTAAATTATAAAAAAAGATAAGTGTTCCGGGAAGACCGTTGTATAAAAGGTAAAACAATGGAAAAAAACAACAAAGGTAAAAGCTTGATTTAAAGTGATATGCTAATAATCTTTTTCGTAACTTTAATAGTATTAAAAAAGAAAAATGTTATGAAGAAGACTTTATTTATTTGTATTGTAACGCTGCTGGCTCTCACAGCATGCAAGAAGGAGGTGGTGGTAACGCCTTCAGCTGTAGCCCCGGAAAAAACGGCCGGCAATACTACAGCACCGGCCGTTTCACTCACCGATCTTCCGGAACCCGCACTTGCAACCATCAACAAGCATTACCGTCAGGAAGACATTGCGTCGTATGAAGTAAAAACGGTACCGGTTATCGGAAGAAATTTCGAAGTTAAATTCAACGACGGTGCCGAGATTGATTTCGACTCAAATGGAAACTGGCATGAATGGAAGGACGCGAAGGGACTCCCGAAAGAGGCCGTCCCGGAAAAAATAGCTTCTTATATTGCTAAAAATTATGCCAATACCTTTGCTACTTCCATAGACAAGGAAGCAAAAAAAATCAAGGTAGATCTGGCATCTGATGTCGATCTTGAATTTGATGAAGCAGGTAATTTCCTCAGAATCGATGACTAGTAGCTTTCAGATCAGAGTTGGCTTTCCGATTTGAAGAATAAGGAATAAAAATGTAATTTTAAACCACCTTAAAGGTGGTTTTATTATGCGCGATTTTAAAGAAGAATTCAGATTTTACCTGAAGCTGGAACGGGGTGTGTCCGAGAACACTGTGGTAAGTTATGCTTACGACCTTGAAAAACTGGAACAGTTTTTAGGTTCAGAACGCTCTTTTTTGGAAGTAAAGGATGAAGATGTACGGGCCTTTATACATTTTATAGCTGAT
This sequence comes from Flavobacterium sp., assembly GCA_040396655.1. Taxonomy (GTDB): domain Bacteria; phylum Bacteroidota; class Bacteroidia; order Flavobacteriales; family Flavobacteriaceae; genus Flavobacterium. The sequence goes on along the minus strand of JBEBOB010000031.1, from coordinate 16,382 downwards.
TTTCTCGCGCCTACCACACAGGCAAGGATCCTGGCGAGTATCAATCATTTTTACAGTTTCCTTGTATTGCAGAATGTTTTGGAAGCAAACCCGGTAACGTTCATAGAGCTGCCTAAACAATCAAGAAAACTGCCCGTGGTACTTTCGGTTTCCGAAATTGATGCGCTGATTTCTCAGATTTCGTTCCACACACCGGAAGATGTGCGTAATGACGCTATAATTGAAACTTTGTATGCATGCGGATTGCGCGTTTCTGAAATCGTAGACCTGCGGATTTCGGAACTGTATTTTAATGAAGGCTTTATCAGGGTTTTTGGAAAAGGTTCCAAACAGCGCTTTGTCCCCATCTCACAATCTGCCATAGAAAAGATACAGTATTATATAGATTGTTCTCGCAGTAAATGGAAGGTAAAAAAAGAAGCAGAAGACATTCTTTTCCTCAACAGGAGGGGAGGGCAGCTGACAAGAGCCATGATCTTCACCATCATCAAACAGCTGGCGAAGCTGGCAGGAATTACTAAAAACGTAAGCCCTCATACCTTGCGGCACTCCTTTGCCACCCATCTTCTGGAGAACGGTGCCGATTTAAGGTCTATTCAGGCTATGCTGGGCCACGAATCTATAACCACTACGGAGATATATGTCCACCTGGACCGTCAGAAGCTCAAATCCGAAATGGAAAAATACCATCCGCTGGCCATAAAAAACAAAGGAGCGTAAATCGCTCCTTCCTTTATTTTTTTACTTTGATGGTGCATCCTATTGCAACCGTTTCGGTCTGTTTCACCGTTTCATTTTTCAAGAGTGCATCTACAGCAGCTTCTACGTATTTTTCGGTAACATCGCTCGGGTTTTCATGATTGTTGTCAATGGCCCCGATGTATTTTACGATATTCTTTCCGTTTTCCTTTTGAAGCACAAAGACATGTGGTGTTTTGGTAGCTCCGTATTGCGGGAATATCTTCTGGCCTTCATCAACAAGATACGGAAAAGTAAATCCCTTTTCCTTTGCACGTACCTTCATAAGTTCGAAACTGTCTTCAGGCTGTACAGCAGCATCATTAGGGTTGATGGCAATTACCGGGTATCCGAGCGGTTTGTATTTGGCATCCAGCGCCACAATACGTTCCTCATACGCTTTTGCATACGGACAGTGGTTGCAGGTAAAGATTACGATAAAACCCTTTGCCTCTTTATACTGTGAAAGCGAATGCATTTTATCGTCTGTACCTTTGAGCGAAAAATCCGCAGCCTCATCCCCAATGCTGTATCCTGTTTTACCAACAGCAGGTTCTTCCTGTTTTGCAACCGTATCGGTCGCCGTTCCGCGTTCTGTGGTTGTTTCCGTTTTTTTCTGGCAGGCTATGAAAGCCATGGCGCATAAGGCCAATGTTACAAAATTTCTCATAACGTATTACATGAATTTATTAATAGTATGCTTTAAATCTTCGTATGATACCTTACCTTCGGTAAAGAAAAGCTGTTGACTGTTCCTGTAAATGGCGGTAGCCGGTATGGCCCCGCTCCACGATTTATTTATTGCGGGAATCCATTCGTTCATTCGCTTGTTGTCTGAAAGCACATACATATCAGGCTTTATGTTATTTTTGTTTATATAATCCTTTACTTTGGTTTCAAAATCGGCAGACCGGTCCAGGCTGACAAGGATCATTTTAAATTTTTTAGATGTTTTGTACGCTTCGTTGATTTTCATAAAATCGGGAAGTTCCTCTACGCAGGGCTGGCACCATGTAGCCCAAAAATTTACCACATACAGGGTGTCGTTTGAAGTTTCGAATTTCTCAAAAACTTTTTTATAGTCTGTACTTAATGCGATCTGCTGTGTTTGCGGCATTGTTTTTTTGGTGGTCTGGCTGCAAGCCGAAGCCATAAGGACACAGCAACCGATGATGATTTTTTTCATGGAAACAGGTTTGATATTTAAAAATACAAAAAATAAGGAAATGGCCCGGCGTTTTTCTCTTGCATGAAATATAAAGATGTTTGTCTGAAATCTAATCAAAGTAACACAAACAATATACAGATACCTGCAGAATCGCTATATTTGCAGTTAACAGGAACGGTACTTTATATGATAACCCGTTTCAGTATGTATTTTTGAAACACAACCTAAATGATAATAACAGGAACTATAGACCAGGTTTTTCCGCGGTTTTACTATAAAGAAGGTAAGAAGATTAATTATTACGAGCTGCTGGTTTCGTATAATTTCTATAATGGAATGAATCAGATCCTGCTGCTGGCAAAGGATTTTGACAGACGCCATCTCAACGATAAGGAAAAAATGTTCGCTTTTGAATTTAATGCGGCTACGAAGTTTGTAAACGGGAAGCTTACTACGGATTTCTATTTACAGTCTTATAAACCCATAGCCCAGAAAGACGGAAATTCTTTAATTGTGGTACGTACGTATTTTGAAAAAGATAAGTTCGAAGTATTGCAGAAGCAGGATGTAAAAGGCAGAACGAAGGTCTTCGGGAAATTTACGCCGAAAAATAAGAAGGAACCGGATCTGTATTGTTATTTCTGGGAAGACAACCATTTCCTTGTAGACATGAACAGCGTTTCGAAAATCCAGCTCAACTGCAGAAGCCTTCCGTATAAAGACAAATACATCAGCAACATTGAAGTTTGGAGAACGATGGAAAACGATCATTTTATTGGAAGTATCTTATAAAAAAAATGCCAACCTTTGGGTTGGCGTTTTTTTTATTCCGTATCCATTAAGATGTTTAAAATGGTAATGGCGGCGTCGGCAATCCGGGTTCCGGGACCGAAAACGGCAACGGCTCCTGCATCGAACAGGTACTGGTAGTCCTGTGCAGGGATAACCCCTCCAACGATGACCATAATATCTTCCCGTCCGTATTTCTTTAATTCTTCAATAACCTGCGGAACAAGGGTTTTATGACCTGCGGCAAGTGAAGAAACACCTAAAACGTGTACGTCGTTTTCAACAGCCTGTTTGGCGGCTTCGGCAGGGGTCTGGAACAAAGGTCCCATATCCACGTCAAAACCTACATCTGCATAACCTGTAGCAACGACCTTGGCCCCGCGGTCGTGTCCGTCCTGTCCCATTTTGGCAATCATGATGCGCGGACGACGTCCTTCCATCCGGGCAAACTCGTCTGCAAGCTGTTTTGCTTTGGCAAAACTTTCGTCTGTTTTAATTTCTTTGTTGTACACGCCGCTTATGGTTTTAATCTGAGCCTTGTAACGGCCGAAAACGGCTTCCAGAGCATCGGATATCTCACCGAGCGTTGCACGGTTTTCGGCAGCATCTACAGCCAAAGCTAATAAATTTCCTTCACCTGTGCGTGCCGATTCCGTTAATTTATTAAGACATTCCTGAACCTTTTGCGCGTTTCGGGTTGCTTTGATGTTGTTCAGGCGTTCGATCTGCTGCTGGCGCACCACCTGGTTGTCTACTTCGAGAATCTGTAAAGGATCTTCTTTCTCCAAACGGTATTTGTTAACACCTACGATGGTATCCTGTTCAGAGTCGATACGGGCCTGTTTGCGTGCAGCCGCTTCTTCAATCCGCATTTTTGGAATACCCGCTTCAATGGCTTTGGTCATTCCGCCGTATGATTCTACTTCTTCAATGAGTTTCCACGCCTTTTCGGCAATTTCGGCAGTAAGGCTTTCCACGTAATAACTTCCGGCCCAAGGGTCAACGGTTTTGCATATTTTTGTTTCTTCCTGAAGGAAAATCTGGGTATTTCGCGCAATACGTGCCGAAAAATCGGTAGGAAGCGCAATAGCCTCGTCCAGGGCATTGGTATGAAGCGACTGGGTTCCGCCAAACGCAGCAGCAGCAGCTTCAATAGCAGTACGGGCCACATTGTTGAACGGATCCTGTTCTGTAAGGCTCCAGCCCGATGTCTGGCAGTGCGTACGAAGTGCCAGCGATTTGTCGGAATCCGGGTTGAACTGTTTAAGCAGTTTGGCCCAGATCATTCTGCCTGCACGCATTTTAGCGATTTCCATAAAGTGATTCATCCCGATAGCCCAGAAAAAGGAAAGCCTTGGGGCGAATTCATCGACCTTCATTCCGGCTGCCAGCCCTGTACGTACATACTCCAATCCGTCTGCTATGGTGTATGCCAGTTCAATATCGGCAGTAGCCCCGGCTTCCTGCATATGGTAGCCCGATATGGATATGGAATTGAACTTAGGCATTCTTTTACTTGTATAGTCAAAGATATCCGCAATAATTTTCATGGAGGGCGTTGGCGGGTAAATATAAGTATTCCGAACCATGAACTCTTTTAGAATGTCGTTCTGAATGGTACCCGAAAGAAGTTTTTCATCTACACCCTGCTCCTTTGCCGCTACGATGTAGAAGGCCATAATAGGTAAAACGGCTCCGTTCATGGTCATGGAAACCGACATTTCGTTTAACGGAATCTGGTCGAAAAGTATTTTCATATCTTCTACAGAGTCAATTGCAACTCCTGCCTTTCCTACGTCGCCCACTACACGTTCATGGTCTGAATCGTAACCGCGGTGCGTTGCAAGGTCAAATGCTACAGATAACCCCTTTTGTCCGGCAGCAAGGTTTCTGCGGTAAAAGGCGTTGCTTTCTTCAGCAGTGGAAAAACCGGCGTACTGACGGATGGTCCAGGGACGGCGTACATACATCGTAGCATAAGGGCCTCGCAGGTTTGGGGCAAATCCTGCTGCAAATCCAATCTGCTCCAGTCCTTCAAGGTCTGCTGCCGAATAACGTTCTTTTATTTCAATACCCTCGGCGGTTTCGAAAGAAGCCTCAGCAACTGCGGCAACTTCTTTTTTTGCGGGAATCTGTATATGTTGAATGTTTTTTCTCATGACTTATGCGTTTTTTTCTGCTTCAAGACGTTCTTGTTCCAAAGCCTCTGCTAAACGTTTTTCTATGACAGGTGTTATTAATGTTTTACGCGGATTTTGTTTAACAAAAGGGAACAATTCCAGGTCGTGCGCCATACGGTCCTGTTTGTTCGGGTATTTGTTGGTTCCAAGCAGTACCTCTTTTCCTTCGTTGAACAGCAGCTGTTCTTTAGCAGCAGCCTCCGTAATTTTACGCTGAATGGTACCTTCGATCAGCTGTGTGATGAGGCCGCCGTTCTTTTCAATATCCTTAAACAGTTCCAGTGCCTTTTCTGCAAGCTGGTGCGTGAGGTTTTCGATATAGTAGGCTCCGTCTGCAGGATTGTCTACTTTATCGAAATAACTTTCTTCTTTTAACATCAGCAGCTGGTTGCGGGCTATACGGTCACCGAATTCATTCGTTTTATGAAAAAGGGCATCATAGGAGAGGTTCTCTACAGCATCGGCACCACCCAGGATGGCGCTCATACACTCCGTAGTGGTACGCAGCATGTTTACGTTATAGTCATACAGGGTTTTGTTGCGGCGTGTGGGTTTGGCAATGAGATGGAACGTGATGTCGCTGCTGTATTCGGCAGCAAGCGTGTTCAAAAGCATTCTTAAAGCACGTAGTTTGGCAATTTCGAAAAAATAATTGCCGCCAACAGCCGTTTCTACCGTAATGTTTTTACTGAATCCCGGTATCCTGTTGAGGTATTCGTTTGTATGTGCAAGCGTATAAGCCAGTTGTTGTACCATGTTGGCACCTGCATTCTGATATGTAGAGGCGTTTACAGTAAGCCAGTTGATGTTAAGCGCCGCTTTTTCTATTTTGTTCAGTATGGCAAAATCTCTTTCTCCGTCTCTGAAAAAGTTTCCGTCCCATAAAAGATGGTGGACAGGGTCGATAAGGACAAACACTTCATAAGGTAATTTTGCAGCTTCACTGTTTATCTTCATAACGGCTGCCTCGTCAAGGAACAACAACTGAAGGTACACGGCTTTAGGAGCCGTAATGCTGTTGAGCAGGGCCGCCGTATCTACATTTTCAGAAGGAATGATGAACCGGATGCTTTCGGCTCCGCGCTTCAGCAGCTCGTTTGCCCTTAGTATGGATTTTTCGAAATCGTGTACATAGATCTCCTGCAAAATGCTAAAGGCGGTATTGGTTGTGATGACTTCGTTGGTTACGAGGTCTTCGTCGTTATGGTAAAATGGCTTTACCTTGATGCCTTCTAAACTTTCCCAAACCAGGGTGTCGTTATAATCGGCTCCCTTAAGTTCGTACTGGATAAGATTCTTCCATTGTTTAGAACCTATTTTTTCAAAATCTTGGAATAACATAGTCGTTGTATAGATTTTATATTATTGCTCTTTATCGTTCGGATATTCCTTATCAGAATCTATGATATAAATATCTTCATTTTCCCGTTTCATATAATATTTCTGACGGGCATAACCCTCCACTTCCTCTTTACGGGAAAGTTTGCGGATGTTTTTATCGTCACTGTCGATCTCCTGCTGGTAATAATCCCTGTTTTCTTCGAGCTTGTTTATTTCCTTGTCGATGGATCTGTGGTCATAAAAAGCATAAGTATCAAAAAACAGCAGCCATAATACGAAAAACAGCGTTACCAGCACAAAACGGTTGGTAACCCATTTCAGGAAAGGATATTTGATCAGGAGTGCTGCGATTTTTTCTTTCATGGCTAATCGTTGATTTTTTTATTGATGACGGTTCTGACAATGTCAATGGCAACGGTGTTGTATTTATCGTTGGGAATGATGATGTCTGCATGAGCCTTTGACGGTTCAATAAACTGTTCGTGCATAGGTTTCAGTGTTGTCTGATAACGGTTCAGCACTTCGTTCATGTCGCGTCCGCGTTCCGAAATATCCCGTTTCAGCCTTCTTATGAGCCGTTCGTCGGAATCAGCATGAACAAATATCTTAATATCGAACAGTTTTCTTAATTCCGGGTTTGTGAGGATAAGAATGCCCTCAACGATCATTACTTTGCGCGGATGTGTGAGTATATAATCGTCTGTCCTGTTGTGATGGACAAATGAATATACAGGTTGATGGATGCTTCTGCCTTCCTTCAATGCCATAAGGTGCGAGGAAAGCAGGTCGAAATCAATAGCTCTTGGATGATCAAAATTAATGAGCGCACGTTCGTCCATCGAAAGATTATCGTTTGCCTTATAATAAGAATCCTGGGAAATAATGCCCACCTCCGTTTCCGGCAGTTCATTCATAATCTGATGTACAACCGTTGTTTTCCCGCTCCCGGTACCGCCCGCTATCCCAATTATAAGCATACAGAAAATTGTTTTTACAAATGTACTTAATTATTATAAAATACTCTGAGCGAATAAATCGAAAATGCGTTTAAATTAGAAGCCTTTTTGAGAAAAAAGTCTACAATCTATAGAGCAATTTTCTACAACTTTGGTGCACTTAACTTTAAAAAAGTGCCATTTTCAGGCGGTTTGTAAAATGGTACGCGGTTTGTTTTAATCTTTACAAATGATTATGAAAAAGAAAATAGCTGTTTCAAAAAGTGTTTTTCAACATTTGAGAGCAGCGAAGTTAAAAAGCGAATATTTTTAAAGATAGTAGTTTTTTGAATGTTTTTAGTTAAGTGTATGGGTTTGAAAAAATCCATGTAAGTGTTAAAAGGGAGGTTTTTACTTCCCTTTTTTTTATATACGGATAAGTCGTCATCTACTGTATAAAATCCGTTCCTCTTCCAAGTCGATCTGGTGTAGGTAATGCCGGATGATTTCCTCATCCAGTTTTTGTTCCGTTTTGTTTTTTTCGATTAAGAAACTCCGCTGGTGGTTGAGCACCTGAATATAGATGGCCCGGATATGTTCGGGAACATCAATGTTTTCACCTTCTTTTGATGAACGGTCTTCCCATTTTTGCGCAAATTTTTTAAGATGCACGTCCGTTGCAAATTCTTCAGGGTGCCGCAGAGAAAGATAATCCAGCGATTCACGGGCAAGGGAAGTACGGAGCAATGCATGGGTTTCTTCTTCCGACCAGTGGTCATGGTATTCCATAACGCCTACTTTTTTTATTAAATACGGAAGGGTGAGGCCCTGTACCACGAGTGTTAGAAGAATTACAATAAAGGTGATGTAAAGGATGAGGTTCCGGTGGGGGAACGGGACGTTTCCTTCAAGAGTCAGGGGAATGGATAGAGCGGCAGCCAGTGATACCACACCCCGCATTCCCGTCCAGCCCAATATAAGGGGGCCTTTTAACCCCGGATTGTTACGGTCGGCCACATTGATGAAATTCCGCATGATAAGGGTTACGATGATAGCGCCGTAGCAGGCCAGGATACGGCCTATGATGAGCACAGCCGTTATAAGCAGTCCAAAACCTGTCGCTGTATAAAAGCTGACTCCTTCGGATTCCAGTCCAAGGGTGATTTCAGGAAGGTCGAGCCCTATGAGCATAAAAACAAGCCCGTTGAGCAGGAAGGCAAAGCTCTGCCACACATTTTCCGCACGAAGGCGCGATGAACTGCTGAGGTAGGTATGCCTGAAATACGACATGAACAAACCTCCGCTTACAACGGCCAAAACACCCGAACTGTGCACTTGCTCCGCTACAATGTACATGATGTACGGAGCTATAAGGGTGAGGATGATGTCCATGTTTACATCGGTCGGAAGGTATTTGTGCGTTTTCTTTAAAACGACGGCTATGGCAAGTCCGATAGCAATTCCCCCTATAACCATCCATCCGAAATCGAGAATGGCATCCTGCCAGATGAACTGACCTGTAGCAACCGCCACCATGGCAAACCGGAAGATGATAAGGGAGGAGGCATCATTCAAAAGACTTTCTCCCTCCAGGATGCTCGACATGCGTTTGGGTACTTTTACAAATTTGAGTATGGCATTGGCACTCACCGCATCGGGCGGAGATACGATTCCACCCAAAAGGAATCCCAGAGCCAGAGAGAACCCGGGAATAAAATAATTTGCTACCAAGGCCACGGAAATAGCCGTTAAAAAGACCACTATGAAGGCAAAGCTAAAAATGATTCTGCGCCAGTGCCAGAGTTCCTTCCAGGAAGTGTTCCATGCAGCCTCGTACAGCAGAGGCGGCAGAAATATGATAAAGATGAGCTCAGGATCGATTTTCATTACGGGGATTGCCGGAATGAGGCTTATGACCAAACCTGCCAGTACCAGAAGAACAGGATAAGCAACCTTTATTTTGTTTCCCAGCATCATCAGGAAAACGATGAGCAGTATCATACCTAAATAATAGGGGAAATATTCCAGCATATCATTGTAAATTAAGATCGTAAAACAAAGGAGATATAGTGTAATTTATATGCTAAAATAATCGATTTTTGCAAATAAAAGGCAAGTGAGGACTTCAAAATTTAGTCGTTTTTTTATATTTTTAAACAATATTTTCATTCATGAACAACGATATTGAGCTGGCCTTTTTTGAAGAGCTGCATTTAAAAGAGGTAACGGCCTACACGCTTCCTGCCGAACAGCTGGCGTTTACGGCATTGCCGGTGGCGGTATTTGAAAGGCTCCGCCCGAGAGAAGATGCACATGCACGGCCTGTAACGATATTAAAAGACGGGTTTCCGGTTGGTTTTCTTGTATTGGATTACGGTAAAGACAAACTGGACCTTACAGAGAATACAGAAGCCCTTCTGGTACGGTCTTTATCGCTGAATCCGGATTATCAGGGACGCGGATACGGGAAACGTGCCATGGAGCTCATAGAAGACTTTGTAAGGAGGAATTATACCGGTGTGAACGAACTGGTCCTTGCGGTAAATTTGGACAACACATCGGCTTTCAGACTTTACCAGCATGTGGGGTATAAGTATGATGGCAGGCAATGCAGGGGAATAAGGGGTATGCAGTATGTGATGACTAAAAAAATAGAATAAGGCATAAAAAAAGCCCCTTTGCCAGATGGTAGGAGGGGCTTTTTAAAATCAGTACATTAGGGTCAGTCCAAGTCCGAAGCCCATATCGCTGTCGTAGTGTGTACGGATGCTCATATTTTTATTTAGCACATAACTTAGGTCACCCATATATTCTTTATCCGTATTTACCATAAAACCGGCCCGAAGGCGTTTTGATATCGGAATATCCTCCCGCATCAGCTGAAGCCGCACCCGGCCGTTATGGTACACCTCTGCCTGAAAATCAACAAGCATGGGAAGTTTATATACGAAACCTGCACTGAACAGACCGCTGTCACGGTCGATCTTCTGTCCGAACAGTGTTTTTTCCACCGTGTTATGATCCATTTTGTGTTTGTTCCAGTCGAATCCTACAAAAACCTGGAACCATTGGTTTCTGCCCAGATATCTGCCTAAATGCGTCTCGACCTCATAACCGTGCATGGGAGTATATCCCAGGCTCCATTCAGAAGTAATGGCCCACCGGGCATTCTGCAGCATCAACATCCCGTCGTTACCGTTTGTAGCGAAATCGTTACGCACCATAAAATGGGTCATATTGCTTTCGCGTTGTAACATCCTATAAGCTTTTTCCTTATTGGGAAGCAGCGGGTTGTCGTATTCACCTACTTCAAAAACACGGTTCATGCCGGCCATCATATGGTAAAGTATGTGACAGTGAAAGAACCAGTCGCCTTCGGTATTGGCCAGGAATTCAATCGTATTGGTCTCCATTGGCATAATATCGAGAACGTTTTTTAAGGGAGAATGCGTACCATTTTTATTGATGACCCTGAAATCGAAACCGTGCAGGTGCATGGGATGCCGCATCATGGAATTGTTATAAAGCGTAATGCGTAGAATTTCGCCTTTTTTAACAGGTATTTTATCCGTTTCCGACATCACCTTATTATCCATGCTCCATACATAACGGTTCATATTTCCCGTCAGTTCGAATCGGATTTCCTTTACCGGAGCCTCTTTTGGAAGTTCGGTGTTTTCAGGAGATCTGAGCATACCGTAATTAAGTGTTACAGGCGCTGCAGGTGAAGCTGTATGATCATGGCTTTGGTGTTCCGGCGATGTTTTCTCTGAAGTATGGGGCTGTTTTTTTGTGCGTGTTTGTTTTTCGCCTGTTATTTCGGGATACATTACCGTATTCATATCCATCTGTTGAAGGCTCATCTGCATCCCCATGTCGTTCATGGTACCGTCCATGTTCATCATATCGTTCATCATTTTCATACCTTCAAAATAGTTCAGCCGCGGAAGCGGGCTTATAAGTTGTTTTTTACCAGATCCTATAAACAGGGAAGCGGCGCCGGTACGATCCTCAGGTGTTGCCTGCAGTTCGTATGACAGGCCTTCCCGGGGAATGGTCACAACAACATCGTATGTTTCCGATACACCAATAATGAAGCGGTCGACTTCTACAGGTTCCACATCGTTTCCGTCGTTGGCTACCACCTTCATCTTTCCTCCTGCATACCGGATCCAGAAATACGACGACGCTCCTCCGTTTGAAATACGCAGCCTTACTTTATCGCCTGCCTTGAACTGTTGCAATTGGGATTCAGGAGCTCCGTTTATGAGGAATTTATCGTAGTAAACATCACTTACATCCATTGCAAGCATTCGTTTCCACTCGTTTGTGAGCTTTGTTTTAAAGTGTCCTTGCCGTATAGCTTCTGCATAGCTTTGTGTAGACCCTTTTTTAATGCCGGCCCAATCATTTGCATTGTGCAGCATACGCTGAACGTTAGCAGGATTTAAATTGGTCCATTCACTAAGCATGACGGGAATTTCGGGCAGATCATCGATTCCTTTACGGAAGCCCGGATCGTCAGGACGTTTTTTCAGCACCATAGAGCCATACATCCCGATTTGTTCCTGATAACCGGAATGACTGTGGTACCAATGGGTTCCATTCTGGATAATGGGAAAAGTATAAGTATGCGTGGTGCCTGGGGCAATGGGCATCTGCGTAAGCATTGGTACCCCGTCTTCCTTGTTTGGAAGCCATAACCCGTGCCAGTGCAGGGATGTATCTTCCCTGAGTTCGTTATGCACGCGTATCACAGCGGTATCGCCCTGCGTAAATTCAAGGGTAGGCATGGGAATCTGGCCGTTTACGGCAATGGCTCTTTTGGTTTTTCCGGCATATTGTACCAGTGTGTCGCGCACATACAGGTCATAGGTAACGCGTTTTTGGGCATAACCTGCCTGCATCATGTAAAAGCCGACAATGAACAGGCTGCCTAATCTAATGAGTTGTGCAATGTTCATGGACTTACTTCTTTATTGTTTCAAGCGTGCTTCCGCAACTCAGCATTTTGCTGCCGTAAAAAGGATTTTTGATGCTTTCTTCTTTACTGAGCCATTGAGACCCCCCGTTAAACATGGGGCAGGTCTGGTAATAAATGTTATCGCCCAGTTTTGCCACTTTCGCCAATGCATAAAGCTCCTGAGAGATAGTAGCAAAGGTTTTACGCTGTTTATCCATATTTTTTTCGGCTGTAAGCTGTTTCGTCAAGGCAATGAGCTGCTCTGATTTCTGCATCCATACGGTATGAGCTTCATGCGATAGTTTCCCCATTTCTACAGCCTTAAAGGCTTTGTTTAATGAAGCTGTATATTGCTGAATTCCGGAAGCATTGCTCTGTACGAATGCATCCTTCAATCCAAAATAAGCGTCGAATACGGGCTGTAATTCATTGTGCTTTTGTTCAGTAGCCATGTGGTGGTCCAATGTATGAACATTATCTTCTTTAGGAATGGCAGCTGCTTTATCCCGTGTATAGCGACAGGCTTCACCGAGATTTTCAAAAGCATCGTCAGGAGCAAAATACGCTTCGTTATCAAAACCGGCGAGCGCAATCCTTTTCAGGATTTCATCTGATGAGGTTTTAGTGCTGTCATAGGTAATATGGGCTGTTTGATGTGCCGGATCGAAATGAACCGATGCCGTATGTTTGAGGTTTCCGGCCTTTTCTATTAACTGTTTGGCCTCCGGGCAGCTGCCTTTAACTGAAACCTGGCGGTTTTCTGCATTTTTGATTGATTTTTGGGCATTACCGTTAGCAGACGACAGGAAAAAGCTGCTTCCCATCATCAATAAATATAAAAAATTCATACTGTTTAAATTTAAATGATACAATTTCCTATGCCTTTTCACTTTCAAAAAGACATAATAAGGGCTATACTACTATAAATTTAAACGTATTTTGGGAGGCTGCCAAATGCTATAAAGGGGTGATGTGAAAAAAAGCGGTGCAGTATTGCTGATCTTTTGCTGAGAAAAAGCAGTTGTTACAATGGTAAAGTTTAAGTGAGGTTCCATAATGGCCGGAGAGGCCGAAATGGTATACGAACAACAGTTTTTGGCTTTACACGACGTTGTTTTTGAAGAAGGCTTTTCGCAACAGTTCTCCTTTTTATGAGAAACGGAACAGCATTTACCGGTTTCGGAAACAGTATTTACAGGGTACTGTGCGTAAGACTGATGAAGCATCAGAAACAGGCTTACGACGGTAATTAATACTATTTGAAACTTTTTAAACATGTTACAAAAATAGAAAAAACACGGAGATGTGATGAGGTTTTCTAAATTCTTTAACATTAAAGCAGGCTGCTTTTGATAAAATTGTTTACAAACAGAGTCCTTTGAGCCGCCGAAGCTTTGGGAACCTCTACAATATGATACCCGTATTCAGAATAAGTTTCCTTCATTTTTTCATAAGTAAACAAAGCTTCTTTCCATGTTTGCCTTCGCTCGGTATCTTTCGTATAAATTTCCTGCCATGGAGGCAGCAGGAATACGTTTTTATTATAAGGATGCTGTTTTATAAGATTCTCGGTAGCAGGAGTAACGGGTATGTTTTCCATCTTCATATAACAAACAGTATCAAGTATGCCGCGATCAAAAAAGACCGTATCTTCACTATTGTTTAAACGGTGTTTTGTATAGGTTTCTATAGAAGCGTTCAACATTAATTCCGCATAGGCTTCCTTATCTTTCCAGGGAAGCCCGACCCCGTCAACAGCCATTTGCTGCTGTATGATTTTTCTCGCCTCTTCGGGAACAGTTGTAAAACCTTGCGCATTTAATGAATTAAGCAGGGTTGTTTTTCCTGCACCGGGACCGCCGGTAAGGACATAGAAATTTTTTGGGAGTGCTATCATATTAAACGATCATTAAGGTTTATTAATTCGGACCAGCCTAAGGAATCAGGCAGTAAAAAGTTGGAGAATTAGATGTGGATGACCCTTCTTCTCTTTTGGTTGGTGGTTCGTCCTGAACTATGTATTCATAATCTGCTATTTAAAAATAAAAAGACTTCGGAATTCATAGTACAAAGTGCTTTAACAGGAAACTGAATTTAACAATGCAGTTTTGGGATAGGAGCGCAGGAAAGACTTTGTAAAGATACGTGTTTCCGGTATAAGTAGAATTACCCATTTAAGAAAACAGGTGTTTTTACGGGTATTCAACCTAAAGCTTTGATCTAAATTTGAAATGATTTATTGAATTAAGTCCCGGTATGATCAGGGACAGATGGTTTTATTTCTATTTTTGCAGCTTTTATCAGATAATCTAACACAAACCTTATGAAGAAATTTTACTATGCAATTTTCCTGTTTTTGTTTTGGATCCCATTGCTTATGGCGCAGACAAGTACGGAATCCTTTGAAACAGAATCAAATTCCAGTGCAAATTTTACGGATAACGGCGTTATATTTAATCTTTTGCCGGGATCGTTTCGGGTGCATAATGATGCCGGAAAAGGATGGAACGGAACAGTACCTGATAATAGTTTTGTTGATAACGTAAACAATATTGGGCCGTCAGCTTCATTCAGTATAAAGACAACCTCAAATTTGTTTAAAGTCAGCAAATTCTGGATGTATCTGGGGAAAGCAGATCAGTCAATCGCAACCAACGGTACCCTCACAATAACCGGGAAGCTTAGCGGGAGTGTAAAATTTGTTCAAATGAAAGTCAATGGTTTTACAACTTCAACTTCTTCAACAAACGGGTTTACTCTTATTGATCTGACGAACTTAAACGGAGTGAATTATTCAAATATCGTAATAGATGAATTGCAGATTACCTTAGGCGGAGACTTTCATTACGGCCGTTTAGATGCTTTTACATGGGTAAAAGATTCAAATATTGTTGCGAATAATTGCAGTTTGGGAGTTATGATAGCTTCTAAAACGGATGCCGGATGTGTAGGAGGTGCTGCAGGATCGGCAACTGCTTTTGTTACGGGAGCAGTAGGATCTTATAGCTATTCCTGGAATACAAGTCCGGTACAAATAACCGCTACCGCACAGAATTTAAAGGCGGGGATTTATACTGTTAAGGTTACAGATGCTAATAACTGTATTGCGACAGCATCTGTTATGATCACTGATACCGTAACAGCAGCCCCGGTTATGACGAGTCCGCAAACTTTTTGTAATTACGCGCGTATAAAAGATCTGGCAATACCTGCAGGTTCTTCAATAATTTGGTACGATATGCCTACGGGCGGCAAACCATTGCTAGAACATACGGTTTTGACGACGGGAACTTATTATGCGGCAGAGCTGGCAGGAGGATGCGAAAGTACCGCCCGGACTCAGGTAAATGTTGTGATTAACGATCTGGAAGCACCTTATATGGGTGTAACCGGAACGGTATATGAAACGGGTAATTTTACAGGATATAATACCGACGTTGTTTATGACGGAAATGATATTACCTCCGTTTCAGGCCTTTTCGATATTAGTTCAGGATATCTTACATCTGAAACTACACAACTTAACACATATACTTCGGTACGCTACCTGCCTAAAAACAGGCTGGTAGCAAGTGAAACGATACCGGGACTCCTGTTTAAGCTACAGCCTTATGATGCAAAAAACAGTTTAAAGGTTATGCCGTCGGTGACCGATACACTCATTGCAGCGTCCAATATATCAAATGTACATACTTTGTACGCGCTCGGAGCATCGGGTAGCGGAAATTCTGTCCTTGAAATCAAGGTTTATTTTACCGATGGAACGTTTCAGGTTTTTTCAGGGCTTAATCTTCAGGATTGGTTTCACGGAGCAAATTATGAAATTATGGGATTAGGAAGGATTTGGGGAAATAATATTGAGAACGATAGTACCAATCCAAGATTCTATAAGTTATCCTTACAGCTTGATCCTGCCAATTATTCCAAAACAATCGGTTCTGTAAGTTTTTATAATTCTGCTTCCGGTGCTGCGAACATCATGGCAATGAGTTATAAAAAGGTAGAAACTATTTCGGTTTGCGACGGTTCTGTAGCCGGAGGCCTCACAGTTACGGGATCGAATATAAAATGGTTTGCTGATGAAACGACTGCCACGGAATTGTCTCCAACTACACTAATATCAGATCAGACTTTATATTATGCAAGTCAGACGGTGGGAACCTGCGAAAGTTTGCGCCGGCCTTTTTATATCATGACCAAACCATTGCCTTCTGCTCCTTCAGCTTCCGACCAGGCGTATTGTATAGCAGAAAATAAAACGGTTGGAG
>JBEBOB010000030.1:0-29150 GCA_040396655.1 Flavobacterium sp. | reverse complement strand
GCTCGTCGGGCTCATAACCCGAAGGTCACTGGTTCGAGTCCAGTTCCCGCTACTAGAAAAAAGCTTCAGATATGTCTGAAGCTTTTTTTATAAAGTAAAGTTTTTTAGGATATTTTAAATATCATCGACTAACTACCAGAATATGCTGAAAGTTTATATTAGACATTTTTTTGATTGTGATGTAAAAGTAATGTTGATTATGAGAAAAAGTATATAATGCTTTGTTGAAATGCGGACTGATTACGGGATATTGATCTTGACTTTATAAAATACGTGAGTGTAAAACTTATTATTCTCGTTATTTCTATTATATCATAACATTTTAATTATTTCATCATAACCTGTATAAAGTCTATTACTGATAGTGTATAAAAGAAAACTCACAGTATTGCTGTGAGTTTTTTTAATTAAAAAAAAAAGCCTCTCAATTGAGAGGCTTTTTAAACTATTTCACGATTTTGAAATTTTTGAACTGAGTTTTATTACTATTAATAGGTTTAAAGCTTAGTGTGTTTACACCTTTGGATGCACCTGCTAATGTTCCAGTAATAGTGTGATCTCCATTCCAGAATAATTCTGCAGAATTACCATTTGCCTCACCTGTTGCCAAAGCAGTATAGTTCGATTTGGCAGACCATGGGAAGTCGGCATCTAAATCTGCAGGAGTTGTATTTCCTGTTGCTGCAAATGTAAAGGCAACATTTTTGGTTTTGAAAACTTCAGTACCTCCAATAAAAACATTTCCTTGATTATGTACGATAGGAGATGCAGCTGATTCGTTAGGGAAAGCAAGATTATATTCGCCATTCGGCAACTTTTTAGCAGGAACGAAAACCTGAAGAAGCATGAAATTCTTTGCTTTGTCCGGATCACTATTATCTCCTGTATACATTAACCATACAGTATGTGGAACACCATTAATGTTTTGAGTAGCAATGTTTTTTCCGTCAGATGTAAAATAAAGGAGCCAAAGGTTTGTTGAAACCGGATATGATTTTCCTGCGTATTCAATGCGGTTGCCTTCTTCTGGTTCCGGTTCTTCTTCTTTGGCTAAAACAGTAAATTTGAAGGTAGCTGTCAAGTTGTCCATAGTAGCGATAACAGAGTGTGAGCCTTCTTTAAAAGGTACGTAATAACTACCTTTTGTATCAGTACCGTTTACTGTGAATTTGGTTGTTGAAGTCACGTCTATTCCGTTGAGTTTGGCTTCAAATTCGAACCTGTCTCCCACATATTTGGCTGTGGTTTCTTTTAATGTCGCAACTAATTTTTTCTCTTCAGGCGTTTCTCCGTTTTCCGGCTTCACACCGTTATCTACGTACTCCACGCATGAATTTAAAGTGATTAATGCTAAAAAGAAAAAGAGTAATTTATACATTTTCATATGTAACTTGATTTTAAATGTTTATAATTAAGGAGACTAAAATAGTCAAAAAAATGATTAGTGTTAAAAAATTAACAAGAATTATTTTTATTTTATTGCGGATGTCTGAAAATAAGCGTCCTTTGTGCGGGCATATTTGCTTTTGTTTGCTTATTGGAATGAAGTGTCACAGGCCTATTAACGTCCCAAAATCTGATGGATCCGAGATTGTGTTTTCCTGGTATTGCAGTGTCCATCCTAGTGATTGCGTAACCACAAGAAACTTGCCGAGTTCGCTTACGAGCCGGTTTTTAGCGTTTTGCTCAATCTTTGATTTAAGAATCTTTTCTCGGAACTGCTTTTTAACGCTTTCCTGTATTGCGTTGTAATCACTTCCTTCAAAAGCATTGAACCGTGATGCCTCCACATCGTAAATCTTAATATCGGGGTTAATGGTGATTTCCTCCTTTGGAATATACGTAATCCTAACGGTTTTGTTCGTTTCGTCTACTATATAGGTAAGCTTCGAAAGGTCGTACAAGATTTGAATATCGGCATTTACTACAACCAAAGCCTTTTTGTCGAAGGTCATAATGTTCATAAAGGACTTTTGATCCTTATAATTGTAAATTTGCGAAATTTTGGCTTCGTTTACCACAAGCTTACTTACGTTCTTCATCTGCTGTTGAATAAGCTCGGTGTCGGGCAGTACTTCACGATCTGCACGCGTTTTATTCATAATGAAAAACATCAGGAGAGCTCCTGTAAATAAGGAGAGAAATGCTAAAATAAAGGTTCGTTTCATAATCATCGGAAATTCATAAAAGGATGGTCTTCTAGTAATTGGTCGATTTTTCGGGCCAGATGTTCAAGAAATTTTTCGTGAGCATCTGAATAGGGATTAAACGGACGGTGCGAAAGCCCCCTTTGCACTTCATCGACTAGCTTCATGGTATTGAAAACAACCGGGTCTATACAAGATGCTGTAAATCTTTCCCATATATAATCAATAGCCTGCGTGTTAGGATGCAACATATCCTGTGCAAAAAAACGATAGTCGCGCATTTCGTCCATAACAAGTTCATAAGAGGGGAAATAATAGCCGGAATCCTGTTCAAGATGTTCATGTAGGGCTGCAATAAGATGGGCTTTGCTTCGCTGATTTTCGGAAAAACCATCTTTGATGTGACGTACCGGTGATATGGTATAAATGCATTTAATGCCGGGGTTGATCTTGCCGATGAGGCTGCGGATCTTATCCAGTGATTTTACGATTTCGGGTATCGGAAGCAACTCTTTCACAAAGTGCTTCTGCGGTACCTTATGGCAGTTGGCAACAAGCTCTCCGGAAGTTGTGTGACGGTATACCCAGGCTGTACCAAGCGTCAGAATTAGGTGGGTTGCGTGCTCAAGTTCGTCCCGAAATCTTGAAACCTTGAGGTTTAGCCTGTTGATGATGCTTTCCTGATCAAGGTCGTTAAGGTCGGAGTGGGCATCGAAACAGCTCCAGATTCCGTTATGTAGAAAAACATCTTTTTCCGAAAATTCCCTGTTTTCAACACAGAACTCAAACAGTCGCTCCAATGCTTTCGGATGAAACAGGGTGCCCAACGGATTTACGCTGTTGCGAAACTGGAAGCCAGATAGTTTTTGCGCCATATGAACAGCAAAGCAGCTGCCCAGAGAAACAATACGGGAATCGTAGGTTATTTTTTCAGGTAGGTGATCTATGGGAACGATGGTTTGTAACTGCATCTTAATTTTTTTACAAAAGTACCTTATCGTCTGAAATATTCCGATAAATCATTCCCTGATTTCTGTTCAATCGTATAATCGTCACACGAATACATATGATAGCCTTCAAAAATGATATTGGGGCCTTCGGTAATAAGGGAGTCGGCCTCGGTTAAAAAAGCTTTAAGTATTTCTCCTCCCTTATGGGTTTCATGAGCCTCCTGCGATTCAAATATTTTCAGGTTAAGGAACTTATTGGGATCCACACGGTCAATCATACTGGTCACATGGAGGGTGCCGAGTTCGTTTTGAACTAATGCATCCGCTTCCTTACGGACAAGGTCGAAAAAAGCTTCCCTTTTGTCAGGGAACACACGGTAGGCTACAATAACAACATATCTCATAACATTTTTTATATGAAGTTAAGGGATTTTGTATAAAAAGACAAAAAATAAGCCCCGATATTTATCGGGGCTTAGGATATGCTGTGATTATTTAAGAAAGTCTTTTGCGCGCAGTAAGGCTTCGGATAACCCTTCTGCGTTCTTGCCTCCTGCTGTTGCAAAGAAGGCCTGACCGCCGCCGCCGCCCTGGATGTACTTCCCAAGTTCGCGGACAATCTGCCCGGCATTTAAACCTTTGCTTTCCACGATTTCTTTGGAAACATATGTTGTAAGCATCGGTTTACCCTCTGTAACTGTTCCGAAAACAATAAAGAAATTATCTGCGGTACTTCCTATTTCATAAGCAAGATCTTTAGCACCTGTAGCATCAAGATCAACCTGTTTAGCAAGAAAACGTACCCCGTTTATTTCAATAACCTCATTCAGTAACGTTGTTTTCATTCCTTTCGCTTTTTCTCTGAGAAGCTGTTCAAGCTGTTTCTTGAGTTTATTGTTCTCCTCCTGAATAGAATGAACGGCCTTTAGTGTATCCTGCGGATTTTTCAAGGTTTCACGGATTTCTTTAAGAAGGTTTTCCTGGTTGTGGAAGAAATTACGTACAGCGTCTCCTGTAATAGCTTCGATTCGGCGTACCCCTGCAGCTACAGCACTTTCCGATACAATCTTGAACGACCAGATGTCGGCCGTATTGGCTACGTGGATCCCCCCGCACAATTCCATTGAATTTCCAAATCGTATTGCACGTACCTCGTCACCGTATTTCTCCCCGAACAAAGCCATGGCACCTTCTTCAACAGCCTGTTTAAAAGGTATGGATCTGCGTTCAATTAAAGGCAGCTGCTCTGCTATACGGGCATTTACGAAATCTTCTACCTGCTGCAGTTCCGTATCGGTAACCTTTGCAAAATGCGAGAAGTCGAATCTAAGGTAATCCGGAGCTACAAGCGATCCTTTTTGTTCCACATGTGTTCCCAAAACCGTACGTAAAGCCTGGTGCAGTAAATGTGTCGCAGAATGGTTTTTAGATGTCCGGTTTCTTAAATCGGTATTAACCCTTGCAACGAAAGTAGCTTCAATATTTTCAGGAAGCTGTTTCGTAAAGTGCAGAATAAGGTTGTTCTCCTTTTTGGTATCGATTATTTCGATCGATTCGTTAGCCGATACCAGTGTGCCTTTATCTCCGACCTGTCCTCCTCCTTCCGGATAAAATGGAGTATGGTCCAGTACAATCTGATATAGGGTACCGTCTTTTTTGGATTCTATTTTGCGTATACGTGTAATTTTAACCTCGTTTTCGGTTTGGTCGTAACCGGTAAAGGTTTCGATATTGCCGTCTGTTAATACGTTCCAGTCGTCTTTTGAAACTTCTGAAGCTGCACGTGAACGGTCTTTTTGAGCTTTCATTGCTCCATTAAAACCAGCTTCGTCGAGTTCATATCCTTTTTCGCGCAGGATAAGCGCTGTAAGGTCAATCGGGAAACCGAAGGTGTCGTATAGCTCAAAAGCTTTTCCTCCGTCAATTATGTTTCCTTCTGCTTTTTCAATTACAGAATCCAGAAGGTGCAGTCCCTGATCCAGGGTTCTTAAAAAAGAAGCTTCTTCTTCCTTTATTACGTTTTTAACAAGTTCTTTCTGCGTCAGAATCTCAGGGAAAAAAGCTCCCATTTGAACAGATAGTACATCTACCAGCTCAAAAATAAAAGGTTCTTTTGTATTAAGGAAGGTGAATCCGTAGCGGATGGCTCTGCGGAGAATACGGCGGATTACATACCCGGCCCCGTTGTTCGATGGCAGTTGTCCGTCAGCAATGGCGAAAGCTACCGCGCGCACGTGGTCTACGATCACGCGTATGGCAATGTTGGTTTTGTTCTGTTGCTCGGAAATATCCGTAACGGTATTGTCCGTGTATTTTAAACCTGTAATTTCCTCTACTTTCGAGATAAGAGGCGTGAATACGTCGGTGTCGTAATTGGAAGTGACATTCTGCATAGCCATACACAGACGTTCAAATCCCATACCGGTATCTACATGTTTGGCAGGGAGTTTTTCAAGCGAACCGTCTGCTTTTCGGTTGAATTCCATGAATACGTTGTTCCAGATCTCTACAACCTGCGGATGATCAGCGTTTACAAGGCTTCTGCCTGGTACTGCTTCACGTTCTGCATCCGGGCGAAGGTCAACGTGAATCTCAGAGCAAGGTCCGCAAGGTCCCTGATCCCCCATTTCCCAAAAGTTGTCTTTTTTATTCCCTAGTATAATACGGTCTTCTGCCACATACTGCTTCCATAAATCAAAAGCTTCCTGGTCAAAAGGTACATTTTCTGCCTCGTTTCCTTCAAATACCGAAACGTATAAACGGTTCTTGTCAATCTTCAGTACTTCCGTAAGAAATTCCCATGCCCATGCAATGGCTTCTTTTTTGAAATAATCTCCAAATGACCAGTTTCCTAACATTTCAAACATGGTGTGGTGATAGGTGTCGAATCCTACATCTTCCAGGTCGTTATGTTTTCCCGAAACACGCAGACATTTTTGGGTATCGGCAATCCTTTTGCTTTTTGGGGTGGCGTTTCCTAAAAAATATTCCTTAAACTGGGCCATTCCCGAGTTGTTGAACATTAAGGTAGGGTCGTCTTTAAGGACGATGGGTGCCGAAGGAACGATTAAATGCCCCTTGTTTTCAAAAAATTGCAGAAACTGTTTTCTGATGTCTTGTGATTTCATTCGATATATTAAAATTATGAACCGTTCAAAATTAGCACTTTACACACGGTGCAAGATGCGTGGCAAAAATAAGGATTTTTACGCTATTTATACCCAATGTAATGAACTTTTTAGCCTTGATGAAACTATGGAGAAAAATTGTATATTAGCATAAAGCTAAAATTTGGATGTAATGCAGATTGAGTTGCCGGAAAAGAGATATTACAGTATAGGGGAAATTGCAAAGGCATTTCAGGTAAACACTTCGTTGATCCGTTTCTGGGAAAAAGAGTTCGACATACTGAAACCTAAAAAAAATGCAAAAGGGAACCGTATGTTTACCCCTGAGGACCTTAAAAACCTGAAAACGATTTACCATTTGGTCAAGGAAAAAGGATTTACGCTTGACGGTGCTAGGGATTTTCTTAAAAACAGTAAAAAGCAGCCGCTGGACATGATTGAAATTATTGAAAAACTGCAGCTTATAAAAAAACAGTTGTTAATTATTAAAAACGAAATCTAATTAAAAATTTATGAAAAAATTACTTCCTTTGATTATTGTGTTGGTTGTGTTGGTAGGCGGTTACTTTTTACTGTCGATGAACTATCAGAACGGGGCGCTCGGGCATAAACAGGAAACCGATAAAACATGGGCCGATGTACAAGGGGCATACCAACGAAGAAATGACCTTATTGGCAATCTTGTAAATACCGTAAAAGGAGCGGCAGATTTTGAAAAGTCTACACTTGAAGCGGTAATCAACGCCCGTGCCAAGGCTACCCAAACTACTATTGACCCTACAAATATGACACCGGAAAAACTGGCCGAATTCCAACAGGCGCAGTCTGGTGTTTCAAGCGCTTTAGGTAGATTATTGGTAACTGTGGAGAAATATCCTGATCTTAAAACCAATCAGAATTTTTTAAAATTACAGGACGAGCTTGCTTCTACAGAAAATCAGATTCTTACGGCAAGAACGCGTTTTAATGAATCGGTGCAGGTATACAATAACTACGTATTGAGATTTCCAAATAAGATCTTCCTTAGCGGATATCCTGAAAAACCATTCTTTAAAGCAGATGCTGGTGCTGAAAAAGCTCCGGAGGTAAAATTCTAATATCATGTCTTTAACAGAAGATTTTTTAAGCGATGCGGAGGAACAGGAAATCGTGGATGCAATAGTAAGAGCCGAGAAGGAAACGTCCGGTGAGATACGCGTGCATATTGAAGATCACAGCGATCTGCCTGTCCTTGATCGTGCCCGAGAAGTATTTAAGATGTTGCAGATGCATAAAACAAGCGCCCGAAACGGCGTTTTGTTTTATGTAGGGGTTCAGGACCGGCATCTTGCCATTATTGGCGATGACGGGATTGACCGTGCAGTTCCTTATGATTTTTGGGAGAGTACCAAAGAGCTTGTCGTAAAATATTTTAAAGAAAACAGGTTTAAAGAAGGTCTGATAGCAGGTGTTCTCCATACGGGAAAACAGCTTAAGCAGTTTTTTCCGTATAACGGTACAGAAGATGCCAATGAATTACCTAACGAAATTTCGAGAGGCTGATGAATTTAATAAAAAAAATAACAACGTTACTGCTGCTTTTTCTTCCTTTATGGGTACTGGCGCAGTTCAATATACCCGAAAAACCTTCCAAAAGTGAACAAACAAGCGTGTATGATTATGCATCGTTGCTTTCCCCGGTTGAAAAACAACAGTTGGAAAGTAAGCTTATTCACTATGCCGACACGACCTCTACCCAGATTGTGGTGGCGATTATTCCGAGTCTGGAAGGAGAATACGAAGGAATGCTTGCTCCAAAATGGGCACAGAAATGGGGGATAGGCCAGGCGAAAGAAGATAACGGGGTGTTTATCCTGCTGGCTGAAAAAGAACGTAAAATCTGGATATCCCCGGGATACGGCCTGGAACATTTGCTTACGGCAGGTATAAACGGGGAAATTATCAGAAACAATATAATACCTGAGTTTAAGAAAGGAAATTATTACGCCGGACTTGACAAGGGGACCGACAAGCTTATGGAGCTTTTTTCGGGTACATACAAGGGAACGCGTGTTGAGAATTCGGGTGAAGGAATACCTGCATTTCTGGTAATCCTTATTGTGATTGTCATCTTAATCATCGCGAGTAAAATGGGAGGAGGAAAAGGAAATAACCGCGGTCGCGGAGGAGGTCCCGATCTTGGTGATATCATCATATTGAGCCGGATGGGGCGCGGTGGAGGTCTCTTCGGCGGCGGAGGTTTCGGAGGTGGCTCTGGCGGAGGTTTCGGTGGCGGTTTCGGCGGCGGCGGATTCTCGGGAGGAGGAGCAGGAGGAAGCTGGTAAGCATTTAATATCATGAACAAATAAAAAAGGTTCCGTTTTTAACGGAACCTTTTTTTATTTGTCATATCTATTTTAACCGATATAGGAAACCCATTTTTCCTCGTTTTCGGTTTCAACCTTTGTAAGATTATACGAAGCAAGGGACTTCATTGCCTTATCCCATTTTTTGCCGCTGAGAGCAGCAGATTCTTTCAAAGAAGTTAACTGCAGTTTGTTCGCATTCTTTTCCAGAATGGTAATAATGTTTTTTTCATCCTCTGTAAGCTCGAATTCAGGAGTTGCCTTTTCCGGTCGCATCTGAGGGAAAAATAAGACTTCCTGTATAGAAGGATTGTTTGTCAGGAACATGATTAAACGGTCCATCCCGATACCAAGCCCTGAAGTAGGCGGCATTCCGTATTCTAATGCACGAAGGAAATCCTGATCGATAAACATGGCCTCATCATCTCCTTTTTCGGATAATTTTAACTGCTCTTCAAAACGTTCACGTTGATCAATAGGATCGTTGAGCTCTGAATAGGCATTTGCAATTTCTTTTCCGCAAACCATAAGTTCGAAACGCTCGGTAAGTTCCGGATTGTCACGGTGCTCCTTCGTTAACGGGGACATCTCTTTAGGGTAATCGGTAATAAACGTTGGCTGTATGTAGTTCCCTTCGCATTTTTCTCCGAAAATCTCATCAATAAGTTTCCCTTTACCCATCGTTTCATTAACTGCGATGCCCATGTTTAGTGCTGCAGTACGGATTTCATCCTCTGTTTTACCTGCTATGTCAAAGCCGGTAAAGTCAATAATGGCCTGACGCATTGTAACGCGTTTGTAAGGAGCTTTGAAATCAATAGTATGTTCGCCGAATGTTGAGGTCGTAGTTCCGTTCACCGCTATGGCGCAGCTTTCGAGCAACTGTTCGGTAAAATCCATCATCCAGTTGTAGTCTTTATAGGCTACATAAATTTCCATTGCCGTAAATTCCGGATTGTGAGTGCGGTCCATTCCCTCGTTACGGAAGTTTTTTGAAAACTCGTATACACCTTCAAAACCACCTACTATAAGGCGTTTCAGATAAAGTTCATTCGCAATTCTCAGGTATAAAGGAATGTCAAGTGCATTGTGGTGCGTAATAAACGGACGTGCCGCTGCGCCACCCGGAATCGATTGCAATACCGGTGTTTCTACCTCCATATAGCCGCGGTCGTTAAAAAACGAACGCATGGCATTGAAAAGTTTAGTGCGTTTAATGAAGATGTCTTTGTTTAGCGGGTTTACTACTAAGTCAACATAACGCATGCGGTAACGCAGTTCAGGATCGGTAAAGGCATCGAATACGTTTCCCTGCTCGTCTGTTTTAGGGAGCGGAAGAGGTCGTAACGTTTTAGACAGCATAAAGAACTTCTCAACGCGGATGCATTTCGCACCAACGTTTGTTGTGAAAAGTTCCCCTTCGATTCCGATAAAATCTCCTAAATCAGTCAGTTTTTTAAATACCGTGTTGTATAGGGTTTTGTCTTCGTCGGGACACATCATATCGCGGTTCAGATAAAGCTGTATGCGGCCGTCGTGATCCTGGATTTCAGCGAAACTTGCTTTTCCTTGGTCGCGCACGCTCATGAGCCTTCCTGCAACAACAACCTTCTTCCCTTCTTCAAAAGCGTCCTTTATCTGCTTCGATGTATGGTCTACCGGAAACAAATTTGCTGGATATGGATTGATGCCAAGTGCTCTTAACTTGCCCAATTTCTCTCTTCTGATGATTTCTTGTTCTGAAAGTTGCATAAAATTTATAATTATTTTAATTAATCTGCAAAAGTAATTATTTTTTAAATTGCTGAAATGATTTCTTTGTGGAATTTTTAACCGGGTTCTTTAAATTTCGTAAATTTGTATAAATTCAAAACAAGATGAATAAAAGGGTACAGGTGCAGGACTTGGGTCTGAAAGATTATAAAGAAACCTGGGATTATCAGGAAACGTTGTTTCAGGGCATATTGAATGCGAAATCGGAAAACAGAAAAAACGAGGCAGCTGCAAAAGAAACGGATAATTACTTTTTGTTTGTGGAACATCCCCATGTGTATACTCTTGGAAAGAGTGGACATCTGGAGAATTTGCTGCTTAATGAACAGCAGTTGGAAGAAAAGAATGCAACATTTTATAAAATCAACCGCGGTGGGGATATAACCTACCACGGTCCGGGACAAATCGTAGGATATCCAATTCTTGATTTAGACAACTTCTTTACCGATATTCATAAATACCTGCGGTTTCTTGAAGAGGTTATCATAAAGGTTTTGGCAGATTACGGCCTCAAAGGAATGCGAAGCGAAGGAGAAACCGGTGTATGGCTTGATGTGGGAACACCCTTTGCCCGTAAGATATGTGCCATGGGGGTAAGAGCATCACGTTGGGTAACGATGCACGGTTTTGCATTGAACGTCAATTCCGATCTCGGCTATTTCGATAACATTATTCCTTGCGGAATAAGAGGAAAGGCAGTTGCTTCACTGAATGTGGAACTCGGCGTGGAAAGAGTAGACGAAGAAGAAGTTAAACGTAAAATTCTGGGTTACTTTACAGAAATGTTTGAAGCAGAATTAATCAAATAAAAAAACAGCAGGATCCTGCTGTTTTTTTATTTGATTAAAGGTTTAAAACCAGTTGTTCCGGCAGTAACCGGAAGCTTTTTCTGTGGTATTTGCAGGGACCATATTCCAGAATAGCCCTGCGGTGTTCCTTTGTAGGGTATCCCATGTTTTTATCCCAGCGGTACATAGGGAATTCTTCGTGAAGCTGTAACATGTATTCGTCGCGATAGGTTTTGGCCAGAATGGAAGCTGCTGCAATACTAAGGTATTTACTGTCTCCCTTTATAATCGTCTGGTACTGAACTTCCTTATACGGTTTAAACCTGTTGCCGTCTACAATAATGAATTCAGGAATAAATTGTAACTGGGAAATAGCAGTATGCATAGCTTCAATCGAAGCGTTCAATATATTTATTTCGTCTATCCGGTCTTCATAGATGTGTGCAATCTGAAACAGGTTGTTATGCTCTTCAATAAAGTTTCTTAGTGAATTTCGTGATTTCAGGGAAAGTTTTTTAGAATCGTTGATGAGCTCGTTTTCCAGTTTTTCGTTTATGAGAATGGCTGCAGCCGTTACCGGACCTGCTAGGCAGCCCCTGCCGGCTTCATCGGTCCCTACCTCGAATTCTAAATGACTGTAACTTTTTAATAGCATAATAAAATGTTAAATGTTGTTTTGTTTTACTGAAAATTAAAAAATTACAACAAAAATACATAAATTTGATATCTTAAATGTATTATGGTTAATTTATAAACAAAATGAAAAATAAAATTACTAAGTTGTTTTTGATTTTGATGATCTCTGGGTTTACGGCTCAGGCTCAGACTGAAGAATCGAAACAGGAAATTTTAAGGGAGACTAATGTAGAGTTTCTGAACAATTTTGCAAAGGTTGAAAAGGAGTTTTCAGAAAAACAATATCAGATAGCCGTTGATGTAGCAAACAGAAAAGGTTTGCCTGTTAAAGGAATGAATGAAAAAGATCAGAATTTTGAGGTTGTGTCATACGATCCTCAAACGGATAATTTATTGTATATGCTAACTACCAATAATGTTCCTGGAGGAAGCTCTGTCAATACAATTAAAGTTAAGTATCTTCATACCCTTAATATCAAAGGTCAGGGAATGTTAGTTGGAGAGTGGGATGGAAATATTGCCAGAGCTACTCATGAAGGGTTAAAAGGACGCATTCAGGAGCGAAATGCTTCAAATCAAACAACTGTTAAGGATAAGAATCATGCGTCGCATGTTGCGGGAACAATCGCGGCCAGTGAAACAGCAGGAGGAAATAACAGAACAGGCCAGGCTATGGGTATGGCGCCTATGGCTACGGTTGCATCATATGACTGGATAAGTGATTTGTCGGAAATGGCGCTTATTGCAGCAAATAATGGGTTACTTGTTTCCAATCACTCTTACGGCCTTGATAATAAAGCGTTGTCATCAAGTTATGGTGTGAAAATATTCGGAAGGTATACAGGAACGCCTACCAAACAAAATTATGGTATTCAAACTTCACGTGATTATGATCTTATTGCAAACAACGCCCCTTATTATACGGTTGTATTTGCAGCAGGAAATGATAGAAATGAAAACCCTCCCTTCAATGTTTCGATGGCTCAGCGTGATTTGCTTGTTAATTCCGGAACAGCTAAAAATCTCGTAGTAGTTGCGGCTATTGAAGGAATTGCTAATTATACAGGTGCAAGTTCTGCTGTTATGTCAACATTCAGCAATTGGGGGCCAACTGATGATTTCAGGGTAAAACCAGATATTTCTGCAAAAGGAGTAAATGTTTATTCTCTTCTTGGTTCAGCAGATAATGCCTATGGTGTTATGGATGGAACGTCAATGGCAGCTCCTTCTGTAACGGGGGCCATTACGTTATGGCAGCAATTGTACAAGGAGAAAACAGGTGTATATATGAGATCTTCAACCGTGCGCGCTTTAATGGCGCATACAGCTTTGGAAGCTGGTGCACAGGAAGGTCCTGATTACATGTACGGATGGGGAATCTTTAATACAGAAGGTGGTGCGCGTGTAATTGAAAATAAGGCTTCAGACATTTCTGTAATTGAAGAAAATACATTGATAACTGGGCAGAGTCAGGAAAAAACGTTCTCTAAGAAAGATCCTTCCGATCTAACAGTGACTATAGCCTGGAACGACCCTGCTGGAGAGGAAACTTCAAACCAAACAGCGAATTTCTATGCAAAAGCATTAGTTAACGATTTGGATGTGAAAATTGTAAATACAGATACTAATAAAGAATATTTTCCTTATAAGTTAAAAGAAAAATGGGCGGATATGCAGCCCGCTTCATCGAATGAGAAGGGAATTAACAGTGTGGACAATATAGAAAAGGTATTTGTTGCAAATGCACCTGCCGGAAATTATAAAATTGTAGTTTCAAACAAAGGGAATTTAACAGGAGGTAGCCAAATATATTCAATGATTGTAACAGGACATAATGGAGGCTTGTCAGTTGAGGAAGATATGCTGAATGCATTAAAAGTGTATCCAAACCCGATTAAGGATTATGTTGTAATAGAAGGAGATAGCCAAAACTTAATATCTTCGATTATCAATGTATATGATGCCTCAGGAAGAAATATACTTTCAAGAAATATTAAGTCAGAACAAGATTTAAGAATTGATACTTCTTCTTTTTCTTCGGGCTTCTATATCCTTAATATTGAAAAGAAAGGGGCGTCTAAAACGTTTAAGTTAATAAAGTAGGACACCTTAAATAAATAAAAAAGTCGGGATTTTTTTTCCCGACTTTTTTATTTATTTACTTGTTAAATATTTGTTATTGTTTAAATAATTGTTAGTTTTGCTAAATAACTAATTCAAATTAAATTAATATGAGATCAAAGGTTACTTGGATTTTAACTCTGTTCTTTTCTCTGATTGTGCAGGTTGGTTTTGCACAACAGAAGAAAGTGTCCGGAGTTGTGAAAACACAAGATGGAGACCCAATTCCTGGGGCTACTGTTTTGTTGGTTGGTACCAATGAAGGTACTGATACTGATTTAGAAGGAACTTATACTCTTAACGCCTCAAAAGGAGATAAAATAAAAGTGGCGTATTTGGGATATAAATCAGTAACTCTGACTGTTTCCGATTCCAACGTGTTAAATGTAACATTACAGGAAGAAGAAATGGAAGAATTAACAGAAATCGTCATCGATCAGTACAGAACGATGAGCAAACAGGAAACTACTGTAGCACAAACCACAATTACTTCCAAAACAATCGAAGGGCGTCCAAACGCAAACGTTATTCAAACGTTACAAGGACAGGTTCCTGGATTAAACATTATGACGGGTTCTGGTCAGCCAGGTTCTGATGATATTGATATTGTATTGAGAGGGGTTGGTTCAATCAACGGTAGTACAAAACCATTGTTTATTGTTGACGGTGCTGCAATGGGGGATGACCGATTCAGATCAATCAACCCGAATGATATTGAAACTATTACCGTTTTAAAAGATGCCGGAGCGACTTCTATTTATGGTAACAGGGGTGCTAACGGTGTAATTGTTATTACAACAAAACGTGGTTCTTTTAATCAAGATTTGTCAGTAAAATATGCCGGATTAACAGGGGTGCAGTTTTTGCAAAAAAATAACTACAACCTTATGAATTCAAGAGAATTGATGACTTTTGAGAACAAAGTTGGAGCTAATAGCTGGTCTGCGGAAGATATGAACAATGCTGTAAATACAAACTGGCAGGATGTATTCTTCTCACCAGCAATTCAGCAGAATCATACCTTGTCATTCTCTGCGGGATCTAAAAATTTAAGTTCTAATACATCCCTTGGTTATGCGGATTATGAAGGTATCTTAAAAACAACTGGATTAAAGAGATTTAACTTGAGATCTAACCTTAACGGTAAGAATGATTCCGGTAGATTAAACTATTCAACATCTTTAGGTATGAACTATTCAAAAAATAAGATGTTAAATGGTACGGGAACAAATCAGATTTACCATAACTATTTCTTAGGAGCATTTAGAGCTCTTCCTTATGTTGATCCTAATAAATACAACTGGGGTAGAGATTATGACAGTACAAGAGCTGCAGAGTTAGAATTAGGTGATGCAGGTGTAACTCCAATCGTTTTATTAAACCGTATGTTGTATACTGGTTATGGACAAAACGAATTGAAAATGAACTTAAACGGAGCGATCAGCTATAAATTATCTGATGATATTACAATTGGAAACCAGGCAGGGGTAGATTATCAGTCAATTAAGCAAACGTCTTGGTATTCTCCTCTAGGATATTCTCAAAGAAGAGCTATTGAAGGACAAAGACATCCAAATGGGGATCCTGTTCTCTATACAGGTAGTTATGCTGAGATATTGGAAGAGCGTTTTGTTTTTAACAATACAGCAAGTTTAAAATATTCCAAAACTTTTAATGATGTACATACTTTAAATGTTGGACTTTATACAGAATATATCAAAGCTCACTTGAACAGTACTTCGATTTCAAAAAGAGGATTTGACCCATTGTTCTTTGCGCCGGGTACTGGAGCTGGATGGATCGCTGATAACCCAGACGATGATTACTATGCTGTAACTGGAGGAAAGAGTAAATTTAATTCAGGTTTATTCTCGTATTTCGGAACTGTTGGTTACGATTATGACAAGCGTTTTGGTTTAGACGCAACTATACGTCGAGATGCATCTTTCCGCTTTACGAAAGAAAATCAATGGGGTACTTTCTGGTCTGTGGCAGGTCGTTGGAATATTTCAAATGAGAAATTCATGGAGAATTCAATCTTCACGGATTTAAAGCTTAGAGGGTCTTATGGTGTTGCAGGAAACCAGGATATTACAGGAGTTGGATATTTTGGAGGAGCTAACCTTTTCAGTACTTTATATGGTATCGGAGTTGGATATCAGGGTATATCTTCTGTTTATATTACGCAAATACCAAATGATCAGTTAAAGTGGGAGACTACCACTCAAGGTAACGTTGGATTAGATTTTGGATTGTTTAACAACAGATTAAGAGGTACTTTTGATGTTTACCAGAAAAACACAGATGATTTATTCTTAGCTAGAAGATTATCGGCAATTAATGGACAGACTAGTATTAATGCAAACTTCGGATCAATGGAGAACCAAGGTCTTGAGTTAATGTTACAAGGAGATATCGTTCGTACACAAAACACAAGAGTTACATTAAGTGCTAACGGATCTTACAACAAAAATACAGTAACGGAAATTCCTGAAGCAACAGGCTTTGCTTTGAATTCAGATGGACTTACTGGATATAAAGTTGGACAGCCATTTGCAGAATTCTATCTTTATAAATTTGCTGGAATTGATGCTGCATCAGGGGATGCTTTATATTTCAAACAAGGAGGAGGAACAACAAAAAATCCTACAGACGATGATCGTTTCTGGACTGGAAAAACAATGTGGCCTAAGTACCAAGGAAGTTTTGGAATTGACGTAGAACACAAAGGCTTCTTCTTAACAGCAAACTTTACATACGCTAAAGATGTATACAGATATGATAATGATTATTACTGGTATACAACTCCAGGTTTTGCAGGAGTGTTTAATATGTCAAATGATATTAATGGAGCATGGTCGTCTACCAACAGAACAAATGCTTCATTCCCTAAATTAAATTCTGCAACTCAAGCATTATTATCTGATTCAGATTTCTACGTAAGAGATGCTTCTTATATTCGTATGAGATTTGTATCAGTAGGATATAACTTTAAGAAAAAGGATCTTGACTTCTTGAACTTATCTGGTTTAAGAGTGTTTGCACAAGGAGAAAACCTTTTGACATGGACAAAATGGAAAGGTTGGGATGCTGAAAGTTCTAGACAGTTAGATTTTGGACAATATCCAACTCCACGAAGCGTTTCATTCGGTGTTGAAGTACAGTTTTAATAGAAACAAAATTTAAGAGAAATGAAAAAAGTAGTTTTAACGATATTTAGTGCATTTGCATTATTGACTTCATGTCAAGATGCTTATGAGATTGATCAGCCTGGGTACGTTACCGATGGATCTGAAGTTTTTACAGATGTTGCATCAGTTGAAAGAGCTTTGGCTGGGATTTACGGAATGTTAAATACGGAAACAAGAATTAAGTTTGAAACCGTATTTAGCGATGAGGTAGGTTTAGGTGTTAATAATGGTGGTGCTGGTATTAATGACGGAAGTTATAACTTCGTTTTGTTGTCAACTAATGATTATGCACAATCAATTTGGTATAGTAATTATACAGCTATTAACAATATTAACCGTTTGTTTAGAGTAATTGATGGTTTGATTGTTAAAGAAGAAGTAGGTTCTCCAAATAGACAAAGATTTGAAAAAGCGAAGGCTGAGTTGTACGGTATCAGAGCTTATTGTAATTTGGTATTGTTTTCATATTTTACACCAGATTATACAAATGCAAATGGATTGTCTATAATGAAATTGGATTATGAACATACCGATTTTAATGTTACAATTCCAAGATCTAATGTTGCAGATATCAAAAAATTTATTGAGGATGATATTGCAGAATCCAATAAATATTTTGGTTCTCAGGGATATAATATTGCCGAAAACCAACTTATAACGAAAGGAGCATTAGATGCTATGTTGGTGAAGTTGTATTCTATGACGGAGGATTATGATAATGTAATTAGTATAGCTACTAATATTGTTGGTTCAAACATTCATACATTTGCAACTGGAAATGATTATGTTTTGATGTACCATGCGAAAGATTATTTTGATACAGAGGACGATGCTAATGTTTGGGTTAACGGAGAAGGTAAGCAACAGAATAACGCCGAGATTATATTCCAATTAGTAAGAAGCGTTAACCAAAGTTATGCGATTTCTGATATTTGGTATACAAATCAAATTGGATCTTCTGGAAATACTTCTTTTGAAATGGGAAGATCTTTGTATAATGAATTTGATAAATTGGATCCGACAAAAACGGGACAACCAGTATATGATCCTGAAAAAACGAATGATTTCGGTATACCTTATCACTTTTATTTAGAAAGATCGGATATTCGTTTCAAAACGAATTTGTTTAGTGATTCAGAAGCTAAGGCTAATTACGCGAGTTTAAGTCAGACGGCTTATATCGCAAATGACAGGTTGTATATCGGTAAGTACCGTGAAAAAGCACAGAACCGTATGCAGGCAAATATGATGGTATTCAGATATACGGATATTGTCTTAGCATTAGCAGAAGCAAGAGCAGCAAAAGGACAGATTACAGGAGCAGTTGCTGATGGTGATTTCTCTAATGTAGAATCTATTATTTATAATGTGCGTAAAGCCAGATTAAATCCTGATTCTGAAGTAGCTGAGCCTAACGGATTACCTACCATTACGAATGCACAAAGCGCTTGGAAAGCAATTTTGAATGAGCGCAGAATGGAGTTCGCTTTTGAAGGGCACCGTTATTTAGATGTAAAACGTATCGGAGCTAAAGCAGGTGAAGGTTTCAAACGTGATCCTAAAGATTGTGAACGTAACGGAGCTTGTGAATTGGCACCAAGAGACTACAAGTTAACATTACCAATTCCAAGAAATGAAATGTTAGCGAATAGTAAGATGGTTCAAAATCCTGGTTATTAATCAGTAGATTTAAATATTTTAAAAAGAGGTGCAACTGCACCTCTTTTTTATTTTATATAGTTTGCCAAAAAAATGTACTTTTGTTTAAATTTTGCATCTATGCGTTTTTTTTTATGTTTCATACTGTTATTTTCCTCTGCAGCATTTTCACAGATCAAAAGAACAGATAAGGATACAGTTACACCGAGAAAAATAAATTCGTCAGGGATTAAGACTCTTAATTCTGTAGACCGTTTTTCTTCTATCAATACTGCGAATCCCGATTCTCTTAAGGTAAAACAAATCATCACGAAAACGGGTGATACCATTGCGCCTATAGGGGATTATAAAATATTTAATGAACGGAAAGGTACGTCTGGTATCGACACTATATTGAGCATTAAAAAGCAGTATGCATTTAATTACCTTAGAAAAGATCTTTTCGGACTTTTAGGTTTTAATAATGACGGACAAACCTATCAGGTGCTGGATCCAAATTACGTGAAAATTGACAATATTATAAATTTTGGATTTAACGCCCGTCGTTTTACATACCTTAACCGGGAGGATATTGATTATTACCGGGTTCCTACCCCGGCCTCCGAAGCTTTCTACAGCAGTGTAACAGGTAAGGGTCAGAATCTTGATGCTTTTATTACACTGAATACTTCAGAACAGTTCAATTTCTTTATAGGTTACAGGGGGCTTCGTTCACAGGGAAAATATCTTTCCCAACTGGTCTCGAACGGGAATTTCAGAATTGGCTCCAGTTATTATACGAAAGATAAAAGATATCAGTTCAAAAACCATATTACCTTCCAGGATATGACGCAGGAAGAAAATGGGGGGATGTTGAATGTCAATGAATTTAATACATCGGATGCTCCTTATGATAACAGGGAGCAGATCAATCTTCAGATGAGGGATGCGATTACCGTTTTTAAAGGTCTGCGTACTTATTTTGATCATAGCTTCCAGTTTAACAAATCACAAAGTAACAAGGCACTTATACGCCATCAGTTTACTTATGAATATTTTTCAAATCTGTATCAGCAAATCAACTCCAATCCTTTTAATAACCAATTGCCTTATTTCGGAAGTGCATTTTCAACAGGTATTCACGACAAAGTACGCCACAAACGTTTTGAAAATACATTTGATGTAGCCTTTGACTCCAAAGCAGTAGGGTTGTTTGCTGTAAGTGCGGGAGTGTACAATTTCAGCCATGAATATGGATCTGTCGTTTTTAAAAGTAATAATGAAAGAATCCCGGATCGCCTGAAAGATGAAATCGTCACGTTGGGTGGATCTTATTTTTTGAATAAGGAAAAGGTAGTTGCTGATCTAAATGTTCGGCAATCGGTTATTGGCCGTGCATTGACGGATGTAAAGGTAAATGCAGCGTTTAATCTCAACGAGAAATATGGAGTTGAGGCTACATATCGTCTTGAAAGCCGGATCCCAGATTACACTTACCAGCTTTTTCAAAGTGATTATACAAAATTCAACTGGTTCAATGATTTTTCCAATGAAAAAATCAATACACTTTCCGCAAGAATAAAAACGCCGTTTATTGAGTTATCGTCGACTTACCAGATGATAAACGATAAGTTGTATTTTTCGAATGATGTAACGGCTTTAGGTACAGACGGACGTGCTGAACAATTGATCGTTTCTCCTAAACAATACGGAAAACCGATCAATTATTTTATGGTGAAGGCGCATAAGGAATTTGTCTATAAAAAATGGGCATTCGACAATACCGTCATGTTCCAGCAGGTAGTGCAGGATGCCGATATACTGAATGTTCCTCAAATTATAACGCGTAACAGTATTTATTATTCTGATCATATATTCAACAAGGCTTTGTATTTCCAGACGGGGATTGTCCTGAACTATTTTACAAAATACTATGCAAACGAATATCATCCAGTAATTGGTGATTTTGTCGTTCAGAACCAGGTTAAGATCGGTAATTTTCCCGTTCTCGATTTTTTTCTGAATGCTAAAATTAAAACAGCGCAGATCTATGTGAACGTGGCTCATTTTAACGCTCCGTTTACAGGATATAACTATTATAATACACCAACCTATTCGTACCGGGATCTTACATTCCGTTTAGGAATAAAGTGGAATTTCTTTAATTAAAAGTTGTGTGAACCACAACTTTTTCTTTTTAAAGAACGATTTGTATCTTTGCCTGAAGTCTTTATTTGTTGAAGGTAGACTTCCTTCCACAATGGACTTTATTTAAATAATAAAGGAATTATGAAATATGCCCACAATATATTGGAAACGATCGGAAATACGCCGTTGGTCCAATTAAATAAAATAGTTAGTGATTTACCTTGTAAGGTGCTCGCAAAGGTAGAGTATTTTAACCCTGGTCACTCTTGTAAAGACCGTATGGCTCTTAAAATGGTGGAGGATGCAGAAGCTGACGGAAGATTAAAGCCCGGCGGAACCATTATTGAAGGGACTTCCGGAAATACCGGTATGGGGCTTGCTTTGGCTGCCATAGTAAAGGGGTATAAGCTTACCTGTGTAATCACGGATAAACAATCAAAAGAGAAAATGGATATACTCAGAGCTGTAGGTGCCCGTGTTGTGGTATGTCCAACGGATGTAGAGCCTACAGACCCGCGTTCCTATTATTCCGTTTCGAAACGTCTGGCCGAAGAAACACCTAATGCATGGTACGTGAACCAATACGACAACCCGTCCAATGCCCAGGCTAACTATGAACAGACCGGACCCGAGATCTGGCAGCAGACCGATGGAAAAGTGACACATTTTATTGTAGGTGTAGGTACCGGAGGAACTATATCAGGTGTTGGAAAATACCTTAAAGAGCAAAATCCGGATGTTAAGATCTGGGGAGTGGATACGTATGGATCGGTGTTTAAGAAATACCATGAAACAGGCATTTTTGATGAAAATGAAGTTTATTCCTATGTAACAGAAGGGATTGGAGAAGACATCCTGCCAGAGAATGTCGATTTTTCCGTTATTGATCATTTTACAAAGGTGACCGATAAGGATGCGGCCGTGTATTGCAGAAAGCTGGCGCTGGAAGAAGGAATCTTTGTAGGGATGTCTTCAGGATCGGCCATAAAGGGATTATTGCAGATGAAGGATGAACTTAAGGAAGATGACGTTGTAGTGGTGCTGTTTCATGATTCGGGATCGCGCTATGTTGGAAAGATATTCAATGATGACTGGATGCGTGAGCGCGGGTATCTCGACGAAGAAATTGTAACAGCTGAAGACTTAATTAAAGATCATATAGAAAAGCCGCTTGTAGTAGTGCGTACAGAAGAACTGGTATCGCATGCGCTGGACCGTATCCGCAAGTTTAAGATTTCTCAGATTCCGGTTATTGATAAGGATGGTTTTGTAGGTTCTCTTGAAGATGCGAACCTTTTGCAGGCATTTTTGAATGATTCGAACGTGGCGGATACCCCGATTAAAGAAATTATGGGAAAACCTTATCCGGTGGTGTCGCGCAAAGCGAAGGTAGATGAAGTGTCTAAACTTATTACTAAAGATAATAATGCCGTACTGGTTGATCTTGGAAACGGAAAA
Organism: Flavobacterium sp.; assembly: GCA_040396655.1. Classification (GTDB taxonomy): domain Bacteria; phylum Bacteroidota; class Bacteroidia; order Flavobacteriales; family Flavobacteriaceae; genus Flavobacterium. The sequence goes on along the minus strand of JBEBOB010000030.1, from coordinate 6,827 downwards.
TACCACATTATTACAAAATACGATATCATTAATTCTATAAAGTAATCTTTACTCCCAAATAAAAAAACAGGACTAAATGTCCTGTTTTTTTATTTGCCGATAAGCACACCTGAAACGTTCCAGTAGCTGAAACTGTTTCCTTCTCTTGTTCCCTGGGGAATCTTTACTTCAATTGTATGGACTCCTTTTTTAAGACTGCCTAACGGAATATAGAACGGAGGGGTAACGGTTCCCGGGCACCAGTTGGCTCTTGAAAGATCGGAGCTCGATAACCCGTTCGAAAAATTACCCGATGCGGGGTTGTCCAAACGGTAAGATCCGCAATCAGTCCGCCATGGGATGAGTTTCTGAGCCAATACATCGTCCATATAGATCTCGTGCTGTCTTGGAACAAATTCATCGCCGTTTTCCCATCCTCCATGACCTGTTGCAATATAACGAAGAAAGGCTTGTTCTAAATCAGCATCCAGGTGAAAGCTTAACTTTAAAGTTTTGCCGTCTTCAAACAGTATCGGGTATTCTTGACCTGCCATTTCCAATACATTCGTTGTATTGAACAACGGTTTGACCACTTTATCAGGAAACAGACCGGAGTCGTTCGGATGAATGGTGATATTGGCTGAAACTTTATGCCCGCCTTTATCATAATTGCCTATGAAGATACCGATATAAACTTCTTTTTCGGATAACAACTGCCCGAATTCAGATATATCCTGCCTGTAATCAACCCAGTCGCGCCATTCCTTATTCTTGAGTTTGATGTGGTTGAAATGATGTATCCCGAAAGGGGTGAAGAAACGCATCAATTCCAGTGAAGTGTCATAAGTATCGGATGAAACGATGCCCTGATATTTCTTGGAAGTTCCATTGTCGTATAAAGGTAAACTTGCAATACCATTCGTTAATCCCGTTAAGAAGGTGGACCTTGTATCGCCGGGAAGGATTGCAAAAACGGAGCCTGTTCTGTCATAAGCATCACCATTTGCCTGTTCTCTTACGTCCAGAAAAACCAGTGCGCCTTTGGCAATCTTTGGAAATGTGATTTTCCTGAGCGCAACAGTACCATTGGCAAATTTTAAGATGGAGTCATTGGAAACATTAGTTTCGTTAAAGCTGATGATTTCATTCTTAAAAACGGGAATGGTTGTGAAACGTGCACTCATGAGCATGTCCTGATAGGTTAGTGCGTCTACCATACTGCCTTTTATGCTGCTTAGGGGGATATTGTCTTTTTTTCGAAGTTTCTCTATTGCCTGTGCCTCCATTACATAATCATTGTTCCGTGTGTATCTCAGAACGGTTCCAAGTTTAATTCCGAGGCTGTTGGGTGCTGCTTTAAAAGGGAGCTCGGTTGTGAACCAGAGGTTTATGGTATTTGAATTGATAGAAGTGGTTGCTTTTCTTACCGTATACCCCAGTATACGGTCGGTTTCGTTTGTCAGCGAAATATTTTGCCTTTTTAAGGAAGTGGAATCTATGGATAAAATGGCTCTGGAACCGTCAAGAAAGGCCTGTGTTGTAATAGTTTCTCTTAAAGGATCTACATAAACCTGTTGCTTGGGATAAACCACGGAAGTTTCGAATCCGCTTTGTGTAATGAGTACCGCATTATGATCGGCATAAACTACAGGCTTATGATCTTCATTAATGGTTTTGCCATTGTATTTTTCGGTATAGGTTATTTTATACTGTTGGTTTTGTGAAACGGCAGCATGCGTCACAAGTAAAAAAAGTAGTATACTCTTCATAAAGGATGATTTCTGCAAATGTACTGAATATTAGGAGTTTTCAAATTTTTGACTTACATTTATGTAAAGCTTTTTCAGTATGAAAGAAGATTTTTTACATTATGTGTGGAGGTTTAAAAAGCTTAATACTACCTTGTTAAAGACGGCTCAGGGAAATGAAGTCGCCATAAAAGATTTTGGCCTTTATTTAGGCACAGAAGGGCCGGATTTTTTTAATGCCCAGATTTATATCGATCATCAGCTTTGGGCCGGTACGGTCGAAATGCACGTGAATGCTTCCGATTGGTATGCTCATCATCATGAAATAGATCCCGCATATGAAAACGTGATCCTGCATGTTGTGTGGAACAACGATTTATCAGTTGTACGGAGTAATGGTACAGAAATTCCGACAATTGTTTTAAAAAATTATGTAGCCGAAAGCGTGTTTGAAGCTTATAAGCAGTTTAAGTTACATCCGAAATATCTTTTCTGCGAGGACCATATTCAACAGTTTTCTTCTTTTGACTGGCTTATATGGAAGGAAAAACTGATGATTGAACGACTGGAGCAGTTTACAAACCGTATCGTGGCCGAATTAAAGAGAACAGGTAACAACTGGGAGGAAGCCTTTTACAGAATGCTGCTTCGCAGCTTCGGACTCAATATTAATAATGAAGCCTTCTATGAACTGGCCTGTGCAGTACCTTTGAAGGTAATCCGTAAAGAGCAGGTAGATCTGCTGCATATTGAAGCATTACTGCTTGGTACGGCTGGCTTGCTGGAAGGAGAAAGTGAGGATTTTTATCTGAAGCAGCTGCGTAAAACCTATACTTATCTTCAACAGAAATACGGGATAAAAAAAGTACCGGTTAAAACGACGTTCTTTAAGCTGAGACCCGATAATTTTCCGACTATCCGCCTGGCCCAATTTGCTTCGTTCCTTTACAACGAGCCTTTTCTGTTTGATCTCATCCGGAATCCGGAAACGCTGTGTACCAATAACCGGTTACTTGGCGCAAAAGCATCTGCTTATTGGGATTCCCATTATGTGTTTGGAAAAGAGCACAGGGAAAGGAAAAAAACGGTAGCGCCTTCTTTTTACAATCTTGTTCTCATCAATACAATCCTTCCTTTTCAGTATGTGTACCACGAACAGTTGGGAAATGATGTAATAGATGAAATCCTGCAGCATTACCAGTCTATCGCATTTGAAAAAAATGCGGTGACCGAAATCTTTAGAAAGCTCAATGTATTGGTAGATTCTTCTTTTGATAGCCAGTCTGTGCTTTTTCTTAAAAAGAATTATTGTGATTTGAAAAAGTGTCTGAATTGCGAGATAGGGATTAAACTCATGAACAGATGAAAGCAGAAATTCCCTATCTGAATAAAAAACAGCGTCTGGCAATAATCATTCTGTTGGTTATGATTGTGGTGCTACAAGGTGTTTTATTCCTGTTAAGAGGATATACCGGCAGTTTTTCCAAGCATATTAAGAAAGCGGATTCCGCCGTATTGAGAGAGCTGGACAGCTTAAAGGAACTGACTTTGAAAAAAAAGGTAATGCAGCCTTTTAATCCAAATTACATAAGCGATGCCAAAGGTTTCAGGTTGGGAATGAGTACAGCGGAGATTGACCGGTTGCTGCAATTCCGAAATGCGGGCAATTATGTAAATTCTGCTCGTGATTTTCAGAAGGTGACCGGTGTTTCAGATGAGCTTCTTGCGAGTATGGCTCCCTTTTTTAAATTTCCCGAATGGACTAAACAGCAAAGAAATGCTGGAGAAGAGGTCGTAAGAAACCAGATCGACCTGAACAAGGCGAATTTGGACGAGCTTGTCGGGATCAGGGGGGTGGGCGACTATACTGCCCGCATCGTTCTGGAAGAGCGGGAACGGCTTGGAGGTTTTGTTTCGGTTCAGCAGCTTGACTTTATCAAAGGGCTGCGACCCGAAACCTTACATGCTTTAAAAAAAGCGCTTGTTGTTACCAGGACCGTGCTTATCAAAAAAACGAATGTGAATACCGCGACAAAAGAAGATCTCGCAAATGTACCCTATATCAGCAATTATCTTGCCCGCGAAATTCTCCTATTAAGAAGTAAACAGGATGAGCCCATTAAAATTGAAGATTTAGAAAAAATTAATAATTTTCCACTTGACAAATTAAATATAATTAGGTTATATTTGGATTTTTAGACAAATAAGCAAAAAACGAACGTAAAACTATCAGAAATGAACTTTGAATACAACGAAACGCAGGCGATGATCGCGCAATCGATCAGAGACTTTGCAGAGAAAGAGATCAGACCGAATATCATGAAATGGGACGAAGAGCAGATTTTTCCCGTTGAATTATTCAAAAAGCTCGGAGAAATGGGTTATATGGGGGTGCTGGTTCCGGAAGAATTAGGTGGGTCTGGTTTAGGCTATCATGAATACATCACGGTTGTAGAAGAGATTTCTAAGGTCGATTCTTCAATTGGGCTATCGGTAGCAGCTCATAATTCATTGTGTACAAATCATATTCTAACATTCGCTAACGAAGAGCAGAAAAAAAAGTGGATTCCTAAACTGGCAACAGGTGAATGGATCGGAGCCTGGGGACTTACAGAGCACAATACCGGATCGGATGCCGGAGGTATGGCTACAACAGCGGTTAAGGATGGTGATGAATGGGTGATTAACGGAGCGAAAAACTTTATAACTCATGCTATTTCAGGTGATGTGGCTGTAGTTATTGTCCGTACGGGAGAGAAAGGTGATTCACGCGGAATGACTGCTTTCGTGATTGAAAAAGGAACACCGGGATTCAGTTCCGGAAGAAAAGAAAACAAATTAGGGATGCGCGCTTCTGAAACGGCAGAACTTATTTTTGATAACTGCCGCGTTTCCGACGCAAACCGTTTGGGAGAAGTCGGAGAAGGGTTCATACAGGCAATGAAGGTTCTGGATGGAGGACGTATTTCCATCGGAGCCTTATCGTTAGGAATCGCCAAAGGAGCTTATGAAGCTGCTTTAAAATATTCTAAGGAGCGCGAACAATTCGGGAAAGCAATTGCGCAGTTTCAGGCAATCGGATTCAAACTGGCCGATATGGCGACTGAAATTGAAGCTTCTGAACTTTTGCTGCACAAAGCGGCTTACCTGAAAAACAACCACAAGCCGGTAACAACGGCAGGAGCTATGGCTAAGATGTATGCTTCGGAAGTATGTGTGAAGGTAGCAACGGAAGCGATCCAGATTCATGGAGGGTACGGATATACAAAAGATTTTCCTGTTGAGAAGTTTTTCCGTGATTCCAAATTATGTACAATAGGTGAAGGAACAACGGAAATTCAGAAACTTGTTATTTCCAGAAATCTGCTTAAAGGATAATTGTCAGATAAAATACAGGTAAAAAAAACAGCATTTTATTTGCTTGTTGTTTTTAAATAACCGTATATTTGCAGCCATTAATGAAAGGAGGTGTATAAAGTATGTTGATCATTCCAATTAAAGACGGAGAAAATATTGATAGAGCGTTAAAACGTTACAAAAGAAAATTTGACAAAACCGGAACGTTACGTCAGTTAAGAGAGCGTAAAAACTTTACGAAACCTTCTGTAACAAAAAGAGCTCAAGTACAAAAAGCGCAATATGTACAACGTTTAAGAGAATCTGTAGAATTCTAGTAAACAGTTGAAAAATATTTTTTTAATCGCTAATTAAAGGTAACTTTGATTAGCGATTTTTTTATGGAAACTTTTATTGTACAGTATAAAGAATATCTTTTAAAGGAGAAATATTTTTCCCTGCATACCGTAAATGCTTACGTAAAGGACGTAGAACGTTTCTGGGAATTTGTTGATGATGCTGTAACAGCAGTAGAGATGACCCGCTATGAGCATATAAGAAAGTGGGTGGTGCTGATGTCTTCAGAAGGTTTGGAAAACAGTTCCATCAACCGGAAGATTGCTTCATTAAAAAGTTATTTCCGTTTTCTCTATATAACTAAAACCATCGACATATATCCGTTGGAGGGACATAAATCACTCAGGGTTCAGAAAAAAGTACAGGTCCCGTTTTCCGAAGACGAAATGAAGACAGTGGAACGCAGTCATTTTAAAGACGGTTATTTCGGATTTCAGGAATACGTTATCATTTTGCTGTTTTATGCGTTGGGTATAAGGAAGTCTGAGCTTATTGGTATAAAATGCGATGATGTTGATCTGGGACGCCATGAAATAAAGATTTTAGGGAAGCGTTCCAGGGAAAGAATCGTGCCTCTTGTTGACGTGGTTTCCGATGTTTTGTCATTGTTTATAAAAGAGAGGCAGCTGCAGTTTGATGGAGTCCGGAATGAAAATCTTTTTTTGTTAAAAAACGGTCAAAATTTAAATCAAACATTTGTTTATCAATTAATAAATAATTATTTTAGGGGTATAACATCAAAGGGAAAAAAAAGTCCGCATGTATTGCGTCATACCTTTGCAACCCATATGTTAAACGCTGGGGCAAATCTTAATACGATAAAGGAGTTGCTGGGGCATGCAAGCCTCTCGTCGACCCAAATCTACACCCATACAAGTTTAACCGAGTTGAAAAAGGTATACAGCAAGTCGCATCCGCGTTTTAATTCTGAAGATGAAGATTTATAAACCTTTAAAATTATAGATTATGAAAGTGAACATTCAAGCAGTTAATTTTAACGTTGATAGAAAATTGGTTGATTTTATAAACGAACGTTTAGAAAAATTACAACAATATTATGATAAAATTGTAGGTATTGATGTATCTTTGCATACTGAAAACACCAGTGACAAGGAAAACAAATCGGTAGACATACTGGTTAAGATTCCCGGTGACGATTTAATCGTTAAAAAAACGGCTAAATCATTTGAAGAAGCAACAGATAGCGGAGTAGACGCTTTGGAACGTTTACTGGTAAAACGCAAAGAAAAAATAAAAGCGCATTAAAATTTAAAAAAATAGAAAAAAGCTTTTATTTTTTTAAATAAGTATATATATTTGCAGTCCGTTAGAAATAGCGGACTTTTTTTAAGTGCCGATGTAGCTCAGCTGGCTAGAGCAGCTGATTTGTAATCAGCAGGTCGTGGG
>JBEBOB010000029.1:0-33024 GCA_040396655.1 Flavobacterium sp. | reverse complement strand
AGGGTTGACCTTAAGATCACCCGTATTTACTGTAGTCTCAGTAAACGCCTGGGCATTTCCCAAAACTCCTGACAGCATCAACCAAAACAAAAAGTATTTTTTTTCCATATCAAACTATTTTCAGATGAAAAGATATTTCCAACGATTATTTAAAGAGATAAAATTTTAAGGGAGCTTTATGTACTATGAATACAGCCATTATTATATCAACCGCTTCATATTCATAAATTAAAAGGAAGATTTCATAAATTAGAATCATCTGTCGCAACGAAGAGTATCCTTACAATACAATCCGTTGCTTTCTACAAATGATTTCCTTAATACCCAATTAAAACATTAACCAATGTTTTATGAAAAGTGCCCTTTTTCATAAAAAACCAACAATAATTCTTTCTTTAAAGATCAATTGGAACTTCCTGTCCCTAACCATAAATTCCCCCGATCTTTAATTTTCTTTCTCTAAATCTTCAACAAAGTTAGTAAACGTGTGAATCCTTGTTTAAAAAGCGGATTTAATTAACAAAATAGGATTAAAATACTCACCTTGCCGGTTTCATCACAGGTGACATTTTCCCGTGGACGAAAACCTTTTTACGGAAAACCTGTTCCTTCTCATTGGGAAACCGCAAAAAATTGTACCTTTTCATCAATAAACATTTTCCAACAAACCTATATTGCGAAACATGGATTTAAATACCATACTTGATTCTGTATATGTACTCCCTTCTCCCTCCAAAGAACTTTTCAAGACATATGTCAAGGAAGTTCAACTTCCTAAAGGGAGTCTTTTGTTTCAGCAGCATAAAATTGAAAAACGGCTTTATTTCCTTAAGAAGGGACTTGTGAGAGCCTATGCAAGCACCCCTGATCATGAGGTAACTTTCTGGTTTGGTATGGAAGGAGCCATTGTCCTTTCAATGAAAAACTACATAAGCAACGAAAAAAGCTATGAAGACATCGTACTATTGGAAGATTGTATTTTTTATGAAATCCATTCCGACATACTTCAGTCTCTTTTTAACACCAATATTGATATTGCCAACTGGGGCAGGAAGTTTGCCGAACTGGAACTTATCCGCGCCGAAGAACGGCTGATAGATCTACAGTTCAAAACCGCAAAGGAGCGTTACACCGACCTCATCACCCACCATCCAGATATCATCCAGCGCGTTGCACTGGGGCATATTGCCTCTTATTTGGGCATTACCCAGGTAAGCCTTAGCAGAATAAGGGCCGACATAAGATAATAAACCTATTATTTTTTAACATTTGTAAAAAAGTCCCTGCTTAAATCACCGCATCTTTGTCGGAAATTATTAGCATTATGAACTGGATTATTTTAATTGTTGCGGGCTTGTTTGAGGTCCTTTTTACAACCTGTCTGGGAAAGGCAAAAGAATTAACGGGTAGTGAATCTTATGCATGGTACGCCGGATTCGTCATATCGCTTATACTAAGCATGGGACTGCTTATGAAGGCCACCCAGACATTGCCTTTGGGAACAGCCTACGCGGTATGGACGGGTATAGGAGCCGTAGGAACCGTACTTGTAGGTATTATTATTTTTAAGGACCCCACTACTTTCTGGCGTATGTTCTTTATAACAACGCTTATCGGATCTATCATCGGCCTAAAAACGGTTTCATCCTAAAAAAACCACCTATTCCAAGGTGGTTTTTTCCTGTTTTTTCATTTCCCCAACACTCTGGGCAGCTTCTTCCAAAGCCGATTTGTACCATTTATCCATAAGCGGAAAAACAATCTTGGAAATTTTTTCGACGGGTTTGTAGAAAACCGATTCATTGAGCTTCTCTTCTGAAACGATAAGATTATTAAAATTAACCTTCTGGAAAAGATTCAGGAACACCGATATTATGAGAACCATTTTGAGGCATTCAAAGGCGGCTCCCGCCAGCTTGTTTACGAATCCCAATGCCATGCTGTCTACTAGTTTTGTAACGGCTTTTCCAAGTACAAAGAGTAAAATGAGCACAACGACGAAAGTAAGGAAAAAAGCAGCTACCGTAATTGTTCCGGGATTCCATCCGGTGCTTCCGGCGAGAAGTTCCCTTGTAAAAAAAGAGAACCTTAACGAAACATAAATTCCCAGGATCAGGGCAATCAGTGAAATCACCGAAACCACAAGTCCGTTTTGCAGGCCTTTAAACAGCGCATAACCCAAAAGAACGGCTATGATTATATCTATGACGATCATATTTTCAAAATAAAGTGTAAATATAAAGCAGTTTCGGCATTTAGAAATATCTTTGTAGTTCAAAAAAATAGTTATGGCACGAGACGAACAATTAAAAGAGCGCTGGGACCTGCTGGTTTCAAAGTTGTCCGACCAGTTTGCCGATGGGGATACTTTAGATGTCGACGGCATCATTTACCTTATCGGGATACAGGAATTGGGCAAATTTCATAAAAAATTTAAAAAAGACGAAAAGGTAAACATCATGCACATAGCGATCTGCAGATTGCTGGAACCTTTCGGGTATTACGAATTTTCCCATTTTGATCAGGACGGATGGCCCCATTATACCGTAAAGGAACAGTTACCGCATTTAAAAGCCGGCGAACAGTCCATTTTGATGAAGGATGCGATTGTTCATTATTTTTTGGAAAACGGATACATCCGTTAGCTAATTTTTAACCTTTCTAATTTCACGCGTCAACCAAAAAGCGTAAATTTGCAACAATTACTTTTCAGAAAAAATGATAGACAAGATTAAAGAGCTGATTGGTGAAGCAGAAGCTTTTACTACCGAAAATAAAGAAGCTTTAGATGCTTTTAGAATAAAATTTATTTCTAAGAAAGGCTTGATTAACGAGATTTTTGCCGAATTTAAAAATGTTCCCAACGATCAGAAGAAAGATTTTGGACAGGCTATCAATACATTAAAAAATACGGTAGAAAATAAAATCAGAAGCATTCAGGATGTTATGGAGGCAAAGGAAGATGCTGCTGGTTCATTTGGAGACCTGACACGTCCGGGAACCCCTATCAACATTGGATCTCGTCATCCGATTTCTTTAGTCAAGAATCAGGTAATCGATGTTTTTTCCAACATTGGTTTTAATGTTTCTGAAGGTCCTGAAATTGAAGACGACTGGCATAATTTTGAGGCGCTTAATTTCCCTGCGCACCATCCGGCACGCGATATGCAGGACACGTTTTTCGTTCAGATGAATCCTGATTACCTGTTGCGTACGCATACTTCGTCTGTTCAGGTCCGCTATATGGAAAACAACCAACCTCCAATACGTACCATATCACCGGGGCGCGTGTTCCGGAACGAAGCCATATCTTCACGTTCTCACTGTATTTTCCATCAGGTCGAAGGGTTGTATATAGATAAAGATGTTTCATTTGCCGATCTTAAGCAGACCCTTTTGTATTTTACGAAGGAAATGTTCGGAAAATCCAAAATACGTTTGCGTCCTTCCTATTTTCCTTTTACGGAACCAAGCGCGGAAGTTGATGTTTACTGGGGACTTAAAACCGAAACAGACTATCGCATTACCAAAGGAACGGGATGGCTCGAAATTATGGGATGCGGAATGGTAGACCCCAACGTATTGAAGGCATCCAATATCAATCCCGAAGAATACTCGGGTTTTGCATTCGGAATGGGCTTGGAACGCATGGCCATGTTGCTTTACCAGATTGGCGATATCCGTATGTATTTTGAAAACGACGTCCGTTTTCTCGAACAGTTTAAATCAAACTTTTAAAATAAAAAAACCGCTTTTGAATATCAAAGCGGTTTTTATTTTTATTGCAACTGTGGTCCGGAATTAGACCCATTGAAAAACAAGCGTTTTGGCCCTATAAAAAAGAAAACAAGCCCTACCAGAAAAGCAATGAGTCCTACCTTGAATACAAAGCCTAAGGAAAACAGCAGCACCCAGATGAGCTTTTCCCCGGCAACCATTTTGGAAGACTTCCAAATCATATAGAATGCCAGTACAACCGTTATAACCGATACAGCCAATCCTGCAATAAGCGTATTGTTCCCGTTTAACACCCCCGCTTCGGAATGCGTTACTTTAAGCATTGAGCCGGCCAGCAGTATTAAAAAACCCAATATAAAAGCAATTCTGTAATACTTAAAAATATTCATTTCATCTGATATTAAAATTGATAACGTTTTTCGGTTAAATTTACCTCCCTCTTCAGCAAAGGAATAACCTTGAAATAAAGCACCATGAGGAATAAAACAAACAATCCGGTTACCACCGTGTCGAAAACGGTCAGAATCAAGCTATTTTTCAAATGCATAGAAGATCCAGGCCGGACCCATACCATCAACGTAGCCGGAAGCGAATATAGATAAAATCCAACAGACTGAATCAGCCATTTTCGCTTCTTATCCATTTTACAGTACTGATAAACTGCGATACCGGCCGTAAACAGTACCAAACCAAGGTGGATTCCCGTCCGCAGTTCTTCTATATACATCCAATCGGAAGTAAAGATACGGAACAGTGAATACAACAGCAGTAATGATAAAAAGATCTTTGGAATGGAAAAAAATGTCCTCATCTCGTTTTTGATTATCTGCCAGTAATGCTTTTGCAAAGCAGCCTGTTTTTGTTCTACAAGGGAACTGAAACCAAAAACACCGAATTTTTTATATTCCTGTTCCAAAACCTGTTCAAACGGAAGGTTTTTATTTTCTTTCCATTGTTCCTCTATCGCATTTGCCAGATGATCGACCAGTTCCAACTGCACATCATAATATTCCACGAGATGTTTGCGTGTAAAGGCAAACAATTTATCAATATGTTCCGGTGTTATGCGCTCCATATACTTAGCTTAACAATTTTCTGTACTTCGTCTCATTTTTACGTTTGTATTCGAAGAAAAGGTAATACATCATAAGCCCTATGGCCGTAAAAAGGGAAAGAATCGCAACCGATCCGATGTTTTCCATTGTTCTCACCAGGGGTAAAACAAACAAAAGATACACCTGCAACAACATCGAAACGGAGAAGAGTGCGGCAAATGTTCCCGTTACCTTATTTTTCGATCTGAAAAAATACCAGCCGTGTAATACAAAGGCTGCAATAGGCAGTGCAACGGGCAGAACATCCAGATCGTTCAAAAGTTCTTTTACAGATGGGTACGGTAAAAAGAGGTAGAGGGTAAAAGACAAAATCCAGAGCACAATGAAAACAGGGTTCCAAAGCAGGTCTCTGAACAGGTTTATCCTCGCTCCTGCCATTCTGAAAAAGAAACTCTTTTTTTGTTCCAGCAGGTAGCCCCGCTCTGAAGTAAAAACCTTATCGAGTTCCGTCTCAAAATCTCCGTCACGCGCTTCTAGCAGGCATACCATATGATCCAGTACTTCAAAACGTATATCCATAAAATGAAAACCCGCTCTAATAAGCTTTTCATCTATACTGTTAATCTGTTTAACTGTCACCTTCATTAGCCAAGTTTTAAATTTGGATTTACAATGGTCTGCATATTGCGTATAAAGTTTTCCAGTTCTTCCATACGCGAAACTGTTTCACTGAGCCCGTTTGCTGTGAGCTTGTAATACTTTCGGATACGTCCGTCGACCCTGTCCAGTTCCACCTCCAGAAAACCTTCAGCCTCCATTTTATGCAGCGCCGGATAAAGTGCTCCTTCGGTAATGTTCATTTCCCCACATGTAATCTCCTTCACCTTCTGAGTAATCTCGTATCCATACATTTTCCCATTCTGTTCCAGAAGTTTCATAATGATGGTATTGAGGCTTCCTTTATACAATTGCTGTTGTTTTTTCATACTAAAGTTATTTAGGTATGACGCAAAGATACCTAATATTTCGATACATCAAAATACTAGGCATACTTTTTCAGTGTTGAAATGCCAAAATCTTCGCTTCCGAGCCGCTTAAATTTTGTATTTTTGCATAAATTCATTAGCAATGTCAAAATTCAATCCTTTAAAGATTAAAGAAATAAGAAAAGAAACACCATCAGCTGTTTCCTTGGTTTTTGATATACCGGCAGAACTAACTGCTGAATACCAGTTTGAAGCGGGGCAATATCTCAACATCAAGGCGCAGATAAATGGTGAAGAAGTCCGCAGATCCTATTCTATCAGCTCGTCTCCTAAAAGCAAAGAATTACGCGTTGTGGTAAAAGCCATAGAAAACGGTAAGTTTTCCCAATATGTTACCCAACAGTTGAAAGTTGGCGATGTATTGGAAGTTGCACCTCCTGAAGGAAAATTCATATTAGAAGATAAATCGGCTAAAACAATAGCCGGAATTGCTGCCGGAAGCGGTATTACACCGATTATTTCCCTGGCAAAAGATGTTCTGGAGCGTGACAGCGATACAACATTTGTTTTGATTTACGGAAACAAGACCATAGAAGAAACCATTTATTATAATGAAATAGAAGCTTTAAAAAATACCTACCTGGGTCGTTTCTTTGTACATTATACTTTTACGAAAGTTCATCCGGAAGGCGCTTTATTCGGCAGAATAGAACGTTCGACGATTAATTTCGTATTTAAAAACAAGCACAGTGAAAAAGTATTCGATGCCTATTTTCTCTGCGGTCCTGAAGATATGATTTCAAAAGTAACGTCGGTGCTCAAAGAAAACGGTGTATCAGAAGATCTTGTTCATTATGAACTTTTTACGACAAGTTCTACAAATGGGGAAATCCCTGTTACAGGGGAAGGAATGGTAAAAGTTACAGTTCTTGTTGATGATGTGGAAACGACTTTCAACATGCCGAGAACCGAGAACATCCTCAGCGCGGCACTCAAACATGGTGTAGACGCACCATATTCCTGTCAGGGCGGAATCTGCAGTTCTTGCATGTGCCGGACACTGAAGGGAACTGCCGAAATGAAGACCAACCATATTTTAATGGATGACGAAGTAGAAGAAGGGCTGCTCCTTGCATGCCAGGCTTATGTTACATCAGATGAGATTTATGTTGATTTTGACGATGTTTAAAAATCGCAATAAAACCACCATTACGGATCTGTATTTTTCCGATATCCAAACAGGCATAATACAGACGTTTAAATAAAAAAAGGCAGGTAATACCTGCCTTTTTTCTATAAATCAAACCCTAAATCGGTTCGGTAATATTTTCCTTCAAAATCGATTTCCTTTACATTCGCATACGAAAGTTTCAAGGCTTCCCTGAAATCTGAACCGTAAGCTGTAACAGCGATCACGCGGCCTCCGCTTGTAACAACCTCACCGTTTTTCAGAGCTGTTCCCGCATGGAATGCAATGGCATCCTTTACGTTTTCCAATCCGGAAATCACCTTTCCTTTTTCATAGTCTTCCGGATATCCTCCTGAAACTATCATTACGGTTGTAGCACTTCGTTCGTCTATCTCAAGTGCTGCTTCTGCCAGGTTCTCATGCGCTACAGCTTCAAACAAGGTTACAAGGTCAGATTTAAGTCTCGGGATCACTACTTCTGTTTCAGGATCTCCCATCCGGACGTTGTATTCAATAACAAACGGATCGTCCCCGACTTTTATCAGACCAATGAATACGAACCCTTTGTACTCAATACCATCGCTCTGCAATCCTTTAACTGTTGGTACCACAATGCGCTCTTCGATTTTCTTCATGAGTTGCTCATCGGCAAACGGAACTGGAGAAACCGCCCCCATTCCACCGGTATTCAAACCTGTGTCGCCTTCCCCTATACGCTTGTAATCTTTTGCCGTAGGCAAGATTTTATAAGACTTCCCATCTGTTAAAACAAAGCAGGAAAGCTCAATACCGTCAAGGAATTCTTCAATAACCACTTTAGAAGAAGCTTCTCCGAATTTTGCATCAACCAGCATGTTTCTTAATTCTTCCTGAGCTTCCTCCAGATCCTTGAGAATCAGCACCCCCTTACCTGCAGCCAATCCGTCAGCCTTCAAAACATAAGGAGCGTTCAGGGTTGTTAAAAACGCGCATCCCTCTTCCACTGTATCTTTTGTGAATGATTGATAGCGTGCCGTAGGTATACCATGCTTAACCAGGAACTCCTTTGCAAATTCCTTGCTTCCTTCCAACTGGGCACCGTTTTTTGACGGGCCTATCACAGGAATATCCTTAAGTTGTGCATCATTTTTAAAATAATCATAAACACCCTTAACCAAAGGATCTTCAGGTCCTACCACAACCATTTCAACCTTGTGCTCCAGAACAAAAGCTTTAACAGCATCAAAATCCAACGGATTTAACGCAACGTTTGTAGCCAGCTGATCTGTACCGGCATTACCGGGAGCAACAAAAAGTTGCGTGCACTTCGGGCTCTGTGTGATTTTCCATGCCAGGGCATGTTCTCTTCCTCCTGATCCTAATAGTAAAATATTCATAATTGTTGTGTTGTAATTTTAAGCTGCAAAAATAAGGTTTTAAAATAATTAATAGGCTTTTTTCTCTCCTTTAATCGCATTTTTCATGGTTAAATAAATGATTTTAAGATCGAGCAGTAACGACCAGCTTTCCATATAGTAAATATCGTACTTAATACGGTTGATGATATCCGTATCATTCTCAATTTCACCCCGGTATCCATGTGTCTGAGCCATTCCCGTAATTCCCGGTTTGATAAAATGCCGCGCTTTAAACTTGTTGACCTTCATGGCATATTTCTCTGTAAAATTAATCATATGTGGACGAGGTCCTACGACGGACATATTCCCGATGAAGACATTGAAAAACTGCGGCATTTCATCCAGGCTCGTCCTTCTCAGGAAAGATCCGATCCTCGTAATGCGGGGATCATTTTTCGTAGCTTCCTCAACATCGGCAAATTCATTTACAAACATGGAGCGGAATTTATAGCAGTCGAACTCCTCATAATCAAGTCCATGTCGCTTCTGTTTAAAAAAGACAGGGCCTCTTGATTCTATCTTGATTAATAATGCGATTAAAGGGGTTAACCAGGACATGATGGAAATAATCACAAATGCCGAAAACACAATATCAAAAACACGTTTTATAAACTGGTTTAAAGGGTCGTCGAGCGGGGTGGTCCTGGATGGCATCACAGGAATTACCCCATAATAATCTACCTTGAGGTTCGCCGACAAGAGGTCTTTCTGTGAAGGCAGGTATTTTAATAATTTCAAATTATTGTCTACATAATCAATGAATGCCGCCACCTGTTTCGTTGTTGTTTTTTCAAGGCTCAGGTATATTTCTTCTATATCATTTTCAATACAGTACGTTACAATTGCAGCACTTGGTGTTTCCGCCAGGGAGAACTTCCGGGTTAAGAGATACCCGTAATCCGGATTTGTATTGACGAAGTCGACAAACTGCCCTGTCAAGGCATCGTTTCCTACAACCACGATTCTTCTGATGTTCCCCTTATAGTACTTTCTGAAAATTTTCAACAGATAAAAAATAAGGTACTTAATCATAATGATGAAGCAGGTGGATACTGTCACATACACAAAAACAGATCTGTAATCGGTTGCTTCAGATACCAGACCGCTGATGGCAAAAATGTTCAGCACAAACAAAAAATACTGTTTAATGGATTTCTGAGCAATCTGGATAAGCTTCGTAAAACGGTATACCTGGTAAAATTTTGTTATAAGCGAGATAAAAATCCACGAAACGGCAAAATAAACCCATACATAAAAGTTCTGAAACTCCTGCGGTAAAAACCACATAGCACAGAGTACCAGAACAATTAAATCAAGAGCTATTGTTATGGGCCTTAAATACTTGGAGTATCTCCCTATTTTGCGTTTCACTAATAAATGTATTTAGAAAAATCCTTATGTTCTTCTTTTAGCAATTCTTCCTTGGATAATGTTTTAAAATAATCAAAAGTTTTTTGCAAACCAATTTTTCGTTCAACTTTCGGCTCCCAGTTCAGGATTTTTTTCGCAAGGGTAATATCGGGCTGGCGCTGTAACGGATCATTCTCAGGCAATGGGTGGTATACGACCTTCTGGCGCGTTCCCGTAAGATCTATGATTTCCTCGGCAAATTCTTTAATGGTAATCTCATCGGGATTTCCAATGTTCACCGGAAGAGCATAGTCGCTCATCAATAACCGGAAAATCCCCTCTATCTGGTCATCCACGTAGCAGAAAGAACGCGTTTGCAATCCGTCTCCGAAAATAGTAAGATCTTCTCCTCTGAGTGCCTGTCCCATAAATGCCGGAATTACACGTCCGTCGTTCAGGCGCATCCTGGGTCCGTAGGTATTAAAAATGCGGACAATGCGCGTTTCCAGTCCGTGAAAACGATGATAAGCCATTGTCATAGATTCCTGAAACCGCTTTGCTTCATCATATACGCCGCGGGGCCCTATGGTATTTACATTTCCGTAATAATCTTCGGTTTGAGGGTGCACCAGCGGATCTCCGTATACTTCAGAGGTTGAAGCAATAAGTATCCGCGCATTTTTAGCTTTGGCAAGACCTAACAGGTTATGTGTTCCCAATGCTCCGACTTTAAGCGTCTGGATCGGGATTTTGAGATAATCGATAGGGCTGGCAGGTGAAGCAAAATGCAGTATATAATCTAAATTTCCAGGTACATGGACAAATTTAGTAATATCGTGGTGGTAAAATTCAAAACATTCCTTTTTAAACAGGTGTTCAATGTTCTTAAGGTCACCGGTAATAAGGTTGTCCATCCCTATTACATAAAACCCTTCATTTATAAACCTTTCACACAGATGCGATCCAAGAAAACCCGCCGCACCTGTAATCAATACTCGTTTCATTCTGAAATATTTTCTGTAAAAATAACGTAATAAAGTCAGATAGGAAACAAATTAATGCAGTCTTTCGCGAATATACTGCTGTATCGTTTTAAAAAACTGTTCTTCAGAAAACTTAAGGGCGTGCTCATGTATTTTAAGGAAGTCGAACTCTTTCCGTTCAAAAATTCCGATGCATTCATTTAAAGATGCGGCTGTCTGTTCCTGGAAGAAAAGCCCGGTTTCATCCTGAATAACAGTTTCGACAACCCCTCCCTTCTCATAACAAATCACCGGAGTACCACATGATTGGGCTTCTATAACCCCGATACCGAAACCTTCAACACCCATCTGTATATAGGCTTTTGCCCGCTGTAGGTAATCCGCCACGGCAGCCACTTCCTGAAATCCCATGAAAACAATCTTTGGTGATTTTGCAAGCGCTTTCAGATAGGCCAATTCTTCCCCGTCGCCAATAACGACAAGCTGCCTGTTATTGCCGTTAAATGCCTCAATAACCACATCAAACCTTTTAATTGCCGCCATTCTTCCGGTAATAACGTAAAAATCTTCTTTAACAGCGCCGGGCTGAAAATGATCGAGGTTTACCGGCGGGTAAATTACATCTGCTTCCCGGTTATAATTCTTTTTTACCCAGTCTTTCACATAATTGGAGTTACAGATAATATAGTCGGGATGGGTACTGTCGGCAACATCCCATTTTCTGAACAAAGGAAGTATCCATTTTGCAACTGGGTAAAGACCCTTAAAGTACAACACGGCATCCTGCCAGATATAGTTTGAATTAGGAGCCTGAAAATAACTTATATGCACCTGATTTAAAGCGCTTTTACGTACTCCCTTTGCAACTGAATGCGAACTTGAAATGATCAGTCGGGTATCTTCCGGGATACGGATCTTGTCTACCGCCCGGAAGAAAAGCGGAAACAGCCAACGAAATCTTTTTCCGTATTTTTGAAGAAAAGTGGTCTTCACACGCTGGCCATGCGGAAATATTTTCTGCAATTCCCTCTGATTCATAATATTGACCAATGCATATACCTCATCGAAGCCAATACACTTTTCGAGTGCCTGAATCACTTTTTCTGCCCCTCCGTATTTATCCAGCCAGTCGACTACGAGTACCTTTTTCAAAAGAATTAAATTTATAAGCAACAAAAATGCTGTTGAACAAAGATATAAAAACAACGCCCATTTGCCTGTCAAGAATATTTTCCGTTAAAAAGCTGAGGGCTACCAAAAGAAGGAATACCTGATACAGAAGCGACGAACCGCGAACATAATAAAACAACGTAAAACAGAAAAGCAGTAAGCCCGCGATGCCGAACTTCAAAAACTGATCAAGATACTGGTTGTGCGCATTGTAAGTCACCCGGCTAAAATCTTCATACGACTCATAGGTAAAACCGCTGTAGCAGCTGTTGAGTTCTTTTTGAACTTTATCGGGCCCCACCCCCTTAATCATGTTTTCCCGTATAAGCTGCGTGGCACAATGCCATATCCCGTAACGGTAATTAACCTCATGGGGATGTTGTCCTTTATGAGGCAGCACCCATTCGCTGTTAATACTCGTAAAATAACGTTCCTTTAAGGGCGACATCCAGAATAACAGCAGGCACAATACCAGCAATCCAATCATAGTACCCCATACCACCGCAGTTTTTCTGGTCGATTTTAGTATCATAAACAGCACCCCCACCACAAAGCACCCTAAGGCCATACGCGCAGAATACAGGTACATGGACATTACCAGAAACAGTACAACGAGGAATGAAAATGCGCTAAATAACTTATCTCTAAGCATCCTGTAAACCACACATAAGGCTGAAAATGAACTTATCAGCCCCAGGTAAGGAAGGTGCATAGAGGATGCCTCACTGAAAAAAGTCCGGAAAAGCGGATGATAAAAATCGTTCCCGGCAAAAGCTTTTAACGGGCCATATGCCACTAACTTTACCCATCCCAGTGCGTTTACGAACAGTGTCGTTGCAATGAATATACCTACAAATGACCTGATGACGCTTCGGGTAAGGATGAAACGGTTGAGCAACAGCCCAACGGGAAAAACGACAAACGGAAGGCTTTTTATGATAAGTCTGCTCATTTCTTTAAAGTCTGTTGCGAAGGGAAGGTAAATCAGGTACATGATACAGAAGAAGCCCAATATTAAAAGAGTCCTCCATTTTTCCCTGAGAATTTCAAATGAATGGTTTTTATACCCTAAAACCAGCGCCGTCAGGAACCACACCATCATCAACATGGAAAAATGGTTTAGTTTCAGCACGGGGAAAAACGCCAGCGCACATGTTAACAAAACAAAGGCTCTAGTTAAGCTCATCCAATTCCTGTTTTAGTATTTTAAGATAATTAATCTCTTTTAAATATTCCTGTGCATTTTCCGTTTTTTTCCGGGCAATTTCTCCTTTTTCTAAAACATTTAACACCTGTTGCATAAATGTTTCCGCATTTTCCGCATGGAAATACATATCGTTAGTGAGCCCGATACCTTCAACGCCTACCTGTGTACTTACCAGCGGAACTCCGTTAACCAATGCATTTACCGACTTTACCTTTACCCCGCTACCGTGAAGCATAGGATTAACAAAAACCTGTGCCTTCTCATAAAAGGTTTGCAGACATGGGGTATTGATGACAAGTGAGACATTCGGAAGCTGTCCGTATTTTGCTAAAATACCGGAATCTTCTTCTTTTAATGATCCAATAATATAAAAATGATATCCCTGTACGGCCTTTACCAGATATGGATGTACATTTTTTAGGTACCAATCCAAACCGAAAAGATTGTTCTGCATAAACAGGGACCCCATAAATACGACATTGTTTCCTTCTTTGGCATACGGTTTTACAAAGGTTTCATTTATAGGAAAAGGCATAAATACACTTTTTTCCGGCAGGTTGACGCTAGTCAGGTCATCTTTGGAAATAAACCATAACCTGTCGGCTTTGCTAAAAACAAGGGCGGATAATTTCCTGATTTTGGAAGTTTCTATTTTATAGTAAATCTTTTCTTTGAGGCTGTCCGAACTCTTCCCAAGCATTTTAAAATAATGGCTTTCAATATTATGTACACGGACCGCAACATTTTTATATGTAATTGATTTGTTAAGCGTAACAGGCCAACAAAATTCACTTTCCAGTATAACAAGGTCATAACTCTGGTTGATCTCCACAACAGAAAGGTTTTTCCGGCTTAATAACTGCAGCGGAAGATTGCCGAACATCTGGCTTATATGATTTTTTCTGCGGACAAAAAAGAAATGACGAATATGTTGCTTTAATATTTCTAATTGGTCCTGCGTAGGATTCGATTTGTCGGTAACCACCAGATCTACCGTACAACCCAGCATATTTAACCCCTTGATGCGTTCCCAGACATCAATTGCCCCTCCAAAAACAGGGGGATAAGGAAAAAAACCGCTAACTACTAATATCTTCATTTCTTTGTAAAGCGTATTGGGTTTCAAATACATTGGCAAGAGCCAGTAATATCCAGACATCGTATTTTACGTGATAGGTAATATACACAATACCTGCCATTATTGCAAATGCTACGGGAATCCTTAAAAAATAAAAATCCAGGTTCTTAATCTTACTCAGGTTGATATATCTTTTAATAAAAAACTGATAAAAGAACACAAGGAAGAAGATGCCTCCATACATGAGTTCGTCGAAAAAGGCCGTCTTGGTGGAAAGAGCCTTCGTCGTAGACAGATACCCCCTGATTTCCTGCAGGTTAAACTGATCTACTATACTTGATTCGAGAATATATTCCAGCACCTGGGGATAGTAAGTAACGAAACCGCTCCACCCTACACCGAAAGGGCACAATACAAACACAAGCAGTGCTGCAATAATGGATGAAAAGCGCGTTCCAAAAGTACCGCTCGTGGTAATCTGCTCTATAATTATTTCCCTTAAGACATAACCGACGAAGCCGCCGACAACCAGCACCAGCACCAGCGCAATGATGAACGCATTCCTTAAATACTTATTCTGTTTCAGATAAGCAAGCAGCAGGGGCAGAACCGAAATCAGAACAAGCAGTAAAAACCCTTTTGATTCACTGACAAGAGAATAGGCCAGAAAAAGAAAAATGCTCTGAAGGTAAACCAACCACCTCCAAATACCTTTAATCTTTAAATAGTGTACCAAAAAAATCGGGAGGAAAATAAAGATAACCAGAATAGTTCCAGACCAGCTTTCTTCGGGGGTCAGCAAGCGCACGCGCCAATATTTCGTAGGAAGCGTGTGCAATGCCGGCAGAAATATCTTGGCTTTTTTCAGATAGCTTATTTCCAGAGCCAGAAACAGCACAACAAACAGCTGAATAAGGTATACGGCTGAAAAAAGATTTTTGAGCTTGTGGAAATTATTGCTCAGATACGTATAGAAGAACTGATACACAATAACGATCACTATGGGGTAAACACTCATACGCAGTGTTTTCAAGATGATGTTTTCGTCAAGGATCACAAAAGTCTCGTAATGAATATAAGTTATGAGCAGGAATATAAGCGACATAAGCGAACAGTAGGCAAGAAACTTTAAAAAGTATACGACATACCTGCTGAGCATGATGTTTTTGTTTGAAAGCAGATAAACAAGCATCAGCGGACACAACAATACCATAGGCGACCTCCCTATTTCTCCTATCATGTTGAACAGCGGAAAATCCTGATAGATTGCTGCAAAAAGTACGATGAGATATATGAATACCTGTTTATTTAATGTCATGAAACGTCATTTTTAGCAATTCCCCTGCAAGCTTAAACTTGCCTTTTCTGAACCTGTTTGCAACCAGCAGCAGGCTCGAAAAATAAAACCTAAAATTAAGGGAATAGTATTTCTCTATAAATTTTTTACGGCTTTTGAAAAGCTGTATTTCAGAAAAGAAACTTTTTTCTTTCCGGTACGACGAACCAATGGAAGCACCTTCTTTATGGTACACAATACTTGTTTCGCACCAATCTGCCCTATATCCTTTTTTCCCTGCACGGTAAACCCAGTCGAGCTCTTCATAATAAAGAAAAAAAGTTTCGTCCAGCAGTCCTACTTCATCCAGAAAAGCACGCGATACAAACATCGAGGCACCAATAGGATAATCTATAGGTTCAAAATCTGCCTTTGCGGTATTTTTACTGACCCCTTCCCCTACATGCTCACATATATACAGGCTTTTTCTGAAAACGCCGCCAACTGCCTGAATGGTATTTTTATTGTGAAAATACAGCAATTTACTACCAAGAAGTACCTTCGGGTTTTTCCGGTGGCAGTTTATAAGTTCGCTTAAACTGTCCGGCTGAACCGTCGTATCGTTATTAAGTATCCAGAAATAAGCTCCATTCTGTTCTAATCCAAACTTCAGTCCCAGATTGTTTCCATGGGCAAACCCTTTATTTTTTAACGCTTTTATCAATACAAGCGGTTCGTTACCGTATACAACGGACTGACCTTCCTGAAATCCGATAAAATCAAGCCGTTGTTCCAGTGCAAATCCTTTTAATTGCTCAAACTGCCCGGGGTCCGGCGAATTATCAACCACCACTACGGTATAATCTTCAGCAACAGCCAATTCCCGTAAAGACATGATGCATTCACAGGTATCGTTCAGCCCGTTATAGTTCAGCAATATGATATAGGTTCGGCTATTCATTGATTTCCAGATTTTTCTTCCCCTTGAGCAAAAATCGCATCGTTATAAAAATTTCCACAGTATACATCATCACGCATATTCCCAGTAAACCGTAAGCTCTTGTTAAACAGATCCCCAACACAACCGTAATCACGAGACCCACGACAGAGGTCCCTACAATAAAACCGTTCTGTTTGCGGAAAAGCAACGCCTGGTAAAAAGGAATGTTCAATGCAATAATAACCGGCAGGAAAAGCAGGTAACTGCTGTAATTCAAACCTTGTCTCACCTCTTCGGAAAAATCAAAATATCCGAGTACATAGGGCAGGGCAATCACTATAACGGCCACAGATCCTGTCAAAAACAACAGGTTTCCCACCGTCATTTTATAAGCGTACCTGCGAGCCATTGCTTTACCCGACATCATTAAAGAGCAAAACCGCGGATACGTTACATTAAAAAATACCCCCAGGTAACTTCTGAAAGCAGTTAAAAACAAATCAATTATTTTAAAAATTCCGGTAGCCGTATTCCCAAGAACAGCATCAATGATAAAAACCGGCGCCTGTGTATAGCAATTAATGGCAAAATTAGAAACTACTATTGCCTTATTCTGCCTCACAAAGACAAAGACCCGTTTCAATGCAATACGGCTTTTGGGAATCTGATAATAATACCAGCCGTAGACGATGCTGTTACATATTCCGAGCAACCCTACAACATATACATAATCTTCCTTATTCTTTACAAAGATACAGATGCTCAGAATGTAAAGGAATTTAGAGAAGAAAATGATCTTATTAATCTTTTTAAAATCTTCTCCTGCCTGATAAATCCATAACGGACTATAATACCATGCAGCCATCCAGGTCAGTCCCCAATAATACGCCGGATCTACTTTTAAAATTAAAAAGACTGCGACAAGTACCATGGTAATCAATAAACAGCAAATGAGCCGGTACCTGTAATTTAAGCTGATATAGTTTCGGACATACTGAAGGTTTTCCCTGTAGGCGCTGAGCTCCTTTACACCTATAAGGTTGGCTCCGAACTCTACTAAAAGTCCTGCAAGAATGTACAGAGAAGTTACAACGCTTACAATTCCCCAATGGGCTACACCGCAAACAGGAATCACATAAAGGGCCACCAAAAAAGGCGCCAACAAATTAATAATCTGACCGGCGCCGTGTGTGAATATATTTTTTATGGAAGCTTCTCCGTTCAAGAATTATCCTTTTAAACTTCTGATCTTGGAGTTAAAATAAGCCCCTACGATGTAACAAAACAGCAAAAACAACGGAAGGGTGATGAAATAAGGCAAAAACGGGCTTACTTTAATGTTCATCATTTTCGTGGCAAGATACACCACCTTATCCTGCTCTATCATCTGCACGTCAATGGCATTGAGCTGTTTCAGCAACCCCTCTTTGGCTGTGAGTACATCCGCCAGTTCCGGATAAGCATTCATCGTAATATCGTTAACTTTGTTTTCACTTCCTAAACGCTGGAACAATCCGTTTATCTGCTCAATGGATTTAGCTACTTCTGTGCGTTTTGCAGCTGTATTTACTTTTTCCAGCTGCTTACGTTTATTAAAATAAGCATCTGCATTGAGATCTTCCATGATTTTATCAATGGTCATCTCGGTTTTCCCGAAGCCATCGGTATATACCGTAAGCATATGGTATTTATAGTTTTTGGAAGCCAACTTGCTTTTAGAGTACTTCTCCAGGTCAATGGCGCGTTCGCTTAACACTTTGAACGCTTCAAAATAAACAGGATCTGTCAGGATATAATTGTAGGCATCGTAAACGGGCTCTATCTTTATATTATAAACCTCATTTCCGGCATTGGCAGCTATTAATTTTTTATTCAATTCCAGACGGTCATAATCTTTAATTTTCTGATAAAGATAGTCCACACTTCCAAAATTAGGCACTACGAGTAATTCATGTCTTAGCCTGCTGGATTTTGTTGAATCTATATACACGCCCAACCCTGCTCCGATCGCGATGAGTATTAAAACTACATACCATTTTCTTTTAAGAAAACGTAACAGCCGGTAGATGCTGTAAATCATTTTATCATAAAATCCTTCCACTCTTTTCGAAAAATGTTTTACATCTATCTCGTGTTCTTGTGATGCTGAGCTTTTAGTAGCTTCCTGATTCATACATTAACAATTAAAAATTTGTTCTAATATTTTTATGGTTATTAAATAGGTGGGTTTTACACCTGTTGTCCCTAATCCGCCCGAAGCCAGTGTGCTTCCTGTTTCCAATGGATTGTCCGAAGCATAATAAGCATATCTCACCTTTACATCGGGATGTATGCTTTTTCTTATTTTTGAAGCAGATTGTATGGCTTTCTGATAATGGGCTCCTTCCATCTCAAGTCCGATAACGCGCCAGGTAGAATCGTGGAAAAACTTCAACAGATCCCGGTTTTGCAATGATGTCCCAAGAACCGTAATCATAGGTCCTCCGAAAACAGGGATGCCGTTTCCTTCAAACATTTCCACCGTTAATTCATTCTCAAAGGTATAATTATCACCTGTTCCTTCATTTATGTGTGCCGTAGGGATCATGATATCTCCCTTACCACCTAAAAGGATTCCGGCTTTTCCCATTATCGATACCGATTCCACATTTAGGTGCAGATCTTTCTTAAATGGTTTCAGCAATTCATCAATGGTTTCATAGGCCTGTTCCCCAAAAGCGTAATCCATTACAATAATCACAGGTTTCTCAGCATCTTTTTCCGGTAGCTGAGCCTTTGAAAAAGCAGAATCTGCAAAATTGATTTTCGACGTATCGAAAATCTGCACATCTATATTGGTTCCCGAGGTATCAGGTAAAAACAACATACCTTCATTGGTAGCCCTTTCTGCTACTTTAGCCCTTAAATCGCTGTTGATGGTTTTACTCAGTTCTTCAAAGATTTCGGTTTTTTCTTTCCCCTTCATTTTGGATTTAAGCACATTTTCAGCAAAGATGGAATTCATCACACTATGCATATTTGCACTGATAATGTGCAGCGGGCGGTGAAGCAGGTTCAGCCGCTCCAGCTCATCCTTTATCCTGTTGGCCCATATTTCACCGTAAATATGATGCCCTAAACGTTCTCTTAAAATCGGGCTAAATGTAATCGTTCTTTTGTTGTTTTCCAAAACTTCTTCCAAAGCAATTTTTCCAAGCCAGTAAATGACATGAAGAAAACGATCCGGAACCTCTTGAGTTGCAAATTCATCGTATATGGAATTGATCTCTGCAAACGACCTTCCCAATATGATCGACGTATGAGAAACCGCTATTTCACGTTCGTTTAATGACAAGGGTTCCTGTGTAAGCACTGCCTGCTCCAGCTTCAGCCAGTCGCGCGAAACATTATCATCGTCGTCAATAAGGATGCGGTCTTTTATTTTATGTGATTCAATAAAGATGAACGTAAGATGCGTGAGCACATCGTATATATCAGATCGTCCCCTGGTTATTTCAATGTTCATCTGCTCATCGTCGATCCTGTAACAGTTGCGTCTGCGTTTTGGAGGAACAATGGCTTTAAAATGAGACTGTGAATACCCCTCATCCGATGTAAGGTTGATGTAACGGCATTCCTCAATACCAATGGGTAAACGCTCTATTACATACAATAAACCGTTGAGTTCAACTTTTTCATCTGCTATGGATCCGTAGATTTCGGGACGCAGCTGCAGTAAAGCTTCACGAAGGGTTTCTCCTGAAACCCCCATAGGTTTGTAAAACCCGCGGTTAAACAAATGCCGCATGGTAATGTACATACGCTCTACGGCGGCAGATGATTCCTGCGCCCTTGTTCTGGTTATAAATTTAATAGTGCTCATGTGCTTAATTTGATAAGATTAGTCCAATAGCCGGATCTACGATCTCCTTGGGAGCATTCGGAATCCTTGACTGAAACTGATCATTGGGAAACCATTCACCCGCCATATAGCGGAACGATGCTGCTTTTTCCACTTTGTTGTTCATTACGTCGGGCATATAGCGGAAATCCTGGATCATCTGTTCTTCCTTAAGAAAATTCATCGGTTTAAACTGGTTGTTCTCTGTCATGAGCCATTCAACAGCGACAAAAACACCGTTCTTTGGAATCTTTACATTGTATTTCAGCACCTGGATCAGATTTTTCTTGGTACCCCTCTTCACTTCGGCCAGGATTGGTTCGGTCAATAGGTCGTTGCTCGGGCAGCCGTATTCGTTCATGCGAAGCAGGCGGATTTTTATAGTAGCCGCTGCAACCGCACTCTTGGTATAAACGATGATTTTATCGATGTATTGTACAGCCTGTATTTCCGAGTTGTTTTCAAAGTAACGGCCATACATGTAAGGAACGTTTCCTGGTTGGAAATACAGATTTTCAAAATGGGCATTTCCAACGGTATGGTGCAGTGATTTTTCGGGATACACGACCAATGCGGGCTGCGGTATTTCATAAGCCTGAAGGACAATATTTTCAGCTTTGGAAGCTTCTTCCTTCAAAAGTTCATATCCCGAGGCATTAAAAACAAGGGTATCCTGCGGCAAAGCAGTTGGAATGGTAAACATACCCAGCGAATCGGTTGTGGCCCCGTCGCTCCCGTCAAGAACCCAGATATTGGTAAGCGGTACAGGAAGATGTTGTGCATTTACTACTTTTCCGTTAACCTGTCCCAGAACATTTAAACTTGTCAATAATAAAAGAAACATCCATTTTTTCATACTTATTGTATTTCGTGAATAAAATCTGCTATCTTACGGTCGTTTGACAAACGCGGCAGTTTATTCTGCCCGCCAAGTTTTCCCTGCGACTTCATATAGGCGTTAAATCCTCCTCCAGGAACCTTGGTAATGACTAAGGTACGCAAAACATTGCCAACAATTAAATCATCGTAATAAACATTTTGATTTCTTAACGACGCGTCTACCTTCAGAGCAAAATCCTCAAGATTCTGAGGTTCTTTCTCAAACTCAATAAGCCATTCATGAAAAGGGAGGCCGGTAGACGGATTAATCTGGGGCGCTACGGTGAATTCGGTCACAAGCGCTTCTGTTTGCTGCAGGGCATCGTTCAATGCCTGCTCTACTTCTTTGCCTATTACATGCTCGCCAAAAGCCGAAATATAATGTTTGATTCTTCCTGTAACTATAATACGGTAAGGCTTAAGACAGGTGAACATTACCGTGTCCCCGATATTGTAGGCCCATAACCCGGCATTGGTACTGATAATGATAACGTAGTTCACATCGAGCTCCACTTCGCCTATGGTATATCTTCTGGGGTTTTCGGTAAAAAAGTCGGCTGCCTTTACAAACTCGTAAAATATTCCTGCATTAAGAAGCAACAGCATTCCCTTTTGTTTCTGGGAGTCCTGATAAGCGAAAAAACCTTCAGACGCCGGATAAAGCTCGATGCTGTCCACCTTCCTTCCGATCAGCTGTTCAAATTTTTTCCTGTAGGGCTCATAATTAACCCCGCCGTAAATAAAGAGATTAAAATTCTTAAAAAGATCTCCTACTTTTTTGCCCGACCGCTGTATGAGTTTTTCAAAATACATCTGTACCCAGGATGGAATTCCCGAAATAACCGACATATCCTCTTTCATGGTTTCGGCAACAATGGCGTCGACCTTGGTTTCCCAGTCTTCAATACAGTTTGTTTTCCAGCTCGGCAACCTGTTTTTCTGCAGATATTTCGGAACATAGTGTGCTGCAATACCAGACAACCTTCCTATTTTAATCCCATTTTTCTCCTGCATTTCGGGGCTTCCCTGTAAAAAGATCATCTTGCCATCTACAAAACCTGCATTTCCCGTTTCCTGTATATAGAAAAGCAGCGCATTCCGCGCACCTTCCACATGATAGGGCATAGATTCTTTTGTAATGGGAATGTATTTTACCCCGGAAGTCGTTCCGGAGGTTTTGGCAAAATAAATCGGCTTCCCCTTCCAAAGCACATCCTTTTCGCCTGCCACGACTTTGTCAATGTAAGGCTTTAGTCCCTCATAATCACGAATAGGGACATTACGTACAAAGTCATCGTGATTGCGCGTAATATTAAAAAAATGATCCTTCCCAAACTGCGTAAGCGCGGCCTGCCGGATAAGGGAATCCAAAATTGCCCGTTGTGTTTCAACCGGCCTTATAATCCATTTTTGCTGTTTCATCACAACAATATTGGCAACTATTCTGGCAAAAAATGCTTTAATTGACATACCTGAATTTTAATTAATACAAAAATCGTATATCTTCGCTTAAGATAATAAGAAAGCCTTATAAAAGTTTGATTATTTTAATATTAACATTTTTATGTGTTAAATATTACAAAATAAAAAAATAAGTTAGGTTTAAAATGTTATATCTTTGTCCATTATCATTACCCTTTAATTTTTTAAAAGGGAGATTCCACAGTCTGAAAAAGCCACATTCAGAATAAAGAATGTACATACCAGAAGTGGAAACAAGAAGGAAATTAATTTGCAATCAAAAAATAGATAACAATGGGTAAGCTTGGTGCAACCGAAATCATTTTAATAATAGCTGTAGTGCTATTATTGTTTGGAGGTAAGAAAATTCCGGAACTAATGAAAGGTTTAGGCTCTGGTATTAAGGAATTTAAAGATGCTTCAAAAGATACGTCATCTTCAAATACAGAAAAGAAAACAGATTCAAAATCTGAATAAAAAAGATGCTTTTGCATCTTTTTTTATTGAAATAAAATACCCGCCTGATGTAAATCAAGCGGGCATCCCTTATAAAACATAATAAAAACACTACTTTCTTTTTCATAACAACCTTCAAACGATTGTTTTCTTTTTCATAACAATTTTTTTTTAACACATTTTGTAATACAAGGTTTTTTCTTTCTTTTTCATATAACATAAAGCAAACCGGATACCAAATAAGCTTCAGCCCCTCCATATTTATCCAAAACCCCAATAAATCGTCTTTATTTGATAATTTATCAACAAAACCTTTTATTCGTTAACGATTTCATAACCACTTACCCGTTTCGAAGTGTTGCAGTGTGTGTAATAATTCCACTACATTGCACACAATTCCACTATTGAGGCATTGTGAACACTTCATAAAAACTTGTTTTTAATGGATGAGAAGGGATAATTGTATGCGTTTTTTCACCTGATCAACCTCGAGTACCTTTACCTGAACATGTTGATGGAGTTTTACGACTTCCGACACATCCGAGACAAATCCTTCTTTGAGCTGTGAAATATGAACCAGTCCGCTTTCTTTTATTCCGATATCTACAAAACAGCCGAAATTGGTAATATTGTTAACGATGCCGTTGTATACTTTTCCCGTTTCAACATCGGCCAGGTTTTTCAAAGACGGATCAAATTCCAGCACTTTGGCATTTTTTCTCGGGTCGAGTCCGGGCTTTTCCAATTCTTTTAACAGGTCGGTAATATAATGTATACCGAATGCGTCGGTTACATAATGTTCCTTTTCTATTTTATCTGTAAGCAGTCTGTTGCCTATGAGCTCATCGGTCTTAACGTTTAAATCTTCGGCCATTTGCTGAACGAGCGTATAGGCTTCCGGGTGAACGGAAGAATTATCCAGTGCGAAATCACCGTTTACAATCCTTACAAAGGCAGCCGCCTGCTGATAAGCCTTCTCTCCAAGCCTCGGAACCTTTTTCAAATCTTTCCGACTGGAAAAAGCACCATTCTCGGCACGGAATTTCACGATATTCTCAGCGAGCTTTTCTCCAATACCTGAAACATAGCTAAGCAATGACTTACTTGCCGTATTCAGGTTGATACCGACCTTGTTCACACTGCGCATCACAACCTGATCCAGAGCTTCCTTCAGCAGCCCCTGATCTACGTCGTGCTGGTACTGTCCCACCCCTATTGATTTGGCATCGATCTTTACAAGCTCTGCAAGCGGATCCTGCAATCGGCGGCCTATTGAGACTGCTCCCCTTACCGTTACATCATAGTTTGGAAATTCCTCACGTGCAATTTTAGAAGCAGAATAAACCGAAGCCCCTGCCTCGCTCACTACAAAAACCTGAACCGGCTTATCAAAAGCTACCTTTTTTATAAAAAACTCTGTTTCACGTGATGCCGTTCCGTTTCCGATGGCGATAGCATCTATTTTATAAGAATTAGCCATGGACCGTATTTTTTTGGTAGCCAGCGCAATTTCCTTCTGCGGCGCATGGGGAAAGATGGTTTCATTATAAAGAAGGTTCCCGTTTTCATCAATACATACAACCTTGCAACCTGTTTTATACCCGGGATCAATTCCCATAACCCGCTTCTCACCCAATGGGGCCGAAAGCAGCAGTTGGGAAAGGTTTTCCGAGAAAACGCCGATCGACTGGAGGTCGGCCTTTAATTTATATTCCTGTAGTACTTCGTTGGAAATGGCAGGCTCCAGCAAACGCTTATAAGAATCGCTTACTGCTTTTGCGATTTCAACAGCCGTTTCATGCCGTTTGTTTTTTATGGTGTTATCTGCAATAAAATCTACTGCTTCCTGTTTGTCGATAGAAACATCCATTTTCACATAACCTTCGTTCATAGCGCGCAACATGGCCATTAGCCTGTGTGAAGGCGTCTTGAACAACGGTTCGCTCCAGTCAAAATACTGTTCATATTTGCTGGCTCCTTCTTCATCCTTTTTTGCTTTTACCACTTTTGTGGTTATAGCAGCCTGACGCTGAAATTTGCGACGCAGCGTTTTCCGTATAAAAGCATTTTCATTGATCCATTCCGCAATGATGTCACGTGCCCCTTGAAGGGCTTCTTCCGAAGAAAACACCTTGCTGTTGAGGTATTTCTCTGCCGTAAAGGCCAAATCGTCCACATTTTGCGACATGATGATTTTAGCCAGGGGCTCCAATCCGTTTTCCCGCGCCGTATCGGCCTTGGTTTTTCTCTTTTTCCTGAAAGGAAGATACAGGTCTTCTATCTCAGTAAGGTCATATGACTGTTGGATCTTTTCGCGTAGAAAATCGGTGAGATGTCCCTGCTCTTCAATGGAGGCCAACACCGATTCTTTTCTTTTAACAAGGGTCTGGAACTGTACGGATAGTTTTGAAATATCCTCAATCTGTACTTCATCCAGGTTTCCCGTAGCATCTTTACGGTAACGTGCGATAAAAGGGATCGTACAGTCTTCAGATAAAAGCTTAAGGGTATTTTGTATGGACCGTTCTGAAAGCGCCAGCCGTTCCTTTATATATTGAATATCGTTCATCATAATAAAATTGAACAGCTAAAATACTACCTTTACGGCAATAATCTCAATATGAAAATCGTAATCCTCTACTTCATCATCATCAACTACATCGCCTTCAGCCTTTACCATCTCGATAAAGAGCGTGCAATAAAGGGAAAGCGCAGGATTTCAGAAAAAAACCTTTTAACCGTTGCGGCATTCGGCGGTACATTTGGTGCATGGATCGGCATGAGGAGGTACCGGCATAAAACCCGGAAAACCAGTTTTAAGTTGTGGTTTTACGCCATCCTTTTTTTGCAGTTCATGATTTTCTTCCTTGTGTATAAAAGAAAATTCCTGTTTTAATTTCAATAAAAATACCGGAAAGTTTCCGGCATTTTATAATCTTACATATTATTGGCATGAAATTTTGCTGACCCTGTTGGCATGACGGCCTCCTTCAAAGGCAGTCGACAGGAAAGCTTCTACCATATCCACAGCCTGGGGAACTGCAGTAAAACGTGCAGGAATAGAGATAATGTTGGCATCGTTATGCTGGCGTGCCAATACGGCAATTTCACGGGTCCAGCAAAGTGCACAACGCACTCCCTGGTGCTTGTTGGCCGTCATAGCAATACCATTCCCCGAACCACAGATAACGATTCCGAAATCCGCTTTCCCCTCTTCAACATCCTGAGCCACCTTATGTCCGAAGTCAGGATAATCAACCGAATCAAAGGTATCGGTTCCGTAATTTACTACTTCGTATCCTTTAGATTCCAAAAAGCTTACGACCGCTTTCTTATATTCCGGTCCGGCATGATCGTTCCCGATTGCTATTTTCATATTTATGGCATGTTATGTTTACTGATACAAAAATAAGACTTTTAAAATATTAAAAGTTTTAAATCGTCCAAAAAACATGATTGTAATAATTAAGACAATATTTACAATTAAACATTGCTAATTTTGTACCTTTAATACACAATTAAGCAATGTTGCTTATTGACAATTTTTATATGGCAAAAAGAATCAGAAATGTAAATAAAAAATCCGGAAAGGACTATTCCGGAAAAATCTTAAAACTTCTTTCAAAAAACAGCTCCAAAACATTTAATTACAAACAAATTGCAGCTGCGTTCGAAGTAAACGATACCAAAAGCAGAAACGAAATTATCAAAGAATTAAAGTATCTTTTATCCAAACAGAAGATTGAAGAAACCGATCGTGGAAAGTTCCGTATCGTAGAACAATCTAGTTATTATGAAGGTACTATTGATATGACTTCGCGTAAAACGGCCTATTTTGTTTGTCCCGACCTCGAAGACGATGTATTCATCCCTTCCAACAACCTCAACAAGGCACTGCACGGCGACACTGTCAAGGTGTATGTATACAATAAGCGAAAAGGACGCAAACCTGAAGGAGAAGTTGTGGAAATCGTTACACGTAAACGCGATGAGTTCGTTGGCGTTATTCAAATGAACGGAACATTCGCCTTTGTTGTTTCGGCAAATCCTAAAATGTACGTGGACCTTTTTATTCCGAAAGAAAAATTCGGAGGTGCGGAAAACGGGGATGTCGTGCTTGTTAAAATGAGCGACTGGCCCGAAAAAGCCAATAATCCATACGGAAGAGTTATTAAGGTGCTCGGAAAACCAGGTGAGCACAATACGGAAATGCACGCCATCCTTGCCGAATATGGATTGCCAACCGAGTTTCCTATTGAGGTAGAGACCTTTGCACAGAAACTGGATACTTCCATAACCGAAGAAGAAATCCTAAAACGCAGGGATATGCGCGATGTCCTGACTTTCACCATAGATCCGCGCGATGCCAAGGATTTTGACGATGCTTTATCGTTCCAACAGCTCGAAAACGGGAACTATGAAATCGGGATCCACATTGCCGACGTATCGCATTATGTACAGGAAGGAACCATCCTCGACGAAGAGGCCTATAACCGTGCTACTTCCATTTACCTGGTTGACCGTGTGGTTCCGATGCTTCCCGAAGTTCTTTCCAACTTCGCGTGTTCCTTGCGACCTAATGAAGAAAAATATACTTTTTCAGCAGTTTTTGAACTGAATCCTAAAGCTGAAATAGTGCATTCTTGGTTCGGAAGAACCGTTATCTATTCCGACAAGCGTTTTTCTTATGAGGAAGCACAGGTCATCATTGAAACAAAAGGCCGTTCCATCCCGTCGGATATATCGCTTACCGGAGAAGAACAAACAGTTGACGAACCAATCGCGGATGCGATCCTTATTATGGACGGTCTTGCCAAAAAGTTAAGATCGAAACGCATGGCCAACGGAGCTATTTCGTTTGATAAGGTGGAAGTAAAATTCCACCTGGATGAAAACGATGAGCCTACAGGCGTTTACTTTAAAATATCAAAAGATGCCAACCATCTTATCGAAGAATTCATGTTGTTGGCAAACAGAAAGGTAGCAGAGTTTATCGGCAAACAGAAAAAAACGTTCATTTACAGGATACATGACGAACCGGACCAGGACAAACTATTCAATTTACAGTCCGTTATTTCAAAATTCGGATACGGCATCAACTTTAAATCGAAAGAAACCATCTCAAAATCGCTGAACCAGCTTTTGAGCGATGTACAGGGGAAAAAAGAGCAGAATATGGTGGACACACTGGCCATACGCAGCATGAGCAAAGCAGCTTATTCTACGCACAACATCGGCCATTACGGACTTGCCTTTGATTATTATTCGCATTTTACGTCTCCTATACGGCGTTATCCAGACGTTATGGCACACCGTTTGCTTCAGCAATATCTCGACGGAGCCAAATCGGCAGATGAAGAAGTTTACGAGGAAAAATGCGTACACAGCTCTCAGATGGAGAACCTGGCCGCAAATGCCGAACGCGACAGCATCAAATACATGCAGGTGAAATTTATGCAGGATCATAAAGACGAGGAGTTCCTGGGTGTTATTTCGGGTGTTACGGAATGGGGTATTTATGTAGAAATCGTAGAGAACAAATGTGAAGGAATGGTCCGCATCCGCGAAATTAAAGACGACTATTACACTTTTGATCCGGAACAGTTTGCTTTGGTTGGAGAAGTAACGAAAAACATTCTTCAGCTGGGAGACGAAGTCGTGGTGAAAGTAAAAAATGCAGACCTTGTAAAAAAACAACTTGACTTTACGCTTATTAAAAAAGCAGAAAATTAATGAAGAAGAACATATTACTGGCAGCAGCTTTTATAGCGCTGCCTTTTATTTCGACAGCACAGGTAGAAAAAAACATTGGGGATTTCACCTCCTTGAAGACGACGAACCGAATCAAGGTTGAACTCATCCCGGCTGATGAAAACAAAATAGTATTAAAAGACGGACAGGAGGGATCTGTTAACATCACCAATAAAAACGGCCGCCTCGTCCTTAAAAACACCGTAAAGGAACTGGTTTCGGAAGAAGAATATTCGGTTATGGTGAAAGTCTATTTCAAAAACCTAAGCGAAATCGACGCACAGGGAGGCTCTTATATTTTCGGATCTGAAACCATTAAACAGGAAAAACTCAAATTAAGTGCCAACATAGGTTCCACTATAGATGTTTACCTCAGCACCGACACCTTGGAAGCTTCGGCAAATACGGGTGCCCGGTTAAAAATAAAAGGATCCAACAGCGGTTCTGTAAAATTTCTGGCGTCTACCGGTGCACAGATACAGGCCGGGGATTTCACCACCTCCAGAAACAAGGTAACCGTAAATTCCGGAAGCTCGGCAAGCGTTACCGCTACCGACTTTTTAGATGCGCAGGTCATTGCCGGGGGAAGTATTAAAATTTACGGAGACCCTAAAGAAATAAAAGAAAAAACGTCAATAGCAGGTACAATTGAACGAATTAAATAAAAAAGTGTAAATTTGTATTCACACATAAATGCCAATTTAAAAAGATTGGCATTTTTTTTACGCATGGATCTATTTTTTACGGGTATATCGTTAGGTTTTTTTCTCAGTTTTATGATTGGGCCTGTTTTCTTTATTCTTATTGAAACAAGTATTACCAAAGGATTTAAGGCTGCTCTTACATTTGATTCGGGGGTGATCCTTGCCGATATCTGTTTCATTATGATCGCCTATTTCAGCAGTTTCCAGCTTATCAACAGCATCAAGGACGATCCTGCCCTGTTCCTGTTCGGCGGAATGATTATGCTTACATACGGCATTATTTCTTTTGTAAGGCTTCAGAAACTGAAAAAGGCAGAAATACACGTGGAATCTGCCTCCTATAAAAACAATTATTTTTCCCTTTTTGCAAAGGGATTCCTTCTGAATTTCATCAATGTAGGGGTATTGGGATTCTGGCTGGCCATCATCATCACCATAGGTCCGCAACTGGAAATGGAGCATGGTAAAATGATCAATTTTTTCCTGTTCGTGATCCTTGCCTACCTCACGACCGATATTTTTAAAATATTACTGGCAAAGCAGCTGCAAAGCAAACTTACTCCTTCCAACATCCTCAAGGTCAAAAAAATAAGCAGCATCCTGCTTATTGTTTTCGGAGCCGTTATCATGTCGAAATCGTTTATTAAAAACGAACCTGCCTTCATTAAAAATAAAATACACCTTCCTGTAAGCAACAGGCCTAATTCAGGGCAATAACAACTTTTTGTAATAATCTATATTTTTTATAATTAAATAAAAGGTTCCAACCTTTTATAACTTATTTGCGTCTATTAAGCATATAAGCACCTATATTATGAAAAAAACATTCTTACGGCTCATGGTTATCATACCCATGACTTTAACCGCTGTTTCATGTGGTTCCGATGACGAACAACCGCATCAGCATGTAAATCCTTACGACCTGTTTAAAGGAACCTGGACAGGAACCTTTTCAGGAGAAGATTCCGGAACCTGGAGTGCTACGATAGATAAGGAGGGAAAAGCGGAAGGAACCATTTCATCCAATGGGAATTCATCACTTACCTTTCAGCTTTCCGGAAGAATCAGTGAAAGCGGCTCTGTAAACATGTCATACACATACAACGGTCAGCAGGTAGGAACGATGACCGGAACCATGACTGCTGCCAATGCATCGGGTACATGGGAAAGTCCCGTACAGAATAAATCGGGTTCCTGGGCAGGAGCAAAAAAATAAAAGCAGGATTTAAATCCTGCTTTTATTTTTATCGTAATAATTTACTGTGCTTTTTACTGTATACAAAATAAATGATCAATCCGAGTCCGAGCCAGATTCCCAACCGTTCCCAGCTTTCAATAGGTAACGATGCCATCATAAGTACGCATACAATGATTCCCATAACCGGCACAA
This sequence comes from Flavobacterium sp., assembly GCA_040396655.1. Lineage (GTDB taxonomy): Bacteria > Bacteroidota > Bacteroidia > Flavobacteriales > Flavobacteriaceae > Flavobacterium. The sequence continues at coordinate 2,134 of JBEBOB010000029.1, read as the reverse complement.
ACGGTACCAGAGGGGTTTTAAAAGGGCGTTCAATGGTCGGATCTGTTTTACGCAATACCAGGATCCCGATACACACTAGCGTAAAAGCGAACAATGTTCCGATACTTACCATATGTCCCAAATCGGAAACCGGAACAAATCCAGCAAAAATACTTACAAAAATCATAAAGATAAGGTTGGTTTTCCATGGTGTCTGTCTTTTTGAAAGATCAGAAAACATTTTAGGCAGTAATCCGTCCTTACTCATGGAATAGAACACGCGGCTTTGTCCAAGCAACATTACGAGAATAACCGATGTATATCCCGCAATAATGGTTACGATCAACGCAGTATTCAGGAAGTGGTATCCGGTTTTGGCAAATGCCGTAGCTACCGGTTTAGCATCTCCTTTAAAAGTTAGGTAATTTTCAAGACCTGTAAGTACATAGGCGAAAAGAACATAAAGAAGGGTACAGATAATCAGAGAGCCGATGATACCGAAAGGCATCCCCTTTTTCGGGTTCTTTGCTTCCTGCGCAGCCGTGCTTACCGCATCAAATCCGATAAAGGCAAAAAACACCACGCCCGCTGCACGCAAAATACCGCTCCATCCGTACTGTCCGAAATATTCACTTTGCAGAAATCCGGAAAAGGACAGTGCTCCGTTTTTCACCATTTCCTCACCTGCATTTACAGGTATAAAAGGATCATGGTTTGCCGGGTCTATAAACTGCCATCCGAGGGCAATAAAAATAATAACCACGCTTACCTTTAAGATTACCAGTATATTGTTAACTCTTGATGATTCCTGCGTACCGCGCATCAACAGCAGCGAAAGCAGGCATACAATCACAATGGCAGGTACATTGATCATACCTCCTTCGAAAGGGCCTTTAAGCAGCGCTGTTGGTATTTCGAGATGGAATATTTTGAGGAGTTCGTTAAAGTATTGCGACCAGCTCACGGCAACCGTTGCACTCGCCAGGGCATATTCAAGAACAAGATCCCAGCCAATAATCCATGCAACAAATTCACCCAATGTGGCATAGGAATAGGTATAGGCACTTCCTGCAACGGGAAGCATAGAGGCAAACTCTGCATAACATAAACCTGCAAATGCACAACCCAAAGCTGCGATTACAAATGAAATTGTTACTGCCGGCCCTGCATTATCAGCCGCTGCAATACCTGTCAATGAAAACAGCCCTGCTCCGATAATTGCTCCTACACCTAAGGCCACCAATCCCCAGGAACCCAATGTTTTCTTTAAGGTTCCCTCACCCTGCTCATTTGCTTCTGTTATTAATGACTGAATAGATTTTTTAGAGAAAATACCCATAAATTGATTTTTGTAAATTATTGTTAAAATTTAATTAAAATCAAAGATATATAAAATAAAGTTTCCATTATATAATTCATACCATAAATATCCCTAAACAATCTTCGATTTAAGATCATTTCTGCACGTACCAGCCTGTTTCCTTTTTATATTTCAATATAAAATCCCGGGTCATAAAAGCCGTATTCGGATTTTTATGCCGGCTTAACCCGGCAAAGGGTGTCGGGTTCTTAATGAGTTTGGCTTTAGCTGTTGCCTTTGCCTTGTTGTGGAGTTCAAGATCTACATCGGAGTCCTTTTCCAGCGTAAACAGGTATGTTTTTACTTCTGCCCTGTTTTTTTTCTGATCGAGTACGTATTTCGACGCTTCGGCTGTTAAGCCGATATTTACCACCCATACGGAATCTCTCGAGAGGAGTTTTTTATGAAGGTCGATTGATTTAAGGCTTACCAGTTTTTCAGCTTCAAGACTTTTCAGTACGGCAATTTCCGATGCATCCTTTTTCATGCTGAGCTTCTGTTCTCCCAAACGTATGGTGGTCTTTTCAAAATAAGGGTACTTTTCCGTATAGTCCTGAATCAGCGAAGTAGCCTGCTTTACCGATAAAGATTCTGATGTACAAGCCGCAAAAGCCGTCATTAACAACAATAAGAGTATTTTTTTCATGGTAACGATTTTCTTATAAATATAAGAAAATGATTGATTCGCTAATGGCAGTCAATAAAAAAACCTCCGATTACTCGGAGGTTTTCGAGGCATCTAGCGGATTCGAACCGCTGTAGACGGTTTTGCAGACCGCTTCCTAGCCACTCGGA
>JBEBOB010000028.1:0-35146 GCA_040396655.1 Flavobacterium sp. | reverse complement strand
TCAACAGTTTTCAAGACTGCCGCATTCGACCACTCTGCCATTTCTCCTTAACGTTGTTTCCTTCGTTAATTGTGGTGCAAATATAGGGTGAAAATCTTATTATGCAAGGCTTTTTGAAAAGTTTTTTCCGTTTTTTTTTGAATCATTTTTTAGTTGTTTGATTATGAATTTTTTAAGCGAAATATTTTTTTTCTAAAAATTTACGTATTCTGTTATCTCAAGTCCGTAACCCACCATTCCGACTCTTTTGCTGTGCTCTGAATTACTCATGAGTTTAATTTTGGAAATGTTGAGATCATGTAAAATCTGGGCTCCAATACCAAAATCCTTATTGTCGAGCTGAATTTTGGGTGCTTTAACCATCCCGTCAGTTTTGGACTGAAGCTCCTTCAATTCTCCTAATCTCTTTAAAAGGTCGAGGGTATTGAATTCCTGATTGATAAAAAGAATGGCACCTTTTCCTTCTTTTTCGACCGCTTCGAACATAAGTTCCAGCTTTTCATCCTGATTATTCGTAAGCGCGCCTAAAATATCGTTGTTTACCTGTGAGGAGTTAATGCGCGTGAGTACAGGATCGCCTGCATTCCAGATTCCTTTTGTAAGGGCAATATGCACCTGTTTGTTGGTTACCTGAAGATAGGCTCTCAACCGGTAAGTTCCGAATTTTGTCTGAATATCGAAATCTTCCTTTTTCTGGATAAGGCTGTCGTGCTTCATTCTGTAGGCAACAAGATCTTCAATCGAAATAAGCTTCATATCGAATTTCTTAGCCACTTCTACAAGTTCTGGCAAACGGGCCATTGAACCGTCTTCGTTAAGGATTTCCACAAGTATTCCCGCTGGTTTAAATCCTGCCAGTCTGGCCAGGTCAACCGCTGCTTCGGTATGTCCCGTTCTTCTCAAAACGCCGCCTTCTTTGGCTATAAGAGGAAAAATATGTCCCGGACGACCAAGATCTTCGGGTTTGGTATCATCCTTTACAAGGAATTCTATGGTTTTTGAACGGTCATAAGCCGAAATTCCCGTAGTACATCCATGTCCTATCAGATCTACCGAAACGGTGAATGCTGTTTGATGCAATACGGTGTTGTTGATGACCATAGGCTGAAGGTCGAGTTCTTTACAGCGTTTCTGTGTAAGCGGGGCACAGATAAGTCCGCGGCCGTGTGTGGCCATAAAATTGATCATTTCAGGAGTTACTTTTTCAGCTGCTGCAATAAAATCCCCTTCATTTTCGCGATCTTCATCATCTACTACGATGACGATTTTACCCTGACGGATATCTTCTATCGCTTCTTCAATAGTATTTAGTTTTATATCAGACATTTTCAGTAATGTTTTGTTTCTTTTTAAATTTTGTTTTTAAATAATGGGTAACAGGATACATGATGTTGTCAAAACTGTTGATCCCTCTGTCTTTTGTGGCCTTATATGTAAAGATAATGGCTAAAGGCATAAGAATTAAGGTAGAAAGCCATGATCCCAGAAACGGGGTAATACCGTCTTCCTGTGCAAGTTTTTTGCCGAATGTATTGATGAAATGGTAGCTTATGAAGATAAGTACGGCAAAGACCATCGGCAACCCCAAACCTCCTTTGCGGATAATGGCTCCAAGCGGCGCGCCTATAAAGAACATAAGCAGGCATGAAAATGCAATAACGAACTTCTCATAAAATGCAACCCAGTGCCGGTTGATGTGTTTAGTTTTTTCAACAAGGGCATTTTTGTTGTTGGTGGCATTGAACTTGATGCTTTCGGCTACTGCTGAAGCATTGGAATAAATACCGATGCGCTCCAAACGTGTTTTCATGGAGAGAAGAGAATCGAGACTTACATTCTTATAAACAATCTTTTTGTCTTTTACCACCGGCGTTAACAGCGTTTTATTCTGATTGATATTTGATTCCGCCTGGGTCTTCACTTCGTTGTTGTAATTGACGTTGAGGGAATCAATGGTGTAATGAAGCTGCTTTATGTTCATCATGGTTGCCGTATTCGAGATTTCCTGCATTTCCTGCTCCGACTTGTCAAATTCAGAAACATCAATACTCATGATATAATGTTTGAATTCAGATTTGACAAAAGGCCTTTTCTCCCGTTGCCGGTAATTTTTGGGCGTAACGTCCTCATAATAATTTCCGTCGTAGAGATGCAGCTTCAGTATAGGACTGTGTTCATTCGTTTCGATCTTTCCCGTTTTTGCCTTAATTACCGTTTTGTTCTCGCTAAACTGCTGGTCGATTACGTGCATGGTGACATTACGGAGTTTTTCGTCCTTTTCACCGTATTTTTCATCTACTCTGATATTGAGCGCTCCAAGGTCGTTGAATTGTCCCGCGCTTATAGCCATAGCCGGTTTGGTATGCAGGATGTCTCTTCGCATATTCACAAACTTAAACTCTGATTTTGGTGCTACGTTGTTGGTGAACCAGAACGACACTGCTGAAAGCGCTATAATAAAGATAATAAGCGAACGCATGGCTCTTTGAAGGGAAATCCCGGCCGATTTCATTGCGGCAAATTCATAATTTTCCGAAAAGTCTCCAAAAGTCATGATAGATGCAAGCAATACCGATAACGGCAATACCATGGGGATCATTTTGGGAGAATAGAAAAAGAGGAATTTGAGGATGGTCATAAAATCAAGGTCTTTACCGGCTAATTCGCCAATAAAGACCCAGATTCCCTGCAATACGAATATGAAAAAAAGTATTGCGAATACGGAGAAAAATGTTTTTACAAAGCTTGTTAATATATAGCGATCAAGTATTTTCACGTTTACTTTTAATCTAAATTGTTGATGTAATAATTGGGATATTTAGATCTTGTAAAGGTAAAATGATTTTTTGACAAAGTTTGATTTGTTTTGAAAGATTTTACGGTGAGAATGGTTTTGCTGCCGCTTTTGTATACGTCTGTACGGCTGTAAATATTCTTTGTTTTAGTATCTATACCCAGGTAAATTTCCTGTACATCTTTGCTGTTGGTAGGTTTTAATTTTATGTATTGTATACTTTTTCCGCCTACCGTCTGTTTTTTATCCCAACTGTAGGTATAACCCTTTTTATAGAACGTAAGCAGATGCGCGATGCTTACGGCCTGTGAATTAGCACCGTTGGCGCTTGCAACGGTTACTTCTTCGTCTTCCGGATTGATTATGTACATTTTAGAACCATCGAAAAGCTGGGTTATACCCATAAATTCAACTGTATATTTTTCGCCCTGTATAGCCGCTTTTCCCTTTGTTTCTTTTTGTCCGTTGTTGAAAGAGAATTCCAGAACAATGTTCTGATAGCTTTTGGTCTTAGCTGAAACTTCATCTAAAAGTTTCTTGGCATTTTGCGTATTTTGCGCCTGCAGGGTCACACCAAGGAATAAAAGTGTGATAAAGGTTAAAAACTGTTTCATTACATTCTGTTTTTTTCGTTTTCTAAATAATCATCCAGTGAAACCAGATCCGGGATATTTACCGAGCGCGCTTTACTGCCTTCAAAAGGTCCGACTATTCCCGCTGCTTCCAACTGGTCGATGAGCCTTCCGGCCCGGTTGTATCCCAGTTTAAGTTTGCGCTGCAGCAAAGAAGCAGAACCCTGTTGTGCCGTCACGATAATTTCAGCAGCCTCCCGGAACATGGAGTCACGTTCCGAAATATCAATATCAAGACTTGTGCCACTGTCTTCACCAACGTATTCCGGTAGCTGGTATGCTTCGGCATATGCTTTTTGCCCACCGATAAATTCGGTTATCTTCTCAACTTCAGGTGTGTCGACAAAACCACACTGCACGCGTATCATATCGTTGCCCTGAGTAAATAAAAGGTCTCCGCGCCCGATTAACTGGTCGGCTCCCGGACCGTCAAGTATGGTTCTTGAATCTATTTTAGAACTCACCCTAAAGGCAATACGGGCAGGGAAGTTGGCTTTGATGATCCCCGTAATAACGTTTACCGATGGTCGCTGGGTAGCAATAATGAGGTGGATACCGATGGCACGTGCCAGCTGTGCTAAACGGGCTATAGGGGTTTCTACTTCTTTTCCCGCTGTCATGATAAGGTCTGCGAACTCATCCACAACCAGTACAATATAAGGAAGGAAACGATGCCCGTTTTCCGGATTCAGTTTACGCTGTTTGAATTTTTCATTGTATTCCTTAATGTTCCGTACCATGGCATCCTTTAACAGGGAATACCTGTTGTCCATTTCGATACAAAGGGAATTCAGCGTGTTGATTACTTTGGTATTGTCGGTAATGATGGCATCTTCCGTATCGGGAAGTTTTGCCAGAAAGTGCCGTTCAATTTTATTAAACAGCGTAAGTTCTACCTTTTTTGGATCAACAAGTACAAATTTTACCTCTGCAGGGTGTTTTTTGTAAAGAAGAGAGGTTAAAACAGCGTTTAAACCTACTGATTTCCCCTGTCCGGTAGCTCCTGCCATAAGAAGGTGCGGCATTTTTGCCAGATCGAAAACAAAGGTTTCGTTGGATATGGTTTTCCCTAAAGCAACAGGCAGTTCCATTTCGGCATTCTGAAATTTAGGAGAAAGGATCAGGGATTTCATCGAAACTGTGGTCGGATTGGTATTGGGAACCTCGATACCGATAGTTCCTTTTCCGGGAATAGGAGCGATGATCCGGATCCCCAGTGCGGCAAGCGATAAGGCAATGTCGTCTTCAAGGCTTTTGATCTTGGAAATACGGATACCGGCATCCGGCACAATCTCGTATAAGGTTACGGTAGGACCCACCGTTGCCTTTATTTGGGCAATACCGATTTTATAGTTGTTCAGTGTTTCAACGATACGGTTTTTGTTTTCTTCAAGTTCGGCCTGGTTGATCGTAATTCCTCCGGCAGCGTGTTCTGTTAAAAGGTCGCTGACAGGAAACTGGTATTTAGATAATTCGAGTTTGGGGTCATACAAACCGAAATTTTCCACTATTTTGGATGCCGTATCGTCTTCTAAAGTTTCTTCCTCAACGTGTTCAATGATAAATTCTTCGGTATGCGCCGAGGATTTGTCCGTAATATCGAAGGAAACGGTTGTTTCGGCAACTGGTTGTTTTACGTTAGCCTTAAGAGTCGGAACGCCAAAATCAAACTCGTTCGTCTCTTTTATGGAAGGCTCGTTTACTTTGACTGTTTCAGCAACGGGAATATTTGGTACGGTCTCTTTATTTACAGCAACATTATCAGTAGGCCTGTTGTTTGCCGATGTTGATACCGGTTGCGTTGCAATGAGTTCTTCTGCCTTTTCAAGATTGTCCTTGATCTTTGCATGGGTGTTGGACACCACATCCGTAAATGATTTGGGAGTCATTTTGATTCTGAAAATCAGGTAAAATATGATCAGGAATAGGACTACGAGCATGGCACCGATCTGGCCTATGTAATCCTGGATATAATCGTTCATTTCAAATCCGACGATCCCTCCCAGGAAAGGATGTTCTGATCCAAAATGCCCTAGTGTAATTGAAAGAACCATTATAGCAAAAAGATCCCAGAAAATCATATTCCGCAATCTGCTCGCACGAAAACGGATGCCGAACCACAAGGCTATTTCGGCCGTAATCTTCACAAAGATAAACGACGCGATACCAAAACCGTCAAAAATGAATTTATGTGCCAGCCATGCACCAAGCTTTCCTACCCAGTTGCGGGGCTCCATTTCACGGTTGCCCATTTCATGGATCATGCTCTGATCATAGGAGCCTGTGGTAAAATAGGATATGAAGCTGCACAGCAGAATAATGGAAAACATTAAAAAAAGCGTTCCGAATATAAAGTTGATTCTTGCTCCGTTCGTAGCAGTCTGTTTCGTTTTTGGCTGCGTGGCTTTCTGATTATTCGTCTGTTTGTTATTCGATTGTTTCTTTTTCGTCATTCTAAAACAGTTTTGGTATGTAAATTATGCATCCTATGATTACGGCGGTAAATGCGGCAAACGTCACGGCTCCGGCGGCTATATCCTTTATAAGTCCAATTTTTTTGTCAAAGTTGGGCTCCAGATAATCACAGATTGCTTCAATGGCCGTATTCAGGCTTTCTGCCGTAAGGACGAGGCCTATTGCAAAAATCTGAAACATCCATTCGACTGAATTTATCTCAAAATAAAAGCCGCATGCACAAGCGACAGCAGCAATGAGTAACTGTGCCATGATGCTGTGCTCGGTTGTGACAAGCTGAAAAAAGCCGTTCAAGGCATAGCGTATGCTTTTAACTCTGCCCGAAATAAACGAGGTTTTTTGAGATTTCATTATAAGGCAATTTATAGCAAAATTACTGAATTATTTAGTAAGTGAAAATAAAAAAAACCATGCAATAATCTGCATGGTTTTTTAATGTATCATGTAAAGTTTATTTATCGATAGATCCTAAAACACGTTGCATAAACGCATTCAGAGCTTCTTTTTTCGGAGTTCCGCTTTTGATCATTTTATCCACTTCAACGGCTCCGTACATATTCGAAATCAGTTCGGCAATAACGTCTAGCTCTTCATCCTTCAATGACGGAACTTCGCATAACGCTTCCAGAACTTCAATCGTTTCGTGGATATAGTCCTGATCGTTTTCTTCAATAAACTGCGTCAGGTGTTTAATAACGGGCAACTTCATAATTAAGCAATTTCGTTAATCAAATCAGCCAATACCTCAGCTTTGTTTGTCTGTGTTTCATTTACAAGTTTACCATCGGCAAAAACAGCAAAAGTAGGCAGGTTGGAAACATTTGCCAGTTTACGTGATTCAGGAAACTTTTCCGCATCGACGATTACGAAGGTAATATCCTCTTTTTCCGTCGACATTTTTTTGAATTTCGGTTTCATGATCCGGCAGTTCCCACACCATGAGGCAGAATACTGTACGGCTACTTTACTGTTAGATGAAACGATTTCCTGTAAATTATCCTGATCTAATTCTAATAACATAATCCAGAGTTTTTAAGAGTTAAAAAATCCAAATTCTTAAAAGAATAGGCAAGAATTTGGATTTGATGATCTATTTTATTTTAAAATATATTAGTGTTTTGCAAGGTACTCTGCAGTAGAGTTGCGGTCTGCCGACATTGCATCCTTACCTTCTTCCCAGTTTGCAGGACATACCTCACCGTGTGTCTGTACGTGAGAATAAGCATCAATCAAACGGATGAACTCGTTTACATTACGTCCTAACGGCATGTCGTTTACAGATTCATGGAAAATTTTCCCTGTTTCGTCGATAAGGTATGTAGCACGGTAGGTTACATTGGAACCGTTCACAAGAACCGTATCAAGCTCCTCGTTGTATTCTGTAGATTCAATATCCAGAATACCCAATACATTTGCAAGATTTCTCGTAGTATCGGCAAGGATAGGGTAAGTTACACCTTCGATCCCTCCATTGTCTTTTGCCGTATTTAACCAGGCAAAGTGTACTTCGTTGGTATCGCAAGATGCTCCGATAACCATAGTGTTTCTTTTTTCAAATTCCGGCAAAGCGGCCTGGAATGCATGTAATTCTGTAGGACAAACAAATGTAAAGTCTTTAGGGTACCAGAACAACAATACTTTTTTGTTGTTGTTTACTGCTTCTTCTAAAACATTGATTCTTAAATTATCTCCCATTTCAGAGATTGCATCAACTGTAATGTTTGGGAATTTTTTTCCTACTAAAGCCATAATTTTAATTATTTAATGATTATTACTGTTTCTTTATTTTTCTATTGCAAAGGTACCACCTATATTTCATACCCGATATTTAAATTAATTGTTTATTTTTATTCGGTAATAAGTTTTAATTATAGAGAGCGGTATTGCCAACAGGCCTTTGCCTGATTATAAAAGTACTGCGTTTCTCTGTTATTAGAACGACAATTAAGATACTTTTAATACGACAGCATTTAATGAGTTTATTCAGAAAAAAGAATGTGCACGACATTCTTTCCGAATTGGAAGCAGGTGAAGGGAAACAGCATAGCCTGGGTAAATTCCTCACTCAAAAGGACCTTATCTTTTTTGGAATCGCCGCAATTGTAGGGGCAGGGGTATTCAGTACAATAGGTCAGGCCAGCTATGACGGGGGGCCGGCCGTGATTTTTCTTTTCATGTTTACGGCATTGGCCTGCGGTTTCGCTGCGATGGCTTATGCTGAATTTGCTTCTATGGTTCCTGTATCGGGAAGTGCCTATACATACAGCTATGTCGCTTTTGGAGAAGTTGTTGCATGGATCATCGGGTGGTCTTTGATTATGGAATATGCTGTAGGGAATATTACGCTGGCTATCTCGTGGAGTGATTATTTTACGGGACTTCTGGAGAATATGGGCTTGGTGCTCCCGCAATGGATCCAGATGGATTATCTGTCTGCACATAACGGGTTTAATGATGCAGTGGCCCTTATGGAAGGCGGAAAAACATTTGCCAACCTGCCCAACCAGCTTCAGCAGGCGCATGAAGCATGGACTCAGGCACCGCAGTTGATGGGATTTCATTTTGTAGCCGATCTGCCTGCTTTGGTTATTATTATACTAATTACATGGCTTGTATACCGTGGGATGAAAGAATCAAGGAATGCGAGCAACATTATGGTGTATGTAAAGCTGGCGGTTATTGCGCTGGTGCTCATCGTAGGAATTTTTTATGTAGATACGGATAACTGGGATCCATTTGCACCGAATGGTTTGTCGGGCGTTCTAAAAGGGGTTTCGGCTGTTTTCTTTGCCTACATCGGTTTTGATGCTATTTCAACCACGGCGGAAGAATGTAAGAACCCGCAGCGCGATTTACCGCGAAGCATGATCTGGTCCATCATAATCTGTACCTTATTGTATATAGCCATTGCGCTGGTACTTACGGGGATGGTGAATTACAGAACCCTGAATGTAGGAGATCCGCTGGCTTACGTATTCGACCAGGTAAATCTGAAATGGTTTGCCGGAATTGTAGCAGTAAGTGCCGTAGTGGCTATGGCCAGCGTACTTCTGGTTTTTCAGATGGGCCAGCCGCGTATATGGATGAGTATGAGCCGCGACGGATTACTGCCTCCAAAATTTGCAAAAATACACCCTAAATACAAAACACCTTCATTTGCAACGGTCGTGACAGGATTTGTGGTTGCGGTACCTGCTTTGTTTATGAACCTGACCATGGTTACCGACCTTTGCAGTATAGGGACACTGTTTGCCTTTGCGCTGGTTTGTGCCGGTGTACTCGTGTTGCAGGATAAGGATATCCCCCGTGGGAAATTCAGAATTCCTTACGTTAACGGGAAATATATACTGCCTGTCGGATTTGTTTTGGGACTGGCGTTTATATATTTTGGAAACAGGAGCGAAGTCGAAGCTTTTGTGCGCAATACCCCACAGGTATTCGAACCTACGGATCTTGTGGTACAGTTATCGGGAGAAAAGTCATCCGAAATGATAAGTTATGTTGAAAAGAACCATCATATAAAGGCGGCGGATTTCAACAACGATCTGGAAGCAATGTTAAGTGCCGTTAAATCTGAATCGGTGGATTCCTACGCTCGATTGGTGAAGCAGGCGCCGATTGGTGAGAAGATAAAATTTGAAACGGGGTTCCGTTTATTCAAACATAAAATTCCGATGTGGCTTTTTTTCATTGCCATGATCGGGTTGTGCGTATGGAGCTTTAAAAAGAATTTGTCCTTGATTCCTATGTTGGGATTGATTTGCTGTACGTATATGATGGCGGAATTAACCATATGGAACTGGCTGTATTTTACCATTTGGCTGTTGATCGGCCTCGTGATCTATTTCGGTTATTCCCGGTTCCATAGTAAGTTAAATAAAAAAAGCGCTTCCTGAAAGCGCTTTTTTTATGGGATGAAATCAATGTTTTATTTATGAAGGATCATCGAAATTTCAATGTTGACGTTCCGCGGCAGTTTTTCAACCTGTACGCACTCACGGGCAGGAGCTGTTTCCGAGGTGAAATAGCCTCCGTAGATTTCGTTGATAAGTCCGAAATGCTCCATGTTTCTGATAAAGATGGTAGCCTTTACCACATGTTCAAAAGTTAAACCGGCTTCTTCTATTATAAACGACAGGTTTTGCATTACCTGGCGTGTTTCGTCCTCGATACCTGTAGTGATAAGTGTTTCTGTTGCCTGGTTGAACGGAATCTGCCCCGATATAAACAAAAGGTCTCCTGCCATTACCGAATGATTGTAAGGGCCTATAGGAGCCGGTGCTTTGCTTGAATTGATTATTTTTTTCATTATGATAGGTTTTCGATTATCTGTTATTGAACCTGCGCTCGCCTGAATTTCGTTTTTCGTATTTAACATCCTGAAGTATAGAGGACTTAATCCCGATAAAGAAGGTCCATTGCTTATAGTAGCCGTTCGGAATCCAGGAAAAATCCATTCTCCAGGATTTCAAGTCTCTTTCAAAACGTAGTTGCGTATAGGTAACACCTTTGTTTTTAAAATCGTAACCTGTTGAAAAACCGGTAATCCATCCCGGTGATAAGGTGATGTTCCCCGAAACCATAAGGGAATTGTTGGTGATTTCGGAAGTCCTGCGGGCATTATTGTAAGTAATGCTCCAGGCAAAGGTCAGATCCCAGGGGATGTCGGTATTGTAAAAAACGGTCTTTCCCTTGCCGCGTTCCTTATCATCGAACATCGATTTCTGCCGGTCGGCCAGATTGACCGACTGTCCGAAGAGGTCGTCGCCACGACCGCCGTTTTGCACATTCTGGTCGTTTTCGTTTTTTTCGGGAGTTCCTCCAAAAAGCGGATCCGTGCTTGCAAGGGAATAATTTAATGTCACGTTCGCACTTGTCATGCGGAGCAGGCTTCCTCCGTTACTGATGTTGAACTTATCGATTCTGTTTCCGGCGTTGTCGATGGCCATTGGATCGAGAGATGCCCCTAAATTCAAACGCAGCTTATCTTTAAGAAGGTTGGTATTGGCACTCATTCTTATCGGTTGCAATTTCAGGGAATCAGCTGTGAAATTATAGGACGTGCTGAAATTCAATGAATTTAAAAGCATCACCTTTTTAGCTTCGCCCGTAAGTGATTTATCGTCGCGTACCTTTGCTTCAAAATTATTTCCCAAAGAGAAATTCATGATGTTCGACATCATCTGGTTTGGCGCTCCGAACAGGGTTCCCGAGAAACGGGAATACTCTTCCATTGTGGTCCCAAGAGCATCAATGGCGTAGGTGTCGTAATACTGGGTGAAGCTCGGAGTATAGGTGTACGATACGGAAGGTCGCATTACGTGACGTATAGCCTGTATTTTTGAGTTTTTTCCAAAATTAAAGGTACCATATATCGTAGTTCCTATATTGGCGCCGAAATTATAACTTCGGTAGCTATCAAAGCCGTTGTCCCGTGTTTCTTCGACCTTGTTGGTTTGAAAACTGTACGCTTTACGGAAAGTATTCAGCACCCAGGTTTCGGTATAGTTTCCGTTAACCGAGACAGAAAAATACTTGAATAGCTTAAAATTTGTTGTAATAGGAATGGAATGCTGTATTCCGGCATCCATTTCGTTAAACATCTGAGGTTTAAAGAAAAGGGAGTCGGTTGTCTGAATCTGGTTTCTTCCGCTTAAGCTGTATTGAAGGTTGAGGTTCTGGATGATTCCTTTTTTAGAACCGTTTTTAGGAGCAAACGGATATACCCTGTCCATACTTGCCTGTACGTTCGGCAAGGACATCGTAATCTGCTGTGTATTGGTGTTTTGAGTATGGTTTGCCGAAACAGTGACATTTACCTGGGGCGTCGACTGGAAAGTTTTGGAATAACTGACAGATGACGACAGGGTGTTGTTCATATTGGAACCAATGTTCTGTGTATTTAATGAATTTCGGAAATAACGGCTGCTTCCCAGATTCACCGAAGCGGCAAAACGCGCATTCGGATTTGCTTTTGCATCCTGGGAGTGGCTCCACTGGATGTTGTAGATTTTTAATTCCGATTCTCCCGGAATTCCCAGAATACCGTCGTTCAGTTTCTCGTAACGAAAGTTGAAATTTCCGCTGTATTTATATCTTTTACTGTACTGCGACTGTGCTCCCAAAGCAAAACTTCCGTTGCTGTACCAGTCACCTAGCAAGGTCATATCAAGCATATCGCTGAATGCAAAATAATATCCGCCGTTCTGTAAATAGTACCCTCTGAGGTTGGTTTCTCCGAAACTCGGAAAGATAAAACCCGAAACGGCTTTCTGCGCTAAAGGGAAAAAAGCAAACGGGAGCCCTATTGGAGTCGGAACATCTTCAATTACAAGGTTGGTAAGACCCGTAACGATCTTTTTATTCGGAACGAATTTGGCACTGCGCGTACGGAAGTAATATTCTGGATTTTCAATATCTTTGGCCGTCGTAAAAATAACGTCCTTCATAAAGTAAACCGAATCGTTTACTTTCTTCGTTTTGGCGGCTTTTACATTAAAATCGGTGTACTTTGTCCTCGTATTCCAGACAATGGCTTTTTTTGTCTTAGTATTAAAACGGATGGAATCAGGTTCCACAACCTGTGTTCCCTGTTTAAAAACGGGATGTTGGGTAAGGTTGCCCAACGAGTCCTTTATACGGCCGGCATATACCTCTTCCTTATCGTAGTCGTAGATGATAATTCCAGCCTTAAGCTCATAATCCTGATATTTGAATTCTGCCTCGTTGTAAAGTGTAACACGTTTGTTTTTCTGATCCAGTTTTTCATAGTCTTTGGCTTTTCTGAACATCGGTGCTTCCAGTTTTTGACCTTTTTTAGGCTTAATACTGTCTTTCCTTACAGGAGGGGCAACAAGGGAATCCTGCCTTGTGCTCCGGATGCTATCCTGTTTGTTTTCAATGTTTAACCGTTTGTTTACATGAGGAAATTCCTGGGCCGAAACTTTAGATAATCCGGCAGGAACGAAAATCAGAATAAAAACGATATATATTACTTTTGTATGCAATTTTTATATGCTATTTTTGTAACTTGAGTAGGTTTGTTTTCGGACTTCAAACTTACTAATATTTTTTTTTAATTTTAGACTTTTAAATAAGAAACGAAAATATAAAATAGGCTATGTTTATAAATAAGGTTAGAACTGCTTTTGGTATCTTTTTATTGTGCTTGGGCTCAGGTGTATATGCGCAGGATTTTAAAGTGGTTTTAGATCCGGGGCATGGGGGAAAGGACTTTGGTGCGGTACGTGGAAACTACGTTGAAAAAAAGATTGTTCTGGATGTTGCCTTAAAGGTAGGAGAATTACTTAAAAGAGATAAGGGGATTAATGTGGTATATACCCGAAATACCGACGTTTTTGTAGAAGTACGCGAGCGCAGCATCATTGCAAACAAGGAAAAGGCTGATGTTTTCGTATCGATTCATGCAAATGCCGTAGCAAACGCACCGGGAGCTTCCGGAACGGAGACCTACGTGATGGGAACCAGTAAAAATGAGTCGAACCTGGATGTCGCAAAAAGAGAGAATGCCGTTATTACGCTGGAGGACAATTACCAGACCTCTTATGCGGGATACGATCCCAGCAAGCCCGAATCACTTATTGGACTTACCCTGATGCAGGAGCAGTTTGTTTCTCAGAGTATTGAACTGGCTTCCAAGGTGCAGACGCGTTTTACGAATGATGCCGAGCGAAAAAACCGGGGGGTTAAAAACGGCCCTTTCTGGGTATTGCACGGGGCTTTTATGCCGAGTATCCTTATCGAGCTCGGATTTCTTTCTAACAGTGAGGAAGGGGCCTATCTGAATACAGACGAAGGCCGAAACGAAATGGCGCGCGCCATTGCCAATGCCATCATCGACTATAAAAAGCAGTATCATTCAGCCAGTGAAAATATCCCGGTATCGAAACCGGCTAAGGCTGAACCAAAAGAAGAGCCTAAACAAAAAGATACCGTACAGCCGAAAGCTGCGGAACCTGCCAAAACATCTTCCATCGATGCTTCCAAACCGGAAGTCGTTACTAAAGAAGGTGTGCTGTTCAGAATACAGATTGCCGCTAGCAGCAAGCTACTGGAACTGAAACCTGCAAATTTTAACGGCTTAAATAATGTAACATTTGTTAAGGAAGGAAATATGTATAAGTATTTCTATAATGAAACGACCGATTATGATCACGCCCGTAAAGCTTTGGAAGTAGCTAAAAATAAAGGATATAATTCTGCATTTCTGGTGGCTTACAAAAACGGTAAGAAAGTAAGCGTTCAAGAAGCAATAAAATAAAAACCAAACCTGTATATTTTGAAATTTACAATATCAAGAGAAGTAAAAACCGCCTTATTAGTCATTTTGTCTTTAGGGATGTTAATTTGGGGCTACACCTTTTTAGGGGGTAAAAACCTGTTCAGCAGCAGCAGATCTTTCTTCGTGGAATACGATAATGTGGAAGGTCTAACAACTGCTTCATCCGTTACGGTAAACGGTATGGTAGTAGGAAAAGTGCATAAAATCACGCTGAAGGAACAAGGTAAACTGCTCGTAGAGCTTATGATGACGGAAAAGGTAGATGTTCCTAAATCTTCAAAGGCTGTTATTTATTCTCCGGGATTTATCGGAGGTAAGCAGATTGCACTGGACATCAATTATAACGATCCTGTACTGGCAAAGGACGGAGATTATCTTCAGTCGGGCGTTATAACCGGAATGATCGACGGATTGGGTGAAAAGGTAGATCCCATCGCAAAGAAACTGGATTCTGTACTTTACAATGTAAACATCTTGGTGAATACGATCAACAAAACATTGGATCCAGCAGCACGAAAAAATCTACAGGATGCATTGGCCGGACTGAATGCGACGATGAAAAATGCCAATACAATTACGGGGAAATTCGACCGCATCGTATCATCCAATGAGGCCAGAATCAACAATATTGTAAGTGATTTTAATACCACTTCCAAGAACCTGTCGGCATTTTCAAACGATCTTGATAAAATCCAGTTACAGAAACTTCAGGACATCCTGAATAAGTTTGACAGTGCGGCCTCAAATCTTGATAAGTTGATGTCGGATGTAAACAGCGGAAAAGGGAATTTAGGAAAGCTCATGAAAGAAGAACAGTTGTATAACAACCTTGAAAATGCGACAAAAGAGCTTAACCAGTTGCTGGAAGATGTTAAGCTGAATCCGAGAAGGTACATCAACATTTCGGTTTTCGGTAAGAAAGCAGAACCCTATACCGAACCTGTTAAACCCTAGCAGCATACAAAACTAAATACAACAAAAAACAATAATTAATACATACAATAATGCAAATTTTAAGCAGTATCTTATTTATCGCTTTATCGGTGGTAGGTTTCGGATTTTTCTTTCTGAACGCAAAGAAGATCTACCGGAACATCCGACTGGGCCAGGCTGTTGACAGGACCGACCGCTCCGCAGACCGATGGAAGAATATGCTACTTATAGCTTTTGGGCAGAAAAAAATGTTTGCACGTCCTGTGCCGGCACTTCTGCATTTAGCTATTTACGGAGCTTTTATGATTACGCAGATAGAGTTGATTGAGATTTTTATCGACGGAATATTCGGAACGCACAGAATATTTAAAGAATCGCTCGGGGGATTCTATACCTTTATTATAAGCCTTATTGAAATTGCTTCAGTAGGAGCCTTGCTTGCCACGATCATCTTTTTGTCAAGAAGAAACCTAATAAAGTTGCCCCGTCTTAATAAAGCTGAATTGCTGGGGTGGCCAAAGAAAGATGCCAACCTTATCCTGATCATGGAACTTATCCTGGTTATCTGTATTTTTACGATGAACGGAACCGATGAGGTTTTATACAATATGGGAAAATCGCATTTTGAAGGACAGGGATCTTTTAATTTTACGATATCCCAGTTTATTGGACCGGCTGTTTTCGGTTCATTAAGCGAAGGAACATTACATGTATTGGAACGCATAGGATGGTGGGGGCACTTCACAATGGTACTTGCGTTTCTGAACTATCTTTATTATTCAAAGCACCTTCATATTTTACTGGCTTTTCCCAATACGTATTTTGCCAATCTTAATCCAATGGGGCAGTTTGACAATCTGCAGGCCGTTACAAATGAAGTAAAGCTTATGATGGATCCGAATGCCGATCCGTTTGCAGCTCCTGCACCTGATGAGAATGCGGCTCCTGCTAAATTCGGGGCTTCGGATGTTCAGGATCTGAACTGGGTACAGCTGCTCAATGCTTACTCATGTACGGAATGCGGACGCTGTACTTCTTCGTGTCCTGCCAATATCACAGGAAAAAAATTATCTCCGCGTCTCATCATGATGAAAACACGTGATCGTTTAGAAGAGGTGGGAAGAAACATAGACCTGAATAAAGGAACCTTTGTAGAAGACGGAAAATCGTTATTGAACGACTATATCACGCCGGAAGAATTATGGGCCTGTACTTCGTGTAATGCCTGTGTGGAAGAATGTCCTATAGAAATAAGCCCTCTATCCATTATTATGGATATGAGAAGGTATCTTGTAATGGAACAGAGCGCGGCACCGATGGAACTCAATACGATGATGACGAACATTGAAAACAACGGGGCTCCTTGGCAGTACAGCCAGATGGACCGTTTAAACTGGAAAGACGAGAATTAAGCTCGTAACGTTTACAAAAATTAGAAGAATCATGTCAGAAAATATAGTAGTGCCAACAATGGCCGAAATGATGGCTCGGGGAGAGCAGCCGGAAGTTTTATTCTGGGTTGGATGTTCGGGCAGTTTTGATGATCGGGCAAAAAAAATAACCAAGGCGTTTGTCCGTATTCTGAACAATGCCAATGTAAAGTTTGCAGTTCTGGGTACAGAGGAAAGTTGTACGGGCGATCCTGCAAAACGGGCCGGAAACGAATTTTTATTTCAAATGCAGGCCATGATGAACATCCAGGTGTTCGATGCCTATGAAGTAAAGAAGATTGTAACTGCGTGTCCGCATTGTTTTAATACGCTGAAGAACGAATACCCGGGGCTCGGTGGTAACTATGAGGTGGTACACCATACGCAGTTCCTGAAATCTTTGCTCGAAGAAGGAAGGTTAACAATAGAGGGTGGACAATTTAAAGGGAAGCGTATTACATTTCATGATCCGTGCTACCTGGGGCGAGCCAACAAGGTTTATGAAGCACCAAGGGATCTTATTCAGAAGCTCGACGCAGAACTTGTAGAAATGAAACGCGCCAAAGCAAACGGTTTGTGCTGCGGGGCAGGTGGAGCCCAGATGTTTAAGGAGCCTGAGAAAGGGAATAAAGATGTGAACATGGAGCGTACAGAAGACGCAATGGAAGTAAAACCCGACATTATCGCCGCTGGATGCCCGTTCTGTAATACGATGCTTACCGACGGGGTAAAATTCAATCATAAAGAAGGCGAGATCCAGGTGCTGGACGTAGCCGAATTAATTGCTAACGCTCAAGATCTGTAATATGTTGGTACCATTTGACGAAATGCCGAAATCCTCCCGGATCTGGATATACCAGTCTGACCGGAAGATGTCAGACGAGGAAGTTGCCGTTGTAGACGAAATCCTGAAAGATTTTGTATCAAACTGGGCAGCACACAGTACGCCTCTTAAAGCCTCTTATGTGCTTAAATACAACCGCTTTATCATTCTGGCTGTAGATCAGGAATACCATGCGGCATCGGGTTGTTCTATCGATGCTTCAGTACGGGTTATTCAGGATTTGGAACAGAAATTTGGTGTTGACTTGCTGGATAAGATGAATGTAACCTATAAAACGGGTGAATTCATCGCGCACAAATCCCTAATCGACTTCAAAAAAATGGCAAAGGAAAAAGCAGTAAATGCCAATACCATTGTGTTCAACAACCTTGTGAATACGATTGAAGAATTTGAAGATTTCTGGGAGGTTCCTGCCGGTGAAAGTTGGCACAGCCGTTTTTTTTAACGGAAATTTCCCATATAATATGACAAATTTCATCCTCAAAACATTATTTTTGAGGATGTTTTATTTTTAACAGTTATGAAGAAAATCTGGTTATCGTTATTATACATCCCCTTTACCGTTTTTGCCCAGCCAAAGTCTAAGTTCGATCAGGCACAGCAGTGGGTAGACAGTGTTTACAATCAAATGTCTTTTAACGAAAAAGTAGGACAGCTTTTTATGGTTGCAGCCTATTCGAATCGGGATGAAAAGCACATGAACGATCTTTTGGAGCTCGTTAAATCAAGAAACATCGGAGGTGTCATCTTCTTTCAGGGAGGTCCCGGGCGCCAGGCAAACATGACGAACAAGTTACAGGCAGTATCTAAATTACCTCTTTTCGTAGGGATAGATGCCGAATGGGGGTTGGGAATGCGCCTTGATTCTACTTATGTTTACCCATGGAACATGACGTTGGGAGCGATTCAGAAAAACGACCTGCTCGAACAGATGGGTAACCAAATGGCAGAACAGTCAAAACGCATGGGTATACAGTTTATGTTTGCACCAGTTGTAGACATCAACATCAATCCGTTGAATCCTATCATTGGAAACAGATCTTTCGGAGAATCAAAAGAAAATGTGGCAGATAAAGCAATTGCGCTGATGCGCGGTCTTCAGGAAAAACAGGTTTATGCCACTGCAAAACACTTTCCCGGGCACGGAGATACGGCCACAGATTCGCATCATGCATTACCTAAGCTCGATTTCGACAGAAAACGACTAGACAATGTGGAACTGTATCCGTATAAGAAGCTCATAAAAGAAGGGCTTGCCTCGGTGATGGTGGCTCATCTTGATGTACCGGCGCTGGAACCTAATAAAGGAGTGCCCACATCCTTGTCTTATAATACGATTACCAACGTTTTAAAAAATGACCTCAGTTTCAAAGGCCTTGTTTTTACCGATGCGCTGAATATGAAGGGGGCTTCGAATTTTAAATCTCCGGGAGAAATTGATTTTGCTGCTTTTCAGGCTGGGAACGATGTGCTGCTTTTTGCTGAAAACGTACCGCTTGCCATTGAAAAGTTCAATACGGCTTATGAAAACAAGGAATTTACAGACGAACGCCTGGCCCATTCGGTAAAAAAGATCCTGTTGTATAAATACAAGGCGGGACTTAATAAGTACAAACCCATTAATACAAAAAACCTTTATACCGACCTTAACAGGCCGGAATATACCGATTTAAGCTACAAGCTTTATGAAAACATCATTACTGTAGTAAAGAACAACCGCAACATATTACCGTTTGGTAGCGATAAACGTCAGAATATTGCTTATGTTAAGCTGGGTGATGACGTGAACGATACGTTTATAGAGGCATTGCAGGCAAATCAACCGGTAACGGTGTTCACGCATGTGCAGATTGAAGATCATCTGGATGACCTCAAAGCGTTTGATCTTGTTATCGTAGGGTATCATAAAGCGGACGGTGCTTGGAAAAAGCATGATATGAGCAGTAACGAGATAGTGTTGCTCGATAATATTGCCAAAAACAACAAAACCGTTTTCGTGTCTTTTGTAAAACCATATGCATTAAGTGCGGTAAAGGATTTTTCTAAGTTTGAAGCTGTAGTGCTGGGATATCAGAATAATGTAATGGCACATCGTAAAACGGTGGATGTTTTGTTCGGGATGCAGGGAGCCACAGGAAAGCTGCCGGTTTCGATTGGAAGTCATTTTAAGGAAGGAGAAGGGCTCAATACCAGATCCAATAAAAACCTGCGGTACGGACGCGCTTCGGAAGAAGGATTTAACGAGGAAAAACTCAAAGATATCGACGTGCTGGTAAACAAGGCCATCAAAAATCAATATACCCCGGGAGCCCAGGTACTTGTGGCGCGGCACGGTAAAATTGTTTACAATAAATCGTTCGGCACCATGTCGTATGACGATAAGACCAAAGTCAGTAATTCCACAATCTACGATCTCGCATCCTTATCCAAAATGTTGGGAACACTTCCTATGGTAATGAAAATGTACGATGACGGAAAACTGCGTTTCGATCAGAAGTTGGGAGACCTGCTCCCTGAATTTAAGAAAACCGATAAAGCAAATATTACGGTAAAGGAGCTGCTTACACATAATTCCGGGCTTGTAGCCTGGATACCTTTTTATAAGGAAACATTGGATGCCGCAGGGAAGCCGAAACAGGAGCTGTACCGTCCAAACTTTTCAAAAGAGTACAGCATCCAGGTTGCGGAAAACCTGTATTTAAAAACAGGATATAAAGAAGTAATGCTCGAAACAATTGCCGATTCCAAATTAGGAAGGAAGGAGTATAAATACAGCGACCTTAACTTTATATTACTGGCTGAGATTGTCGAGAGGTCCTATAAAAAACCTTTAAATGAACTTGTAGATGAATATTTCTATAAAAAAATCGGGGCCTCTACCTTAACTTATCTGCCACAGACAAAGTTCGATTTATCGGAAATTGCTCCAACCGAGAAAGATACTTATTTCAGGCATACCCTGGTTCATGGTTACGTGCATGATATGGGGGCAGCTATGATGGGCGGAGTAGCAGGACATGCAGGCCTGTTTGGCGACGCACTTGATGTAGCGAAAATGATGCAACTGTTTTTAGACGGCGGAATGTTTAATGGGGAACGCCTCATATCTGAAAAAACAATAAACGATTTTAATACTTGTTATTATTGTAAAGAAGGGAACAGGAGAGGTGCAGGCTTCGATAAGCCGCAACTGGGAAAAAGCGGGCCTACCTGCGGTTGTGCTTCTATGAAAAGTTTTGGGCATACGGGCTTTACGGGAACCATGGCATGGGCAGATCCGGAGAAAGACCTCATATACGTATTCCTTTCCAACAGGACCTATCCCGATGCAGATGATAACAAGCTGTCGAAAGCAAATACGCGCGAAGACATCCAACAGGTGATTTACGACGCGCTTACAAATTAATTATTTGATCTATACACATGAAAATAGCGATAGTTTGCTACCCTACCTTCGGAGGAAGCGGGGTAGTGGCAACAGAGCTGGGCATCGAGCTGGCAAACCGAAACCACGAGGTACATTTTATTACGTACAGTCAGCCTGTACGGCTGGCGTTGCTGAATAAAAACATCCATTACCACGAAGTGGTAGTACCGGAATATCCTTTATTCCATTATCAACCGTATGAATTGGCTTTATCGAGTAAGATCGTTGATACGGTTAAAGAATACGGTATCGACCTGTTGCATGTGCATTATGCCATTCCGCATGCTTTTGCAGGTTATATGGCCAAGCAGATGCTTTTGGAGGCCGGTATTGAACTGCCGATGGTTACCACGCTGCATGGAACGGATATAACGCTGGTGGGAAATCATCCCTTTTATAAAACGGCAGTAAGTTTCAGCATCAACCAGTCCGATTATGTAACCTCTGTTTCTGATGATTTAAGAAAATCGACGTACGAGCTGTTCGATACGTCCAAAGAGATTTTCGTAATCCCAAACTTTATTGAAGACAAGAACATTGGCGATCTGCATATACAGTGCCGGAGAAACCTTTTTGCGGAAGATGGGGAGCGCATAGTAACGCACATAAGTAATTTCAGAAAGGTAAAGCGTATTCTTGATATTGTAAGGGTTTTTGACGGTATACAGAAAGAAATACCAGCGAAATTAATGATGGTGGGCGACGGGCCCGAACGTTTGGGTGCGGAACAGCTGGTAAAAGAGCTTGGACTAGAGCACAAGGTAATCTTTTTCGGGAACTCTTCTGAAGTAGACAGCATCCTCAAATATTCCGATTTGTTCCTGTTGCCTTCGGAAACGGAAAGTTTCGGACTCGCAGCTTTGGAAGCAATGGCCAATAGGGTACCGGTAATTTCTTCAAATACAGGCGGATTACCCGAAGTAAACGTTCAGGGAGTATCCGGCTTCTTGGATCATATCGGAGACATTGAAGGTATGGTAAGCCATGCATTGGAAATTCTCAGAGAGGATGATACGCTCAACAGGTTTAAAGAACAGGCATATGAACATTCCAAAAACTTCAGCGTTGAAAAAATCGTACCTTTATATGAAGATATTTACAATAAAGCATTAAAAAACACTCTTTAAAGAGTGTTTTTTAATGCTTTATATTATTTGTTACTTAACAATCACCTTTTTGGTTGCTTTACCCAGGTTAGTTAAAACCTGTACGTTGTAAATACCTTTGGCAAGGCTACTTAAATCAATTGTTTTTTCAAAAGATTCTTTTACCAGCTGACCATTTGTATTGTAAATACTTACTTTCTCCAAAGTTAACGCCTTATCCAGTTCAATATTTATTATATCGGCTGTAGGATTAGGATAGATATTAAAATTTTCCAATACAAAAGAGTCGGATGATAAAATGGACTTAAGGTCGTATACCTGTACATAGCCGCTTCCGCTTCCTTTTCTTTTTGTGTCATAAACATTCGTTACAACATTTCCTAAAGGAGTGTCAGAAGCTTTTGCAGCTACCGTGTTTTCTCCTATACCCATTACCAGATCTGCTCCTGTTGCAGAAAGAGCTATGGCCCATCCGGCATATCCGTATTCTGTTGTTCCATGTATACTTTGCCCTTGTTGTATCCATGTACCTCCAATATTTTGATAAATACGTACACTACCAGAATCTATGAAGTTAATGTCGCTTTGTGCGCTTCCAATTGCGATTACTTCTCCATTTGCTGACATGGATATACCAGAACCGCAATAATCATAGGATAATTCTCCTGCAATATCGCTACCAATCTGTACCCAGTTGTTGGCAGTGTTTTTATAGACCTTTACGTAACCTGAACTTGGACCGTTTCCGCCATCACCTTCACGCGAACTTATAGCTAAAACAGTACCGTCGGCAGATAAGGCAGTTCTAAAACCAAATTTATCAGAATTGCTTTTTCCGTATAACGTATTTCCGATTTTGATCCAGGTTCCCGTATTATATTTAAAAACAACTAAAAAACCTTTTGGAGCATCTATATCGCTAAAAGCAAGCACGGAACCATCTGCTGATAGGGAAACTGAGAAACCGAAAGTCTCGGAAGTAATTTCATTCGGTAGAATAGAAGGATTAAATATTCCTATGTTAGTCCAGTTTCCAGCTATATTTTTATAAACAGAGGCTGTCGAAATTATAGAAGGATCAAGAGATGATGCATTTCCAATAGCAATGATAGATCCGTCATCAGATAGAGCAATTGTTATTCCAAAACCAATATGAAGTCTATTGATATCTTTACCTATTTTTTGCCATACTCCTCCGGTATATTTGAAAATTCTTACTTGTGATATATTAGGAATCGAAATGGCTAACACGGATCCATCTGCAGAAAGCGCTATTTTATGACCCAGTGTGTTGTTTACATCTCCTTGTATGTCCTGTCCTAATTGTGTCCAGCTTCCGGATGATTTACTAAATACGCGTACAAAACCTGATTGATTTCCATTACTGTTACTGTTAGGAGCGGAAATCGCCATAGTTGTACCATCTCTGGATAATGCGACTGCATAGCCGAAATTGTCACCGGGCGCGTCACCATCAATATCAGTTCCTACCTGGGTTTGCGCATTGCTTACCGTAATTACCAGTAGTGCGAAAAGTAGTTTTAACTTCATAAAGTTTTTTGTTAATTTTGCCAAATGTATATAATTAATTTTACAAGAAATAATGATAAATACCAAAAAAAAGCTGTTCATTAGAACAGCTTTTTTAATAATCTTTAGAATTTCGTTTTGGCTCTTTTACAGTCGGCCATTCGGTACTTGTTGGTAAAATTCTTTTCTCGTTTGAGATGTCGTTTGGATCGTTAGCAGCTTCTAAGGCTAAAATGGCTGTAGTAACGACATTTTTTTCGAGTTCAGGGAAAACGATTTTGTCGTAGGTATCGCGGTTTGTATGCCAGGTGTAGGAGCCATAATCCCAGTTCTGCGTACTTAGGTTGAAGGCCGGTGTACCGGCAGCGATAAAGGAGGCATTATCCGTTCCTCCTCCCTGGGGCATTCCTGGGAAATCGGTCTTGATGTACTTGCGTATAGGTTCCGGTACATGCTGCAGCCAGTTTCCCAGGTAGTTGTATGACCCGGTAAATCCCTGGCCCCCGATGTAGTTGATACGGCCCGTACCACTATCCTGATTAAACAGTACTTTTATTTTCTGAACTTCCGACGGATGATCCATAACATAGGCACGGGATCCGTTTAGTCCTTGTTCTTCGCTTCCCCAATGCCCGATTACAATGGTACGGTCGTTATTTGGAGAATATTTCTGTATAAGCCTGGCAACCTCCATCATGAGGATAGTGCCGGTTCCGTTGTCGGTAGCGCCCTGGGCACCGTCCCAAGAATCAAGGTGTGCAGAAAGCATAACATATTCGTTGGGTTTGCTTTTCCCCGGAATGGTAGCAATGGTATTAAATGTTTTGGAAGTGCCGAGATCTTTTGATTGAGCGTTGATTCTAACCTTGGGCGCTTTTCCGTTTTTGGACAGACGGTATAACAAGCCGTAATCTTCAAGGCTTACATCAACCATAGGAACCTTTTTTGCAAAACTGTAAAAAATACGGTTGCTTCCCATAATGCCGGTGTTGTAAGACTGGATGAAGCCGACTGCTCCTTTGCTTTCAAGATAGGAAACAAGCTCGCGTACCGTTTTTCCGGTTGCCTTAAGGCTGTTGTTCCAGTCATTTAAAGACTGTTCTTTTTCCATTTTATACTCTGTGAAATCTTCTTCGGCAGCCTGTTCTTTCCATTGAGATTCAGGGCGCCCTGAATTCTGGTATTGTGAAATCAATACGATTTTTCCTTTTACA
The DNA here is from genome assembly GCA_040396655.1 of Flavobacterium sp. Taxonomy (GTDB): domain Bacteria; phylum Bacteroidota; class Bacteroidia; order Flavobacteriales; family Flavobacteriaceae; genus Flavobacterium. The sequence goes on along the minus strand of JBEBOB010000028.1, from coordinate 10,459 downwards.
GAGGGAACCCATCGTTCAAACTCTCCTGCATCTTTAAAGACAGGAAGGATCACGACTTCCGATTCTGTTTCCTTTTTTGTAGCACTATTCCATGCAAGTTGGGTCCCTTCCAGTGATTTTAAGCGGGGATAAGTCATGGTGATTTCCGTAGTTTCGCGCTGCCACGATTTCCATTCACCATAGGCGATGTTCTCAGCTTTAATATTCCATTTTGCATAGGTTTCCGTTACCCAGTCATGGGCCTTTTTCATTTCGGGAGAACCTACAAGGCGCGGGCCTATTTCGTCCAGAAGTTCTGTTGCCAGTTGTTCCAGCTGGCTGTTCGTACTGGCTTCCGTTGCAATGTTCTCATAGATGCCCTGTTTCCGTTGCTGAAAGTCTGTTTGGGCGGCTACATTGAAACTGATGGCTAATACCGGTATCAGATATAGGAGATTTGTGTATTTGTTTTTCATGATGAACTTTAAGTAATGAGAGGTAAAAATAGGTAAAACAAGGCCATAAAAAAAGAGGCTACAGCCTCTTTTTTTATTTAGTGATATGTAGTTCAAAAACCAGATCTGTATTCGGAGGAATAACTCCTCCTGCACCTCTTTCTCCATATCCAAGATGTGACGGAATGAAGATATAGGCTTTATCGCCAATACTTAACTGCTCAATACCTTCAATGAATCCAGGTATAAGACCTGTTTTCTGACCGTATTCAAACGGGATTGGAATGTATTGGTTTGCTGCCTTGCGCTGTGCATCAAGCTTGTTGTATTTCGCTGCAACTTCTTCGAAGCTTGTATCGAACAACCTGCCGTCTTCAAAATATCCGGCATATCCTACGTTGATCTTATCTCCGTTTTTAGGTTTGCCTCCGTTTCCTTTTTCAAAAATAAAATAAGACAAGCCCGATGCTGTTTTGGTAGCTTTTGATTTGGCCTCGGTTAACTTACCGGCAGTTTCTTTCATAATTCCTTCGGTTGCCTTTGAAGCTTCCTGTTCTTTCTTCTGATTTTCCTCTTGTTTTTCCTTAAAAACCTTAACGGCATCAAAAGCTTTTGCCTTATCCCCCGAACGTATGATCTTAACCGATTCAATTTTATCGCCCTGAGCAATTTTATCCACAACATCCTGTCCTTCGATTACATGTCCGAAAACGCTGTGCATGCCGTCAAGGTGCGGAGTTGCAACATGCGTAATAAAGAATTGGGAACCGTTGGTGCCGGGACCTGCGTTCGCCATTGATAAAATACCCGGTTTGTCGTGTTTCAGGTCAGGATGGAACTCATCAGCAAATTTGTAACCCGGACCGCCTTCTCCTGTACCGCTAGGATCACCTCCCTGGATCATAAAACCCTGGATGACGCGGTGAAATGTAAGTCCGTTATAAAAAGGTTTATCTTTATAGGCAGCCTCTACATAAGGATTATTTCCTTCTGCAAGACTTACAAAGTTCGCTACGGTTAACGGAGTTTTTTCATATTCTAATGCTGTTACAATCTTACCTTTATTGGTGGTGATTTCTGCATACAACCCGTCCGGAAGATCGGATTCATCCTTTTTATTACAGGATACAAACATTACGGTTGCAAGCGCAGCCAGTGCTAAAATTTTTTTCATGAACTATATTTGGTTTTATGGTTTAACATCAACGTAGAAAACAATATTGGAGTTCGCAGGAATAGGCCCCATTTCACGGCTTCCGTACCCCAGTTCCGCAGGAATGAAGATATAAGCCTTGTCACCTTTATTCAATTCCAGTAAACCTTCGATCATACCCTGAATGAACATCTGGCGGTCACCGAATTTGTAGTTTAAAGGCGCATATGCATTGGCAGCTTTACGCGCAGGATTGAAAATTCCGTGCGTAACTGCAAGGCTTTCGATCCCGGTGTCGAACAAAGTACCGTTTTCCAGATACCCGGCGTAATCAAATGGGACTTCTTCACCTTCAACAGGTTTAATTCCTGTTCCTTTTTCCATAACGAATACCTTTACGCCTGAAGGGAGTATGGTTGCTTTTGCACTATATTCATCGAGCATTTTTTTAGTTTCTGCAGCTAAAACCTGTGCTTTTTTCTTCTTTTCTTCTTCTTCTTTACGAATTTTTTCCAAACCTGAAGTAAAGGTTTTTGCAGCGTTAAAATTTTTAGCCTCTTTACCTACACGTATGATTTCAATTTTCTTAATAACATCGTCCTGAGCAATGGCATTTACGACATCCTGCCCGTTAACCACTTTTCCAAAAACCGTATGGCGGCCGTCCAGATGAGGCGTGGCAACGTGTGTGATGAAAAATTGAGATCCATTGGTTGCAGGACCGCGGTTTGCCATTGAAAGTACTCCCGGGCCGTCGTGTTTTAAAGAAGGCACGATTTCATCAGGAAACAGATAGCCTGGTTCCCCTGAGCCGTCTCCTTTAGGATCACCTCCCTGAATCATGAAGTTGGAAATTACTCTGTGAAATTTTAAACCGTTGTAAAAAGGTTTTCCTTTGTATTCCGCTTTTACTTCTGGATGCGTTCCTTCGGCAAGAGCTATAAAATTAGCTACCGTTAAAGGCGTTTCCTTAAAATAAAGCTGGGTTGTAATTGTACCTTTAGAGGTAATAAAATTCGCATACAGACCATCCGCAAGTTGTGTCTGCGCAAAAATCTGGGAGCTTACTAAAGCAAATAATAATAAGAATTTTTTCATTTTTTATTCTGGTTTAACATCAATGAGCGTTACTTTGCAAATAAGGGGAACGTTCGTTCCGATTTTTTCTTTGTCGCCTAAATAGCCATATGCCATATGAGAGGGAAATATAAAGGAAACGGTTTCTCCCTTATGCATAAGCTTAACGGCATGACGAAGGCCTATCATTATTTCCTGCTTGTCAACAGCATAAACCTTAGGTGTGGTTTCTTCCTTGCCATAAATAAGTTTGTTGTTGATATCGAAGATTTCAAAATCTAACTTTACGATATCTCCTTTTTTTGGCATGATAGAATCGGTTGTCACCGCAACATCGTACTTGTACCAGAATCCTACATCAGATTGGTAATACTTGTGCGCACTGTCCTGCTTAATGATGTTCTGGATGATTTTTTCTTCATCGCGCACCATTCCTTTATTGCGTTCTACAGATTCCTTAATAAAAGTTCCCGAGCGGTACGTCACGGGTTTTCGGGGTTCGGGTTGTTTGCATCCGATAAGGAAAGCCAGTAACCCCATACAAGCAATTAATTTTTTCATATTTATTGTTTGTTTAGATCTTTTAACACCGATTCGAACCTTGAAATGGTTTCTTCTAAAGATTCGAACGATTTGCCTCCGGCTGCATTTATATGTCCTCCGCCATTGAAATAAGTACGTGCAAATTCATTGACATCAAAATGGCCCTCAGATCTGAACGATATTTTAATCATGCCTTCTTCCTTGTTTTCAATAAAGATGGCAGCAAAGTCGATGTCTTTTATAGAAAGCCCGTAATTGACGATCCCTTCGGTATCTCCTTTCTGATAATGAAATTTGTTGAGTTCTTCCTGGGTCAGTGTGGTATATGCCGTTTTATGCTGAGGTAAAACCTTAAGGTTTTGTAACGCCTGACCTACCAGCTGTAGCTGGTTGTAGCTGGTTGTATTAAAAAGCTGGCTATGTACCCTGGGATTATCAACGCCCAAATCAATGAGGTCGGCAACTATACGGTGGGTATCTCCGGTTGTTTTTATGAATTTAAAAGAACCTGAATCCGTAACTATTCCGGTATAGATACATGTTGCAGCCTCTACATTAAGGTATTGCAGGAGGTTTAATTGCTGTAAGAAGCGGTACAAAAGTTCGCATGTCGATCCAAATGCAGTATCGGATACTGTTATTTGCGCATAAGGCTCCGGCATTTGATGATGATCGATCATAACAAAGGGTTTTTTAAGTTTATCAAGATACGAACCCATTTGATCTCCGGCTCTGTGCAGCGCGTTGAAATCGAGTGTAAAAATGAGGTCGCTACCCAACAGAAAACTTCTGCAACTTTCAAAGTTTTTTTCAAAAACCATAATTTCTTCTGTTCCGGGTAACCAGGAAATAAAAGAAGGAAACTCGTTCGGAGATATGACTTTTACATTATGGTTAAGTTGTTTTAAAACATGATATAGCCCTAAACAGGAACCTAAGGCATCTCCGTCAGGATTTCGGTGCGGAATTATGGTTATTTGTTTCGGCGTTTTAAAAAAATCGGTTAAAAACGCCACTTCGTTTGTATTCATCATTTTGCGAAAATAAGCAAATTAGGCAAAAGTATAGATGTTCCTATATGTTTTATTCTAAATAGCCCGTTATTTTTCCCTAAAAATAATAAGGTATTTTTTTAATTGTTATGAAATAAAAAAGAGTTTGTTATTTTAAATCTATATTAATTGAATAATTTTCTGTTATAAGTGTTTTTTACTGATAATTATTGTTTTTATAGGCTTTTGATGAATATATTTTGAAAATAATTTAAAAACATGATTTATTTAAATGTTATTTTATTTTTTTTAGATTTTTAATCTAATTTACGGTTAAAAATTAGTTTTTATTGTTAGGTATAGGCAAGATGTTTCGAAAAAGTTCTAATTTTACGGTAATTTGTTTATTCTAAAATTTTTAGTCTTTATGAGAATAATTACACAATGTTTTGTGGTATTATTTTTCCTTCTTGTAGGGGTGGGCAGTTATGGACAAGCCTCGTTCTATAACTTTTCGCACCAGATTGGAACATTTACACCACATCAGGCTACGGCTACGGATGTACCTGCAGTTTTAGCTGATTCTGGGGTAAGTACTGCATTGCCCATCGGTTTTTCGTTCGGGTACTGCGGAAATTTGTATACCCAGTTTTTTATGAGCAGTAATGGGATCATTACATTGGGCAGCGTATCGAATACGTTGACTTTAAATGATTTCTCAACTGCAAACGCTAATATCCGACCGATTATTGGCCCGCTTTGGGACGATTTGGACGGAAGAGCCCAGGTGAACAGTGTTGATGTTTCGCGTGCATCTTATCAGGTAACGGGAACTGCACCGAACAGAGTACTTTCTGTGGAATGGCTGAACTGGGAATGGAACTGGCTCAGTACCGATCCTGTAATATCTTTCCAGGTGAAACTTTATGAAACGACCAATAAGATCGAGTTCATATATAAAGGAGAAAGCGGTGCGGTAAATTCCGGTTCGGCTTCCATTGGGATCGGCGATCCGACAGGAAGCGGTAGCGGTTCGTTTCTGAATCTTAATGTTTCCATGACAACTCCGACTGTTACGAGTACGACTTCCGTTACAACAATTAATAGCAAACCGGCGGATAACCAGGTTTTTATATTTGAACCGCCTGCATGTATGTATGTCGGAAATCTTTCCATAAGTAATATTACAAGCAAGTCGGCTACGGTAAATCTTTCTAATCCGCATAACGGAGTTATTGAAGTTTTTGTAGGTAAAACAGCTCCTACAGTCACAGATACTCCAACTGTGACCATACCGGCAGGATCAACATCGGTGAATATTCCGGGGTTAGCACCTGGTACAGAAGGATATAAAGTATACATCCGATATGCTTGTGGCACCACAAAAATGGGTTGGTTTGAAAAAGCTACATTTAATACGGATTGTGATATTGTAACAGCCAGTTTCTTTGAAGGATTTGAAACGGCGAGCTACGGAGATTCTTCCAATAATACCTTTCCGTATTGTTGGACCTATCTAGATACAGTTGTAAATTCAGGTTATGGTTTTGTAAGCTCTTCTGCCAGCAGATCAGGTAGTAAAGGTTATTATGTATACAGAACCGGAACAAATTCTGCTGCTACAAATGGAGATATACTATTAATTTCTCCTGAAACATCAGATTTAGGGAACGGGACCAAGCAAATTCGTTTCTGGGCAAGAAAATCATATGTAAGTGATGACCCTAAATTTGAAGTTTACAGTTTAGACGGTAATACCCTTACAGCTAACAGAACACTCCTTCAATCACTGGTTCTTACCAGTACATGGAAAGAATATATTGTACCATTACCGGCTACTACAGATGATTATTTTGCATTTTCTTTTGATCGTAACAACGATACGTCAGCAACAGTCTACCTGGATGATGTTTATTATGAAGACCTTGCTCCATGTATTTTTCCACTTAATATTAAAGTTACCAACATTACCTCAAATTCGGCTACGGTATCCTGGGATGCTTCTTTGGCGGGTGGTGTAACAGCCTATGAATATGAAATACGGACTTCCGGAAATGCGGGATCAGGTACTGCCGGTCTGGTAAAGTCGGGGAATACTTCTTCGCTTTCGGTTAACCTGACGAATCTTGATCACTCTACGAAATATTATGTATATGTTCGCAGTGTCTGTGGTTCTTCACAAGGAATGTGGACTTTATATCCGGTAGATTTTAATACACTTTGCGCTGTTTATACCGGGGATTTCTATGAAAACTTCGATTCTTATCCTTATGGAAGCTCCACGAACAATAATTTCCCTTATTGTTGGGGATATGTAGATGACCTGATTACTACAGGTTATGGTTATATTGATAATACCAATGCGCAGTCACCGAGTAATTCTTATTATATGTACAGAACGAACTCAGCTGCCAATGCAAATCAGAATATTACCCTGATTTCTCCTGAAACTGATAATCTTGGAAATGGTAACGGATTAAAGCAGGTGCGTTTTTCCGTAAAGGCGTCTTCCAGTACCGCGACGAATATATTGGCAATTGTAACTGCCAACGGACAAACAGGCGCTGCTACCTTCACGGTTATTGATTCCATTAAAGTAGATCATACGACTTATAAAGAATACGCAGTCGTTTTTCCTGATACAACAGATGATTTCTTTGGATTCAGGCTGCTTCATAACGGAGGTACATCAGGTTCATCTATATATATAGATGATGTGTACTATGAGGACGCACCGGATTGTAAACCTGTATATGCCAAAAATGTTACGGTAAACAATGTATTGAAAAATACGGCAGATATTGCATGGACAGATGCGTTTAATGTTAATGTACCTTATGAAGTAGAAGTCCGCAGTTCCGGAAATCCTGGAACTCCCGGGGCAGATTTCTCGATTACAACGGCTGCAGGGGCAACATCGGTAAAGGCCGTAGGTTTGGATCCATCAACCGTTTATAAGGTTTATGTAAGAGCCGTTTGCGGAGCAGGTTCTCAGGGTAAATGGAGTGATGGTATTGAAATTACAACGCTTTGCGATTACGCAGATTTTACTTCTTATACCGCATCATTGCCGCTTTGTGGGCCTCAAAAAGCCAAACTGTCGGCGGTAATTGCGGATCCTGCAGCTGTTGCTGCATGGTATGATAAGGAAACAGACGCTATACCTTTATTTGAAGGAGCTGATTTTATCTCGAATGATGTTATTGCTCAGGATCGAAGCTACTGGTTACGGAGTAAAATAATACAGAAAGGGACTCCTATTAAAATTGGAGAAGGAATCCTTAATACAGCTACTTCGGGTATCTTTTTATATAGTGTATGGGGTGGGTACAAGCATCAATACATTTTTACTGCCGATGAATTAAAAGAAGCAGGGCTAGGTGCCGGAGCAATTGATGCATTAACGTTTGATGTTATTACTGCCGGATATACGCGCAAAAATTTCAGCCTTTCGATTGGGACAACGACTCAGTCTGTTGCTACATCTACACATATTTCCAACACAAATATGACACAGGTGTATACATCAGCTCTGCAAACTTTTACGCCGGGTATGCAGACTTTTACTTTTACAGCGCCTTACAATTGGGATGGTACAAGTAATATTGTGATACAGACAAATTGGAGTAATGAGGATGCGGGAGGAAGTGCAGGAAACGGAGTTGTGAAATACCACAATACTCCTGTAAATATGACGACTTATACTTATGCGGATAGACGCACAGCAGCTGAGATTTTAGCTACAGACACAGGATTGGTTCGTGATTCAGCAGGTGCTACCAGTGGAGGAACAACGACAACAAATGCCCGTCCAAATATCGTTTTTGTAGGTACAGCGGTATGTGAATCTCCGGCAATCGAAGTACCGGTAACAGTAGAGCCAAAGCCGATTTTTGAATTATCTACTGATAGAATTATTGCATGTAAAAGCGGCATGTCTGATGCCGTAACCATAGCATCAAACCAGGGAGGTTACGATACTTTTGTATGGACACCTTCTACAGGTGTAAGCGGTAATGCGGCAACCGGGTGGACATTCTCAACTACTACCGAGCAACTTTACACGCTTGTGGCTACCCAGTCTACAGGTATCTGTGAAGTGGTGAAAACGGTACTGGTATTCGCCGGAACCCAGCCTGAGGCCAACCCGAACCTTGCAACTTCTTTTGATGTTTGTAAAGATGTGGTAACCAAACTCGATCTTTTAAAAGCATTACCTGCCCAGGCTTCTATAGGAGCTGCCAAAACAACTACAGCAGCTACTCTTGGAATGTCGGCTTTTGTTCAGAGTTCGGTTTACTCCAGACAGCAGTTTATTTACAGTGCAGCCGAATTAACGGCTCAGGGAATCACAGGAGCGGGTTATATCAGCAGTCTCTCTTTTGAAACTACAGATGCAGGAGCAAGCCTCAGCAATCCAAGCTATACGCTTAAAATGATGCTGAGCCCGAATACGTCTTTTGGTAATACAAGCTTCTACACCGGAAACTTCTCTACGGTTTACACCAAAGTAAACCATACACACAGCTTCCAGGGTGTACAGACTTTTATATTTGACAATGCATTCTACTGGGACGGACAGTCGAACATTGTATTGGAAATCCTCCAGGAAGGAGAAGGTGGCGGCAACAATGCCAAAACCTACTATTCAGGTGTAACAGGAACCAATGTTGGGCTTTATGCAGGAAGCGCCACGGATGCGAATCCATTAACAGGAACTTTAACCGTTAACCGTTTGAATACCGTATTCGGATTCAAGCAGGCAGCGGTAACCTGGTCGCCAACAAACAACCTTTACCTTGATGCAGCGGCTACAGTGCCTTATACCAGTGGAGTAGATGCTCCAACGGTTTATACGGTATCGAGCACAGGCGGCAGCCAGGTTTATACGGCTACTTTAACAGGAGCCAACGGTTGTGCAACTACTAAGGCCTATACGGTTAATACGGTAGATGTAGGAATACTTTCGGTACAGGATCAGGTATTCTGTAAAGCGGTTCCGGTAACCGATGTGGTGGTAACAGGAGCTCCTGCAGCAAGCTTAAGCTTCTACAGTTCTGCAACATCCACAACCCCGATTACGACAATTTCACAAAATGGCACCTATTATGTAGAAGCAAAATTAGGAAACTGTAAATCGGCAAGAATACCTTTTAATGCGTCTATTGTGGCACTGGCATTGCCATCAGCACAACTGACCCAGGTAATCTGCGGATCGGGAACCATAGCCGACCTTTCAGCAAGGGGAGCCAACGGAGCCCAGATCAAATGGTACAGTTCTGCTACATCCACAACGCCACTTCCGTCAACACATGTGCTTACAGATAATACGACGTATTATGCATCGCAATCATCGAACGGATGTGAATCGGGACGTATTGCCGTACTGGTAGATATCAACCCTGCACCGGCAACACTTGCGCCACAGACGATCTCTATTTGTGGAGCCATTAATTACGGCAGTGTAGATCTGAACCAGATAACAGGAGCAGAACTTGTATGGTACCAGTCGGCTACTTCACAGCAGCCTATACCGAATACAGATGCAGTTGTCAGCGGTACGTATTATGTGTCGCAAAGAGTCAACGGATGTGAGTCGCCACGTATACAGATTATTGCAACTGCGCAGGGAAGCGTTGCAGCTCCTAGTGCAACCATCCAGAATATGTGCGGTGGCGGAACGGTAGCCCAGCTTGTGGCCCAGACGCTACCTAATGCAACAGCAGAATGGTTCAGCAGCGCGACTTCAACGGTTCCGCTTGCCGGTACAACTCCGTTACTCAACGGTACCTACTACCTGGCTCAGAGAATAGGAAACTGTATGTCGGTAAAAGTACCTGTTGCAGTACGTGTGATTAACATGACGGCTCCTGTGGTAAGTCCATTCACCTTATGTGAAGGATCAACTGTTGCCGACTTAGTGGTACCGGCAGGAATGGGAATTACCCATAAATGGTATACAAGTGCCACATCCACAACAGAACTTCTATCAACGGATGTACTGCAAAGCGCTTATTACTTTGTAGAACGCGAACAGGGAGGCTGTATCTCGGGCAGAACGCAGGTTCAGGTAACCATCAGCAGCTTGCCGGGCAGTCCTACAGGAGATTCTCCGCAATCTTTTGATAATTATGCAGAGTTGAAAGACATCGTCATGGATCAGCCAAACGTAGTTTGGTACCTTACATATGATGATGCTATGAACGGAATCAACGCGCTTCCTCAGAATATGCCGCTTGTAGACGGGGCTACTTATTATG
>JBEBOB010000027.1:0-39011 GCA_040396655.1 Flavobacterium sp. | reverse complement strand
CATCTTTTTTCTCTTTATTTTTCTAATTACTAGAAATCAAATATTTACATTTTAATTTACACATCCAACCAAAGAAAACCTACATATTCCTGGACCTTAATAAAGCTAGTTTTATGAAAACACACACCAAAAAACGGCCAGTCCGAACTATTTCCACTTCTTAAGTTCATAAGCTGCAGTCCAAAAATTGTATTCCAGAAAAGAAGAAGTTATAAAAGCCTCGGTCATACGGCTTCTAACCTCAACAGTGGTACTTTCAGCAACCTTGTCACAAATATCGATTGCTTTTTGAACAGCTTCAGCGAATTCTTTGCCTGCATACGTTTCAATCCAGCGCTCATAAGGATTATCTGAAACAGTAGACGTCTTTAAGATATGATCTCCGATCTCTTTATATATCCAAAAACAGGGTAAAACGGCTGCCATCCCTATTTCTACAGCTTCCAAAGCAACGGTACTTCTTAAATAATGTACATAATGATGGCATGCAGGCTGTATCTGTCCTTTATCCCCTATTCCGAAATCCTTAAAAAAAGAATCGTGCAGTATATGTTCTACAACGATTGCATTTTCTGCAAACTGCATATAAGCTAATGCTGTTTCTATATCTGAAACTTTAGCTCCGATAACGGCAAGGGCGCGGCCAAATTGTTCAAGATACAACGCATCCTGCATCATGTAAAACTGAAACCTTTCGCGTGAAAGTGTTCCATCGGCCAATTCCTTTATAAAATCCATATTCTGTATAGAAGTATATACAGCTGCTATTTCATGCCAAACCTCTTCAGACCATTTCATTTTTAACTAGTTTTTGAGGATTAAAAAAATGATTTAAAGGCCCGTTTCCTTTTCCTGTCTGTACGTCGGCTCCGTTTTTAATAGCATCAAAAACGTAACGTTGTCCCAGGGCGACCGCCTCATGAAGTTCTTTCCCCTGCGCCCTGAATGAAGCTATTGCGGAAGAAAGGGTACAACCCGAACCATGTGTATTGGTTGTAACTAATTTTATCGTTTCAAATTCACAAACCTTATGTTCTTCATCTACCAGTAGAGATACTATTTTTGATCCTTCCTGATGCCCCCCTTTCAACAACAGATTGGCACGTCCCATTTTCTTTATACGTTCTGCTGCTTTGTACATGTCTTCCAGAGTTTTGACTTCCATTCGAGCAAGTACGGCCGCTTCATCCATATTGGGTGTAATGATTTCTGCAAGGGGAAATAATTGTTCCGTAATTACCCTTATTGTCTCCTCTTCAATCAAACGATGGCCGCTCGTGGCAACCATTACCGGGTCAAATATTACTGGGATACCGGGGTATTTTATTAAAATTTCACTAATTACCTGAACCAGTTCCGGGGTATGTACCATTCCTATTTTTACGGCATCGGGTACAATATCGTCAAAAATCGCATACAGCTGGTCTGAGACCGCATTTATGGAAACAGGATATATATTGCGGACCCCCAAAGTATTCTGTACCGGCAAAGCGGTAAGCACACTTGTAGCATAACAACCTAATGCCGATATAGTTTTGATATCAGCCTGGATTCCAGCCCCTCCGCTTCCGTCAAATCCTGCGATCGTGAGCACAGAAGGATATGTATATTGTTTCATCTTATCATTTTATTTTTTAATTCATATGCTGCTTTACGCGGATCGGGCGCGGAGCAGATAGCAGATACAACAGCCACAGCATCTGCGCCTGCTTTGACAACATCTTCTATATTTTTGAGATTGACATTCCCTATAGCAACCAATGGTTTATCTGTAAGTTGCCTTATTTTCTCAATACCTTCTATACCCCATTCTGTTACAGTATCGGTCTTTGTCCGAGTTGAAAATACAGGACTTACCCCTAAATAATTACAAACGGGGATTTGTTTGTTCCACAACTGCTCTGTATATTCTATGGAATACCCTACTATCTTATTTTCATTTTCCCATTGTCCTCGTAATTCAAGAGGCGTGATATCATGATTCCCTACGTGCATTCCTGCTGCATCTGCCTGCTGCGCCACATACAGATCATCATTAATAATGAGCGGCACCCCATATTTGTCTGTAATCTTCTTTAGTTTCAATGCTTTTTCTAAAAACACCAACTGGCCACATTTCTTTTCCCTGAGCTGAACAATATCCACACCTCCCTTAATAGCTTCTTCTGCAACATCAAGATAATTACGTCCCGGACAGTCTGATTCTGATATGACCAGATAGAGCCGATAAGGAAATTGTTCTGAATGCCTCATACTTTTGAAATTTTAACGGTGTTACAGAATTCTTCCTGCGTTATATTGTACAATTTATCTGTAAGATACAGTTGAAGCGTCCCGGGCCCCTCAGCTCTCATTCCGGCAAGCTCCCCCGCAACACCCATCAAAGCCATAGCAGCTAAAGTCGCCTGCATTTTATCTTTCAAAACACCTGAAAATGCTCCTACTATAGCTGAAGCTGAGCACCCCAGCCCCGTTACCTTTGTCATTAAAGGATGCCCGTTTTCTAAAAAAAAGGTGTGTGCTTCATTGAGCACAATATCCCTTGCTCCGGACACACATACCACACATTGGTATTGATTCGCAAGAATGCGTGCCGCTGCAATGGCATCTTCACTTTCGTCGGTACTGTCAACACCTCTTGTTATTGCTTTATTCATTTGCGCAAGAGCTTTTATTTCAGAAGCATTCCCCCTAATAACCGCAGGCCGGAACTGCAACAGTTTATGCAGCACTTCACTTCTGAAGGCCGTGGCTCCACAACCTACGGGATCCAAAACCCAGGGCTTTCCCGAAACTTGAGCCCTGTATGCTGCCTTTAACATTGATTCCGACCAGTATTCATCGAGTGTGCCGATATTTACAACCAAAGCATCGGATATATCAACCATTTCATCAATTTCCGCATGGGCATGAGCCATAACAGGCGAAGCACCTGCCGCGAGCAATGCATTGGCACTGTTATTCATCACGACATAGTTCGTTACATTGTGTACAAGAGGAGCTTTTTGCTTTACCATCTGTATGTGGTTCCAGATTTCATTTTCCATAACATTACTTTACAGTTCGAATGCCTCAGGAGAAATCTGAAAAAGAAGAAAAGGAGCATCAAAAACGGATGCTTACTGCTTTTCCCTACGCCGGTATCAACCGAATCAGGTTCTAAGGGACTCTCTCAATTCTTTTCAGAATACCCCTAAAGCTTTTACAAAGTTAATCAATAACCGTAGTGTTTTGTATTTTTGGAACGGTAAGTTTTAAACAACAATATTTTTCCATAAAAAAATCCCCCTTATATTTATTAAGGGAGATTTTAATTGTTGTTTTTTTATAAACTGAGAATAGCAAATCTCTTTATTAAAACCGGATTTTATCTCCAACAGTCATCCCTGCATTCTTCGCAAACACCCCACACATATGGAACAATAAACGGGCTCCTACATTTCCGTCCCAGTCATCTTCACCCGGAGCCACTTCAACAAGGTCCATTCCAATGATCTTTTTTCCAGATACCGCAAGCTTGCTCAACAGATAAGTAGCCTGTTCAAAAGACAAACCTCCGGGAACCGGGGTACCTGTATTTGGGCAGTACCATCTGTAAAGAGCATCAATATCAAAACTTACAGCCACATTACCCGGCAGCTGATCCAGAATTTCATCGCACTGCTGCTTCCATGTTTTTCCTTCAAAGGCATTTTCTTTCAGATCTGTATCTGTATAAACCTTTACCTTGCCAGATGTTCTGATTGCGTTCATTTCTCCTTCGCTGAAATCCCGGATTCCAACCTGGACAATTTTAGAAATCTGAGGAAGTTTTATTGCATTGTACATGATGGATGCATGCGAATAGGTAAATCCTTCATAAGCTTCACGCAAATCCATATGCGCATCGAAATGTAAAATACCGAATGTATCGTGCAGGCTTGAAAGGGCTTCATAATACCCCATCGGGGTTGAGTGATCTCCGCCTAACAATATCACTTTTTTACCTTGATTCATCCAGAATAAGGTACGCTCCTTTACTTCCGCATTAAACTTTGAAGACGCTTCATTGATTTTGGAAAGGTCGGCCAACAATTCAGCATTCTTTTCAATATCTTCACCACTTTCCAAAGCTTCAATAATCGGCTGAGCCATATTTTTATATAACTCGCTGTCTTTTTTCCAATTTTCCGGAGCTTCATCCATAAATATTCCCTGCTTCCATAAATCAGGAAACTCCTGATGTAGCAGATCCACCTGGAAGGATGCATCAAATATAGCTTGCGGGCCATCACTGGCACCACTACCGTAACTTACCGTTACTTCCCAGGGAGCCGGAAGAATGATGAATTCGCTTTCCTCTGCACTGAATGGCAAGCCGTAAATAGAAGCGTCTGCCGCTCCTGGCTGCGATGGATCAAAACGATCTATTTTCTGTTGTTTTACCGACATGTTTATCTTAATCATTATTGTTTTACAAATATAAAAAAAGCCGGCTTAAAGCCGGTCTTATTTTTATGTGGTTTGAATTCCCTTTTTCAAAATCTGTCCGAACTCGTACATCTCTTCAAAAGTTGTGTACAACGGAACGGGAGCTAAACGGATTACGGCAGGCTCTCTCCAGTCTACGATAACCCCTTCTTTCATGAGGTAGTGAAAAAGGTCTTTTCCCTTACCGTGAAGAATTACCGATAGTTG
This sequence comes from Flavobacterium sp., assembly GCA_040396655.1. Taxonomy (GTDB): domain Bacteria; phylum Bacteroidota; class Bacteroidia; order Flavobacteriales; family Flavobacteriaceae; genus Flavobacterium. Next base: position 34,334 of record JBEBOB010000027.1, on the reverse strand, counting down.
AGATCCTCGCTCTTGCTGCAGCCCGGGTGTAATAATTTCGAGGTTACTTCCTACCTCTTTCGCAGTTTCATTTATGATAAATTCCAAATAAGAAGTGATAAGATCCCGTTTTTTTATCAGGGCCTCCATACCTATTTCGTCGAACATTTCAACTGAAGCCAGATAAGGTGCCATCGCGAGAACGCCCGTGCATGAACTCTGCCATCCAAGAGCTCCTTGATTCGGTGTAAATTCGGGCTCCATTAAAAAGCGGCGCTCTTTTACCTGTCCGTACCATCCGCCAAAACGGTTGAGATCTTTGTTATTATGATGCCTCTCATGAACAAAATATCCCGCAACGCTTCCCGGGCCTGCGTTCATATATTTATAACTGCACCAACATGCAAAATCAACATCCCATTCGTGCAATTTGAGTTCAATGTTCCCTGCAGCATGTGCTAGGTCCCATCCTACCTTTGCTCCAACCTTATGCCCGGCGTCCGTTATGGCCTGCATATCGAGAACCTGCCCGGTATAATAATTGATTCCTCCTATAAGTACCAAAGCAAGCTCATCACCTACTTCGTTTATTTTGGCAATAATATCCTCGTTGCGTAAGTTGTGTTCTCCTTCCCTTCTTTTTACTTCCACAATCACGTCTTTAGGATCAAGACCGCGATATTTCACCTGCGTCTGAAACATATACTGATCGCTTGGAAATGCTTTTTCCTCACAAATGATTTTAAATCTTTTTGCTGTAGGAGTATAGAAGGAAACCATCATCATATGAAGGTTCACGGTAAGCGTGTTCATCACAGACACTTCGCTTGGTTTGGCTCCTACGATTTTAGACAACGGCGCAGCAAAACGTTCGTGGTAATCCCACCATGGTTTTTCAGCATAAAAATGACCTTCCACCGCCAGATTAGCCCAATCATTCATTACATCATCTATATACTTCTTGGCACGTTTAGGCATAAGGCCTAATGAGTTACCGGTAAAATATATTGTTTTTTTCCCGTTTACCTGAGGAAATTCAAATTCTTTCTGATAACCGGCCAATGGGTCTTGTGCATCTAACGATTGAGCAAAAGCTCGTGTATTTTGAAAATTCATTTGATCTTATATTTTAGCGCCCTAAATTAAAGATAAAAAATGATTATCGCAACGATGGTTCCAATAAACGAAATGCAGGAAAATAAAAAACCGGGCTGAAGCCCGGTTTTTTATTTATTGTCCCTGTTGTGCCATTCTCATCGTTTCCTGGATGTAGTTCATATAAGCGTCCCAACCTCCGAAAGAGTAAATGGAATAGATGGAATAAACAAGATTAAATACCGACAACACCAATCCGATAATGTTCAGGATTCGGGCAGTATTAACAGTTTCTGCTCCCGTATACTGTTTTGGATTCGACTGGTACAGTTTCATATCTTTATTGGCCAAAACCAATCCGATAATAGAGCAAACCACACCAATAATCGTCGTACAGCAACATACAATTGAGATAATCCCTAAAACCAATGACACAGTAGCATTTGGCAGTTTGGTCACCATAAAATTCTCTCCTCCACCGTTATAAGGATTCTGATAATTCTGCTGAGGGTTCTGATCTTGATAATTTTCCATAGTTATTTATAATATTTAAGCATTTGATTGTTTGTAAATATAAGCAATAACCATAATTACGGCGTTAATTATGGCGAAAAAAATAATGATTTTAGTATAATTTCTCTTTTTATCCAAAAAATGAAGCAATACGAACAAGAAAAGAAACAAGGTAGTATATATGGCGGGAAACATCCTGAATGCCCCTTCAAAATCCCCCTGTACCAGTAGCAATAATGCTCTTTGCGTACCACATCCCGTACATTCTATTCCAAAGAGGGTTTTATTCATACAAGGCAACATGTATTCTTCCATGAGTTCGCTTTTTATCAAAAGTATAAATTTAGTATTTTTGTACAAAAATAAAAATGAAATATCTGTTTTACTTAGCTGCTTTCGGATTGATGCTATGGGCCCTTGTTGAGCAAACACGAGAACACCCTAACGTATATGTCCAGATCGTTGCGGTGATTGTATTCTTCTTTACAATGATGCGCCTTATGAACCAGACACCCAGCAATTATAATAAAAAGGAAAATGAAGATGGAACAGAAAATTAATATCGGAAGCTTTGTCGAAATTCTTGATGATGATTTTAAAGGTAAAGTCGTTAAAATTCAGAATGAAGAAGCTACAATTGAGACGGAAGACGGATTTGAACTTGTTTTTCCTTTACGGCAGCTTATTTTAACCGGCGATGCTTCCCTAATTAAGCAGGGATCGAGCATCCGAGATATCGAAGATGCCAAACAAGCGAAGGTTACAGTAAACCATCACCGCGTAAATACCGAGAAAAAGTCTAAAAAAGATGAATTCGTGCTTGAAGTTGACCTGCATATTGAAAAACTTGTTGAGAGCGTCAAACACCTTAGCAATTTTGACATCCTAAACATTCAGATGGACACGGCGCGCGGCCAGCTGGAATTTGCTATCAAAAACCGAATACCCAAAATGGTGTTCATACATGGTATGGGAGAAGGCGTTTTAAAAAGCGAACTGGAATTTTTATTGGGAAGGTATAGCGAAATCAGCTTTCAGGAAGCTAATTACCGTAAATACGGCTTAGGCGCAACAGAAGTTTATATAAAGCAGAATCCCAACAAATAAACAAACCATGACCATATAAAAAAACTCCCTTTGTAAGGGAGTTTTTATCTTTAACATAAAAATTATGCGTTTTTCTTAGCCTTATTTTCTTTAACAAGGTCGGCCGCTCCTCCTATCGCCCAATAAAAGACGAAGCTTACAAGGAAAAACATTAACCAGAATCCCATGGTTAAAACGGTCAGACCGATTAAGAAAGCTATAAATTGTTGAAATTCAAACATAATTCCGGATTTTATTTGTATACGCTGACAAAGATATAACGAAACTTTAACTAGTCAAACAAAAATCATAATTAATTCTAAAAAATTACTGTTTCATATTGTAAGTGGCTCCATTTTTAAGTACATTTATTTATATTAATTATAAATAAGTAATCATGGAATATAGAATTGAAAAAGACACGATGGGTGAAGTAAAAGTACCTGCAGATAAATACTGGGGTGCACAAACAGAACGTTCAAGAAACAACTTTAAAATAGGTCCTGCAGCTTCCATGCCGCATGAAATCATTGAAGGTTTTGCTTATTTAAAGAAAGCAGCAGCATATGCCAATCATCAACTCGGAGTGTTGTCCGTTGAGAAGAGAGATGCGATCGCCGCCGTATGTGATGAAATTCTTTCGGGAAGTCTGAATGACCAGTTTCCGCTTGTCATCTGGCAGACCGGATCCGGAACCCAGTCCAACATGAACGTGAACGAAGTTATAGCAAACCGCGCGCAGGTACTTGCTGGGTTTAAAATAGGAGAAGGAGATCCTGTCTTAAAGGCCAATGACGACGTCAACAAATCCCAGTCATCCAACGATACTTATCCTACAGGTATGCATATTGCAGCTTACAAAGCCGTAACCGAAATTACAATTCCCGGAGTAGAGCAACTGCGTGATACGCTCACGAAAAAATCACAGGAATTTATGAATGTGGTAAAAATAGGACGCACTCATTTGATGGATGCTACCCCCTTGACGTTAGGCCAGGAACTATCGGGATATGCAGCACAGTTGAATCACGGGTTAAAAGCGCTTAAAAACACACTCCCCCACCTTTCGGAACTTGCTCTTGGTGGTACTGCCGTAGGAACCGGGTTAAATACACCGGACGGGTACGATGTGGTCGTAGCCCGATATATAGCAGAGTTTACAGGGCATCCTTTTGTAACAGCTGCAAACAAATTTGAAGCTTTGGCAGCACATGATGCGTTGGTAGAAACGCATGGTGCACTGAAACAGCTTGCTGTTTCCCTTAATAAAATAGCCAACGATATCCGTATGCTGGCTTCCGGTCCGCGGTCCGGGATCGGAGAAATCCACATACCTGAAAACGAACCAGGATCTTCTATCATGCCCGGAAAAGTAAACCCTACACAATGCGAAGCCCTAACCATGGTAGCAGCGCAGGTTATGGGAAATGATGTTGCCATTACAATAGGCGGTACACAGGGACATTACGAACTCAACGTCTTTAAACCGCTCATGGCATCCAATTTTCTGCAGTCGGCACGCTTAATCGGAGATGCCTGTGTGTCTTTTGATGAACATTGTGCCCAGGGTATTGAGCCCAATTACGGACGTATTAAGGAACTTGTTGACAATTCGCTCATGCTGGTTACGGCATTGAATACGAAAATAGGTTATTACAAAGCGGCTGAAATTGCGCAAACTGCCCATAAAAATAACACTACCCTAAAAGAAACGGCAATTGCACTGGGATATGTAACTGCGGAAGAGTTCGACGCCTGGGTAAAACCGGAAGACATGGTAGGAAAACTTAATTAAACAGGAAACGCCGCTTATTAAAGCGGCTTTTTTCAGGCTGTTTTTTCAGAGTTCCTATATGCCCAACGTTGTTTGTAGGCAATCCATTTCTGCTTTCCGATCTTACGGCATAATTTATCGGTATACCGCATTACAAACACATGGTACAGCATATTTAAAAAATTTGAAAAACGGGCGAGCGATGGCATTTCCCTCATAGACATTGAGAACCCGGGTTCAAGGTACCTGTTGAAATGCCACCACCCTTTTGGTATATATAAAAGATCGCCGTGCTCCATAAAAATTTCATAACCTTCCGCTTTTTTGAGTCCCGGATATTGATTGTAGTCCGGGTTTTCATAATCGATAGCCTCTATCGTATGAACGGAAAGCGGAACTTTATAGAGATGCGGGGACTGTTTCTGATCAAAGAGCAGGATACGCTTCTTTCCCTCGAAATGTATATGCAGGAAATCACTCATATCCACATCATAATGCATAAGAACACGTGCTTCGCTTCCTCCGAAAAAAAGCGTATGGATCTGTTTGAATATCTTTAATCCCAGATCGGGATATGTAAACCCCTTTAATAGTTCCGGAAGCTTGCTTTTAATTATGTAGAAGAAAATACGTTTATCGGAAGGGCGGCTCTGTATTTCCTCAATATACTCATCCATTTTCATATAAAGTGCAGGTGTATCCGAACTTTTATCGGCTGCCGCTGGCTTATTATCATAAATGGGTACCATCTGTCCTTTTGCTTTTTCTTTTATATAGGAGAAGTTCCACTGGTCAAATGTTTCCCATTTTTTTGCATATCCCCTGATGAGAACTGGTTTTTGCTTTTTCTTATAATTCTTGATAAAATCTTGTCTGGAGATTTCAGAAACCTCGTCAATTCTATTAAGTATCATCACTGTATTTTTTCCTAAATATACTAAAAAAGTCGAACATGTTGTCCGACTTTTTATCCTGTAATCCTTGGATTTTTAACAGCTTCTATATCTGACAGGTCGAAGCCCGCAAATTTTTTCAGGTAGGTTTTTATATCTGTCCCGTATCCGTCTACAAACGATACCTGCCCGCCCGATCGCAGGTAATCCTGTACTGCTCCTGCCCCACCTAAATGTGCGGCTGCCAAGATTCCCGACTCGGTAATAAGAATTCCACCAATTCTTTTACCGGCATACCTTTTAATTTCATTGCGCAATATCCATTTATTTTTTTGGATATAGGCTACAAACGCTTTCTCCTGTAATGCCGGATTCTTTAAAAAATCCGTCACGTTTTTAATTCCTATGAATTTTAAAGTACCCTTACCAAACTGGTACTTTCCCATGTATCCGTAAGAATTCACTGTTTTGTAATTTCCGTCTGATTCCTTAATAGCCAATGCTTCCTTAAAATCAATAAAAGAATTGTTTGTTTCCAGAGTAAATGTTTCGTCTATTAACGCCTCATTTATCTTTTCGATTGTTTCTTCTGAGGTGGGTACATTATAGGCAAGCGGTTCGCTTACTTTATAAAAATCGTTTTGAACCAGCGTCGTTTCAATCCCCCTGAAAGCCATTGTTATTAAAGCAACTGCTCCGGCAATTACAATAAAATAAGAACATTTTTTTATCATTCATTTTCATTTCTCAAATCCTGTCACCATTTGAATTTCCGACAGCAAAGATACGAATTAAAAAATAAAACGCTGATTTTCAATATTTTTATAAGATTTCATTAACAGTTAAAACAAAAAAATAAGGCTTATGGGAATCATAAGCCTTATATAAAAAATAAAATTTAAGGTAATTTCAAACGAATATTATTTTAGCAATTCGTATTCAAAAACCGGATTTCCTCTCTCTCCTGCATCGTTTGTCAATGCTCTGAATCTTAATTTAAAGATATTACCATCTGTATCTTTTATTATATAAAAACGGGTATCTTTAATACTTGGCTGAGAAGAAGGTCCTCCTCCATTTCTCCATGTGTCTCCAATTATTCTTTGATCTGTAGCTGATTTTGTAAAATTGGTTTCCTGTACATTAGCTTTTTTGAAAGCAGCATAATCTGCATCAATAGATTCCGTCTCTACCATGTAAACTTTTGTTCCTCCGTAAACATTGGTTGTAATAAAATCAGCAAAATAATAAGTGATGCTGCTGTCACCATAAGGATAATAGTTAGTAAATCCTGTGAAAGACAAATCCCACTGTTTTGCGCGGGGCTGTACATCTACTTTTTGTCCAGTTTTCAGGCTCAAGAACGTAAAGTTATAATCTGCATTTTTAGAAATAGTCACCGTATTGTGAGTAGTTGCAGCTAAATCTGCATATTGTACTACATAATCATTTCCATTTCTTGTAATTCTGATTTTTTTCCATCCGCGTGCTTCTCCGTCTAAAGCAACCGATCCCGGAGTCGGAGTAGTTGTTCCTACTTCAAACCCCATGTTTACCAGGTATACTTTGTTATCTGCATCAGTTGCAGAAATTTCAGCAACGGCAGTTCCAACGCCAGATCCGTTACCCTTCAATGTTCCGGTTGGATCATCGACATACCCTAAAGTAGAAAGCGTTGAATATCCTACAGCAACTGTAGCATCGGCAGTTTGTACTGCATCAATATTATTTGTATTCAACTGTTTTACAGCCATTTTAACAGAACCGTTGATGATGACTCTGAAATCTGACCCCGTAGCAAAACCTAAATCCCACGTATCACGTTTAGCTGAGACCTGCTGGTTTGCACTTAAATCGACAAATACCTGATTGGGTTGATTCGGCCCACCTACATTAGCTTTTACAATTCCAGATTCTACTGGAGGTTTAACCGGATCTGGTGTAGCTGTATTGTTGTCATCTGAACAAGATCCTAAAATAAGTGATACAAACGATAAAATGAAAACTGATTTTTTCATATGGTTTAAATATTAATTAAGATTGAAATTATAAGTTAGTTTAATAAAGTAGCTTCTTCCGTTGCTCATAATAAGTTGTGTAGGAACTTCGTGCCCACCTGTAGTATTAACAATTCTTGATCTGTTAACTTCTATAACATCAAGTATATTTCGAACTCCTAATGTTGCTTCTAGCTTATTATTAAAAAAAACTTTACGGGCCGATGCTTCCAAAAAACCGTAAGAATCAACTGTTGCAATTGTAAATGGTGTACTATTTGTATCCCACTCCTTGGTTTTTCCGGTAAATTTATAATAAGCAGAAAATACCGTATTCCATTCCGGAACTTTATAAGCTATTTTACTGTTAAGATTATAACTGAATAAGTATTCATCAGAGGTTTTCGCAGTACCACTGTCGATCTGTTCTGAACGCCATATAAAGGAAAGTCCTAAACCGAAATCCCAATTGCCTACTTGAAATTGATTCATTGAGGAAAGATTTAAACTTTTATACTTGTCTACATTGATATTTTTGTACATCGGAGTCGCCCCGTCATATCCAATAAGTACAGATGAGATTCTATCTTTTATATCACTTAAACTTACCATTACATGGTTAGACAATGTGGCATTGTTATTTTTAAAATAGGTTACCTTTTTTAAACTAGCTTCAAAGGATGTACTTTTTTCAGGTAATAAATCTGGATTTCCTTCGAAATGATGTCCATTAAAAATTTCCTTGTAATAAAGTTCTTCAAAAGTAGGGGTTCTGAATGAGCCTCCAAACGCTGCCCTTGCTTCAAATCCGTAGTTTAATAAATACCGTCCTCCTAATGAATAAGCATACTGGTCTTCAAAAACCGATTGGAATGAGTATCTGAAACCTGGTCTTAAGGAAAGATTCTGGTTTAGATTTATATCTGAACTGACGAAAAAGTCATAATTATCAAGATTTTTATATACCGTCATATCCTGACTGTCAGCTGCTCTGACTTTTGCAGCTCCTCTGTTATGAAGCAACTCATATCCAAACTGTAAATTGAACAATTTACTCGTAAAGAAATTATTAAAAGTACCTGTAGAGTACAATACATTCATTTCCTGATCTTTTTGTTTTATATTATTACTTTCAAGATCATGTGTAATATTGTACCGAAAAGTTTCATGATTACGTTCCTGTAATTGTTGCGATAATGAAATATTAAAATTGACCTGCTTAAAAAGTTTACCGGTCGCATTCAAATGGTGGTATAAGCGGTTTACTAAATAACGTTCGTCATTTGCATATTTATAGGCCCCAAACACATCATTAAAACCAGACTGGACAGAAGATTCATAGTAATTAACCTGTTCATTCAAAAATTCAAATCTGTAAAATAAACGGACATTTTTTGAAGTATAGTTAATCACTGCATTTCCTTGCAATTGTTCTTTAGGAGGTAATCTATACCCTCTAGTACCGTCATTTATATCATAAAACTCGTTATGTTTGCCGCCAAGAAATCCACGATAATCATTTCTGTTGGCTCCAATTCCTATATACCATTTATCATTTAGACTGTGTCCTATTTTTAAATTCTGTATATGTCTTCCTTTATTGAAAAAACTAAATTCTTTTCCCGCGGTTTCTTCCTGGGCGGTTAAAGAAACTTCTAATTTATGTTCTGATGATTTTTTAGTAATGACATTCAAAATTCCACTTACTGCATTAGCCCCGTGCGTTACCCCCATGGATCCTTCAATAATTTCGATGCGTTCAACATCTGCAAGAGAAATCTGAGTTATATCAGTATTATTTCCAAACCCTCCATCATTTATCAAAGGAATATTATCAATAAGTATCTTAAAATAACTTCCTCCTAATCCGAACATCGATACTGTAGATCTGCCAGAACTACTTTCAGGAGTTACTGTTATATTAATATACTGATTAAGGGCGTCGGCTAAATTTACTGCTCCTAAATTTTTGATATCTTCCTTGGAAATTATCCGAACATTGTTAATAGCTTTTTTTAATGACTGAGGTTCTATTTCGGTTGTAATTACCATTTCTTCCATAGTGGTATCATCCGACTTATTCATAGCCAATGAATCAACCTGGGCATTCATTACAAATCCATTACAAACAATTGCAAAAAAAATGAAACTACCTTTTTTCATTATTTTTATTTATTCTAATTAAATAACCGGGGCAAATATATTAAGTTATTTTTATTTGTTCTAAATAAATTGTTCTTTTTTAAAAAAAAGGCTATTTTTGCCCAACAAAATCATAGGTTTAAACCTTTAACTAAATACCATTATGAAAAAAATTTTTACCATGCTTGCTTTGGCAGTTGCCTTTGCAGGATGTAATAAAAAAGAGGAGCAGAAGACTGCAGACCAGGATGTTCCTGCTACAGAAATTAAAACAGACCGTATTGTTTCTCTTAATGGTGCCATCACCGAAACACTGGCTTCAATGGATGCCTCGGGGAATATTGTAGGAAAAGATGTAACTTCCACATTTCCGGCAGATCTTAAAGCTACTAACCTTGGTCATGTAAGATCCATCACTGCCGAAAGCATACTTGCTTTAAAACCAACGGTGGTATTCGGAACTACAAAAGACATCAATCCGAACCTTAACGAACAGTTAAAAAGCGCCAATGTTTCTTTGGTTCTTATTGACCAGGAATATACTGTTGACGGCACAAAAAAATTGATCACAGACGTTGCTACGACTCTTAAAAAAGATAATTTCCAACCTCTGTTAGACAATATATCTTCTAAAATTGCGACGGTGAAACCTTTTGCTAAAAAACCGAAAGTTCTGTTTATCTACGCCCGTGGAGCCGGAAATTTAATGGTAGCCGGAAAGGAAACCCCGTTACACAGCATGATTGAACTAGCCGGCGCGGAAAATGCTGCGGCTGCTTTAACCGATTTCAAGCCCCTAACCCCGGAAGCTTTATTAACTACAAACCCGGACGTAATTCTTATGTTCGACAGCGGACTCAAAAGCCTTGGTGGTGTAGAAGGTTTAGTGAAAGTTGAAGGTATTGCTGCCACAAATGCAGGTAAAAACAAAAAAGTAGTGACGATGGACGGTCAGTTACTTTCCGGTTTTGGACCGCGTTTAGGAGAAGCTGTTGTAGAATTACATAACAAATTACAATAATGAAGAAAAAAATTGCTGTCTACAAAATAACATTCTTCTTTTTATTAATTGTTGCTTTGGTAACGGCATTGTATTTAGGTGCTTATGATTTCAGTCAACCTATGACCGAAATTATAGGCTCCTATCTGCGAACAGGTGTTCATACTCCTGATTCATTCGTACTTATTGAACTGCGGATTCCGCGCATACTTATGGCAATTCTAACAGGGGCCGCACTGGCTATCAGCGGAACAAGCCTTCAGGGGTTGTTCAAAAACCCGCTGGCTTCGCCAGACCTTATCGGAATCACATCCGGAGCTGTCCTTTTCGCTGCATTAACCATCGTATTCGGTTCAGCTGTTATGCACCTGCTCTCTCCTTTTTTCCGTTATGCTTTATTAAGTATTATGGCATTCCTAGGCGCTCTTGCCACTATGCTGTTTGTATATAAAATGGCAACATCCAACGGAAAAACACATATCCTTATCTTATTGTTATCAGGGGTTGCGATTACCGCCCTTACAGGTGCTGTTACGGGGTTCCTCACTTATATTTCCACTGAAGAGGAATTGCGGAACATCACGTTCTGGTCACTGGGAAGTCTAGCCGGATCAAATTGGTGGAAGGTTTGTCTGGTATTCATCGTAGTTGCATTTGGAAGCATACAGCTGTTGCGTAAAGGAAAAACGTTAAACGCTTTAATGCTCGGTGAAAAAGAAGCAGCTCATCTTGGATTCGATATTGAAAAAACCAAACGGCAGATCATCGTTATTTCTTCGCTGATGGTAGGAAGTGTCGTAGCATTTAACGGGACAATCGGTTTTATCGGGCTCGTGATTCCATATATCTTACGATTCGTATTCAATTCAAACTACAACATACTGCTTCCTTTATCAATGTTGCTTGGAGCCGTAGTATTACTGGTTGCCGATACCATAAGCAGGCTTGTCGTAATACCGGCCGAACTACCTATCGGAATCCTCACCGCCATTATGGGGGCTCCTATCTTTATTTCTATACTCATTAATTATAAAAGAAAATTATAATGTTACAAATCCACGATGTAAACTTTAAAGCCCGGGATCGGTTTCTTTTAAAAAATATTGATTTAGAAATAGGTCAGGGAGAGTTAATCGCTATTGTAGGACCGAACGGAGCAGGAAAATCAACCTTATTGAGCTGTATTGCCAACGAAATAAAATACAGCGCCCGTAATTTCACCTTCAAAAACAAAGAGCTAAAACACTATACCAAGACAGAAATTCCGTTACATCGTGCCAAGTTTTCGCAACACCAGTCGCATGAAATCAATTTAAAGAACGATGAAATCGTTTTAATGGGGCGTTATCCCTATTTTCACAATAACCCCGACACTGAGGATCTTGAGATTGTGCAGACCTGGATGCAGAAAACCGAAACACATCATTTAACGGATCGCGCATATGAACAACTTTCAGGAGGTGAAAAACAGCGCATACATCTTGCACGGGTGTTCTCGCAGCTCGAGAACAACGTAGAGAACAAGCTGCTGCTGCTGGATGAACCTTTAAACAACCTTGATGTGGCTCATCAGTTTAAAACTTTGCACCTTATTAAGGAATTTACTCAGAAACAAAATACGGCACTTGTCGTTTTGCATGACCTTAATATTGCGTCACAGTTTGCCGACAAACTCATCCTTTTGAACAGGGGGCACATTGAATTGTTCGACAAACCGGAAATTGTCTTAACAAAAGAACGGATATCAAGGGTATACCAGTACCCCTGCTCCATCACGCAACACCCTGTTACACAACAATCTATTATTTTATTCGGATAAAAATTTCTCATATGAATACAACAGAAACTTTAAAAACGCAGTGGGACAACCTTAAAAAGGAACAACCGCACTTAAGAATACGTAACGCAGCTCAAAAACTGGGCGTAAGCGAAATGGAACTTTTGGCAACCAAAACGAACGAGGGCGTTACACGTCTTAGACCGGAATTCAAAGAACTACTTTCCGAAATAGAATCTTTAGGAAAAGTAATGGCTTTAACCCGTAATGACGAATGTGTACATGAAAGAAAAGGTGTTTATTTAAATGCAGACTTTTCTTCTCCGCATGCAGCATTATTTGTTGGAGAAGATATCGATATGCGCATCTTTTTAACACACTGGAAAAAGGCATTTGCAGTTGTAGAAGAAAATGCACGGGGTACTTCCAAAAGTTTACAGTTCTTCGGTAAGGACGGAGAGGCCATACATAAAATATTCCTTACTCCCGACAGTGATGCCACAGCATTTGATGCATTGGTAAACAAATATAAAAGCGATGATCAGGCCCCTTTTGAAACGGCTGAAAAGGATATTACGGTCATTAACGAAAAACCGGACAGTGAAATTGATGTTGAAGGTTTTCAGAAAGCCTGGCTTGATCTTAAGGATACACATGATTTCTTTATGATGCTTAGAAAATTCGGTGTGACACGTACACAGGCATTACGTCTTGCCCCAACAGATTACCACGCTAAGGAAGTTTCGAAAGACGGTATCGTAAGCATGCTGGAAGAGGTGGCAAAAGCTAAAACGCCCATCATGGTTTTTGTAGGAAATAAAGGAAACATACAGATCCATACAGGAGCGGTCCGTAAAACCATGTGGCATGAACAATGGTACAACATCATGGATCCCGATTTTAATATGCACCTTGACATGAGCAAGATAGCCCAGACCTGGGTAGTAAGAAAACCTACGGAAGACGGCGTGGTGACTGCTATTGAAGTATTCAACGAGGCAGGAGACATCATTGTACAGTTTTTCGGGAAACGCAAACCAGGAATTCCTGAGCTTGATATCTGGAGGGAAACTGTTGAAAAATTAAATTAATAAAAAAGCCGCAACTGAAAGGATGCGGCTTTTTTTGTTATTAAACTATTTAAAATATATTTCAAAAAAAAATCAACCCTAATGGCTGATTAAAAAATGGCAAGCGACCTACATCGCACCGCTACAACCACATACCTTTGCTGCGTTCCCACCCTGGAGGAGTCTGCAGGAGCTGGTCGTGTAGGACTTGCCGTTGCAAATATACGAACAAATTATATTTTTGCAAGCCTTTTGTTAAATTAAAAAAGCTTTGTATACTTGTAATACTAATTCAAAACAACCATGAATAAATATAAATCACTCGCTTTGTTTGCTTTACCTCTTTTTTTTATTGCCTGTAGAAACGATAAAAAAATGGAAGATAATTCCTTATTTATCGATTCCAGTAAATTAAAGCAGACATATGCGCTGAATGAAGACCTGGTTTTACAACTTAAAAACGAACATAACTCCGTTTTTGATTCTGTTCAGTACTTTATCAATGATAAAAAAATAGGATCGGTAAAAGGAAACGAGGTATTTACCTACAAACTTTCGACCGTAAAATACGGCTCACAGAACATCAAGGCTGTTGCATTTACAGCAGGAACGCCAAATGAAACAATAACAAAAGTTGATGTACTTTCACATGTGCAACCTACGATTCATTCTTATACCATAGTAAATACATATCCTCACGATATAAAGGCCTATACGCAGGGATTGGAATTCTATGGCGATATTTTAATAGAGAGTACCGGAAACGGAGAAGGTATCGGAACCCGTACTAAAGGAAAATCAAGTGTTAGAAAGGTAAATCCTGTAACAGGTAAGGTTGTTGCCATTACGGAACTGGATGATGCCATTTTCGGTGAGGGATTAACAGTTCTGAACAATAAAATTTATCAGTTAACTTATAAAAACAACGAAGCTTACGTATACAATCTTGAAACTCTTCAAAAAGAAAAAACCCTTCCTTATTTTCAGGCAATGGAAGGTTGGGGATTAACGAACGACGGAACAACTTTATATATGACGGACGGGTCGGACCGCGTATATAAATTAAACCCTTCCGATTTTAAGATGACCGATTACATCGTGGTATCCACAAACCGCGGAACAGTTCCTTATGTAAACGAACTGGAATGGGTAAACGGGCAGATTTACGCCAATTTTTATGGTCAGGATGCCATAGGCATATTCAGTCCTGCTGACGGAACTGTAAACGGCGTTGTGGATTTATCAGAATTAAAATCCAAAGTTACGCAGCATCCCGATTTGGACGTATTAAACGGAATTGCATATAATAAGAAAACCGGGACATTTTTCGTCACAGGTAAAAACTGGGACAAAATGTTCGAAATAAGAATTAATTAAATATAAAAAGCCGTTTCATAAGAAACGGCTTTTTATCGCTATATATTTACAAATCATTCCGAAATTGTAACTCCATTGTTAGATAATTTCTTTTTCAAAACATCTTATTACTGCGTTTTCAACAAAATACTGTTAAAAAAACATACATTTCCCGCTTATTTCATAAGACTTTAAAAAACCTTAAAAAATTAACATATTATCATTTTCATATATTTTTTGCCAAAAACTATAACAAATACAAATTTTTCCTTCATTAAAAGACTTCAAAAATTACTTTTATAAAAATTTAACAAATATTTTCCTTTGAAACTTTTACAAAAAGGCCAAAACCAGTTTTTTTTATTATGAAATCTTTATTCTATAAAATAAAAAACTATTTTTATGGAATTATTAACACATAAAAATACATAATGAAAAAAATTACACAATTATTTGTGATTATGTTCATTCTGCTTATGGGCTATGACGGGATTTCTCAAGTTGCGTCCTATACATTCTCCGAGCAGGCAGGTACATTCACACCTAATCCGTCTAGTGCAACCATTGTGTCTAGCGTGCAAACCGCCTCCGGTATGAGTAAATCCATACCAATAGGTTTTAATTTTGTATTGGGAAGTAAATCCTACTCCAATTTCAAGATGTCTTCAAAGGGGTATATTACATTTGACACAAGTGTAACTTCGGTGAATTCATCCAACAATCTGAGTTCGGCCAATACTTCTACAACAGTTTACCGCCCAATGATCGCTCCTTTATGGGATGATTTGAGCGGTGCGCTTGGAATTGCTTCCTATCATTTATCCGGTACGGCCCCTAACAGGGTTTTAACGGTAGAATGGCTGGAATGGCAATGGAATAATTCAAGTAGTGGTACTACCCCAACTATTTCCTTTCAGGTAAAACTGTATGAAACCACGAATGTAATCGATTTTGTTTACAGACAGGAAGCTGGGACTGTTAGTTCCGGATCAGCCAGTATTGGAATAAACGACCCCGTGGGTTCCGGTGCAGGTTCATATCTGAACCTGAATTCAAATCTGACTCCGCCTACCGTTACAAGTACAACGAGTGTGACCAATATCAATACAAAACCTGCAACCGGTCAGGTTTTCAGATTCACACCTCCTGCGTGTTTGTATACCGGAACCATAAGTGTTTCTGGTATTACGCTAAACTCGGCTACGGTTAATTTATCAAAGCCCTTCAATGTTCCGGTAGATGTGTACATTAGCAATAATGGAACGGTACCGTCATCGACTACAACTCCTAACACCACAATTCCAGCCGGAAGCACAAGTGGTAACCTAACAGGTCTTTCAAGTTCTTCCTTTTATAAAGTATATGTAAAATATACGTGTTTAAATTTAGGATGGATTGAAGCTACGGATTTCAGAACGCCTTGTGGTCCGATAACAGCAAACTTCTTCGAAGGTTTTGAATCTACCCCTATAGGAGGTTATAACAACAATATAGTTCCGGACTGTTGGACGTACCTGACTGGATCGGGAAGTGGTTATGGATACAACTATAACAGTCAGCCTAAAACCGGTTTAAAAGCTTTTTACGGATATCCCTACGACGGCACTTTGTTTTATCTTATATCTCCTGAAATCACGGATTTAGGAAACGGAACAAAACAATTGCGTTTTTCGGCTAGGCTTTCTTCTAACGGAGCATCTAAGCTGGAGATCTATAGAATGAACGGAAAAACAGCAACTGCGACCAAAACTTTAATACAAAGTTTTGCCTTAACTACTTCGTATGTAGAATATGTTCTTCCTTTAGCAGCTACAACCGACGATTATTTCGCATTTGGATTTAAAGGGGGAGCTGGTGAATATAATACTATTTATTTAGATGATATTTACTACGAGGATCTTGCTCCTTGTTCATTCCCGCTAAATCTAACTGCATCCAATATCACAACAACGGGTGTTGACCTTTCATGGAGTACTTCATTGTCTTCAACAGCTACCGGTTATGAATATGAAATACGTACTTCAGGAGCCCCTGGTTCAGGAACTACAGGACTTGTTAAGTCAGGAACTACGACAGGGACTACAGCCAGTGAAACAGGATTAATTCCGGGAACAACGTATTACGTATATGTACGTACTATTTGTGGAACCAATCCGGGGCCATGGTCGCCTGTAAAGCAATTTATGACTTTATGTGCTCAGGTAGGTAATTTCTTTGAAGGTTTTGAATCGACTGCGGCTGGTTCTTATAGTATACCTTCTCCTCCAGTTTGCTGGACCTATCTTACAGGAGGAACTTCGGGATACGGTTATACTTATCAGTATGATTCAAAATCGGGAAGCAAAAGTTTCTATACCTATACTTACGGAACTGAGGTTCTTTTAATTTCTCCGGAGACCAATAGCTTAGGAAATGGGACCAAACAAATCCGTTTCTGGGCCAAAATGCCATATTCCTCAGGTAACGGTTATAAATTCCAGATCTATACCATGAATGGAAATACGCCTGCAGCAACTAAAACTTTGCTCCAGACGATTAACCTTACGTCAACATGGACAGAATATATTGTTCCGCTACCTGCGACTTCTGATAGTTATTTTGCTTTCTCTTCAAACCTGTCTTCTTCAGGTTATATGGAGACCTATCTGGATGATATTTATTATGAAGATCAGACTCCTTGTCTTTTCCCTATGAATATTTCAGCAGGTACAATTACTGCAACAACAGCTACAATTTCATGGAGCCCTTCAGTAGCTCCTACCGTTACAGGTTATGAATATGAAATCCGTACTTCAGGTGCTCCGGGATCAGGTGCTACAGGACTTGTAAAAACAGGTACGGTAACAGGAACATCGGCTCCTGTAACAGGCTTAAATCCGGGAACGAAATATTTTGTTTATGTTCGCAGTATTTGTGGAACGACAAACGGAACATGGTCTGGTTCGAATGAATTTATGACCTTGTGCCAGGTTTTCACTGCTAACTTCTTTGAAGGTTTTGAAACAACTGCCAGTGGCGGATACAGTAATCCTTCACCTCCTATCTGCTGGACTTATCAACAAAATGGAAATTCTGGTGCTGGTTATACCTATCAATATGATTCAAAATCGGGAAGTAAAAGTTTCTATTCTTATAGCTATGGTTCTGAAATCCTTTTAATTTCTCCGGAAACAAATAGCCTAGGAAATGGTACAAAACAGATTCGTTTCTGGGCTAAAATGCCATATTCTTATGGTAGTGGATATAAATTCGAGATCTATACGATGAATGGAAATACAGCTGCAGCTACCAAAACACTGGTACAGGCTATCAACCTTACATCAACCTGGACGGAATATATTGTTCCTTTACCAAATACAACAGATAATTATTTTGCATTTTCTACTAATACCTCAACTTCAGGTAGTATTGATGTAATCATCGACGATATTAATTATGAAGATATCTCGGCATGTATCTTCCCTATGGGGGTAAATGCTTCTAATATTACCGTAACATCAGCTACGATTTCATGGAATGCATCCCTTGCATCAGGGGTAACCGCCTATGAATATGAAGTCCGTACTACAGGTGCAGCAGGATCTGGATCAACGGGACTTGTGGCCTCTGGTACTGTCACAGGTACTTCCGCAAATATTACCGGATTGTCCGGGTCTTCTACCTATACCGTATACGTTCGCAGTGTTTGCGGAACATCTAAAGGGCAATGGACACCGACAGCTTATAAATTCAGTACACCGTGTACGGTTGTTACTTCAGGGTTCTTTGAAGGTTTTGAAAACACTGATGCGGGAAGCTGGAATAATAACACAGTTCCATATTGCTGGACCTACGCAGCAAATGTTCCTCAAAGCGGGTATGGATATACAGATCCTTACAATTACAGATCAGGCTCTAAAGGATTCTATGCCTACCGTTATAATTATCTAAATAACGGAGTCATAAATCCGTCTTATCAGGGTGATGTTTTACTGATTTCTCCTGAAACAGACAATTTAGGAAAAGGAACCAAAAGAATACGTTTCTGGGCAAGATTATCCTTTACTCCGGCCTATGGTAGTTTTGAAGTATATTCTATGGACGGAACTTCTGTTTCATCAAATAAAACACTTTTAAAAACCATTAATTTGACAAGCAGTTGGAAAGAGTACGTAGTATATTTACCTACAAATACAACGGATGACTATTTTGCTTTTTCATTCCAAAATGACAAAACAACAAACGGTAGTCAGACGGTTTACCTCGATGATATCTATTATGAAGACATGCCTAATTGTGTACCTATAGACAATACGTTTATAAAAGTTACCAATATTGGAAAAGACAATTTAAAAGTTAGCTGGACCGATAACTATAATACGAGTGGTGTAGCTTACGAGGTAGAAGTACGCAGTTCAGGAACTCCGGGTACTCCTGGGGCTGAATTCAAAGCTACTACTGCTGTTGGGGCTACCTCAATTGTTGCAACGGGACTATCCGCTTTAACGAAATACAACATATACATCCGTTCTGTATGTTCTGCTACCGATCAGAGTGTTTGGAATGAAGGTGTTAATGTAATTACACTTTGTTCTTTTCCTGATTTGGTTTCTTATACTACATCAGCCGTATATTGTGGCCCTCAGAAAGCCAAACTAGACGCAACACTTAGTGACCCTACAGGAATTGCTGGCTGGTATGATAAAGAAGACGATGAAGTATCTTTATTTGACGGTAACAATTTTGTATCAAAAGATGATGTTACGCAAAGCAGAAGTTTCTGGTTACGTACTAAATACGTTACAGATAATAAACCTGTTCAGATAGGAGAAGGAACCACTACAGGTACCAATACAGGTATGTTCCTGAACTATTCTTACGGAGGTTATAAACATCAGTACATTTTTACAGCCGATGAATTAAGAGCAAGCGGTTTAATTGCCGGGGATATTACCGCATTACAGTTTGATGTAGTAAAAACCGGTTCGAAAACAAGAGACAATTTTACCATTGCAATTGGATCAACAACGCAAAATGTTGCTACAACGAATATGATACAGTCCCTTACTCAGGTATACAGCGGTACTCCTTACCAGAAGTTCACAACAGGTATTATGACCTTTACGTTTACAACACCATATAAATGGGATGGTAAGAGCAATATCGTAGTACAAACAAACTGGAGTAATGAAGGTGCCAGCGGAACAAGTGGAGAACTCAGATATCACACTACATCTGTAAACAGAACTGCTACTCTATATTCTAATGACAATACGGCAATTAACCTGTTAAATGCCAATACGACAAATACAGTTACGACTCCGTACATTTACGGAACTACGACAAATACACGTCCTAATACTATTTTTGTTGGTAAACACGAGTGTAAATCACCTGCAACAGAAATACCAGTGACAATTGAGCCTAAACCGCTTTTCGAATTGTCTGCAGACAAGGTAACTTCATGTGAAGGAGGAACAACATCTGTAGTAACGGTAGCAACCAACCAGGGAGGTTATGATACTTTTGTATGGACGCCTTCTACCGGTGTAAGCGGTAATGCGGCAACCGGATGGACGTTCTCAACTACTACCGAGCAACTTTATACGCTTGTGGCTACCCAGTCTACAGGTATATGTGAAGTGGTGAAAACGGTATTGGTATTCGCCGGAACCCAGCCGGAAGCCAATCCGAACCTTGCAGCGTCTTTCGATGTTTGTAAAGATGTGGTAACCAAACTCGATCTTTTAAAAGCATTACCTGCCCAGGCTTCTATAGGAGCTGCCAAAACAACTACAGCAGCTACTCTTGGAATGTCGGCTTTTGTTCAGAGTTCGGTTTACTCCAGACAGCAGTTTATTTACAGTGCAGCCGAATTAACGGCTCAGGGAATCACAGGAGCGGGTTATATCAGCAGTCTCTCTTTTGAAACTACAGATGCAGGAGCAAGCCTCAGCAATCCAAGCTATACGCTTAAAATGATGCTGAGCCCGAATACGTCTTTTGGTAATACAAGCTTCTACACCGGAAACTTCTCTACGGTTTACACCAAAGTAAACCATACACACAGCTTCCAGGGTGTACAGACTTTTATATTTGACAATGCATTCTACTGGGACGGACAGTCGAACATTGTATTGGAAATCCTCCAGGAAGGAGAAGGTGGCGGCAACAATGCCAAAACCTACTATTCAGGTGTAACAGGAACCAATGTTGGGCTTTATGCAGGAAGCGCCACGGATGCGAATCCATTAACAGGAACTTTAACCGTTAACCGTTTGAATACCGTATTCGGATTCAAGCAGGCAGCGGTAACCTGGTCGCCAACAAACAACCTTTACCTTGATGCAGCGGCTACAGTGCCTTATACCAGTGGAGTAGATGCTCCAACGGTTTATACGGTATCGAGCACAGGCGGCAGCCAGGTTTATACGGCTACTTTAACAGGAGCCAACGGTTGTGCAACTACTAAGGCCTATACGGTTAATACGGTAGATGTAGGAATACTTTCGGTACAGGATCAGGTATTCTGTAAAGCGGTTCCGGTAACCGATGTGGTGGTAACAGGAGCTCCTGCAGCAAGCTTAAGCTTCTACAGTTCTGCAACATCCACAACCCCGATTACGACAATTTCACAAAATGGCACCTATTATGTAGAAGCAAAATTAGGAAACTGTAAATCGGCAAGAATACCTTTTAATGCGTCTATTGTGGCACTGGCATTGCCATCAGCACAACTGACCCAGGTAATCTGCGGATCGGGAACCATAGCCGACCTTTCAGCAAGGGGAGCCAACGGAGCCCAGATCAAATGGTACAGTTCTGCTACATCCACAACGCCACTTCCGTCAACACATGTGCTTACAGATAATACGACGTATTATGCATCGCAATCATCGAACGGATGTGAATCAGGACGTATTGGAGTACTGGTAGACATCAACCCTATACCACCGGCATTGACACCGCAGACAATCTCTCTCTGTGGAGCACTGAACTACGGCAGTGTGAATCTGAATCAGGTAACGGGATCGGAACTTGTATGGTACCAGTCGGCTACTTCACAGCAGCCTATACCGAATACAGACGCAGTTGTCAGCGGTACATATTATGTGTCGCAAAAAATCAACGGATGTGAGTCGCCACGTGTTCCTGTAAATGCAGCGGCCCAGGGAAGTGTTGCAGCTCCTAGTGCAACCATCCAGAATATGTGCGGTGGCGGAACAGTAGCCCAGCTTGTGGCCCAGACGCTACCTAATGCAACAGCAGAATGGTTCAGCAGCGCGACTTCAACGGTTCCGCTTGCCGGTACAACTCCGTTACTCAACGGTACCTACTACCTGGCTCAGAGAATAGGAAACTGTATGTCGGTAAAAGTACCTGTTGCAGTACGTGTGATCAATACAACGGCACCGGTGGTAAGCCCATTCACCTTATGTGAAGGATCAACTGTTGCAGATTTAGTGATACCTGCAGGTACGGGAATTACCCATAAGTGGTATACAAGTGCTACGTCCACAACAGTGCTTCCGTCAACAGCTGTACTTCAAAGCGGTTTCTATTTTGTAGAACGTGATCAAAACGGATGTACATCAGGCAGAACGCAGGTTCAGGTAACCATTGGTACCCGTCCTGGCAGCCCTACAGGAAATTCACCACAATCTTTTGATAATTACGCTGAAATAAGTAATATTGCAATGGATCAGCCAAATGTGGTATGGTACCTTACATTTGATGATGCGATAAAAGGAATCAACGCGCTTCCTCAGAATATGCCGCTTGTAGACGGGGCTACTTATTATGCTGTGATCATCGGTGCGAACGGATGTCCTAGCGACCCTACGGCGATCCAGGTAATCGTGAAACTGGGCTTGAACGATTTCGACCTGAGCAGGTTGAAATACTATCCAAACCCTGTAAGCGATATGCTGACGGTTCACTACAGCGAAGTAATAACGAAGGTGGAAGTGTTCGATTTGAACGGACGCCTGGTTATGACGCGTAATTTCGACAAACCGGAAGTTCAGCTTGATTTCAGCGCGCTAAGTGCCGGAACCTATATGCTGAACATACAGACAAAAGACAACAGTCAGTTTGTCAAGGTGGTCAAAAAATAATCAACCATAAAAAAAGAGCTTGTTTTTAACAAGCTCTTTTTATTTTTATAGAGATAAGAAATAAAACCGGCATTCATCCGGTTAGCCCAAAAAGGCCTGCATCATCCAGATATCTTTTTCCTGTTCCGTAATCAGATCACTCATCATGGAATTGGTTCCCTCATCGTTAATATTCCCTGATTTCTCCAGAATTTCACGTTCTATCACCAATAAAGCCGACAATGACTTGATAATAAGTTCTACTGCATTTTCATCTTGTATGATGTTTTTCCCTACCTGCAGCTTATTATACTTTATATAGTCTTCAAATGTATGCAAAGGAGTCCCTCCTAGCGTTAATACCCGCTCTGCAATTTCATCGATTCTCAACTGCGCCTGATTATAAAGTTCTTCAAATTTTACGTGCAGTTCAAAAAATCTCTTTCCGCGGATGTTCCAGTGCAAACCACGCAAATTTTGATAATACACCTGAAAATTTGCCAGCAACACATTCAATAATTCAATGTTCTCTTTTGTTTCTTTAATTGGTAAACCTAAAATATTCATAATGACTAATTTTAAAATTCACTATCAAATTTACGAATAAAAGAATGATATTTGTATAAATACAATCGATCGTATTAATCGTACTATAGTTTAAAACTTTTGAAATGACCATTACGCAATTACATTATATTTTAGCTGTTGCCGAGTATCAGAATTTCACGTTAGCTGCCGAGAAATGTTTTGTTACGCAGCCTACGCTGAGCATGCAGATCCAGAAGCTCGAAGAAGAACTTGAAATCAAAATTTTCGACCGCAACAAAAAACCCATCCAACTCACCGAAGTGGGGAGGAAAATCGTTCAGCAGGCCAAAAGCATTGTCAATGAAGCCGACAGAATCAAAGATATCGTGGAACAACAAAAAGGTTTTATAGGAGGAGACTTTAAAATAGGAATTATTCCCACAATCATGCCGACCCTCCTTCCCATGTTCCTCAATACCTTCATAAAAAAATATCCAAAAATAAATCTGATTATCGAGGAGTATACGACCGATGAAATCATTAACCGTTTACGCAAAGGGCAACTGGATGCCGCCATCGCAGCAACTCCTTTAAACGAGCCCGATTTAAAGGAAATAGTGTTATACTATGAACCTTTTGTCGGTTATTTTCCTCAGGAATACAGAAAAAACCTTCAGGAACTTACACCCGATGATTTAAATATCAACGATGTATTGCTGTTACAGGACGGCCATTGCTTTACCAACGGCATTTTAAACCTTTGTAAAGCATCCAAACTGGAGCCGGGCCGAAAATTTGAATTAAACTCAGGAAGTTTTGAAACGTTAATCCGGCTAGCGAATGAAGGCCTTGGGGTCACCCTACTTCCCTACCTGCACACTCTTAATTTAAACGAGCAGGACCTGAAGAACATCATAACGTTCAGCGATCCCAAACCATCACGCGAAGTAAGTCTTATCTTTTCTAAAAGCGAATTAAAGTTACATATAATCGAGGCTTTACGTGCCGCAATCTCAGGTGTCGTAAAAGGAGCGATTGCCTTTCAGGATGTCGCTATAATCAGCCCTAAAATCATAAAAAAATAAAGGATGGAAATTCATCCATCCTTTATTTTATACTAAAGCCAAAACGTCTTTGAACTCTGTTCGCGTTTTTGTGAAATTTCGTATCCATTCCTTTAACTGATCTATTTCATAAGGCAATAATATCTTTATGGCCTTGGAAACTTCTTTCATGAATAAATCTTTATTAAAACTTACTTTTTCTAATATTCTGATCGTGTGGTTTAGACTCTCTGTCATAATGCTGCTTTTATGTAAATATAAAAAGCAGCCGTGGAATTCAGAAGAATATTTACATTATTTTAACAGCTACCGTCATTTCTCTTTTTCCAGGTGGCCCGGCTACCTTGTGCACTGTGAATCCAATTTCTTTCAACGTTTTGTTTACAACACTTTTACAGGCATACGTTACAAATATTCCGTTTTCGTTTAATGCTTCATAAGCTTTTCTGAGAATTTTTTCGGACCATAATTCCGGTTGGTATTCATACCCGAAAACATCAAAATAGATTAGATCGAATTTTTGCGGAGTCGAAAATTCTTCAATCATGTCAAAATGCTTCCATAAGGTAAATCCGGGATGGACTTCATTCGGTTTACCGGCATCTGCAAGATGTATCTCTTTTAATGAAACAGGTGTTTTTATAAATTCTTCGTAGTTCAGCAGGCTGAACTCCTCGTACGTTAACGGATAAGCTTCTATGGTTTCATAATGAATCTTTTTTCCGTGCGCTATTGCAAACTGTAGGGAAAGCAATGCATTAAGCCCGGTTCCGAAGCCAAACTCCAAAATGCTTATCTCATCCTTTTCTATTTTAGCCATCCCGTTTTGTATATACACATGGAGCGATTCCTGAACGGCACCATGCCTGGAATGAAAAGTCTCTCCCATCTCCTTGACAAGAAGGGATGAAGAACCATCTTTTGTTACAATAATCTCCCTATTCATTACGGAATTAATAGTTTTTTGATTCTGGGAACCGGCCCGCCGCACTTTTTAGAGTGGCATTCCAGACATTGTCCCACCATTTCGTTAAAACGTTCCTGAGCATTGAGGGAATCTGAATAGATCATTTTCTGTGCTGCAATAAACTTGAAAGCCTGGTCGTTGAAGAATGCATCCCTGTCCGAAACCTCTGTTAATACAGCGGTGTGCAGTTTATCAAAAGCTACAGGATAATCACCAAGAGCTTCTCCCTTCATAATCCGCTCCTTCAACTGGGTGTTGTAGGCAAACATCTGTTCCATTAGTGAAGCCATTTCAGACATTTCATACATTTTGAAGGAAGACGGCTCTTTTACCGGAACAACCGCTTCTTTTTTGCCTCCATCGCTGTTCCTGCATCCAAAAAGCAAAACGGTCAAAACAAGTCCTAAAATTTTCTTCATTATTTAGCTTCTGCAATTAAAACTCCATCTGCCATAAAACGGTAATTTTTGGAAGGCTCCGTAATTTTATCGATTTCTTCCTGTGTTTTTCCGGCATCTTTAGCTTCATGTTTCAGCTGGTCTACGGATGTTTCTTCAATAAACGCCTTTCCCGAAACTACGGCTTCATGATTTTCTGCTCCTTCTTTTGGAACAAAAAACGCATAATCCTTAAATTTCACGAACGCTTCTTTACCAGATGCCAGGTTAAGCGTCATCCAACACCCCTTTTTCTTACAGGTGGAAATAATTTCCGAATTAAACTTAACACTCAGTGTATCCCCCGGTTTCATCGCTTCATATTTGGCCAGCATTTCTTCTTTTGAAATTGCACCTTCCTTGGTAAGGCTGTCACCAAAAACCTGATAAGCTACTTCACCCGTCGTATTTGACGGCTCGTGTCCGGCTACTGTATCTTCTTTTTTGTTACATGCTGTTATCATGGCCGTTACAGCCAGAAGTACCAATGTTTTTTTCATTATCATCTTTTTATTTTTTTACAAATATACACATTCACAAACGAAATAATCAGTAAAGCATTCTATTTCAACCTATTTTAAATATTTCAAACTGATTATTATAATAATAGCAAAAGAAGGTTTTTATTACAAATTAGACAATAATTATAGTTCATACCGATTTTTTTTTTCTAAATTTGTAAAAGTCAATCGACTTATAACGATATAACATAGCATAAATAAAAATGGATTTAGACATTTTAAACAATTTAAAATTAACAAAGGTAGCGACTTCCAAAATTGATACTTTTGATTTTGAAAATGTAAAATTTGGAGGAAAATTTACAGATCATATGTTAGTTTGTGAATACAAAAACGGGGTCTGGGGCGATCTGGAGATCAAACCTTACGCACCGATAACTTTAGATCCTTCTGCAAGGGTTTTCCATTACGGGCAAGCTATTTTTGAAGGGATGAAGGCGTATAAACAGGACAACGACGATATCTGGATGTTCAGACCCGATCAGAATTTTGAACGCTTCAACAAGTCTGCAATCCGTTTGGCAATGCCTGCCATTGACGAAACACGTTTTATTGGTGGATTAAAAGAATTGATAAAAGTAGAGAAAGAATGGGTTCGTAAAGGTTTAGGAAATTCGCTTTACATCCGTCCTTTTATGATTGCTACGGAAAGCGGTGTCATCGCAAGTCCTTCCAACGAGTTCCTTTTCTGTATCCTTTTATCTCCGGCAAAATCATACTATTCTGGAAAAATAAAGGTTCAGATTGCTGATTTCTACAGCCGCGCGGCTAACGGAGGGATAGGAGCTGCTAAAGCCGCAGGAAATTATTCTGCACAGTTCTACCCTACCAAGCTTGCTCAGGAAGCAGGTTACAACCAGGTTATCTGGACCGATTCCACGCACACGCATCTGGAAGAGGCAGGTACAATGAATGTTTTCTTCAGAATCAACGATACATTGTATACGGCACCTACTTCCGAACGTATTCTAGATGGTGTTACGCGCAAAAGTCTTATTCAATTGGGGGAACACCTTGGCTACAGCATTAAAGTGGAACCTGTTAAAGTTGATACGATCGTAGAAGCTGCCAAAAACGGTTCTCTGAAAGAAATTTTCGGAGCTGGAACAGCTGCTGTGGTAAACCAGATAGAAGGCTTCCTTTATAAAGACGAATATTATCAGCTTCCCGACATTTCAGATGAAGATTCATACGCCTTACAGCTCAAGGATGCTCTTACAAAACTTCAGAACAAAATAACTGAAGATCCTTTTAATTGGACGGTTAAATTATAATCAAAAGGCTTGCGATGCAAGCCTTTTTTTATGAACCTATTTTCCTTATATTTGTTATAAAAATCAACATGTTTTCACAGGGTCAAATTATATTTGCACTGGCTTTCGTCATCGTTTTTGTTGTTGCCATGATTGCCATGTACCGCAAAGATTTTAAAATGCATAACATTTACTACAAAGGCAGTATGTGGGTACTGCTCGCTTTTTTATCCTTTATCGGAATCCTTTTCATTATAAAATACACCTTAAAAAATTAATTTCTATGAAAATTTTCAAGTACATCGTCATCATCATTGCACTGGCTGTGGTATTCCTTTCGGTTTATATTGCAACAGGTAAAAGTGACTACGAGCTCAACGTTTCCCAGAAAACAGAATTATCGAACCAGCGTCTGTTCCGTTATGTAGACAATCTTCAGACATTCGGGGAATGGAACCCGTGGAATGACCATGCCGAAGCTTTTAAACTGGATTCTATTTACAAAGGCAAAGGTGCAAAGGTAAGCTGGAGCGGTAATGAAGCACAAATCATCAAATCCGTTCCCAACGACACCCTCTTTTTAAAGCTTCTGGTAGCAGGAAACGATTATGATACCAAAATGTACTTTGATGAAGTTGGGGGGAAAACTACGATTCACTGGAACATAAAGGGAAATTTATCCTTCAGTGAAAAGTTCCAGATTTTCTTTAAAGGAACACCTAAAAGCATCATAGCTCCCGTTTTTGAACAAGGGCTCGCGAAGATTAATAAAAACATCACGGAAAGCCTTAAGAATTTCAGTATTAAAAATGAAGGACTAACGGTTATCCAGGAAACATATTACATCAAACAGGTAGTAGAGTCAAACATCGAAAGCCTTGGAGACAAGATTTTCCAGAGCATGGAACATATGAACAATTTCGCCAAGAATTTTGAACTGGAGCCTTACGGATCCCCTTTTACCGTATTCGAAAACATCAACATGCTTTCCGGAAATGTACGTTATGCGGTTTGTCTGCCTATCAAGAATTTTTTCAGTACAGCCGAAGGCAGCGATATCGTATGTGAAAAACTACCGTCGTTTTACGGGTACAAGACGGTCTTAACAGGTGACTACATACACAGCGACAAGGCATGGGCTGAAGTGAAAAAGGAAATCACCCTTAAAAACCTTACGCAGCGTGCTGATCTTAAGCCTATTTCCATCTACAAAACATCGATCCTTACCACTCAGAAATCAGGTGACTGGATTACCGAATTTATCATACCGGTCAATGAAACATTTATTCCAATCGTCGATGTTCCAACGGATACTTTGTCCGGTACCCATTAATAAACGAATCGTTTCTTCCTATATAAAATAAGCTTCTGAAACAGAAGCTTATTTTTTTCCTTTATCTTTTAAACATTACTTTTCCCGCATCGTATCAGGATAAATAAAAACTCCGGCTTATGGCCGGAATTTTTTATAATTATACGGTAAACGAACCGTTTGTTCTGATTCCAGGTTGTTCCTGTTCCGGTTGCTCTTCCTGTTTAGGAAGATCTCCTTTCATAAGGAACGAAATAACGTCTTTGTTGATGCTTTGCATGGTATCCTTAAACAGGTTAAATGCTTCAAACTTGTAAACCAACAACGGATCTTTCTGTTCGTGAACAGCAAGCTGCACCGACTGTTTCAATTCGTCCATCTTACGCAAATGCTTTTTCCAGGCCTCATCAACAATGGAAAGCGTAATATTCTTTTCAAAATCGTTAATCAGCGTTTTACCTTCGCTTTCATAGGCTTTTTGCAGATTTGTTACGACGTTAATTGTTTTGATACCGTCTGTAAACGGAACCACCATACGTTCGTATCCTCCGTTTTCATAAACATTTTTAATTACCTTGAAGGCTTCCAGGCTGCTCTCTTCACATTTTGCAAGATATTTCTTGTAGACGATTTCGTAAAGCTTATCGGTTAGTTCATTTTCATTTGTCCGGTTGAATTCATCAGCCGTGAAAGGCGATTCCATTCCAAAGATTTTAATAACGTCGTATTCAAAGTTTTTAAAATCATTTCCGATTTTATTTCCTTCTACAAGGTAATCACATAAATCGAACATCATATTTGCGATGTCTACCTTTAAACGGTCACCATGCAGTGCATGACGGCGGCGTTTGTACACAACTTCACGCTGTGCATTCATTACGTCGTCATATTCCAGAAGGCGTTTACGGATTCCAAAGTTATTTTCTTCTACCCTTTTCTGAGCACGTTCGATAGATTTTGTCATCCATGAATGCTGGATTACCTCGCCTTCTTTCAAGCCCATACCATCCATAATTTTGGCTACGCGTTCCGATCCGAACAAACGCATAAGGTTGTCTTCCAAAGAAACGTAAAACTGTGAAGAACCAACATCTCCCTGACGACCGGCACGACCTCTTAACTGACGGTCCACACGGCGTGAGTCGTGACGTTCTGTACCAATAATGGCCAGTCCTC
Source organism: Flavobacterium sp. (assembly GCA_040396655.1). Taxonomy (GTDB): domain Bacteria; phylum Bacteroidota; class Bacteroidia; order Flavobacteriales; family Flavobacteriaceae; genus Flavobacterium. Next base: position 4,319 of record JBEBOB010000027.1, on the reverse strand, counting down.
CCGCTTCTTTTACTTCCGGTGTTAACTTAATATCCGTTCCACGTCCTGCCATGTTTGTTGCAATAGTTACAACTCCCGGATTTCCGGCTTCTTCAACGATCTGCGCTTCCTGTTTGTGTAATTTCGCATTCAACACGTTATGTCTGATTCCGCGCATTTTTAACATACGGCTCAGCAATTCCGAATTTTCAACGGATGTGGTACCAATAAGTACCGGACGTCCTGCTTCGGACAATTCTACTACATCGTCGATTACGGCATTGAATTTTTCACGGATTGAACGGTAGATTTTATCTTCGCGGTCCTGACGGGCAATCTGGCGGTTTGTTGGTATTTCTACTACGTCGAGTTTATAGATTTCCCAGAACTCACCTGCTTCTGTAATGGCAGTACCTGTCATTCCGGCAAGCTTGCTGTACATACGGAAATAGTTCTGAAGGGTTATAGTAGCAAAAGTCTGCGTAGCAGCCTCGATCTTTACATTTTCCTTTGCCTCGATAGCCTGGTGCAATCCGTCTGAATAACGACGCCCGTCCATAATACGTCCTGTCTGTTCATCAACGATCATAACCTTATTGTCTACCACCACATATTCTGAATCTTTCTCGAACAGTGCGTAAGCCTTAAGCAATTGTGTCAAGGTATGGATACGCTCCGACTTTACTCCGAAATCCTGGAATAAAAGTTCTTTTTTCTCAGACATCTCCTCAGGAGAAATAGGGAGTTTTTCAATTTTGGCAATTTCCGTTCCGATATCAGGTAAAACGAAGAAGTTTTCGTCCATACCCTGTGAAAGCACCTTAATACCGTTATCTGTTAATTCTACCTGGTTGTTTTTCTCATTGATGACAAACAATAAGCCTTCATCAACCTTTTTCATTTCACGGCTGTTATCCTGCATGAAATGATTTTCTGTTTTTTGTAATATCTGCTTTACTCCTTCTTCCGATAAAAACTTAATCAATGCCTTGTTTTTAGGAAGGGCACGATATGCTCTTAATAAGTTAAAACCTCCCTGTTTGGTATCCCCGGCTTTGATAAGGCGTTTTGCTTCTGTCAAAAACCCGTTTGACAGCTGACGCTGCTGTGCCAATAAATTATCAACCATCGGTTTCAGCTCCAGGAATTCATGACGGTCTCCCATAGGAACCGGACCTGAAATAATAAGCGGCGTACGTGCATCATCAACCAAAACAGAATCCACCTCATCGACTATGGCAAAGTTGTGTTTACGCTGAACGAGTTCTTCCGGCGTGTGTGCCATGTTGTCGCGCAGGTAGTCAAAACCAAACTCATTGTTGGTACCGTAGGTAACATCGGCACGATAAGCATCGCGTCTTCCCTGGGAGTTTGGCTGGTGATTATCGATACAGTCAACGGTAAGCCCGTGAAACTCGAATAAAGGAGCATTCCACTGACAGTCACGTTTTGCAAGGTAATCATTTACGGTTACGACATGTACCCCGTTACCTGTTAAGGCATTAAGGAAGATCGGAGAAGTAGAAACAAGCGTTTTACCTTCCCCTGTCTGCATTTCCGCAATTTTTCCCTGATGGATAACAGTTCCTCCGATCATCTGCACGTCGTAATGGATCATGTTCCAGGTAAGCATCTTACCTGCCACTTCCCATGAGTTAGACCAGATGGCGTTGTCACCTTCAATCCGTACATGACCTTTAGTCTGTGCAAAAATACGGTCCTGTTCTGTAGCTGTTACAACTAGTTCAGTCTGCGTACTGAAACGGCGTGATGTTTCTTTTACAACGGCAAAGGCTTCCGGTAAAATGTCCATCAATGCCTTTTCCGATAAAGTATAAGCTTCTTTTTCCAACGTATCGATAGAAGCATAGATTGTCTCTCTTTTATCGATATCGGTCGTTTTTTCAAGTTCTTCGCGGTATGATGCTATTTTGGCATCCTGATCAGCGCGCGACTGCTTGATTTTTTCCTGAAAAGAAATGGTCTTCGCTCTTAACTCATCGTTGGATAAATTTTCGAACGAGCTGTAATACTGATTGATTTTATCTACAATCGGGCGGATTGCCTTGACATCCTTCTGGGATTTGTCACCTACAAACGCCTTTAATATACTATTTATGATACTCATAAATATCTTGTTTAAATTAATATTCTGTGATATATAGTTACAAAAAAAAGTCTCTTAATTACCGAGACTTTTTTTGTATGTATTTAATATTCATCCTCGTTCCAAAGATAATCTTCGTCTGAAGGATAATCAGGCCAAATTTCTTCCATTGATTCATAGATCTCACCCTCATCTTCAATTGACTGAAGATTTTCCACAACTTCTAAAGGTGCACCAGTTCTAATGGCATAATCTATAAGTTCGTCTTTTGTAGCAGGCCAAGGGGCGTCACTTAAATACGACGCTAACTCTAATGTCCAATACATCTTTAAATATTTTAGTAATTATGTGCAAAAATAAATTTTAAAATGAAAAAATCAACTTTTTTTTCATTAAATATTTTTTAAAAAAAAGAACGTTTTTTTAAGTTCCCTATAATTGCTTTTCGGGAATCCATTTTACCTCATCGGCGTTTAAGTCAAAAGTCAACTTCCGTGCCAACACAAACAAATAGTCAGAAAGTCGGTTCAAATACTTCAAAACCATCTCATCTGTAGGTTCTATGTCATTTAAATGGGTAGATAAACGCTCAGCCCTGCGGCAGACACAACGTGCAATATGACAATATGACACCGTGGTATGACCTCCCGGAAGCACGAAATGTGTCATAGGCGGCAGTTCTTTCTCCATTTCATCAATGGCATCTTCCAGATAGGCCACATCCTCTTCGGATATCCTGGCAATGTTTAAACGTTCTTTGCCGTTTTTAAGGATTGCCTTTTCCGGATCTGTTGCCAGGATGGCCCCCAACGTAAACAGCTTATCCTGGATATGAATGAGTTGCGCTTTATAGACCGGTGCTATATCCTGATCGCGGATGAGACCTATATAGGAATTCAATTCGTCAACGGTACCGTAGCTCTCTATCCGGATGTGGTATTTAGGCACCCGGGATCCGCCAAACAAGGCTGTAGTCCCCTTATCGCCGGTCTTGGTATATACTTTCATACAAAATCTTTCTTCAAATATACACTAAAAAAATTACTTGTACGTTTACATAAGATTAAGTACATTGTATTGTTAACAAAATGTAAACTGTACATTAAAATAAAATAGCTATGAAACTGAACACCACAAAAATATCCCCCAAACTACTGGGTATGGGGCTTCTGCTGCTGCGCGTATCAATGGGAGGCCTTATGATTGCAAATCACGGCTGGATGAAAATCATCAAATATGAAACACTGAAAACCGATTTTTTTGATTTTCTCGGCTTAGGGCCACATGTATCTCTTATTCTGGCTATTGTGGCAGAGATTTTATGTTCAATACTGCTTATTTTCGGACTCTACACCCGTTGGGCGCTTATACCCTTGATTATTACGATGCTGGTTGCTGTAGGATCGCACGGATGGCAGATTTTCGGTGAAGCCGAAATGGGATTTTTATACCTTATCGGATTTGTTTTCCTGTTTTTGTCGGGACCGGGAGAAAAAAGCATCGATGCACGCATGAACAAATCGTACTATTAGTAGCGCAGTATAAAATTTTGACGCCGCTGTTCGGTACGGTTCTGCAAAAACAAACAATGATAAAAATCAATAACAAGACAAAAACGGTCAGAGGCAAGAAAGCTTCTGACCTCTTTCCTTTGCGGTTTCAATATTAAGAGTATGGTATCCTTATGCAGCCTGGAATAATCTATTTCATCTGTACCCCTATAAATCACCATGTCATACAAACCGGTACTGTTCAGCTTCACATGGGGAAACACAGCATTTATTTTCAGGCTCAGCCTGGGATCGGAACAATAGACGGAAGACATCGAAAAATAATCGATCGTAGAGAGCGCCAGACGGTAAGGTTTAGGCGCTTTGTACTTCTTAGATAAACCGTACAATCCCCTGGTCAGATAGCGAAACACATAAGGAGAATGAACCCCGTGCTCGTTGGAGGACTGCCACCAGAAAATAAGGTAATCGATCATCTGAGAAGTATATAAAATCAAAGACAAAGGTATTTTAAGTTTTCAAACCTTACAAGGCAGCTACCGTATATTTCACAAGCTTCTCGAAACAAAGAAGTTAGCACCCTGATTAAAAAAGCGTTCAAAAAAATGATGCTTTTATTTGAACTATTCAAATAAAACTCATTATATTTGCATCGTTGAAAAAACAAAGGCCTCGTGGCGCAACTGAATAGCGCATCTGATTACGGCTCAGAAGGTTACAGG
>JBEBOB010000026.1:0-39181 GCA_040396655.1 Flavobacterium sp. | reverse complement strand
ATGATGCTGCTACGGGTGTTGCTACGTATACCAATGAAGCGGGCACAGCGCAAACAATCAACTTATCACAGGTAGTAAAGGATTTTGAAACCCTTACCAGTTTAAGTGTAGACAATACAGCAGGAACGCTGACCTATACAGATGAGGCAGGTAACACAAACATACTGGATCTGGCTACGCTTATTAAATCCCAGGAAACAGTCACAACCCTTGTAAACAACAACAACGGAACGTATACGTATACCTCCGAGAACGGTACGGTAACCACGGTGAACATTCCGGCGGATATTGCAAGCCAGTTCAACGACATCGTAAACAGCGGACCTGTAACGGTAAACGGCAATACATATACAACGATAGAACAATACATCAAGGATCTGGTTGCAGCTAACGAAACAGTCACAACCCTTGTAAACAACAACAACGGAACGTATACGTATACCTCCGAGAACGGTACGGTAACCACGGTGAACATTCCGGCGGATATCGCAAGCCAGTTCAACGACATCGTAAACAGCGGACCTGTAACGGTAAACGGTAATACGTATACAACGATAGAACAATACATCAAGGATCTGGTTGCAGCTAACGAAACAACTACAACCCTTGTAAACAACAACAACGGAACGTATACGTATACCTCCGAGAACGGTACGGTAACCACGGTGAATATTCCGGCGGATATCGCAAGCCAGTTCAACGACATCGTAAACAGCGGACCTGTAACGGTAAACGGCAATACATATACAACGATAGAACAGTACATCAAGGATCTGGTTACTGCCAACCAAACGGTAACCAATCTGGTGTACGATGCTGCTACGGGTGTTGCTACGTATACCAATGAAGCGGGCACAGCGCAAACAATCAACTTATCACAGGTAGTAAAGGATTTTGAAACCCTTACCAGTTTAAGTGTAGACAATACAGCAGGAACGCTGACCTATACAGATGAGGCAGGTAACACAAACATACTGGATCTGGCTACGCTTATTAAATCCCAGGAAACAGTCACAACCCTTGTAAACAACAACAACGGAACGTATACGTATACCTCCGAGAACGGTACGGTAACCACGGTGAACATTCCGGCGGATATCGTGAACCAGTTTGACAGTATCGTAAACAGCGGATCTGTAACGGTAAACGGCAATACATATTCAACGATAGAACAATACATCAAGGGTCTGGTGGCTGCCAATGAAACGTTGACGTCAATGGTTCAGGATGATGCTACAGGTGTTATAACCTATACCCCTGAAAACGGTCCCGTAACAACAGCAGAGATAGTAAGCGCTGATACAGGAAATGAACTTAAAGTAGGTACAGACGGTGGTGCATATTATAAAGCAGTAAATACAGTAGCAAACATCAGTACAAGCCATATAGTAAGTGCAGAAGATGACACTTTGTTAATTGATGCTTCCGGTTCAGGGTTAACCGTTACGCTTCCTGCTGCCGGTGATAATAATGGTAGAATACTAATTCTGCGTAAGATGGACGGGTCAGGTAATATTATAACGTTAAGCGAACAGGTAACTTTAGCAAACGGTGTAACTTTTAACCAGTTTAACGTTCAAGGTACTATGCGTATTCAGAGTAATGGAACAAATTGGTATAAGATAGACTAATTTCTAACGAAAGGAAACCAAAGAGGATAACCTCCGTTTTCTAAACTCTGAAACATAAAAATCTCTACTATTATTAAATAAAAACAGACAGGTTATGAACAAAGTAACTAGAAATATAGCAGCGCTTATTGCCATTGGATCGACATCAATAGGATTTGCACAGGTAACACAACAAAAAATAGGGAATAACGCTACAATAATTAACCCTAATGCGGTTTTAGAAGTTGAAAGTACGAATAAAGGTATTTTACTTCCTCGTGTCGGATTAACTGCAACAAACAGTTTTGCACCATTAGCGGCACACGTTGCGGGTATGACGGTATATAATACGGCAACAGCCGGTACGTCACCAAACAATGTAACACCGGGCTACTATTATAATGATGGTACAAAATGGGTACGAATTGCAGCAAATACGGATATTAATCTGGTCAATCTTTACAATGCCAATGGTACGCTTACTGCCAACAGAGTCGTGACTTTGGGTGGAAGAAGCCTCACGTTTACTTCACCGGAAAGAGATATTTATTTTGATCCTAATGGGCGTATTGCCAATATAGCAAAAGGTACCAATGAGGCAGATATCTTTGTAAGCTCAGGCACTGGAGCTAATTACAATCGTTTGGATATTCAGTCTTTCCCGGGACCGGGTGGTCAGGCTAATATTACAATGACCGGAGCCGGAGCCGAACAAATGTTAATTGGTACTCACGCTACTCAGGTTGCTGCACCATTAATATTTTCAACCAGTGCTGGGGGTGGTGCTTTAGGGTTCGAGAAAATGCGGATCACCGGAGCGGGTCTGGTTGGAATTGATACCGATGACCCTACCGAAAAGTTAGACATTGCCTCAGGAAAAGTTCGTATACGTGAAATTAATGATGCTGCTAATTCAGGTGATACGACAACAGATAAAATGGTAGTAGCTGATGTTGACGGTATTTTAAAAACTGTAGCTATTCCAAATGCTGTAAATATTTATAATGCCAACGGTACACTAACAAGTGACAGAACAGTAACTACAGGCAGTAATTATTTAAGATTTGCTGGTAATGGAAGTGATGTGACCGTTACCAATAGTGCTACACAGGGGAGAATAAGTGCAACGGGACCTACTAGAGGATCTGTTGGTATCGATGGTGGCTCAGGCGCATCAAATAACTCTCTTGAATTATATGCAGATGCAAACAATTTAGCACAGATTAATGCTTCTGGGACGGGATCAACAGGTTTATCTATGGGTACAACAGTAGCTACACCACTTGTATTTAAAACAAGTGGATCAAATAGGATGACGGTGACACCAACAGGTGAAGTAGCTATTGGCGCAACTACAGCCCCTTCATTCGTTGTAGGAGGCACGACTATTCAGCCTAAATTACATGTAGCGGGTGATATTTCTACAACAGGTAAGTATTATACAACAAACAGTGTTTATGCCGATTATGTATTCGAAAAATATTTTAAAGGAAATTCTGATATCAATCCAGATTATGAATTTAAGTCACTGGATTATATAAAAGAATTTATTGAGAAAAAACACCATTTACCAGGAGTAGAATCCATAAATAATTTAAGTAAGACCGAAAACGGATATACGTTTGATATGACGAAACTGACTGTTCAAAGTTTAGAGAAGATAGAAGAACTTTACTTACATACAATAGAATTGAAAGAAAAATTGGATGTACAATATCAGATTGGTGAACAACAGGAAAAAATGATTCAAAGCCAGCAAAAAGAACTGGAGGAATTAAAAAACAGATTTTCAAGACTTGAAGAGTTGTTAATTAAACAATAATGCAGTATACAAAAGTTTTTTGATTTCTGTTAAATAGATCTTTTCTACCAATTAGAAAAAAGATCATAAAAACATCTGAATTTATGAGAGTTATATCATTAATGCTTATATTTTATTTACTGCTAAAAACAGTAATAAAGAAACCGTTTCGAGATAGGTGGTTTTCTTTAAACCGGTTAAATATTGTGGTTTATACTACACTTTTTTCGGGATTTTGTGTAAATGCGCAAAATTTGGTTCCTAATGCTGGTTTTGAAACTTATACGCAGCTACCCACAAATCCATCGCAATTACAAAGAGCCACCGGCTGGTTAAACTCATTAGGGGCTACGGCAGGGTCTCCTGATTACTGGAATACATTAGGTACTGGTAATATATCCTCTAAAATAGGACCTTACAGCGGAACAGGCTATTCAGGAACTTTTTTAGAAGCATTCGATAGTGCTACTACTAATTTGACTGATTATAAAGAGTACATGACCATCCAGCTTTCTAGTCCGTTGCAAGCAGGTAAAACGTATCGTATTTCCTTTTATACGGCACACATGTATGGGGCGGCTCCTTCAAATATTAATTTTTCGACTATGACATTCGATGACCTGCCAAGTTCTGAACAAGGATATTTAGGAGTTGTATTTTCTGCTGCTGCCCCTGTTGCTGCCAATACGGTTGGAAACACTTCTCCCAGATGGACTTCATTAAGAAATGACTTCGGTATCGGCAGGGTGTTAATTCCTAGTACCAATACTGCTGTTTATGGTGCGGCGTCTCGTAATGCATGGGTAAAAGTTGATTTATTATACACCGCCACGGGAACTGAACAGTATATGACTGTTGGGCAGTTACGTCCGGGTGCAACAAGTTTGCCGGATAAGGTTGGTGCTTATTATACTTATGATGAGTTTTCTTTAACACTCGTTTCTACTCCGGGAGGGGTTTCGGCTCCTGATTTCTGGGTAAAAGCAGACGATGCGGGAACTATAGCGACTGCCTGGAAAGACCATTCTGCCAATGCAGATCATATTCCAAACGTAGGTGGAATGACACTTTCTCCTGCAGACAGGGCACATAACTTCCACCCATTTACTACTGGTTATACCACAACTAAATTCTTTTATAATGCTGCTTCTGTACTGAACCCAACTAATGGAGAACTGGCAAATACCAATACTTCCATTTTCTCTGCAGTAAGGTCTTTAACTGCAGGTGCAGGCGGACGTATTACAGGAATTGATGATGATGCAACCAATGCTGCAGAACCTGGAGTTTCTATTACCTCTGCAGGAAGACCAAGACAGTATGAGTTCTTTAATACGGAAACTACGACCGATTTCTCTGTAACGTTCAATAATGGAGTTTCAAATGTATATTCGGCAATAGCCAATAATGCGGTTGCCAATGGCGGATCTTCAGCATCAGCCGGAGGAGAAAAAAGATTAGGTTTGAATGGTACTTACGAAACAACATCATTTACAGGGACTAATAAATTCCAAATCTACGGACGCCATCTGAGGATTGGGCACGCTACATGGAATATTAATGGCGCTTTCCCTGGCGACATTATGGAAGTTATTTGGTACAAACGAACATTGACGGCCAATGAACAGTCGAGGGTAAACACCTACCTTGCTGTAAAGAATGGGGTAACTTCAGCAGAAAACTATCTTGATTCAAACAGCAGCGTGGTGTGGGACATTATCGCGAATAATGGTTATAACAGCAACATTTTCGGTATTGCAAAAGACAATGCATCAGCATTAAATCAAAAGCAGGCAGCAAGTACAGGTGCAAATCAGCAATTGGTAATAGGTCACGGAAGCGCTTTATTTGAAAGTAACGCAACCAATACACATGATTTAACAGACGGACAATTTTTAATTGTAGGGGATAACGGTTTAAAACAGAGGTTAAGCATACCTTTAGTTTCTATAGGTGGGACAAATGGAGATACTAATTACCGTTTTGAATCGATATGGAAAGTACAAAATACGGGCAGTGTAGGAACGGTAATCGTTGCATGGCCAAAAGGGGTGAAGAACTTATATTTAGTACAATCTCCGGATGCTGTTTTTGACACAACGGATGCCTTTACGCCAATGGCTGCCGAATTAACGATCAATGGGGTAGTCTATAACACAGCAAATGTTACGTTGGTTAACGGTGAATTCTTCACGTTTGCAGGTTTCGGAAATGCTCCGGGAGGCGTTTCAAACGGATTGTCTTACTGGTACAGGGCTGATAAAAGCGCGGCAAATACAGGTGAAGGAACAGACGTAACCGCATGGACAGATGTATGGAGCGGAACTACAGTAGCGCAGCTGGGAACGAATGCGTTGCCAAAGTATACATTGGGTGCAGCCAATTACTTCAACTTTAATCCCGGAATTAATTTTACAGCTGTTACTCAGACATTAGGTAATGTCAATGTACGAACCGTATCAGCTTTGGAATTTGATATTTTCACATTGACGAAAGAAAATATTCTTGGATCAGGGAACAATAACAGGATTTTCAGTTCGCTGGTTGACAATAATTTGCCTTCCGGTGCTATTGAAAGATGGGACGGGATTGGGTTAATGACCGACGCGGGAACATATTCCAATCAGGTTGAGAGGGTGAATAACGCTTACGCGGCCAGGTATTTGGCAAATCCAGGAGGGCTTATTCGATCTACCACTATACCAAGTATTACGTATCACAGATTTACCGATGTGACGATATCAAAAGCACTGAACGGAGCTGTAAGTGGTGCCAATGGTACCCATGCCGCAAGAGGATTAATGAATGGTGGACATGCTTTCGGCGATACCCGTTTTTCTGGTAACGGAAGCGACAATGGTGGTTTTATAGGTAATATAGGGGAAACCATCATCTATGGGGCGGGTAACTTAACTGCAACAGAGCGAAGAAGGGTAGATTCCTATCTTGCCATCAAGTATGGAATTACGTTAGGACAGGTGAATACAGACCATTATCTGGATGCGGACGGCAATATGGTATGGAACGGTGCAACCAACACAACCTACAACAACAATATATTCGGTGTCGCCAGAGAAGATATCGGACTTTTCGAGCAAAAGGTATCAAAAAGTGTAAATGCCGGAACCATTCTTACCGTAGCCACTGTCAATGATTTCGTAAACCCAAATGATAATGCAGCACGTACAGGGTTTACCAATGATAAAACCTATTTCCTGCTTGGAGATAATAATGTTCCTTCAACATCCCTTACTACCATTGATGTAAATGGACTTACAATGCAGCGTATTCAGAGAACATGGTTGTCACAACGTACCAATACGGCAGGAGCATTGTTCTTTGAAGCAGATTTATCATCTTACGGAAATGCATTTGCAGGGGGCAGTAATGTAGAAATGATCATTGCAGACGATGCTGCATTTACTACAAATGCCAAAAGGGTTGCCGGAACTTATACAAATGGAAAATGGGTGTTCAATAATAATTTTAATGCAGATAATACCCAAAGGTATATTACTATTGCCAGAACTCTTTCAGATTATTGTGTGAATGGTTGTAATCCAAACACCTTTGTAGAAAGTTCCGATCCAAACACTATTGAATATGACAACATTGTTTCTACATTCCACAATACTATTGTAAAGGAGCAAGACGGAACATTTAAGATTTGGGGACAATATTCAGGGGCTAATTCACAAATTTTACTAAGTCCTACGGCTATTCTTCCTATTAATGGGTTTAATTATACCGGAACGCCATTAAAAGCAACTGGAGGATCTTGGACTAACGCTAGTGTAAACCCTAATCAGGGTCAACAATTTGCATTATTAACAACTGACGGCTTGTATGTTTGGGGAACTACCAATACACTGATTAGTTCTGCCATTAAAAGCACCGCAGCTTTTGGGAAAATCACCGTAAATGGTAAAGTTGACGGTTTACCTATTGGTGTAGGTCCTGCTGATGTCAAAATGATGTTCGGTTCTTACGGGACGTTGGCAATAACAACCTGTAATGGTGATGCTTGGGTTTTGTCTTTCATTGGAGATAAGAATGGAGATGGTACAGCTCAAAATGCAACCAATAATGTCATCTGGCATCGCGTAAAGACAGCGGCACCAGGAAATCCTGATCTTGTTGATGTAGTTGCTATGCGAGGTACTCGGAATGCTTTGTTTGCTTTAACTTCTGATAGCAAGCTTTATACCTGGGGTACGGGGACTTATATTAACAGCGGTGCTGCTGCGAATAGGGCCTATGCAACAGAAGTTGCTATTCCGGCGGGAGTTGTACCAAAAATGATAGGTATGACAGAATCAGCTGGTCAAAGTTACTATTTGTTATCCACTGGCGGACAGCTATATGCAATGGGTAATAATACTAATAAGCAATTAGGTGATGGTACAACAACAGCTAGTAATATATGGAAAGAGGTGATAGCAACTTCTGGAGGCGAAACGTTAAATGGAAATGTTGTGTGGATTTCACCTAACGAACATGCTTACAACACTACGGCCAGCGGTGCTATCAATATCTTAACAAACAATAGGAAACAATGGGCCTGGGGATCTAACAATGGAAAAATGATAGGCGGTGCAGTTGATGGTACAAATTATGACCCGATTTATATGCCTGGAAATAGTACAAATACAAATGGTTTGGCGTTGACAGACGAAGTGATTGCAGTAGAAACGGGTGGACATATCTCCATCAACATAAAAAAGGGGGTAAACAAATTTGGTTACGTAGGGCACCGAACTGCCGGAAGTATGGGAGATGGTAGTAATGCGGATGAATTTATTAACGTTTATAGTTATAGTACAGCGGTAATAATAGTTTGTGGGGCAGATGTTGCAGGATTTTGTACCAATCCAGGTGTATTTGACGCTGCAGGTTTACCAAGTACCACAGGCATTTCTGACTTAGTCGGTTTTGCGGGTGGGACAACCGGGTGGCCTGCTAATGTGCCAAATGGACATATAGTTATCGAGTCGAAAAATAAAGGTTTTGTAATCACAAGGGTAAGTTCATCAGCAGCCATAGTTAACCCGTTAGAAGGAATGTTGATCTACGATATGGCAGCGGCCTGCATAAAACTTTACAATGGTACGGTTTGGAATTGTTTGGCTAAGGATTGTATTCCAGCGACTAATTAAAAATGAACATCATGGAAAAATACTTCATATTATCGGTTTTAAGTTTAATGTTGTGTAATCGTGTGCAGTCCCAAACTGCTATCGAAAAAAAAACAGCAGGAGAATCCGCGGTTTTAGATTTTGCAACGGGTACTACCAAAGGCATTATTTTGCCTGCGGTAGAAACCTTACCTGCGACACCGGCCAATGGAACATTTTTATTTGATAAGGTTGCCAAAATAGTAAAAATGTATCAAAATGGATCTTGGGTTGATCTTTCTGGAGTGGGAAACATTGCAGGAGTTGTACCTATTGTACCATATAGTGGAACGGTTGATAATGGTAAGCAAACGGTAATGGGATCCAGATCAACATCAGCAGATGGTGTATTGGTACTCGAATCTGCAGACAAAGCCATGGTTTTACCTAAAATTTCTAATCCGCACTTAAATGTAAAAAGCCCTTATCCGGGTATGATGTGCTATGATACCGATCGAAAAGCCCTGGCAGTATTTGACGGTTCGGTATGGAATTATTGGAAATAAACATTAGTTTAAATTATCTCAGAACGTAAATAAGTAAGTATTACCAAGTTCGAGATTCAATAAATAGAAAGCTTATGAAAAAGAACTATATATCATTATTGTCGCTCTTGTTAGGTGTGGCTATTTATGCACAGCCGGCAGATCAGACAGTAAACCAGGGCTTACTGAAAGTAGATCCGGGCACACAGGTATCCACATACTTTGATTTCGAAAACGGGTCTACGGGCGACGTCTTAAATGATGGATCGATTCATTTTTACGGACATTATAACAACGAAGGTCTTTTCAGTTATACCACAAACAGTACAACAGGGTATGTGGTTTTTGAAGGCCTGATGCCGGAGATGCAGAAAATCGCAGGAACCTCACCCAGCAGCTTTTACGACGTACTGTTCAACAAAAGCGGTGCAACGCACAGTTTTCACCTAACCAACGATATGGCTAATGCCGGTACCGTTAACCTTATGAACGGGGTGGTTCTCATGGACAAAGCCCGTGGAGGAGCCTTTGTATTTTTGAAAGGAGCAAGACACATCAATACTTCCGACAAAAGTCATGTAAACGGGGAGGTCACCAAGCGCGGCAATGAAAACTTTAAATACCCTGTAGGCGATGGTGGATATTACCGTTTTGCAGGTATATCTGCTCCTGTACAGGAATCGGAAATTTATACGGGAGAATACCTTTTGGAAAATTCAGACAGCAAATATCCTCATGCCAGCCGTACCGGTGTATTGCAGGCAATAGACGATAAAGAATACTGGATCATCAATCAAAGCGTAAAAACCGATAATTCGGTGATCGTAACCCTATCTTGGGATACGCGTACCACGCCATCAGGCTTTACAGCTAACCCCGATCTGCTACATGTAGTACGCTGGGATGAAAACCAGAAATTATGGGTAGACGAAGGTGGGGTGGTCAACCATGCCGACAAAACGGTAAGCAGTCCTGTAAAGGTAGAGGGTTTTGGAATCTTCACCTTGGGAACAGTTAAAAAACCATTGTTGAACCCTGGCGAAGTAGTGATCTACAATGGCGTTACCCCCGATGGCGACGGTATGAACGACTACTTCATCATCGACAACATCGACCAGTTTCCAAACAACAATGTAAGTATTTACAACCGGTGGGGGCGCAAAGTATTCGAAACACATAGCTATGACAGCAACGGCAACGTATTCCGCGGTTATGCCGAAGGAGAAGCCATTGTAAACAAAGGAGAGAAACTACCTACAGGAACCTATTACTATGTAGTAGAATACTTGTACGACCGCGATGGGCAAAACCAGTGGGTTAAGAAAGTAGGCTACCTGCATTTGGAAAATAACGATTAAAGCACAAAGCAATGAGAAAAACAGGAATAATAACGGCTTTGTTAGCTTTAGCAAGCTTTACATCGGCCCGCGCCCAGCAAGACCCGCAATACACCAACTATATGTACAATACCGTAAACATCAACCCGGCCTATGCAGGAAGCAGGGGAGCCCTGAGTATCTTCGGACTTCACCGCAGCCAGTGGGTAGGATTGGATGGTGCGCCCACAACAAATTCATTTTCAGTCAACACCCCGATTGCAGACAGTAAAGTGGGGCTGGGGGTGAGTTTTGTGAATGATGCGCTGGGAGTGATGGATGAAAATACGATAAGCATAGATTTCTCGTACACGTTGGATTTAAACAACCGGGGGAGTAAATTGAGCTTCGGGATGAAAGGATCGGCGAATCTACTTAACGTAGCGTATTCAGATCTGAACAAATACAACCCGAACGATCCGCAGCTCTTAAACGATGTGCAGAACGAGTTTACACCGAACATTGGCGCAGGGATCTACTGGCATAACGAAAAAAGCTACGTAGGATTTTCTGTACCCAGTTTCCTGGAAAGCACGCGTTACGACAACAACATCCAGAGTACCATGCAGCAGAAGATGCACTACTATTTGATGGCGGGCCACGTATTTGAAATCAACCCGATGTTGAAGTTTAAACCCGCATTTTTAATCAAAGCAGTGAATGGAGCGCCGTTGCAGGCAGACGTAACAGCAAATTTCCTGATCCATGATAAGTTTACCATAGGCGGGGCTTACCGTTGGGATGCCGCATGGAGTGGGTTGGTAGGTTTTCAGGTAACCGATGGCTTGTTTATAGGTTACAGCTACGACAGCGACATCAAAACACTTAGAAACTATAATAACGGTTCACACGAGATCTTTCTGCGTTTCGAATTGTTTAACAAATACCGCCGCGTGAACTCGCCGCGCTTCTTCTAAAACCAAAGGATATGAAAAAAGGAATATACACAGCCGCCTTGTTCACCGCCTTTTTACTGGGGAACACGGCAATGAATGCACAGGCAGGTTTAAAGAAAGCCGGTAAAGAATATGATCAATGGGCATATATAGATGCCATCAGCATCTATGAAAAAGTGGCCAAGCGCGGTTACGTAAGTAAAGATCTGCTTGAAAAGTTAGGTGATGCCTATTACTTTAACGCACGTTATGCCGAAGCAGAAAAACATTATGAACGTTTGTTCAGCGAATACGGCAGTGAAGCACCTGCAAGCGAGTATTATTACCGGTATGCACAAACATTGCAGCATACGGGTAAAGAAGCTGAATCAAAAAGCTACTACGACCAGTTTGTAAGTAAAGTGGGCAGTAATACGAAGATTGCACAGATAAGAAAGAACGAAGCCGAACTGAAGAAACAGATACAGGCAAATTCCGGGCGGTATGATGAGGTAAACAACCTGGATATCAACACGCAGTTTGCCGATTTCGGAAGCTATGTGTACAACGGTCAGTTGTATTTTACAAGCGCACGCGACACAGGAAGCCTTAGTAAGCGGGAACACACGTGGACAGGTGATGCCTTTACAAGTTTGTACAGCGTAGCAGCGACAGCCACCAAAGACGATAAGGTAATCCGTTTGAAAGGAAAAGTAAGATCACCTCTCAACGAATCAACGGCAGTTATCACCAAAGACGGCAACACGATGTACTTTACAAGAAACAACTACATCAACAATACCCGTAAGTACGACGCCAACAAAAATACCAACCTTAAAATTTACCGTGCAGAAAATATAAACGGCAGGTGGGAGAACATAACGGAATTGTCATTTAACATGGACGGCTACAATACGGCACATCCGACTTTAAGTAAGGACGAAACAACGATGTATTTTTCAAGTGACCGTCCCGGAGGATTCGGAGCATCGGATCTGTGGCAGGTGGCAATCCATCCATCAGGAGCGTTTGGCGGACCTGTAAACATGGGAGCGGCCATCAACACCGAAGCGCGCGAAACCTTTCCGTTTGTAACACCAACGGGAGAGCTGTATTTTTCAAGCGACGGACGCATAGGTTTAGGAGGTTTGGATGTATATGCTGTAAAGTTGGACAGAAACAGCGTTCCCGGAGAAATAAACAATGTAGGAACACCGGTAAACAGCAATGCAGACGATTTTGCATATTATATTGATGCTGGCAGCAGACAGGGCTTCTTTTCGAGTAACCGCGACGGAGGCAAAGGGAACGACGATATCTACAGTTTTACAGAAATCAGACCCCTTCAGTTGGAATGCATGCAGAAATTATTATTAAAGGTAATAGATTTCAAAACACGCAACATCATACCGGATGCAGCCGTAACCCTGTACGACAGGTTGTACAATGAACAGGAAACAAGCAACCGGTACCAGAATGATGGTTATGTTTTCAACAATGAATTCAAATGTGGGGAAGGCTACCGTTTAAAAATAGAAAAGACCGATTACACCACTAAAGAAGACTTTGTATTGATGAACAAGGAAAGCGGTGTAACCGAGCATACGGTCGTATTGGAACGTCGTAAAACCGAAGTGAAGAAAGGCGATGACCTGTTTAAGGTATTAAAACTAAACCCAATTTATTTTGATTTGGACAAATACAACATCCGTCCTGATGCAGCAGTAGAGCTGGCAAAAATACTGGCAGTACTCGAAGAATATCCGACGATGAAAATTGATATCCGCTCTCATACCGACAGTCGTGCATCACACAAATACAACGACAGGTTATCAGACGGACGTGCGAAATCAACCCGTGAATGGTTGATCTCTCAAGGCATCGAGGCATCGCGCTTAACAGCGAAAGGCTACGGGGAACGTCAGCTGATCAACAAGTGCGCCGATGGTGTGAAGTGCAGCGAGGAAGAGCATCAGGCAAACCGCCGATCTGAGTTTATTATCATGGACATGTAGGAGCCGGACAGGCGCTTAAAACTTAAAAGCGTTACCTTATGGTAACGCTTTTAAGTTTTAAGCCCTTTGTTACAACAGAGTTTATTGAATTTTTAGTTAAAATATCCGTCTGTGTACGCTGCTTTCAGCTGTTTGGTTTTAACAATGAGTTCTGCCACAAAAATTTTGGCTTAAAGTGGTCTTGGATTTTATAAGTATTAAAGTTACGAATGTAGCAAATTATTGTTATTGATTGCTGATAAACAGTTTGTTAAATTTATTTATAACAAAATTTAAAGTTTTTGTAAGAACACATTTTAGGAAAAAAACTATCATGAGAAACAACGATGTAAAAGGGAAAGTGGTTCTTATTGCAGGTGGTGGTAAGAATCTGGGAGCGCTGTTAAGCAGAAATTTTGCAGCAAAAGGCGCAAAGTTGGCCATTCATTATAACAGTGAAGGTTCAAAAGCAGAAAGCGAAAAGACTTTGGCCGATGTGCAGGCACTCGGGGCAGAGGCATTTCTTTTTCAGGGCGATTTAACCAAGGTGGCAAATGTGACGAAGTTTTTCGACATGGCCATAGCTCGATTTGGAGGAATTGATATTGCGATCAATACGGTTGGTATGGTATTGAAAAAACCTTTTGTTGATACAACCGAAGAAGAATATGATGCAATGTCTGATATAAACTCAAAAGTGGCCTATTTCTTTCTTCAGGAAGCAGGTAAAAAAGTGAACAATAATGGCAAAATCTGCACTATTTTAACCTCATTGCTGGCTGCGTACACAGGCTTGTATTCTACCTATGCGGGAATGAAGGCACCGGTAGAACATTTCACAAGAGCAGCTTCAAAAGAGTTTGGGGAAAGAGGGATCTCTGTGACAGCCGTAGCTCCGGGACCTATGGATACGCCGTTTTTTTATGGTCAGGAATCAGATGATGCGGTGTCTTATCATAAATCAGCTTCAGCTTTGGGCGGACTGACTGATATTAAGGATATAGCGCCATTGGTCGAATTCTTGGTAACGGACGGCTGGTGGATTACTGGGCAGACCATCTTTGCTAATGGCGGATATACAACAAGATAATTTTTATTGGGTTGTATTGAAAAAAATGTAAATGCTGATTGGTTCTATCTGATCAGCATTTACATTTTTTTATATTGTATGACAGACATCTAAATAGTGGTGTTGAAGTTTCTCAAGAATAAATTTTTCTATCCTGTTCCTAAATCAGTAAAAAAATATAGCATATTTGTAAAAATATTTGTCAAACCTTCAATTAATGGTTAGTATAAATTATTCGGTAAATATAGTTAGCTGGTACATGTTTCTTATGAGGAAAAAGGCAATACTTCATTTATTTGTTACATTATGTATCGTAACAAATTTTTATGCACAAACAGGTGTTCAACCTTACAAGAAGAATGAAAGTTTTAAAAAAGCAACAACACTGTATTTATCGGGTAAATTAAATGATAAAGTTTATATGTCCTTGGTAGACTCGTTAGCTTCTTCAGCTTTAGATAAAGGCGAATTTTACAATATTAGTGAAATGGCTGAGAACCTTAAGCAATACGAGAAAATTGCATGGAGTAAAAAGGAATATGGGTCTTTCAGAATTGATTATTTTACAATTTTGCTGAACAATGCATATTTATCTGGTAAATGGGGAGCTTCCGTTTTTTATGCTGAAAAAATAGCGCGACAAGGTGAAAAGGAGCGTATGCCCCGTCCTTTTGTCGAACTAGGTATTAAAATGTACATTTATGGCTTAGCTAATCGAGAAGACAAACAGATTGAAACTTACGAAAAACATAAGAAGCTAATTCAAGAACTGTCTGTCAAAATTAATAAGCAACCCGAAATATATTACTGGGACGGAATGGATGCACTGCGTATACTGTCTCCAATTATTAATACGTACTTTGATAGAAAAGATACCTTAAAGGGTGAAGAAGCACATAAACTTGCGAGTTCCTTGATCCAAAGTGTTGAAAGAGATTCAATGACTTCTAATAGTTCGCAACAAATTCCTAAGTATTATGCGATCGCATTCGATTTTTTCAAAGCAAGTGGCCTAGATAAGAAAAATGATGTAAAGGCTGCCTTAAACAAACTGGAAGCTTTGGTAAAAAAAGGTGTTCTCATTGGCGACGAATTCGCTTACAACCTGTCAGACTGGAAGGCAGGTTATTTTCTGGACACAAAGCAAGTTGACAGTGCCTCTTTTTATATTCAGAAACTGGAAAAAACAGTTGAGTTTGCACAAAATCAAAAGATATTGATCAATCGGCATAGGGCGAGGCTGGAAACCATAAAAGGCAACCCGGAAAAGGCGTACGAATTGTTAAACAATGCGTTGGAAGAATCATTTAAGGTACAGGCAGAATTGTCAGAAGAAATGGATAACTTACTTTATGCACAAACCGAAGCAGAACATCACCGTTTGGCATTAGAAAAAAGTGAAATAGAGAAAAAGGAAAAAACACATGGATTATGGTAATTAGCTTACTTTTAGCCGTTATCATTATAATAAGTGCTATATTATTGCGTTTAAAAGACAGAAAGCTGAAACAAACGGTTAAAGACCTTAATGATACTGCCAGCATCCAAATTGCATTGATGGAACAGTTTGAATCTGAAGTACGAAAAGAAGAACAGAAACGCCTTTCGCAAAACCTACATGATGATTTGGCCGGTACGCTGGCAGCTGTTAAATATAACATAGATTTGCAGATTTTGGATACTCAAGAAAACGAGAAGAAGGAAAAACTGATACAGCTGTCTGACATGATGCACCTGGCATTCAGTAAGGTGCGCAACAAAAGTCATGATCTGTTTGAAGCAGCCCAATTACCGAATGAGGAAATGTTCTGCCAATATATTATGCATCTGGCTCATATTGCTTTTCCTGAAAAATACTATGAGCTTAACCTCCAGATCGATGATTATTCTCTTATAAATACTTCTATAGAGTTCCGGTCAGAATTAATCAGGGTCATACAGGAAGCATTCACAAACATTATCAAGCATGCTAAGGCAACGCAGGTAGAGTTGTGGATTTATAGGGAAATAGGGCAATTTTGCGTTACGATTAAGGACAATGGGAAAGGATTTGGTTCAGCTTCCAAACAAAATACGATGGGAATGAGCAATATGAAGAACAGATTGAAAAAGTTCCAGGCAGTCTTTGTTCTAAATAGTGACGAAAATGGAGCAGAAATCTCAATAGCTATTCCAGAAAATTTAATTACAAAAAATGCGGAATCTAATTGATTTTAATGAAGATAAATTTTAGAATATCAACAGATCATAATCAATCCCAGTTTTTCATTCACTCTTTATTTTAGTGTTTTTACATCATAATTCATCATACGATTCTCTGATTATTATTCGAATACCACAACGCTTTGAGCAGGTACGGTACTACAGTCCTTCTGAAAAGAATAACAAATTATTGCTATTTCATATCGTTTGCTTTTCTGCTAATTTAACTCGTTGTAAATTATTATGACTGTTATACTGTAATAAAGTCTTTTATTATAAGAAAATTAAGTTTTTATAAATAAGTTTTGAATTTAACAACCACATTAGGTAAAACCTGAATTCATTTTTATAGTGTAATAGGGACAGAAAGGCTAACCACTACAATTGAGGTAGTATTATGTGGTTAGGTTTCTAAAAGAAGTTGAAACGATTCTACAAAATGCATTCGAATTTTAAAGACATTCATATTGGTGCGGTTATCCTTAAAATTACCAGGGAAAAAGAGATAGACGAACAGCGCATTGTTAAATTCTTAAAAAAAACTCCTGGTGAAATAAGGAAGATGTATGAATCCAAAGATTTGGGGTCCGATTTACTCCTGCTTTGGAGTAAACTTTTAGAATATGATCTTTTCCGGGTTTATTCGCAACACCTTATATTGTATGCCACCATATATCCGGAAAAAAAAACATTACGAAATAAGGGAGGGAATGAAGTTCCGCGGTTTAAAAAGAGTATTTATACCGTAGAAATAATCGATTTTATTCTGGAACTTCTACAAACAGGAGAAAAAACCGCCAGTGATATAATGAAAGAATACAATATACCCAAAACAACATTAAACCGCTGGATGCAAAAATACAAACAACAGTATGAAGCCCAACTATAGAAAAATTTATACAGACCTGTTAAACAGAAAATACCCGGAAAAAAAACAGACCTGTGCCTATATCCTCAATAAACCGGAAATTAATGCCCTGGATGTAATCGAACTGAACAAACTTATTTTCAGTGAAAAAAAGCATAATGCCTTTAAGAATCAATCGTTCCGCTCGTATGATGAGCAAACAGTAATGAAGATATTAAATTATCAGAAAGAGAATCGGTTGAATAACATTCAGCTTGCAAGCCATTTTAAATTAAGTCGGAATACCGTTGCCAAGTGGAAAAAGGAACAAGCTGTTTCTGGTATATCGCGCTGTTAAGCCTGATGGATACAGCCTGTTGCATCATTACAATTAAGCAAGAGGTAAATTTATAAGAATCCCGAATCCGTCAGCGGTATCAATTTTGACGGTTCCCCCCATATTGGAAATCCGTGAAATAACCGATTTAATTCCTAAACCATTGTTTTTCTTTATGGTAAAGTTTCCGTCGTTTTTAATAAATAGGGAAACAGAATGGTCATTTTCCCTATACAGCAGCAAGGAAATATTACGGGCTTTGGAATGTTTTATAATATTGGCAAGTGCTTCCTGTATAACTTTGAGCAATTCAATTTTCTGAACGGAAGTAATGTCTTCTAAAACATCCTGATCAATTTCTACAGTTTTGTTGTAATTAGGGGAAGGGAAAATCATTTCAAGATTGGTATGAATCTGCTGATAAAATAAAGCTTCCGCTTTTTTATCCGACAAGGAATACCATTCATGGCTTTTGTGTCGCGTAAATTCATAAACGTGTTCCACCTGTTTTAGTATTTTTGTCAGTTGTGCTCTATCATCAGTACCATCCTCTAGCAACAGCAGTTCAATTTGATGCTTTATAGCAGAAAGAGAGGAGGCTGCTGAATTGTGAAGATCTTCCCCAAGGCGCATCTGTTCGTTTTTCACAGCCTGAAAAGCCTTTTCTTCCATAGTGGCTATCTGGATATTGGCAATATTGTTTAAGCGGTCGATCCTGTTTTGAATGATTTTGTTTTTTCGTATCCTTACCCATACGATAACTGAAATTATGAGCAGAAAAAGGATACAGATACTAAAAAACTGTATTCTCTGCCTTTGCTTTGTGCTTTCTGCCTGTTCCAGAGCATTTTTCATATCCTCGGCTTTTGTGAATGAATAAAGCAAATCATCTAATTCCCCTGTCAGCTGAGTTTTGATGCTGTCACTGATGACATTGGCTTTTTCCATATGTAGATAGGCATCTTTATAATTGCCTTTGATAAAATCAATTTCGGCAGCATAAAGCAGCAACCTTTCCTTAATATCATTGTTAAGAAGCGGGGCAATATTTTTATATTTTTCTATGTAAAGTTCCGCACTGTCTGTTTGTCTGGTTCTTGTATAAAAATCTGTTTTCAACTCAATAAGCGCATACTCAATAAAATGGACATTGGTTTTGCTTCTGTATTTTTCTTTAAGAGAATCAAACTTCTCAAAAACAGCATCGACGGCTTTATAATTTTTATTGATATTTGATTTAAAGAATTCCTGCTCTAAAAGCTGCACTTCTGTCTGAAGCAGGTAATCAGGCGGTAATTTCTTTTTTTTAAGAGCGTTGACAATATTTGAAGTAACATCATAAATCTCAGAAAGGCTTTTGTTGTCCTCGAATTCGCAATAAACGGCACTTACAGGTTCGATTATGTGGAAAGCATCAAGAGCAATACGTGGCTCGATGCGGTTTTTTTCCAGTAAATAGGGAATGTTACTGATGAAGGCTTTTTCCTTGTTATACGTTTCAATGACCTTTTTATAGTTTTTCCGGGTAACAAAGATTCTGCATTTTTCTGCAGCTTCAACAAGGGAATACTGGTTTTGAAGTTTGTATTCATGCCCAATTTTTTCGGCAAAGTACATCGCTGCACCACGTTTATCGAACATTGCGGAATTATTGAGCAGCATAGTGTAGTATTGAATACGGTACTTCTCATACTTCTTGTTCGAAAACGCAATCTGTTCAAATTGTGATAAATAGTCACGGAGTGTCGTAGTTTTAATATGAATGCCCTTGGCCAACAGGTCATAACTAAGCTGGGTTACTTTTGAAAGGTAGGCGGTGTCGGTAATTTTTTTGTTGTGATACGCTGTGTTTATTTTTTTAAAATAATAGGCAACCGAATCGTTTTTTTGTGCGGAACAAACACAGATATGAAAAAGAAAGAAGATTCTTAATAAGGGCAGTTTCATGGATGATATTTTATAGAAATTCTTAAATAAGGTTTAATTGCCGGCAATAGGCTAAAAGTTCTGTTATAGAATGTGTTTTTGTTTTTTCCATCATCTTTCTGCGGTGTGCTACAACGGTATGCCTGCTCAGGAACGTTTTATCGGCAGTCTGGTCAATAGAAAGTCCCTGAGCAAATAAATTAAGGATATGCAGTTCCCTGGGGGTAAACGGGATATCTTTCAATCCGGAAAAGGATGAAATAATATCTGTGATTTCCGGGCAAACAAACATCTTCCCGTTATCAATTGACCGGATGCATTCTGTTATAATGGAAACACCGGAAGATTTACTTATAAACCCCTGGGGATGATAATCCAGGATATTCTTTATAAGCAGCGGGTTGGTCAGGCTTGAAACTACAATGATTTTGCTTTTTTTATTCAGTCTTTTAACATCGTTGATAAGGGGCAGGGAGTTTTGATCCTTGAGATAGTAATCAATGAACAGGAACAGAGGTTCGTTGTGTAGGGAACCTACAAACTGCAGAAATTCTTTTTCCTTGTGAAAAGTATGTATAGATTTAAAGAGGTTGAGTTTTTCCAGGATAAGGGAAAACGAATCTCCAAAAAGTATATGATCGTCCATTATGGCCGCAATACGCTGGTTTTGAAAAGGAATGTCTCGAAAGTTCATAACTTATTTTGATTTCAATGGGTATTGTAATGACGGTTTAAAACTAACTAAAATAATGCATAATAAAATAGCATTATCTTGTTATATTGTATTGAGAAAGAGGTTTGTTTATGCTAAAAAGCAAATGCTTACTTGCAAAGATGATTTTTTTTGAAATGAATTACTGTGATGATGTTATTTAAAACAGCATCTTGTAAAGATGAAGGTGTTCCTAACATTCAGACCAGGAATAGCTTAAGATGAAATTTTTGCCACAGGGCAATTCTCTTCTCCATATTCCTTTGTAAACTTGTAAAAAAAGGAATATGGAACATTACAGCACCACAATTGTCCTGAATACAACACCCGTTAAAGTGTTCAGTGCCGTGACAAATGAAATAACATCTTGGTGGACAACCTTGTTTGAAGGCAGGGCAGACAGGATTGAGGATAAGTTTACCGTACGTTTTGGCGATAATATTTTCAAAACCATGCAGGTGATGGAACTAGCAGAGAATGCAAAAGTTGCCTGGGAGGTAAAAGATTCCTTGATTGCGGTTCCGGAACTTCGGAATCAGAAAGAATGGATAGGTACCACCATAATATGGGAAATCATTCCCGGTGAAACCCGTACCCAACTGCGTCTTACGCATATTGGGTTAAACGCTGATGTGGAATGTTATACATTGTGTACGGCCGGGTGGAAACAGTTCCTTAACAGCCTTAAAGCATATCTTGAAACGGCAAAGGGGAATCCTTATAAAGCCTAAATTGCGCAATAATGAAATGGACTTAACCGGGATACCATCTCCAGATTGATATGGGGTTCCAATTTGTCCCATTGCGGATTATTTACTTCCGGTATGAGATACGGCACGGCATTTGCGTCTGTGTTTTTAAGATTTAAAATAAATCCTTATTTTCGCACTTTATACCAAAATTATGCTGTTACCCGGTTTTTACAAAGTTTTAGAAGCAGAATGGAATGCACTTCAACTTAATGCTGTAGTGGAGCTCAACGCCGAACACGAGATTTTTAAAGGACATTTTCCGAACAATCCCGTGACGCCGGGGGTATGCATGTTGCAGTTGCTGAAAGAGCTTACAGAACAGGGAGTCGGTAAGAAGCTGTTCATAAAAGAATGCAGCAATGTAAAGTTCATGGCTCTTATCAATCCTGAAATCCATGCAGTGCTTAATATAAACATTCTTGTTACCGAAAGTGAATCGGGATACAAAATAAAGGCCTCAGCGGGTTTTGAAGAAACAACAGCCTTAAAGGTAAGTGCTTTATTAAGTGAAAAACTATAATGGATGTGGTTACGACATCTGAAAAAAAATGGTGTGTTGTCATTCCTACTTACAACAATGCCAAAACCCTGAAACGCGTAATAGACGGCGTTTTAAGGTATACAGCTGATATTTTTATCGTAAACGACGGCAGTACAGATGAAACTTCAATACTGCTAAAAGAATATGCCGCTTTGCATATTCTGCAGCTTCCGGAGAACAGAGGGAAGGGAAATGCACTGAAGAACGGCTTTGAACAGGCCCGCCTGCAGGGATTTGAATATGCGGTAACGATCGACTCGGACGGACAGCATTATCCGGATGACCTTCCTGTTTTTCTGGAAGAGATGGAAAAGTCATCTAAGCCGCTGTTACTCATCGGAAGTCGTAATATGATGCACGAAAGCGTTCCCAGAAAAAGCAGTTTCGGAAACCGGTTTTCCAATTTCTGGTTCTGGTTCGAAACCGGGATCCGCCTTACAGATACACAGTCGGGATACAGGCTGTATCCGCTGAACGAGATTCCGGTAAAGTATTTTACGGAAAAATTTGAATTTGAAATTGAGATTATCGTGCGTACAGCCTGGAACGGAGTTGAGGTAAGAAACGTTCCGGTACGCGTGTTGTATGATCCTGCCGAGCGGGTGTCGCATTTCCGTCCGTTTCGTGATTTTACGCGTATAAGTATTCTCAATACAATTTTGGTCATCATCACGCTGCTGTACATAAAGCCTCGCAATTTCATCAGAAAATTCAAAAAAAAAAGCTTTAAGGATTTTGTAAAGGAAGACATCCTGCAGACAAACGACAGCGACGAGGTAAAAGCCGCTTCCCTGGCACTGGGAGTGTTTTTAGGAATCATTCCCGTATGGGGATTGCAGACGTTTCTGTCTATTTTTCTGGCTGCCGTTTTCCGGCTTAACAAGGCTATTTCGTTCGTGGGATCAAATATCAGTATTCCGCCGATGATCCCTTTGGTAGTCTGGGTATCTTTAAAAATAGGAGGGGTTCTCATTCCTTCTGACCAAGAACCTGACTTAAATTTCAACAGCATCACGTATGAATCAGTAAAACTTCACCTGGTGCAGTATATTGCCGGTAGCTTTATTTTGGCTACTTTTATGGCGGTGATCTCAGGATTAGGATGTTATGCATTCCTGCGTGCCTGTAACAGAAAAAACACCCGAAATGTTTAACGGATTTTATTATATATTTCAAAAAATTCAAAAATATCCAAAAACAGCACTCCTCTTGACCTTGCTGTTTTTGGTTGCTTCGGTATTTGTTGTGCGCAGTATGGCCTTTAATGAAGACATTAACCGTATCCTTCCTAAAAACAGCCAGGATAATACGTCTGCAATGCTTATAAGCGAAATGAATTTTGCCGATAAGATAGCGGTTATCTTCAAAAAAAAGGAGAAAACCTCAGACGACGATCTTGAAAATGCCATACAGGCCTTCAGCGATACTTTGCCGTCGTTAAAAAAATACTACCGTTCCGTACAGGGAACGCTTGATGAAGATCTTTTCCGTAACTCGTTTGATTTTGTCTACGGCCACCTTCCGCTTTATCTGAACGAAGCCGATTACCAAAGCATTGAAAAAAGGTTAAATAAGGACAGCATTGCATTGCAGGTACAGCGCAATTATGAACTGCTTACCGAAGGAAGTGCCGGGTTTATGAAAGAAGTCGTCGTTCGTGATCCGCTGCAGTTGTCGTTCCTGGCTCTGAGAAAAATGCAGCAGTTGCAGGGAGGCGGAGATTATAAATTCAAAAACGGTTATCTGTATACACATGACGGTGCCAAAATTATGCTGTTTATAGACCCTGTATATGGAGGAAGCGAAACAGAACACAACGAATCTTTTACTGAAAAGCTCGAACAGATCCGTAAGGTTGTTGAAAAGGAACATCCCAATGTGGAAGTACTTTATTTTGGTTCTCCCTTCATTGCGGTGGCCAATGCAAAACAAATCAAACATGATATTCTTACCACAGTAGCTATTTCAGTATCGGCACTTATGCTGCTGCTGGTTTTTTATTACCGGAATCTTTGGGTTCCAGTAATTGTAATGATTCCAACTGTTTTTGGCGGTTTTTTCGGATTGCTTTGCCTGTATTTTCTAAGAACCGGTATTTCGGCGATTTCGTTGTCGGTTGCGGCAATCCTCATTGGAATTACAATTGATTACGCCCTGCATTTCCTCACACATTCCAAAAACAGCGGAAACATGAAACTGCTTTTAAAGGATGTGACAAGGCCGCTGCTTATGAGCAGTACCACAACGGCTGTGGCCTTCCTATGCCTTCTTTTCGTTCATTCGGAAGCTTTGGTGGATCTTGGAATTTTTGCAAGTATTTCGGTTGTGGCTACGGCTGTATTCACCCTTATTATCTTGCCGCATGTATACAAAGGAAAAACATTGCAGCATAATCATGCAATCGACAGAGTAGCCCGTTATCCGTTTGAAAAAAATAAGGCCCTTTTGGCACTGAGCCTGTTGCTTATTATTATAAGCGTCTTTACTTATCATAAGGTAGTGTTCGACGGAGATCTTTCAAAAATCAACTATATGCCCGAAGAACAGCAAAGGGCGGAAAAAGAGCTGTATGCCGATCATAAGGTGGCCAAAACATTATTTGTGGCAGTACACGGAAAAGATCAGGACGAGGTACTCAGGTGGAATGATGAAGTATATACGAGGCTGGAGCGTTTTAAAAATGTGAAGAATGTACAGTCTGTAAGTATACTACTTCCTTCAAAAGACCAGCAGCAGGAAGCTTTACGGCGATGGAACGTTTTCTGGAATCCGGAGCGTAACCGTATCACCAGGGAAACAATTGAACAGGCAAGTGTGGCAAGGGGCTTTAATAACAATACCCATGAAGCTTTTTACAGGGCATTGGAGAAAAAGTACGGAACAATTAATTTAGATACGCTGAAAAGGTTCAATGAAACGATTTCGCGCGAATTCATCCATGGAAAAAACCGTTATATAGTCTCTACAGTCGTAACGCTTGATCCTGGTCAGAGAAATGCCTTCATGCGGAAGTTTGAGGAGGAAATGAAGGGGCTCCCGGCACTCATTATTGACCGGCAGGCGCTTAACGAGCAGTATCTGGGGTATCTTGTCAATGATTTTAATTCATTGGTCTCGTATTCATTTATAGCCGTTTTTGTCATATTGTTTATTTTCTACAGACGGATAGAACTGGTGTTGGCCGCAGCTGTTCCTATAGCGCTTACAGGATTTATTACAGCGGGGTTAATGGGGCTGCTGAACATACCCTTTAATATATTCAGTACCATTGTTTGTACTCTGGTATTCGGTCATGGAATTGATTTTACTATTTTTATGACCAGTGCCCTGCAGAAACAATATACCGACGGTAAAGATGAAATGCCGCTGTACCGAACATCCATTATCCTGGCTGTACTCACTACCATACTGGCTATCGGAGCCCTTGTATTTGCAAAACATCCGGCATTGAAATCCATCGCGCTTATTGCCCTAGTCGGGGTAAGTGTGGCAGTGTTGATAACCTTTGTACTGTATCCTGTTCTGTATCGGTTCCTGTTTTTCAACCGGGTCCGAAAAGGATTGTCGCCTGTGACGCTTTGGCTTATAGTACAATCTGTTCTCATGTTTGCGTATTATTTTCTGGCCAGTCTGGTCGTATCGATTTTCATGCGCTGTATTTTCTGGATACTGCCTTTGTCAAAAGAAAGGAAATGGCTGCTTTTCGGAAAGATCATGTCGGCATATATGAAATCGGTATTGTATCTTAAGCCTACGGTAGATAAAAAGATCTTTTATAAAGAACGTTTCCGGAAACAGTCTGTAATTATTGCCAACCATACTTCATTCCTGGATTCACTGACTATCGGAATGACAAAATCCGAAATCGTCTACATAGTCAACGACTGGGTTTACAAATCGCCTGTTTTTGGAAGGGCAGTTAAGTTCCTGGGATTCTATCCTGCTACACGAGGTGTCGAAAAAGGATTGGAACCTTTGGAAAACAGGTTGGGAACCGAATTTTCCGTAATGATTTTTCCTGAAGGAACCCGCTCCCGGACTTCTGAAATAGGACGCTTTCATAAAGGAGCCTTTTTTATGGCCGAAGAACTGAAACTACCTGTTCAGCCCGTGTATATTCACGGAAATGCCGACTTACTGCCCAAAGGAGATTTCATTATTTATGATACCGACTGCCATGTTTATGTTGGGGAAGCGGTGGATCCGGACGATGAAAAATTCGGTATTAATTATGCAGAGCGTACTAAAAAGATCAGCAGGCACTTTAAGGAAGAATACCGTTGTATACGTCTGAAAGCGGAAGGCCCTGATTATTTCAGACAAAAGCTTTTTTTGAATTTTCTCTATAAAGAGCACGGTATTTTAAAGACCGTAAAAGAAGATTTTAAGAAAAACAAGTTTCTTTACCATGCCTTATTCGGGCTTATAGGTGACAAGGTTCACATTTCTCATATAACATCCGATTACGGGCAGACTGATTTTTTACTCGTAAACCAGTTTCCTTCGAGGAAAGTTACTACTTTTAACATCAATTCGGAACATCGCGCTGTGGCCGGAACGACTTATATCGTAAATAAATTTGCCATAAATTATGTAGAAAGCATAACCGAATTATGGAAAGGCAATACCGTATTGCTGTTGTCGCATTTACAGGAGTTTCGGGAACAGGTACCATTATCGGTGCGGAAGGTCGTAGTAATATGCTGCGGGTTTGAACCGGAATTTCCGGGCTTCAGAAACATAGATTCCGGTACGGAAGGAGTGAAAATTTATGAACGTTATGAAACAGATTAAGAGTTATGACGTAGTGGTGATAGGAAGTGGTCTGGGCGGTTTGGTTACCGCTTTGCTGCTTGCTCAGGAAGGCAGGAAAGTATGCGTACTTGAGAAAAACAATCAGTACGGCGGAAATCTGCAGACATTCGTTCGCGATAAAACCATATTTGATACAGGTGTACATTATATAGGGGGCCTGGGGCCCGGTGAAAACCTGGCAGGATATTTCAGCTACCTCGATGTGCTAAAGGATCTTGAACTTGAACAAATGGACCGGGACGGATTTGACGTCATCGCCTTTGGAAATGATGGTTTACGTTATCCGCTTGCACAGGGCCATGAACATTTTGTCAAAAAACTGTTGCCGTATTTTCCAAATGAGGCAGCGGCTTTAGAAAAGTATATGGAAACCGTTAAGGAGTATTGTAAACACTTTCCGTTATATAATATGCAAAAGGGCTTTGGATATAATGAGTCCATTATGCAGCATTCTATTGAGGAGGTAATGAATGGCATCACATCCAATAAAGAACTGCAGTCGGTACTGCTTGGAAACAGCTTTTTATATGCAGCAGATTACGCCCGAACGCCCTTTTATGTACATGCCTTAACAGTGAATTCCTATATTCAGAGTGCGTGGAGGTGTATAAAGGGAGGAAGTCAGCTTACAAAGGCATTTGTGAAGCAGCTTCGAAAGTACGATGCGGAACTTTTCAGGCATCAGAAGGTGGAAAAGCTTAATTTTAAGGAAAACAGGATAGAAAGTTGTGAAACAGCAGATGGAATATACAAAGCTTCCGAATTTGTTTCGGATATTGATCTTGCTCAGCTTTTTGCCATGTTCGGTGAAGAACAACGGAATAAGCCATATATAAAGCGTATAGGTTCATTAAAAAATACACCGTCGGTATTTTCGGTTCATATCGTCCTAAAACCGGAAACCATCCCGTATTTCAATTACAATATCTATCATTTTGAAAATAGGGAAGCTGTTTTTTGTAATGCAGGCAAAAGCAGTCTCAAGCCTGAAATGATGGTCATTACAACGAATCCGCATGAAAAAGGCAATGCGTACGCGCAAAGTATTTCTTTAATGACCTATATGACCTATGATGCTGTAGCACAATGGCAGCATAGTATCAATACCGTAGCGGATAAAGCTGAAAGAGGAAACAACTATGAAACTTTTAAGGCTGCAGTAGCTGAACAGATGCTTGACATGCTTACGGCATATTTTCCCTCGGTCAGGGAACAGCTGGTTTCGGTACATACATCAACACCGCTTACTTATAGAGATTATATAGGATCGGCAGATGGTACCATGTACAGTTTTCAAAAGGAAGCTGCACATCCCCTGAAAACGCTGATTTCTCCGAAAACCAAAATTGGAAACCTGTATTTAACCGGGCAGAATGTAAGGCTTCACGGCATCCTTGGAGTTACGGTAACGGGGTTTTTGACAGTAGGTGAAATGTTGGGAAGAGATTACTTTTTTGACAAGGTTTTTAAAAAAATCGGAAATGCGTAAAAATTACCTCCTTTTTTTTCTGTTATTATTCCTGGCGGGCTGTGGCGGTATACGGAATATGGCAGAGGAAAGTGCAGAATACCGTCACGATCTTGAAAACAGGGCTATCAAACTTTCGGAAGAAGACATCCTGAATTGTTCTGAAAACGGCAACTGGCAACTTAGGATTCACGGGGATCCTTATGATCTGGGATATAAGAAAGGATTGCTTACGCAGGAACTTTACGCGAATCAGGAAAAGGTTTTTTTTGATAAGGTAGCAGAAATGGTTTCCAAACCATCCCGTCAGAAAAAACTGCTTTCGTTCCTTAAATGGTTCAACAGGGACATGCTGAAGGAAGTGCCTTTGGAGTACAAGCAGGAAATTTATGCTTTATCCGGTTTTGCATCTCATCGTTTTGATGATCTGGGATCCGGTTTTGAGCGCAATATGTTGCTGCACAGTGCGCACGACATCGGGCATGCCATGCAGGATCTCATGCTTGTAGGTTGTTCTTCGATTGTATTATGGGATGATTTATCTGATGACGGCAGATTGCTTATTGGCCGTAATTTTGATTTTTATATAAACGATGCTTTTGCCGAGAATAAGATTGTAGAATTTATAAGCCCCGAAAAGGGATACCGGTATGCTTCGGTAACATGGCCGGGTATGGTTGGAGTGGTTTCAGGAATGAACGAGAAGGGACTTACAGTTACGCTGAATGCGGGCAGGTCATCGATTCCTTTAAAAGGGAAAACACCGGTGTCTATAGTAGCACGCTATATACTGCAATATGCTCAGAATCTAGAAGAAGCACAGCAGCTGGCGCAAAAGTTCAGCGTATTTGTATCTGAATCGCTGCTTGTTGGTAGCAGCCAGGATAACAGGGCCGTTATTCTGGAAATGAGCCCTAAAAGATTTGGGGTTTACAAAACAACGAATGGCAGGCTTGTTTGTACAAATCATTTTCAGTCTGCTGAATACGAGCACGACAAAAGAAACCGGGAACAGATTGAAAAATCCCATTCTTATTACCGCAAGGCAAAGCTTGATGAACTGTTTGCTGAAGACCGGAAATATTCAGAAGCAGCGGTTGTGGAAGCCTTAAGAGATGTTTCGGGACTCGGGGGTAGGGATATAGGATTGGGGAACGAAAAGGCCCTGAACCAGCTTATGGCGCATCATGCCGTGGTTTTTAAACCGTCGGAGCTTAAAATGTGGGTATCAAACAGCCCTTATCAACTGGGTGCGTTCGATGCCTACGATCTCCATACGGTTTTCAATACACCCGGACTAAAACCTGTTAAAGAACTGGAGTTTAAGGCTTCTGATTTTGTACAAAGTGAAGATTTTAATAATTATAAAATATATCGGGAACTGGATGCCACAGTAGCATGCGCGGTTCATAACCGTGAAGTACTGCCCGATGAGGTGCTTTACCGGCTGGAGCATTCCAATCCTGAACTGTGGGAGGTCTATGACAGGCTGGGAGATTACTTCGCCGTACAGCATCAACTGCAGAAAGCAGTAGCTATGTACGGAAAAGCTCTGCAAAAAGAAATAAGCTCGGAAGGAGCCAGAAAAAACATCGAGAAAAAAAGAGAAAAATATAAGAAAAGGCTATGATTCCAGAAATAGAAAAGAAAAGTCCGGAAGAAATCCGGTTATTCCAGAACAACCTGCTGAAGCAGCAGATTGCTTATTTGATGGAGAAATCTCCGTTTTACCAGCGGAAATTCAAGTCTGAAAATATCGGTCCCGGCACTATTGAAACAGTTGAAGACCTGCGGAAGGTATCGGTAACCACCAAGGCGGACCTGCAATCTTTTAATGCTGATTTTATATGTGTGGATAAAGCGCAGATACTGGATTACGCCACGACTTCAGGCACGTTGGGTGATCCGGTAACTTTTGGACTTACCGATGGCGATCTGGAACGGCTGGCCTACAATGAAATGCTTTCGTTTCGCTGTGCAGGTGTACAAAAAGGCGATCTTGTTCAGCTTATGACGACGATGGACCGCAGGTTCATGGCCGGACTCGCATATTTTTTAGGATTGAGAAAGCTTGGAGCAGGAATCGTAAGGGTTGGCGCAGGAGTTCCGCCGCTGCAATGGGATTCCATTATACGGTACGAACCAAAATACCTTATAGCCGTTCCCTCCTTTCTGCTTAAAATGATCGAGTATGCCGAAGAGAATAATATTGATTACAGGAACAGTTCTGTAAAAGGAGCAATCTGTATCGGGGAATCATTGCGTACGGCCGATCTGAAGCCTACACTGCTGGCACAGCGTATCCGCGAAAAGTGGAACATCGACCTGTTCTCAACCTACGCCTCCACGGAAATGAGCGCAGCCTTTACCGAATGTACGGCATTTAATGGGGGACATCACCATCCCGAGCTCATTATTACGGAAATTGTAGATGAAGAAGATAACCCGGTTGCGGATGGCGAGCCCGGCGAGCTGGTTATAACCACACTGGGAATCGAAGCAATGCCTTTACTGCGCTTTAAAACAGGCGACATGGTACGCAGGCATTCCGAAACCTGCTCATGTGGACGCAATACCTACAGGCTGGGCCCGGTGGAAGGACGGAAACAGCACATGATCAAGTATAAAGGCACTACGCTGTACCCGCCGGCAATGCACGATGCCGTGGCTCATTTCAATGAAATTAAACTGCACCTTATCGAAATCTCCTCCAACGAAATCGGAACAGATGAAATCCTTATCCGTATATTTTCAGTTGACAGATCCGATGAGTTTGCATCAAAACTTAAAGATTATTTTAGAGCAAGATTACGTGTAACACCGCAGATTATTTTCGAAGAAGAGCTAACTTTGCAGAAGATTGTTTACGATCCTTTAAGCAGAAAACCCATAACATTCATTGATAAAAGATAACAAGTATTATCTTTGAATAAAAAAAAGAAAAAGATGAAGAAACAAGTACGCGTACGTTTTGCCCCAAGCCCCACGGGACCTCTGCATATTGGAGGTGTGAGGACGGCTTTGTTTAACTACTTATTTGCCAAAAAAAACAACGGTGTTTTTTATCTGAGAATTGAAGATACCGATCAGAATAGATTTGTACCCGGTGCCGAAGAATATATTTTTGAAGCATTGAAATGGCTCGGAATAGAGCCCGATGAAACAATCGGAAAAAACGAGCAGTTCGGACCATACCGTCAAAGCGACCGCAAGCACCTTTATAAAGAATATGCTCTGGATCTGGTACACAGAGGTTTTGCCTATTACGCGTTCGATACGGCAGAAGATCTGGAAGGATTGCGAAAAGAGGCAGAAGAAAAGGGGATTACCTTTATTTACAATCACTCGGTGCGCAATGGATTGAAAACATCCCTTAACATGCCGCATGAAGAACTTGAAGCACGTCTTTATAACGAAGATCCTTATGTAATCCGTTTTAAAATGCCTATTGATGAAAAGCTTGTGCTTAACGATATCATCAGGGGAGAAGTTACTTTCGACACGTCGTTGCTCGACGACAAGGTACTTTTTAAATCGGACGGTATGCCGACTTATCACCTTGCCAATATTGTGGACGACCATTTACAGGGTACTTCGCACGTAATACGCGGTGAAGAATGGCTGCCGTCGCTTCCGCTGCATTTTTTACTCTACCGCTCGTTTGGTTGGGATGCTCCGGAATTTGCCCATTTGCCTTTAATATTAAAACCGGTTGGTAACGGTAAGCTATCCAAGCGTGACGGAGATAAACTTGGATTCCCTGTTTTTCCACTTGATTGGAAATCGGAAACAGGCGAGGCTTCTACAGGCTACCGCGAAAAAGGGTACTTCCCGGAAGCAGTAGTAAATTTCCTTGCATTACTGGGATGGAACGATGGAACCGACAAGGAGCTTTATACCCTTGAGGAGCTTGTTGCTTCTTTCGACCTGGCACGCGTAAATAAATCCGGAGCAAAATTTGATCCGGAAAAAAACAAATGGTTCAACCATCAGGTGCTCATTAAAAAAAGCAACAGTGAACTCGCCTCTTATCTAATGCCGGTTCTAAATGCCAAAGGAATACATGCCGATACGGAAGTTGTAGAAAAGGTAGTGGGTCTTATAAAAGACAGGGCAGACCTTATTACGGATCTTTACGGATTGTCAGATTTCTTCTTTACGGCTCCGCAATCTTATGATCCGAAAGCGGCAAAAAACTGGAAGGAAGATACAGGGGAACTCATGCAGCAAGTAACAGATCTTATAAATTCTACAACGGAGTTTGAAGCAAAGGTAATCGAAACAAGGGTTAAGGATTGGATTCAGCAAAATGAACTTGGAATGGGCAAGATAATGCAGCCGCTGCGTATTGCAATGGTAGGCGAGATGAAGGGCCCGGATTTGTTTGATATCATTGCTACCCTCGGAAAGGAAGAAGCAGTGAAACGCCTTCAAAAAGCCATAGCCCATTTCGGATAATGTTAAAAAACAATTTTAACATATAATAATTTTGAAGTAAGATATTTATTTTTAAATTTGAAATGTGATTAGCAGATGCCCAATTGCGAACTCACATTTATGATAATTTTTTTCATATCAACAACAACAATTTTTTTCTAAATTTTTCTAAATCCCATTCCCTAAAAATGGGATTTTTTTTTGCAGACATATTTTTTGTATCTTCACAACCTTAACATTATGAATATGAAGAAATATCTTTTTTTAACAATACTATCTGCAGGATTGCTTTTCGCATCATGTGGATCTGATGATACCGGAAAACAGGAAGATACGAATACTCCGGGAAACCCTAATAATCCCAACCAACCTGTTACGGTAAAATCGGAATGGGAACCCCAAACGATTAAACTCGTAAAAATCATTCCTCTTTACACTCTTAACTATCCACATGCAACAGGTTGTACAAAGGATTACCTGCAGCTCATGTCAGACGATTCTGCCAAATTCTTTCATTACGAAGGAACAGACTGTAAAGTAACGGAATACGGGCAGGCATTCAAGCGAAGCGGGGACAATGTAACGGTGAACGTTATGGGATATGAGATAAAAGGAGTTGTCAAGGCAGAAAGCGATACCTATATGGAAATACACAGCGATATATCGGAATACATTCCATTGATAAAAGCACAGTTTCCGCAATACGAACAGTACTTAAGTGTGTTGGAAGGCGGTACCGTAATGCTGGCACTGGACAAAAAATAGAATAAGGAAGTCTCTTTGAAAAAAGGGGCTTTTTTCGTATCTTCCACAAAAAACTAATTTATGGGAGTTGGAATTTACATTCTCGCAGTCGCAGTGCTGCTCATTCTGGCGTCACTTTTTACAGTGAAGCAACAAACAGCTGTTATTATTGAGCGCTTCGGAAAATACCAGTCGATACGAAATTCAGGATTACAGTTTAAAATACCACTTGTGGACCGTATTGCAGGAAGGCTGAACCTGCGCATTCAGCAGTTGGATGTGATCATAGAAACAAAAACAAAAGACAATGTTTTTGTTAAAATGAAGGTTTCGGTACAATTTAAGGTCATACAGGAGAAAGTATATGATGCATTCTATAAACTGGAGTATCCTCATGACCAGATTACCTCGTATGTTTTTGATGTTGTGAGGGCAGAAGTACCGAAGCTCAAACTCGATGACGTATTTGAACGCAAAGACGACATCGCGGTTGCTGTTAAAAGAGAACTTAACGAAGCCATGACGACTTATGGATACGATATCATCAATACGCTGATTACGGATATTGATCCCGATGTACAGGTTAAACACGCGATGAACAGAATCAACGCTGCGGATCGTGAAAAAACGGCAGCGGAATACGAAGGAGAAGCGGAACGCATCAGGATTGTGGCCAAAGCCAAAGCAGAGGCAGAATCGAAACGTTTGCAGGGGCAGGGTATTGCCGATCAGAGAAGGGAAATTGCCCGTGGTCTTGTAGAGTCGGTTGATGTACTGAACAGCGTGGGAATTAACTCACAGGAAGCTTCTGCGCTTATTGTGGTTACCCAGCATTATGATACGTTACAGTCTATCGGGGCCGAAAATAATTCCAACCTTATCTTATTACCTAATTCTCCACAGGCCGGGAGCGATATGCTGAACAATATGGTAGCATCGTTTACGGCGAGCAATCAGGTAGGCGAGGCTATGAAAAAGTCCGGTGACGGAAAGGAAAAGGGTTACCAGCAGCCGAAAAGGAATATCCCGCCGCGTACGGATCTTAATACACCGCAGGGAAATCCCGAAATATAAATAAATAAAAAACCACCGTTTAACGGTGGTTTTGTCTTTTAAAAAACTTATTGAATAAAAATTTAAAAACAGTTGTAAGGACTAAAGTCTTAATGCCTTTTGAATTTTTAACGGAACTCCCCAGAGAGGTCAGTCCTTGTTTCATGAGTTGGGCCGGAGAAAAGAATGCGACGATTTCTTCTGCATCCTGTCCTATTTTCCGAATACTGATTTCACGCTCCAGTTTCAGAATCTCCAACTCCTTGTTCACTTCGTCATATGAGGTATAATGTTTCTTCATAATTAATCGAAAAAGATATTAGAGAATTTCTTGAGAATAGGAACGTCGATAATCGTCTTACGCAACGCATACACGATAATGGTAAGTACCAGATAGGCACCTCCGACAATTAAAAAACCCAGGGTATTGCTGTCGAGTGCTTTTCCTATGGCAAATGCAGCAGCAAATGAAAGGAACAGCAACGCAATAGCAATAAAAAGACTTATTGCAAAAACTTTTAACAGAAAGCCTGTAGCCTTGGACACTACTTTAAACCCCAACAGCGAATAATAATCGATGTTGGCATCTAGAAAGGCCTTGGCTTCAGACTTCATGCTTTGAATATTATTTTTTATTTCTTCATTCAAAGCCATACGTTTATTTTAATTCAGATTTGATATTATCTGCTGCTTTGTTCGTAAAATCTTTTGCTTTATCAACTGCGTTAGCTGCTTCACCTTTTAATTCGGCTAATTTGCGCTCAAGGCTTGCAATGACATCTTCTTTTTTATCATCTGCTTTGTGAACCAATGAATTGAAAGAGGATTCAAAATCAGATTTTTTAGAAGAAATCAAGCTTTTAACCTGGTTTTTTAATTCGTCTATTTTGCAGTGAAGGTCATCTGCTCCGGACTTGAAACCTTTAGAGATTTTTCTTCTTGTTTTTTCACCTTGTTCCGGTGCTAATAATACTCCGGCTACTGCTCCTACTGCTGCTCCGGCTAAAATTGCTACTAATGTGCTTCCTGTTTTTCCCATAACGAATTTATTTTAGATTTTTAATAATGTTAACTTGTATACTTATAAAAGTACCATTTTTTTTTCAATTACGGATGTTAATAAGGGGTTAAATTAACTATCTTGTGATTTTAAGGCACAAAAAATTCTGTTTATAT
Organism: Flavobacterium sp.; assembly: GCA_040396655.1. GTDB lineage: Bacteria > Bacteroidota > Bacteroidia > Flavobacteriales > Flavobacteriaceae > Flavobacterium. The sequence goes on along the minus strand of JBEBOB010000026.1, from coordinate 3,787 downwards.
TTGCCCTTCAACCATATACATATAAGATGTTAAAAACAAAATCAGGAATAGCCACTGCGGTTATTGTAACAATTGCCATCATCATCACGTTGCTATACGAGTTCGATCTTGTTTCCATTGATCCCGTAGTGATGCTAGCTGTCCGCTGGACGGTGGCCGTTAGTTTGATTGCCAATGCGTTTTCCAGAAAAAACCTTACCACGTGGATCATAACCTGTATGATTCTGGGAGTCTTCGTGGGAATTGATTTTCCGAATGCCGCCATGGCATTGCAACCGTTGAGTAAAGGATTCATCAAATTGGTAAAAACGATTGTGGCACCCATTATTTTCGGAACATTGGTATATGGAATTGCCGGTCATTCCGATTTAAAGCAGGTGGGGCGTATGGCCTGGAAATCCATGCTGTATTTCTTTTGCGCCACATCGTGCGCCATTTTTATAGGACTTGCTGTTATCAACATAACACGCGCGGGTGTAGGAGTCGATATTCAGAGTATGCCGCATGAGGAGCTGCCGGCCCTGAAAGCAGCAGACCCTGCTTTGGAACATCTTCCCGAGCACGTTCACGGAATCTATAAATTTGCTCATTTTATCTATGATTTATTCCCGGAGAATATCATTAAATCCATGTATGAGAACCAGGTTCTGCAGGTAGTGGTATTTTCGGTTCTTTTCGGTATCGGGCTGGCTATGGTAGAGGAAAAGAAACGCAAACCGCTCGTAGACTTTACTGAAAGCCTTTCGGAGGTGATGTTTAAGTTTACAAATGTCATCATGTATTTTGCACCGATTGGCGTTGGAGCTGCTATGGCTTATACGGTAGGGCATCTGGGTGTGGATATCCTTAAAAATCTCTTTATGTTGCTTGGATCGCTTTATTTGGCTCTAATCCTTTTCCTTTTGCTGGTTTTTGTTCCCGTAATGATCTTTCTCAGGATTCCTATTGCAAAGTTCGTACAGGCCGTAAAAGAGCCAGTTTCGATAGCTTTTGCCACGACAAGTTCGGATGCTGCCTTACCCAAGGCAATGAGCAATATGGAAAAATTCGGAGTACCTCGTAAAATTGTTTCGTTTGTAATCCCGACCGGTTACAGTTTTAACCTTGACGGTACCTCTCTTTATCTGTCTCTTGCATCGATTTTCGTAGCGCAGGCTGCGGGAATGCATTTGGATCTGGGGCAGCAGTTGGGCATAGCCTTTACCCTGATGATTACATCAAAAGGAGTTGCCGCTGTACCGCGTGCGTCGCTTATTGTGCTGATTGCCACCGCGGAACAGTTTGGTCTGCCTGTGTTCATTATTGCTGCTATACTGGGTATTGACGAACTCATGGATATGGCCAGAACTTCGGTGAACGTTATTGGAAATTGTCTGGCTACGGTAGTGGTGGCCAAATGGGAAGGAGAATTCGATGACACGGCTCCGGCACGGATTACGGAGGCACTCAAAGGTGAATAAAGAAGCTTTTAAATCTTTAATAAAAAAACCGGTAAGCATTGCTTACCGGTTTTTTTTACTCTTTGCTTTCTACTTTAGCCCAGGTATCGCGTAACCCGACCGTTTTGTTGAAAACGAGCTGGTTTGCGGTGGTATCTTTGTCTACTGCAAAATACCCCAAACGCTGGAACTGGAATTTATCTCCTGCTTTGGCGGTTTTAAGGCTTGGCTCCACATATCCGGTGATAACTTTGAGCGAATCGGGATTCAGGTACTCCTTAAAATCGATCTCTTTGTTTCCGTCCGGATTTTCGTGCGTGAATAAGCGGTCGTATATACGTACTTCGGCCGGAATGGCATGCGCAGTCGACACCCAGTGGATGGTTCCCTTTACCTTGCGTTTTGAAGCCTCCGTATCACTTCCCGATCTGGAATCAGGGTCATAAGTGGCATGTATTTCGGTAATGTTGCCGTTTTCGTCCTTTACAACGCTTTCCCCCTTTATAATATATGCGTTCTTTAAACGTACTTCTTTTCCTATCGTAAGACGGAAGAATTTACTGTTGGCTTCTTCAAGGAAATCTTCACGCTCGATAAATAGTTCGCGCGAAAAAGGAACCTTTCTGAATGTAAGTTCTTCAGCTTCCGGATTGTTTTCGGCATCAAGCCATTCTTCCTGTCCTTCCGGGTAGTTTGTAATAATAAGCTTTACCGGATCAAGAACGGCCATTACGCGGTCGGTAATCTTGTTAAGGTCTTCTCTTACACAGAACTCAAGCAACGAAACATCAATAAGATTCGTACGTTTTGCAATTCCGATCGTATCCGCAAAATTGCGGATGGCTGCAGGTGTGTACCCACGGCGGCGCAAGCCCGAAATGGTGCTCATACGCGGATCGTCCCAGCCCGAAACATGTCCTTCATTTACCAGTTGCAGCAACTTCCTTTTTGATACCACTGTGTGTGAAAGGTTTCTGCGCGCAAATTCACGTTGTTTGGGACGTACTTTATTTTCGTCGTATATCTGATCAAGGAACCAGTCGTAAAGCTCACGGTGAGGTAAAAACTCCAGCGTACAGAACGAATGGGAAATCTGTTCTACATAATCACTTTCTCCGTGTGCCCAGTCATACATAGGGTATATTTTCCAGTCGCTGCCGGTGCGGTGGTGAGAAGCGTTGATGATGCGGTACATGATAGGGTCGCGCATAAGCATATTGGAAGAGGCCATGTCTATTTTCGCACGGAGTATATATTGTCCTTCCGCAAATTCCCCGTTTTTCATACGCTCGAACAGCTCAAGGTTTTCTTCAACAGAACGGTCCCGGTTCGGCGAATTTACACCTGCCTGGGTTGGAGTTCCTTTTTGCTTGGCGATTTCCTCGGCAGACAGGTTGTCTACATAAGCTTTTCCCTTTTTGATGAGCACTACGGCCCAGTCATAAAGGGTCTGGAAATAATCCGAAGCATAAACTTCCTTATCCCATCGGTAGCCCAGCCACTCCACATCGCGCTTAATGGCATCCACAAACTCCTGCTCTTCCTTGGCAGGATTGGTGTCGTCGAAGCGCAAATTTACCGGGGCGTTGTAATCAAGGCCCAGCCCAAAGTTCAGGCAGATGGCTGAAGCATGGCCTATGTGAAGGTAACCGTTCGGTTCCGGTGGAAAACGAAAGCGCAGTTTATCTTGGGACAAACCATTTTTTAGATCTTCTTCTATGATTTGTTCTATGAAATTCAGTGATTTTTCTTTTGTTGACATATTCCTCAATTAAGTATACAAATTTATCAAAAAAATGTTGATTACCGCTTTGAATGATATGTTATAAAAAAGCGTTATTTTTACCTCATAAAATTTAAGCGAAATGGGTATTATCCGATTGACAAACATCCGCACGTTCTCCTATCACGGATGTTTGATTGAAGAAGGCAAAATAGGATCTGACTACAGGGTGGATCTTGAAATAAAGGCCGATCTCAGAAAATCTGCAGAAACCGATGAACTTGCCGATACGGTAGATTATGTGCACCTTAACAACATTGTGAAAGAGGAAATGGCCATAAGGTCAAAGCTGCTGGAACACGTTGCCCGACGGATTGTAGTGCGGATCTTTGATGAATTGCCTATGGTTTCAAGAATACTGCTCGAAGTTTCAAAAATCAATCCTCCTATTGGCGGTGACGTTGAGTTAGTTACTGTTGTAATGGAAGAATTCCGCGTATAATTTGGGCTTTCTACTTTGAAATGTCATTTTTTGTAGTAAATTTGCAAACAGTAAACTTAAAGGGCATCTTGTCCGAGTGGCTAGGAAGCGGTCTGCAAAACCGTCTACAGCGGTTCGAATCCG
>JBEBOB010000025.1:0-50463 GCA_040396655.1 Flavobacterium sp. | reverse complement strand
TTACAAATTAAATTTAATAATTTTAATTTGTTTGAAAAACAGGGAAGTTTACCAACTGAACGACGAATTAGGTCTGGATTTATACGATTTCGGTGCGCGTAATTACGATGCGGCAATTGGAAGATGGTTGAATGTGGATCCTAAAGCTGAAGAAATGAGAAGGTTTAGTTCATACAATTATGCGTTTAATAATCCTATAAGATTTACAGATCCTGATGGTATGAAACCTGATGATATAATTGTGACCGATAATAGTGGTAAAGCTTTATTTACATTAAATGATGGGAAAAGAAAAGTCTCTACTATGACAGTTAAGCAGTTGTATAGTAAAGGGTATCAATGGTTTGAGCCTTTGGCAGATAATTATATGCCTTTAAAATCTCAAACAAAAGAATTATCGACAACTGATAAGGTAAAACACTTTTCAAAAGAAGATATATTAAAGTTTGCCAAAGAAGACAGGTGGATGATCTCATATAGACAAGGAGGTTCAGGAGATTGGAAGGCTTCTAAAGAAGGAGCTGATGGTTATGTATTAGTAACTGTTGATGAGACACCTTTTTGGGCTGATGCAGTTGGTCAAATACCTTTTGCAGTAGATTATGTAACAGATAAATTAGAGAATGGAAGCACACCTAATGAAGCTGTAAAGCAAACGGTTAAAAAGGGTAAAGAATATGGAGAAGGTAAATTAATAGGAGGAGAAACAGATGATTCTAATACCTATGATAATTATTTTATTTTGAGAGGAGCTTTAAATGGAGCTAAAAATCGAGATATATTAAAACCAATTAATGAAAACGAATCTTACTTTTTAGGTTTTTAATAATATAAAACAATGAAAAATATACCAATTTGGATTAAATTTCCAACACTACAAATCTTTATTTTTATCTTATTTTACAACGTATTAAAGTATTTTCTAAAAGATTTATTTAAATATAAAATAAGTATTAGTTTAGGGATATCTATTCAATACATTTTTTATATATATTTATTAATTAGTTTTATCTTAATGGTAATAATTTTTGTTAGAAAATATATAAAAATATTAGATTTATTTTTATTATCAATTATATACATACTTGTAATAACTTCTCTTTTTCAATTAAATATCTACACTATTATGGTTCTTATTGTAAGTGTTTTTTCGACGATTTTGTCATATTTAATTTTAAAAAATAATGTTTAACTAGAACAGCCTCTTTACAAACGTATGGAGGCTGTATTATTATAAAACACTTTACTGCTGTTGCACATTTTTAAACTTTGACTTTTATAAAAACACAGTAATTTAGTGTTTGCTTAAGTTATGCCGATGTTAACGGAAACGGCAGTATTAACCTTCCAAATGAAATATTAGATGAAACCGAGCTTGCGAGGTTCGCTGAAACCAAAACAAATAAAAACGCTGAGGCAAAACAATTATTATCCGTTTGGGTTAAAGCATAAAGGGTATAACGAAATCACCAACACCAACCGTAGTGAAGCAGCGGAAAAATATAAGTTTCAGGAACAGGAACGAAATGAAGAGCTGGGATTAAACTGGGACAGCTTTAAATGGAGAAACTATGATTATGCTATTGGAAGATTTATGAATATTGATCCTTTAAGTGAAAAGTATGCTTATCAATCACATTATAATTTTGCAGAAAACAGAGTTATCGATGGAAGAGAATTGGAAGGGTTAGAATGGATAAGATCGACTGATGGAAATAATGTACATTATGATGTAAAAGTACAAATAGTTAATTCAGCTAATCTAAATAATGAACAAATAACAGAGATAGCTGATAAAATAAAAAATGAATTTGATGCTACCTATTCACAAATAGAAGGATATACTGCAACAATGTCCTATGAAATAGTTAATGAAGCAACAGCAGATTACACTATTGATATAGTTAAGCAAATAAATGAAAGTAAAGAAAATAAAGATGGAGGAATCATGCATACAAATGGTCAAACCGATAAATTTGCGAATACTAAAAAGAATACTATTAAATTATCTGCATATAATAGTAAAGGTAGGGAAAGATCAGCTTCTGCAATTTCAGGAACAGCTTTACATGAACTAGGACATTCAGCAGGTTTGACTCATCCATGGGAAAGTAAAATAGAACCTGTAAGCGATATCAATCAAAATTCAGGGAAAGTTGATAATAAAACAATTAAACAGAATATAATGAATTCCGACGCAAACCCTAAACCTTCCTTAAGGTCAACTAATGGGAGAAGCCTTACAGATCAACAAATAAAAGAAATAGATAAAGTAGTAACTAGATTCCAATAGATTAAAATGAAATGGATTTATATTATATTGATAATACTTTGTGTTTCATGTAGAAGTACAAAAAGAATTAACAGCAATTGTAATGTTAACGAAAAGAGGGTTGAAATTTATAAGGATAATCAGCTTTTTGGAATAAAGAAAAATAATATCATCATCTTTTTTGATACGGGATTTAATTCAAAGGTTCAAATCAAAATAAATGATAAAGTCATATTAGATACAATAATTAACTCCACACCAGTCTCCACACCTTTTGCATTTGAATATTACTATATTAAAAATAAAAAAGGACAAGTATTAAAAATTCAAACAGATAGTGAATGCTTAGAAGTGGAATTAGACACTAAATATAGAGTTTTAGGATTGTATAATTATCCTAATTACTGGATGCTTTCTTATAGAAAAAGAATGCCACAATTTGAATAAAAGTAATTAAATCTAAATAACAAAGGCCATAAGTTTTAGATTTATTAAGTAACATAAAGCTTCCTTGGTAGGGAGCTTTATAATTGAATGACTTGTTCATCTGTGCAATAAAGGTGATATATGCCGATGTAAACAAAAATGGAACCATAGAGCCCGGCTACGGAAATAATAGAAGAAACGGAGCTTGCGAGGTTCGCCGACACTAAAACAAAATAAAAAAGGGGAGGCAAAACAATTATTACCCATTCGGTCTGAAACACAAAGGCTATAATGAAATTGCAGGAACCGGATATAAATACAAATTTGGCGGTAAAGAGCTCAACAGCGAACTAGGTCTGGAATTATACGATTTAGGGGCACGTAATTACGATGCGGCGATTGGAAGATGGTTGAATATGGATCCGCTGGCGGAGAATTCCAGACGCTGGACACCGTATAACTATGCATATAACAATCCAATTGTATTTGTAGACCCGGATGGGATGCAAGCAGGACCGCTTACTGATTATTTTAATTTAAAAGGACAACTTGTAAAACATGTTGACGATGGTAAAACAGATATAAAAATTGTTCTGACTACAAGTAAAAAAGAAGTGGATGCGAATGAAGCCATTAATAAAGGACATGTGATCAATCAGGTGACTGATAGTCAACTTAATCAAATTGATGATATATATACTTTTGGGAAAAAGGATAAAACAGGGGCAGAACAAGGTTTTTTATTTGGAGAAAATGGGACATCCTCGAAAACAGTTACTGGAAAAAAAACTGGGGAAATCGGTAATGAAGAATGGGCAGATGCAAGGAAGGATTTGGCAGAAAAAGGTGATACAATTGCTTCAACTGGACATTTACATCCTTTAGTGTACGATGAAAATGGTAAAATTGTTGAGTATGGTTTACCAACACCTTCTAATGGTAGGGGAAAGGATACTGATCCTAATAATATACAGGGAAATCAGCCTTCTATGATTTTTGGATGGACTGAAAAAGTAGGAACTTTACCTCCTGGACAAGTAGGAGGTACACCTCCACCTAATACATATACTCCAACTATTGGATTCTATAATGCACAAGGGTCTATTATTACAGTAGATTATTCGAATTTTAAAAAAGCAATGAAAAAGCTAAATAGATAATTATGAAATATATAATCTTTTTTTTATTAATTGTATTGACGAACTCTTGTGTTTCTTATATTGATTTACCAAAAAACAGTATTAGTAATGATAATATGATATTTGATTACGGTAGTAAGGAGAATAAATTTAAGTATATAAATAAAGTAAATGCCTCTGCGGATAATGATATCTATTATACTACACATTTTTCAATAGATTTACCAAAAGGAATTGTAAATTGGAAAATAAGTAATAACAATTTTTTCTTCGAATACGGCGATAAACAAATACTTTATATTTATTCTTCTTATAAAAATGATGGAAAAGAGTCTGCAAATTGGAAATTAGAGGAGATCGGCTATAATGAAATTGTAAAATATATTGGAGAATATTGGGATGAAAGAAGATATAATGAAAACTATCTATATAAAAAAAACAATGGAAGAATATCAAAAATATATACAAATGGAAAATATAAAATAGTGCTTTATAATGTAAAAATTAAAAGTTATCCAATGTTTATTCAGATGGTAAAAACGTTTGATATAAATATGTAGGAAAAAAATCTAATTAATGAAAATGATTTTTTGATTCTATATAACTATATTATAAGTAGAAAAAATATTAATAAACTTTAAATTTAAAAAAAGTTTGAGAATCAACCACATCAGCCTCTTTACAAACGTATGGAGGCTGTTTTATAAAACATTTTACTGCTATTGCACATATAAAGTTTCGAATTCTAGAATTTGCCAAAGATGATGGAAATGGCGGTACAGATGCTAAAAATAATAGGGAATATGGAGGAATCGTTGATTTTAATAGAGGTGTTACCGAGCAGCCAGCTGGAAGCATAGTAGATCCAAGTAAAGTATCAGCAGTTTCGTTTAATTTTACTATTGATGAAAATACAAAATTAACTTTTCATGATCATCCTAGTGGATTTAAAGAAATTGGAACTAAAAGCGGTGCGAATACAGTTCAAATTGGGTCATATACAAAACACGAGTTTTTTCAACCTTCTTCAAAAGCAGATATTACTAATAGTAGACGGCCTGTAAATTATGCCTTTGGAAGGGGAAATAATACAGTGTATATATATAATTCTACTGGTGTATTAGCAACATTACCAATGAATAGATTTGTTAATTTTAAAAAATAGAAAAATGAAAAAATTATATGTAATATTCTTATGTTTTTTTTATTTAACTACTAATTCTCAATCTTTAGACAATAAGTTTAATAAGATTTTAGAAGATCATGTTAAAGAATTTAAATTAAATTATAAGAATCACGATACAATTTTGGTATGTTGTGAAAATGAGTTTTTAAATCCATTTTTTTTATCCTCACAAGAGATTATTTTAAGTAATCGTCTAAATATTAGAAAATACATAAAGAAAAGTACTTATATGATTCTTTTTAGATTTTATATCAAAGAAAATAAAATGTATATAAGTGCATCACATTTCAAAGTGGAAAAGAAGATAAGAAAAATAAATATGATCAATCTTATGGATGGAAAAGAATATTATATATGTGATTTGGTAGAAAAAGAATAATTGTAAAAGCCCCAAACTTACTGTTTTGGGCTTTTTTAAAAATACTTACTACTGCTATATATTTAAAGTTTTTGATTTTATAAGAATATATCTTTAGACGTATCAATACAAGGACCATTTAGATTCACGAGTTATAAGCTTTCTCAAAGCTTTGAACGAAGAGACCCGAACGAAGTGAGTGTAAGTTAAGTTATGCCGATTTTAACGGAAACGGCAGCATTAACCTTCCAAATGAAATATTAGAAGAAACCGAGCTTGCGAGGTTCGCTGAAACCAAAACAAATAAAAACGCTGAGGCAAAACAATTATTATCCGTTTGGGTTAAAGCATAAAGGGTATAACGAAATCACCAACACCAACCGTAGTGAAGCAGCGGAAAAATATAAGTTTCAGGAACAGGAACGAAATGAAGAGCTGGGATTAAACTGGGACAGCTTTAAATGGAGAAACTATGATTATGCTATTGGAAGATTTATGAATATTGATCCTTTAAGTGAAAAGTATGCTTATCAATCACATTATAATTTTGCAGAAAATAAAGTAATTGATCATGTTGAACTAGAAGGATTAGAAGGATTGCATCATACATTAGCAAATAAAGATGGAACAAAATCTCATATTATACAAAAAAACGTAATATTATTAAGGCAAATACCCTCAACCAATTCCTGAAGGCAGTACACCGAAACAACAAAGTAGAATTGAGAGAAGAAATGCTGATATCGCTTCAGAAGAGACGAGCAGATTTAATCAAATAAAAAAAGAATTAAATAATACCTATGGAGGAGAACATAAAAATACTAATGGGGAAACAGTAACGTTTGATATTAGTTTTAAAGAGGTATATGTTGATAACCCTAAAGCAGATATGAAAAGTGGGGAATTAGTTGATGGGTTACCTAAACTTCAATTTGCTCGTGTAGAAGGTTTACCAGGTAAAGATAACAAAGTAGCAGATGCTGCGGTATTTACTTCAAATCCTGAGTACGTTGAATTTGGTTCAACAAGTGCGAATAGATTTGTAAATAAAAACAATTCAAATGCTCCGAATGGTACATATTCACACGAGTTTATTCATACATTAGCTGTACCTGATAATGGATATAATAGGGGAGGAATTTTAAACGGTCCTCCACAATCTTTGAATTCCAAAGAAATAGATGATATTATTAAAAATAGTGTTCCTGCTAATTAAATTTATTAAATATGAAATATATTTTTTTGTTTTTACTTGTCAACTTTAAATTTTTTGGTCAAACAGAAAATGGAAATCTATTATTATTAAAAGTCGAAAGAACAAATAATCTTCAAATAGATAAATATCAGTCTGAACTTTTTGTAATTGCACTTGATACTTTAAATATTCCATTGAAGGATAGTGGTATGATGCCTGTATTAATAGATGATTTTTCGGACGTTCAACTTGAAGATTGTAAACGAGGAAAATCTTTTGATATTAATGATGGATATACGACAGATACATTTAGTGCTGTAACCAATTACGGAGGGGATAATCGAGAAAAAATAATAGATAATCTAAAAAAAATGAATTACTTGTCTGATATTAAAATTAAAGATTTATTATATTCTAAAAAGATAAAAATATATTATACCTTGATAAGTGGAGATTATTGTGTTGGAAAGCTTACAACTAAAAATGAGAGAAGCTACTACGATGATCAAAAGATTGTTATATTAAGTAGCCCTATAACCATAGACAATAAATATAAAATTTCCAAAATATATGCTTATGATATATTGAAAAGTATCAACTTTAATTACTTTATGGTCGATTAGAATAACACATCAGCCTCTTTCACAAACGTATGGAGGTTGTTTTATAAAACAGGTTACTGAGTTGCACATATAAAGTTTCGAATTCTAGAATTTCCCAAAGACGATGGATACAGGTAACCGAGATCATTGAAGAAACCGAACCTGTGAGGTTCGCCGAGACTAAAACAAAATAAAAAAGGGGAGGCAAAACAATTATGAGCCGTTTGGATTAAAGCACAAAGGATATAATGAGTTACCTGATTACAGTGCCGTAAACAAATACAAATACGCGTATGGTGATTTCGGAGGAAAAAGCGGGAGGAGCTTTTGACGAACGAACCGTGCGTAGCGCTGAATTAAACGATAAATTAGGCTTGAATCTATACGATTTCGGAGCAAGTAATTACGATGCAGCAATTGGGCGTTGGTTGAATGTGGATCCGTTGGCGGAACTTTATCCAAACACATCACCATACATCTACGGACTCAATAATCCAGTGTTTTGGACTGATCCAACAGGAATGACCGTTGAACCAAGCCAAAAAGAATGGGATAAACAAAAAAAGAATGTCGTAAGTGAACGAGATAAGCTACAAAGTAAAATAGATGGATTAAATGCCAAAGCCGCTGCCAAAGGTTGGAGTGCTGAAAAACTTGCCGAAAAACTTGAAAATAAGCAGGAAAGGGTTAATAGTTTGAATGGGACTATTGGTAATTTAGATAAATTAGAAGTAAGTGACCAAGTTTACGCTTTAAAATCAGGAGCAGGGGAAGCATGGGGAATTACTTTTGACTCATCAACAGGTAATATTGTATTCAGTTATGATGGTACAGCTAATTTTGTTCACGAAACCACATACGGAGGACAATTTGAATCGGGAGATATGGCTTTTGACACTAAAACAGGTATGCCTTATGGTGGAGATGTACTTGATGAAGTTTCTGCATATAAAGCCCAATTTGGATATGATCCTTCATCCGTATCAGGATTAACGTCGTCTTCGATGCTCAAATCATTTGGTGGAATTACGACTTCTTGGGTACAGGGTATAAATAAATCAGACGGTTCTAAGATATATGCACCGGGCGGAAGTGCAAATACAGGTATCTTCTAACAATTTATTATAAAAAATGATGAAAAAAATGATAAAAAAAATGATGATTGTATCTTTTATTACATTGATTTCTTGTAATACCTCCAAGAATATCACAATAGGAACGTATCAAAAGAAAGGAGTAGATTTTTTCCATTCTTTAGAATTGAATAATACGGATAGTACTTTTGTATTAACGAAAAGATATTTTGAAGTTAATTCCTCTTGTACAGGTAAATGGCGACAGAAGGATGATACTATATTTTTAAAATGTAATGAAGAAAAAGAGATTAGTATGGTACTTTCAGGTGGTTATATGAATAAACATGAATATGAGGTTATAATAAAAAACAGAAATAAATTAAAACTTGACAATTTAGTTTTAAAGAGGAAGTAATAAATTCAAACGCTAGACTTACAGCCTGGCGTTTCTTGTTCTATAAAACACTTTACTGCTGTTGTGCATATAAAACTTTAGATTCTGGAATTTGTAAAAGACGGTGTTATACAGGTAACCAAAATCATGGAAGAAACCGAGCTTGCGTGGTTCGCTGAAACCAAACCAAAATAAAAGTGCTGAGGTAGAACAATTATGAGCCGTTAAAGTACAAAGGATATAGCGAAATCACCACGATTTATCCATTTATTGAATTACTTTTAAAAGAACAGAAATAATGAAGAATTATTTTATATTTATAATATTTTGCTTTTGTTTTAAATCATTTGCTCAGGAAGTATATCAAAATGACTCCTATGAATTTAAAATCTCAGGAAATACTTTTGAGTTAAATCATCGAAACGATGTAGAAGAATTTCTTTATGAAAGAAGAAAATCATTTTGTCCATTGATAGCAAAAGGAAATCTTAAAAAGGAAGATAAATTTTATTATAGTCTTACTTCTATATATTCATCGGAATTATTTAAAACTAAATTACTAAAGTCTGATTTTAAAGAGGGTTTAAACGATTCGATTTCCATAACTATTAAGATTGGGAATTTCAACTCATTAGATTATCAAAATTTTACATTTTCAAATTTTGATGGATTTTATCGTATATCTCTTAAAGAAATCAATAATGATTTAGTAGAATTAAGATTTACAATTCCAAAAGTGAGAGTATTTGATGTGAAAGTACTGGCTTATCCGGAAAATAAAAATCTTTTGTTATCTGATGATGTAATAGGCTTATCATTTAGTAATCAGTTAATTATTAATATTTTTCGTTATGATTTGTCATCTTTAAAACATGAGTATAATGATTTTTATTTTGAAATAGAGAACTTTAATCCATGTAATTTATATCTAAAATATTTTGATGGGGATCTTGTGAAAATAAAAAATAACAAATTACATTGGAAGAATATGGTTTTTGAGAAAAAATAGTTTTATAGACTTTGCCTTTCAGCATGTTATAAAAGATTAAAAATCCCAACTTTAGGTTGGGACTTTTATTTAAATATGTTTTCCGGGTTTTGTCATTTTCCTATGTAGTGTCAATAAGATTGTAAAGCTGTTTTTTTTAATCTTTTAGCATCAAAAATAAACGCACAATATATATGCATGGTTAGCAGTTGTTTATAATAATAGCATTCTAAATTTGGTTGTACGGTTTAGATAACCGAGATCATTGAAGAAACCGAGCTTGCGAGGTTCGCTGGAACCAAAACAAAATAAAAAAGGGGAGGCAAAACAATTATGAGCCTTTTGGGTTAAAGCATAAAGGTTACAATGAATTACCCGATTACAGCGTTACCAACAAATACAAATACGCGTATTGTGATTTCGGAGGAAAAAGCGGGAGGAGCTTTTGACGAACGAACCGCGCGTAGCGCTGAATTAAACGATAAATTAGGCTTGAATCTATATGATTTCGGGGCACGTAATTACGATGCGATAATTGGGCGTTGGTTGAATGTAGATCCTAAAGCCGAACAAATGAGAAGGTTCAGCCCGTATAATTATACGTTTAACAATCCTATAATATTTACAGATCCTGATGGAATGAAACCTGATGGATGGATTGAAAGCACCACAAATGAAGGACGTAAAATGCTTACATATGATGCTGAAATCAATACCAAAGAACAAGCTATTGAAAAGGGATATAAGAATGTTCAATCTGTATCTGAAACTTTATATTATGATAATTATAATAGCAATGAATCTTATACATTAAATAAAGATGGCTCTATTTATTAACAATACAGAATCTACTATTGATGTAGGTTTTAATCTCTTAAGAACAGCAGACACTGAAGAATGTTAAATAAAAAAAAATAAAATGACATATATAATAATTAGTGTAATAATGATTATAATTGGGTTAATCGGTATAATTAAGATAAAAATGCCTAAGTATAGAGATGGGGCAGGATATGCAGCAGAAATGAGATTTTATTTTACTTTTTATGTATTACTTATTTTAGGGATTATTTTTCTGATTTTTGAAATAAAAGAAAAAATTAACCAAAGTTATTAACGAATCAAAAATTCAGTAAAAGGAGCCAAAACAAAATAAAACGCGGAGACAAAACAATTATTATCCGTTTGGGCTAAACACAAAATAACTATAACGCATATTCTGCTCTTAGGGATATATTTAAAAGTATAAATTTTAATTCTTTTATGGTTAATTAAATTTAATTTAGCTCATTTATATTATTGTAAATGGGCTTTTTTAATTATTATCCTTTGGATGGATTGAAAGTACTACAAAAGAGAACAACAAAATGCTTAAATATGATGTTAAAATAAATACTAAAGAATAGGCTACTACAAAAGGATATGAGAATGTAGATTCTGTATCTGAAACTTTATATTATGATAATTATAATAGTAATAAATCTTATACATTAAATAAAGATGGCTCTGTTTATAATAACAATACAGAATCTACTATTGATGTAGGTTTTAATCCTATAAGAACAGGAGATGACGTATTTATAAGGGAGAATAATTCATTAAAGTCGTTAGCTTCAGGTTTACAAAGCGGAGGCAATGCTCTTACTTATATTGGCCTAGGGACTTCTATTACATGTGTTGGTGCTCCCGTTGGGGGTATTTTAATGACCGTTGGTGGAGCTATGAATTTAGCTGGTACAGGAGCTCAGTCTTTGTATATGATGAATCAAGGTCAGTTTTGGGAAGGAGTAACTAAATTTGCAATATCTTTTGCATTTATTAGGACTAGTAAATTAGGAGTGAATGCAGAAGAAAAAGCAGTTGGGAAAGGTTTAGATACAGGAACTAAAACATTAATTGAAGGTGCCAACATGGCTATGGAAAAAACAGTAGGAGCAGATACGGAAAACTATATAAATAAAAAAGCAAAATAGTATGGAAAAGATTTTAATTGGAATAGTATTTTTAATAATAGGTTTAGTAGGTATATTAAAAAACAAGTTACCAAAATATGAAGACGGACCGGGTTTTGCAATAGATACAAATTATTTTTTTGGTTCTTTACTATTGGCTATTATTGGAGTAGTTATTTTAGTAGTAGAAATTTGGTAATGTATCAAAAGTATTAATACAATAAATACCAACAGCCTTTTTACACATGTATGGAGGCTGTTTTATAAAACACTTTACTGTTGTTGTACATTTAAAACTTCGATTTTTTTAAAGGATGCAGTAAAGATAAATATGTTTATAGATAACTGTGAAGGCAGTACTAAGTTAAAGCAGTAAATTAGGATTAAATGTATACAATTAAGAAATACAAATGAAAGATTTGCTGGAAATATCATCATATTATAATAGGAATAAGAATAAAATTTTTTTTGAAAGCAAGGCCGCAGGTGAATTTCTAAATATATTAAAAGTTAAATGGAAAAAAAATATAGCGAATTAATTGAAATATATCATAATCGCGCAAAATACGAAGCAGAAGACAGGTTTATCTGGAACAGATATTATTTAGATAATTATTCATTTAATAAAAGAGTAGAATTTGTTACAGATTTGATAAAAAAAGATGTAAAAGAGGATTTCTTGCTGGAGATAAAATTTTGGGATAATACTGAATTAGTCTTGGATTTTTTTAAAAAATTAAAAAATAAAAACTATTTCTTAGAAGATTACAAAGGAGGAGAAAAACCAGGGATAATTATTGTTGATGATAAAAATCTTGAAATCGAATTTTTTACTGAATTATTACAATGTCATTATAATTATGAACTTGCAGAAGAACCAAGCTTAAATATTAAAATACTACTTTTTATAAATAAAAAGACTGATATAATAGTTTATGACTTCTATGACGACAGGGGGTTTATAGTTAATTATTATATGTAACAAAATGTAATTAGATTAACAGCCTCTTTACAAACGTATGGAGGCTGTTTTATAAAACACTACTGCTGTTGCACATTTTGATATTTGGGATTCTAGAAGGAGACATAAAACCAGTAGATCACAGCAGTTTAAATTTAGTTAACACCGGTTCCAATAAAATAACTCATATGAATGCATTAGAAAAACTTTTATTAAAGTTAATTGAATTGGCAAAAACTCTAGGGTTATCAGAGTTTGATGTAAATAATGCAACAGAATATCTGATTAATCACGAATACGGATTGAGTTACGATACAATCATTACTCAAATGTATGAGTATGATTTAGAAATAAATAATGAAATTTATTTGCTTATTTCCCAAATCGGCAAAAAAATGAAACTCCCCGATTCTGACTATTTATATATGAGTGAATTGATAAGGAATAATAGCAATATTCCAAAACCCTTGAAAGAGGAAATAGCTAAAATTATTGCCACTCATGAAGATCATTAAATAAAGCAGTATTTTATAAGTTTAAATCACGGAGTTCCCTATAGAAGAAAAAACTTTTTTAATAAAAGAACAATATCCTCATCTATAATAAGTAAAGTAGATTAAATTATGGTAAAAGTAATATTTAACAGTTGGAGAGAAGGACTCGAAAAGGCTTCTCTGACAAAACTTCAAATAAATATGCTGGGGATGTCTTTGGTAGAATCCAAAACTAATGTTGATTCTTTATTAGATGATGAAAAAGTAACCATTATAATTGAAAATAAGGATTTAGCTAATGAGTTCTTGAAAAAGGCTGAAAAAATCGGCGTCAATTGTGTATTGATTATAGAAGATTAATGTTGTGAGTATATTAGAAGAGTTAGCATAATAAACAACGGATTTTAAATCCCCTTAATAGGATGCTATCTGTAGTTTTATGATGACGGTACACATCATTAAATTTTTTAAGTAGTCTTTTTTTTATTCACTATTTCTGCAACCACTGTTATGTAATCTGCAATATAAAATACAATCTACAGTCCTACCTTAGCAAAAATTAATCTAGTATGATGAGTGATTAAGATATACTGAAAGTCTTCATTCAGCTGATTTTGCAGGAGCGGTAATAAGTTAACTGCCTTAAAAGAAATTTCATATAAAAATTATGAGTAAAAGTTACAGTTTATAAAAAGATTAAAATTACGCATGACAAAGGTTATTGAATTTTAGGATGATTCAGAATAACTAAAATTACCTATAGAATTTGTTTAAAATATTGATAGTCGCGAATGTCAATGTGATTTTAGCTATACAACCCAAGGAAATTCTAGCTTAGGAGTACCTTGTAAGTATGGTGGTTGCATAACTATAAAATGTTAATTTTTAGATTATTAAATATAAAAGACAAAATTGTTTTTACAGTTTTGTCTTTTTATAATTAAAAATAAAATTATTTTCAGAACGAAATGATTAAAACAACCTTACAAGATTTGTTGTGTTTCATAATAAAACCTAATGATAAACAAATTTCCTTATCAGTTGTAGAAAATATCCGTTTTGTAATTGTGTTATTCACAATGAAAATTATTATTACAGGTTTATTTGTTCTGCCTGTTTTACTTTATGTAGATCAATGCGTGAATGCTTCTTCTTATTCTATTGCGGATCCGCAACATTCTGTGGTTAAAATTTTCATAGCCACCGTTTTGATAGGTCCGGTTATGGAAGAATTAGTATTTAGATATTTTTTACGTTATAACAGATTTACTGCATTCATAATACGTAAAGATAAATGGCAACAATTTTTCCCAATGACTACTTACCTCTCTGTTATCTTCTTTGCCGGTATTCATTTAAATAATTATGTTGACAAAGATTTAATGTTTTACATCATTGCGCCATTCCTTGTTTCTTCTCAGATATTATCCGGAATTTTTCTTTCATTTATCAGGCTTAGACTCAATTTTTTTAACGCATTATTGTTTCATAGTATGTGGAATTTGTTGGTTTTTTTAATTCCGGAAGATATGTTGTATTTCCTCAGTGCTAGGTAGCATAATAGTTCCTAAGGTTAACTCCCTTTTTTCAGACAAATTAAAATAACGGACAGGTAATACCATAAACCCAGCGGTAAACTTTCCTGTTTTTTGATAAACTTCCCAAAAAGGGGGAAGTCTCATTCCTTATGTTTTTTACCGAAAAAAGACCATACGATTTTGATATGTAATAATTAGCCTCCCACAAAACGTGGTTTATTTTAAAATTTATTTGTTAATTAGCTCAAAGAGTGAAAACCGACGATGGGGATCATAAGGTTAAAAAGAAAAGCAACAGCTAAATCTGTTAATATGCCAAAACAAAAATGCGTTTGCGGGGAGGTAATCAATTTAAGCAGCATTCCTTCACCGCACCAGCACCTGATCATTTCCGATACTGTGTTTGACGGTTTTCAGGGAAGTGTTGAAGCTGAAGTCATTTACGCCAACATGCTGCTTGTGGTTAAATGCCCTTCCTGTGAAAGGCTTTATATGTATGAGGATGGTTTCGGTAAGCTTCCTAAAGTTTATAAACGGGATCTGTAATGAAGTATAAAAGCAAATGTAAATTAATATAGGTATGCGTCGTTCTTATGATGCTGTGCAGTATTCCTGCCTTAAGTCAGGAACGTTTGAGTTTTAGAGCATTTGAAAACATATTTAAAGAAGGAATTTCTTTTACTGAAAACGATATCGTATCAATAAACGGTTATTCTTTCGTAGGCATAAAAACCGTAAACGAATTTAGCTTTTACATTCCTGTTTTTTTAGACGGAAATCTAAAAAAACAAAGACTTGGGAGCGTACCGTTCTGGCGGATATGTTTTGTTTAAAGACACCAAAAAAAACTGTTATTTCGAAATAAGAATTGACCGTACAGGAATACACCTGGAGAAAAAAGCGAACGGATTGTATGAAACTGGAGCTACACTTTTCTATGAATTTAATGAAGGGTATTCTATAGGCATCGCTGTTACTTTAATAACGGATAAAAATAAAAAATATGGGTTTCATATATCGGAACATAAAAATCAGATTGTCATCAATTCTAAATGCATCGAAACAAAATATTGTAAAGTTTTGACCATAGATACCAATTTGGAGAACCTAGATATGCATTTGCTTATTAAGGAACTCTATAATCTGAATTTTGAAACATTGTATGCTCATAACGAGAGCTTCTATTTTAGAAACAGATAATGTATTCTTAGGGCAAATGTCACAATCCTATGTATCGATAAGAAGATAAACGGATAGGAAAAATGGTGAGCGGATTTCAAAATTGAATCACCCTAAAGTCTCAAAATGAAATCAATATCGTAATAAGTATTGACGATAAGGTTGCAGCTTCCTACAATATAGGAAATGCATATTTGATTTTTTCAAATGATACGGTTTATATGAAATATGAATCCGGAAGATTTAGAATGGAACAGGACGATTATACTAAATTTTCGGGTTATGATGAGAAATCAGACGTGGTTTTAAAGTTTGATTGCCAACAGTATTGTCCACAGCATAAAAAATTTACCTATTCAATTAGTTTAGAAGCCATTTTATTAAAACAGCGGTACTTTAATATAACAGTGTATAATTTTGAAAATTATCCAAATTTGTTCAGGAATAATCATGATTATGGTTTTGAATTCACTTCACCTGTAATTAGCCAAGTTTTAGCTAAAAGAAACAGAAAGCATGTAATTCCCCGTTGTCGGTAATATTCAAGGTCTCAGTTACGGGCTGTTTCGAAAAAGTACGGCAGTACGGAAATGTGGGTGTTATAAAATTTGACGGTGAAAGGGCTCAGGCAGCATACACCGTTTTTATATCATTTCCCGGTAAAGAAACGCAACTGATACGGGCAGATGAAGATGACCTTAAAAATACGCTGATTAAAGTGCTGGCTGTGTATGTTAAGACAAAGGAGAATAAATAAAAATAAGTGTTTTGATTTTAACCTGTTTCAGTTAATATAAAAAGGCTTTTCAAATGGCTTTAAACCCATCCAGTACTAGTGCTTTAAACACCTCAAGATCAAGATCCGACACTTTTTTAAATTTGATGCAGTAACCCGTTACGGTGGCTTTACCCAGGGTGGAAGCGTAGGTGGCTTTTAAATGGTTTTTATCTTTTAACCCCATAACATATACCGAAATTCCCGTGGTGTTGGCGCTGAACCCTATACGGTAAAAGGGGCGCGTACTGCCATCGGCATACGTCATAAGGCATTCCCCGTAACCTATATTGGGGTTGGAAACCGTTTTACCTTCAGCGTTTCGGCCATCCAGGAACCACAGCCGGCCTTCGGGCATAAGAGAGCGTATAAGCAGGTGCAGTGCCTGCAGGTCTTGCCGTTTGGCTTTGGGCTGGCTGCCTATATAGTCAGCAATTTCATCTTCAACGTTCATTTGTAACTGTTTTTAAGCGTTCCGGATGTGGGAACAGCAACGTAAAGATACGTAATAGATGTAAAGAATTTAAAAACAAAACTCCTTCACATCATTGAAAAGGAGCTTTTTCTAAGGTTATACAACCCTACTGGCCATAACTTTGAAATTTCGCTTCCGGGAACATAAACAATTGCCACACTGCGCCCGATTGTGCTGTGGACATGCTGATCAGGTTTTTTGAAGGCAACAGGGTTTCATATTCATTTTGCAGGCGTTCCAAAATAGTCTTTGTGATCATCGGTTTCATAAGTGTTGTTTTTTATTGCCTTAAATTATGTTGTTTAAGAATTGTATAAAAATGAATCGTTTTACTAAAAACTAAATTTTATTGCAAATATGCTCATTTTGAATAATTTTCAAATTTTTGGTTTTAATTTTGATGTTAGTTTTGTTCTTACGTTGTGTATGTTGTTTTAATATTATATAAACTGATTTATAGTTAAAAAAAACGAATTGTTTTTATTTTTTTTTAAATTGCTTGTTCACAATAAACAGTCAATTATGATAAAAATTACACAATTTGAAAATCTGCGCATTCCCTGGATTAAAAATGCAGCCTTGCTGGCATTGGGTGCGTATATAACCCTTTTCAGCGCATGGGCGCAAACGCCCTGTACGGCGGTCGCGGCCAATTTCAGCGAAAACTTCGATTCCACAACTACAGGCTCCAGTACCAACCCTTCCGTTCCCACGTGCTGGAGTTATCTGGATGATGTAACCACTACAGGGTACGGCTATACGAACAGTTCCGCATCCGATTCCCGTTCGCAGAGCAATTTTTACAGGTTGTACCGTACCAATTCAACCACGAACAGCACACAGAATATTACGCTGATTTCACCTGAAACGGTAAATCTTGGCGGCGGAGCCAAGCAGCTGCGCTTTTATGCAAGAACCATGTCTACCTCGTACCAGAACAATACGCTCGAAGTCGTACGCATGAGCAGCAATACCGCTACAGCCACCGTAACAACCATTTCAACCTTCAATGTTACAGGTACTGCATACCAGGAATACGTAGTGCCTTTGCCGCTGACCACCGACGACTATTTTGGTTTCAGGATTCCGCATAACGGCACCACTTCCGTAACCTACGTTTACCTTGACGATGTTTATTACGAAGATCTCGAGACCTGTTTTTTCCCTTTGGGTATTAACTCGGCCAATATCACGCAGAACACCGTTGACATATCCTGGACGGCTTCCACCTCAACAGGTGTAACCGGTTATGAATATGAAATCCGCAGTTCTGGTGCCCCGGGCTCCGGTGCAACAGGGCGTGCCGCTACCGGTATCACAACGTCTACATCCGTAACCAACATTACGGGACTTGTACCATCCTCAACCTATACCGTTTACGTCCGCAGCATCTGCGGTTCGTCCAGCGGCAGATGGAGTCCGTATCCCCATACCTTCAGTACCCTGTGCGGCATTGTTACAGGCAACTTTTTCGAAGGATTTGAAAACACCGCAACAGGATCATCCAGCAATATCACGGTTCCCAACTGCTGGAGCTACCTCAACACCATAGGCTCGGGCTACGGTTATGTAAGTACCAGTGCGGCCAATAACGGAAGCAACGGGTTTTATACTTACCGTTCCTCAACCGCGACAGCCAATGGCGATCTGTTGCTTATGTCACCCGAAACAGCGAACCTGGGCAACGGGACCAAACAACTGCGTTTCTGGGCCAAGGTGTCCTCTGCTTCCTACAACCCCGATTTCCGAATCTATACTATGGACGGAACAACGGCAACCGCCACAAAAACGCTGGTACAGGGAACGATTCCTTTAACCACGACCTGGCAGGAATTCATAGTGCCGCTGCCGGCAACCACCGATGATTATTTTGCTTTTTCGTTCGACCGTATCGGCTCTTCCACTTCCTATGTATACCTGGACGATATCTATTATGAAGACCTATCGCCGTGCCTGTTTCCTATGAACATTGCCATAAGTGCCATTACGGGAACTACGGCCACCGTTTCATGGAATGCTTCTGCAGGAGCCGGGGTAACCGGCTACGAATACGAAGTGCGCAGTTCCGGAGCTCCGGGATCCGGAGCAACAGGCCTTGCCGCTACCGGTACCACTACCGCATTGAGCGTTAACGTTACGGGGCTCACGGGCGCCACGGATTATACCGTTTATGTACGAAGCGTCTGCGGTTCGGCCCAGGGCCCATGGACCACCTTTCCTGTGAAGTTCCAGACGGCCTGCCCGGTTTTCGGAAACTTTTTTGAAGGCTTCGAAAACACAGCTACAGGTTCTTCGAGCAACATTACCCTTCCCAACTGCTGGACCTACATCAACACCATAGGATCCGGTTATGCCTATGTAAATACCACCGCCAAAAACAACGGCAATAACGGGTATTATACGTACAGGCCATCTACAGCGTCTGCTTTAGGAGATCTGCTGCTCATATCTCCGGAAACCGACAACCTGGGCAGCGGGGCAAAACAAATCCGGTTCTGGGCGAAGGTTTCGTCTACTTCGTACGATCCCGATTTTCGGATTTACACCATGAACGGCAATACCGCGTCGGCTGTAAAAACACTCGTACAGAATACAATTGCGCTAACCACGACCTGGCAGGAATTTACGGTGATCTTACCGGCTACGACCGATGATTATTTTGCTTTTTCGTTCGACCGTATTGGTTCTTCTGCTTCCTATGTATACCTTGACGATATCTATTATGAAGATGTACCGCTTCCGACGTTGACCACAACCAAAAACGACAACCTGTGCAACGGCGATACAGCCGGATTTGCCAGCGTGGTAGTAACGGGCGGCGTACCGCCGTACACCTATGCATGGGCTCCTTCGGGCGGGAATTCGTTTAACGCTTCCAACCTGGCTGCAGGAACCTATACCGTAACGGTAACCGATGCCCTGAACAGAACGGTAAATACCAGTGTAACGATACTGGAGCCTGCAGCCATAGCCGCCAACCTCGTAACTGTACCGGTAACCTGTAACGGCGCAGCAAACGGTTCGCTTACCGCAACACCTTCCGGAGGAACGGCTCCGTACAGTTTTGCGTGGAGTAACGGCAGCACTGCGGCATCCATTTCAGGACTCGATGTGGGGACCTACACCCTGACCATAACGGATGCCAACAGTTGTACTGCAACGGAAACCGTTGTCATAACACAACCTGACGTATTGACTCTTTCTGCCGTTGCAGAATCCGATGTTACCTCTTATGGCGGCAATGACGGGTCTGCCACTGTAGGGGTAACCGGAGGAACGGCTCCGTATACCTACTCATGGGCTCCTTCGGGCGGAACGGCCGATACGGCAACAGGGCTTGTTGCAGGAACCTATACCGTAACGGTGACCGATGCCAAGGGATGTAAGGCTACTCAAAGTTTTGTTATAGAACAGCCTATACCGCTTATGACCGATACCGTTTCTCATACCAATGTAAGCTGTAACGGTGGAAGTAATGGCTCTGCTGCCATCACCGTAAAAGGCGGAAATGCGCCCTATACCTACTTATGGGCACCTTCAGGAGGCACAGCTTCTGCTGCAACAGCACTAAAGGCAGGTACCTATACCGTGACCGTGACCGATGCTACGGCCAATACCATTAGCGAAAGCTTCACCATAACCGAACCTCCGGTACTGACCATAGGAACCGGGACCGTAACGAATGTAAAATGCAACGGGCTTAACACGGGAACTGTAACTCCGGAAGTAAAAGGAGGTACCGCACCTTATGCCTATGCCTGGTCCAACGGATCAGTTGGTTCTGTTGCCGATAACCTCACGGCCGGCACCTATACCTTAAAGGTAACCGATGCCAACGGCTGTACGGCTACACAAAGTTTCACGGTGACGCAGCCGGCTGTACTTACAGCTGTTCAGGGCAATGTGGCTCAGGTAAGCTGTAACGGTATGGCCAACGGTTCTGCAACGGTTAACGTAACAGGCGGAACAGCACCCTACAGCTACATATGGTCGAACGGGCAGTCCGGAACCACCATAAGCAACCTATCGGGGGGCACCTATACTGTAACAGTAACCGATGCCAACAACTGTACCGCTTCGCAAACTTTTAATATCACAGAACCTGCGGTGGTGCATCCGCCTTCAATCGGTACCCAGAACCTGTGTGCCGGACAGAATAATACGCTGGCAAGTATTGTTTCTACAGCCGTAGGCATCAAATGGTACAGTGCTGCAACAGGCGGAACGCCGCTGCCTTTAACAACGGTTCTGGTAAACGGAACCACCTATTATGCATCGGAAACAGTAAACGGGTGTGAAAGCGGCTACAGAACCCCGGTGTTGGTGAATTTAACGCAGGCAGTGCCTGTAACCACTACGGCCATTACCGTCTGCGGAAATTCGGTTGTCCAGAATATTACATTGGACGGATTCAATTATATACAGCTGCGTTGGTACGACAGTGCTACGGCCGTAAACGCACTGCCTAATTCGCAGCAGTTAACCACAGGGACCTATTATGTAAGCACGGTAATCACCGGTTGTGAATCGGTTCGCAAAGCAGTACAGGTAGCGGTACAAACCGCTGTTCCGGTACCGGTAGCCACTGCACAGACCGTGTGTAACGGTGGTACGGTAGCCGATTTGGTGGTAACCAAGGCTCCGGGAGCTACGGTAAAATGGTACACCACGCCGCAGTCTACGATGGTGCTTTCGGCAGCTACGCCGCTGAGTACGGGTACTTATTATGTAGAGCAGGTAATGGGAACATGTGCATCGTTGCGGGTAGCAGTACCGGTTCAGGTAACTGCTGTACAGGCACCTGCTATCACGAGTATGACGTTGTGCGACGGTGCAACAGTAGGCAATCTTTACCTTAACGGTAATGCCCAGGGATACATCTGGTACAGCAATAATACGACAGAAACGGCTTTACCCGATACACAGTTCATCACAACAGGCACCTACTATATTGCACAGCAGGCCGGAGCATGTATTTCGGCACGTACGCCGGTAGCCGTTACGGTTAATACGCGTCCGGGCAGCCCGACCGGGCAGTTGCAGCAAACGTTTACGTTTAATGCTACGGTAGCCGATCTGGATATGAACCAGAACAACGTGGCGTGGTTCGCTGCTTACGACGATGCCATGAAACAGGACAAACAGCTGACAAACGCAACTCCGTTACAGGATGGCGTTACCTATTACGGTTCGCTTATTGGAAACAACGGCTGCTCCAGTCTTCCGACACCGGTGGCCGTAACCATTAACCTGGGAACGCACGATCTGGACCCGAATGAGTTGAAATACTACCCGAACCCGGTAAACGGCGAGCTTACCATTACGTATAGCGAACCAGTGAGAAGTATTGAAATGTATACGGTGCTGGGACAGCGCGTACTAAGTAAAGAGTATGATGCCCGCGAAGTAAAAGTCGACGTATCGGCTCTTGCTGCCGGAACCTATATGGTCCGCATTACAACCGCACAGGCTTCACAGTTTGTAAAAGTCGTGAAGAAATAAAAAGTACTAAAACAATAAAATGAAAGCAACCTTTTAAAGGTTGCTTTTTTTATAAGGAGATGGATAGCTGATTTTTTCAAAACCGGATTTTATAAAGTATGCCACGTTGTTCGCTGTCAAAATCAAATTCCCCTGTACGTTGAAGCCCCGCCTTTTCAAGTACGCGTACAGCAGCCGTGTTGGCGCATGGCCTGTAAAATGCCGGGCATCATCCGTGCACAGCTCCCTTAAATAAAGCCTTGGGGTTTCCAGTATTTTTTTCATGGTAGCTTTTGCGGAAGTAGTGCTTACTGCTAAAATAATAAAAACAGGAGACTCCCATTTGGTAAAAATGTTCTGCGGCAAAGCAGCAGAATCTGATTAGCCCGTTTTACGGCGTAATGGCAGAGGAATCTAAACGATGTTATGTATATTTGTCATCCACATCGTCATGATCATTTCAATTGTAACAATACCCAGATGAAGAATCTCAGATTATTCTTGATTTACTGTACCATCCTGTTCCTGTTTGGGTGCAAACATAGAAAAACACTGCCTTTTGAAGATAAATCCGGAGTAACAGCACCTTACAGTATAGGAAGACAAAAAATAGATGTGCGGGTAAAAGGTGCCGATACTACAGGTTTGGCAGGCAAAACCGGGACATTTACACGAACAGGTTTTGAAGAGAACCGTTTCTTTTCACCAGGTGATGTAGAATTCGTAAAGCTCAATGCTTCCACCTGGTGTGTGCCAACTGTTTATTCAGATCATTTTGTATTACTGGTTACCGGCTATCAAAACAGAAAATCTGCTTCGGGCAGCCCCATACATTCCTATAAAGCGGTGTACCTGTACAATTTAAGCACTTCACAGTATTTACTGGTTTCGCACCGGTTCTTGGAGGGAATTACAACCAATTTTTGTATATTCAAAGATTATGTCATGATTTGCGAGGTGGAAAATCCCTTTTACGATGTAGCAGGTAAAACGGGTGCAGAAAGAGCATCAGCATTAAAATATACCTGGAAAGTACTGAAGCTTGAAGATTTTTCAATCACAGACAACCGCACGGCACTACGTGTTTTAAAAAATGCAGGGATAGGTTAAAAGAGGAGGAAACAAGGAAAAGATAATAACAAAAATGCGTATAAATATGAACATCAACAGGCGTTTACTTAGAAATCAACTTGTTTTGTTGGGATGCATGTTTTTGCTTGTATCCTGTGTAAAAAAGACCGAAGAAGCGATGAAAGAGCCCGTGCTTATGAAGGAAGAGCTGAAAAGGTCTTTACAGGCTGGAAAGCTTACCTATGATTATTCTGCAGTAAAAGCCTGCCGGTTTTTATTAAAACTTCCGGAAATGCCGCTGGCCGAAATTGCAGCATCGCGGTTCAATACACCTGCTTTTACATCCGGATTAAGGAACGGTGAACCCGGTTTCCAGAATACGAAGGATACGGTGACGTTTGTAGGCACCATAAGGTTGCATGAATCGGAATTTTCATTGGTAAGGATTTCGCAGGATAACGGGATCCGGCTTTTTTTATATGATGCCAAGAGTAACAAAGCATACCCTATATTCACAGAAGCATACGAAGAGCCCCGGTTAAAGGCGTATATTTTCGATGACAAGGTTTTACTGATTGCCCATGACTACATTGATTATGTCGTGACCGATCATGACATAACCCCTTATGAAGTGAAAGTACTACAGCCGGACCCTCAAGGCAATTTAGAGGTGGTACCGCATCCCGAAGCCGAAAAGGTCCTTTATCAATTCCTTAAGGGCTGATAAGCACCTGAGCACCTGTTTAAATTTTTTACAGATACAATCATTTGAAGTATGAATAAAATCGCTGTCGTCCTGCTTTGCTTAGTGGTGGGAAGCTGCCGTAAAGAGGAAAGCGGGCTGTTTATTCCCGACCGCAAAGAAATAATAAAAGAGGTGTATAAACAGGGAAACATGGCCAATACCGGTTTTATGTTGCATAAGGAAGAACGGGTATTCGAAACGCAAGGCATAACGCCTTTTCGTTTAAGTGAAGTTGCGTTCAACGATTTATCCGTTACGCTTTCACCACCCGACCATAAAGAATGGATATTTGAGGAGAACGGGTACAAAACATGTTATGCAGGATCGGTTAGTATGAATAGCAAAGAACTCCTGGTTTGGTGCCGCTATGATTTATCGGATGTTTTAGAAGATATATACCTGACAGACAAACAGAAAAATACATTTAGGATTGGTCATTTAGGTATGGATACCACCTATTTTCCGATATTGTATCATAACATGCTGCTGATATGCGGACCAATAGAGCATAAAGAAGAAAGCGTGGTCATAGAGGGAGCACCAATGCACAAAGTACTGCGCTACCGTTATGAAGCTGTTTCGGTTTCGGATGAAGGGGCACTGTTTTCAGAACCATCGGTGGCAGCGGACAGCCTGTTGCAGCTTTACCTAAAAGGGGAGCTTTTGAAAGGCAACTTGTGATACAAGCATCGATAAATTAAAGAATCATAAAAAAAATCCCTTCCGTTGTGGAGGGATTTTTTTATTTGGTTAGATCTTATTCTGTTTCGTACCTTCTTAAAATGGCAAGTACATCTACATCTGCTGCTTTTGTGTCTTCGAGTTCCTTTACAAGGTCGGGGCGGGAACTTACAGCTTCCATAAGGTTTTTCTTCTTGTTATTCAAAAGGCCCATATTGTAGGTTTTGCCGTCTGTATCTATAAGGTAATCAAAATAATGTACGGTGCCGTCCATCGGGTTTACCGAAATACGCCGGTACCACGTAAGCTTACCCTTAAACATAAGCCGCTGCAGCTGGCTTTTATCATTTACATATAGGCGTTTTTCCCCTTTGAGATCGGTGAAACGCAGCTGCCGGATGTTTTTGGCTTTAATCTGCTGTGTTTTTTTATGGTTTTCGTCTACGAGGGTTACCTTGCGGTAAAAACTGGATTCTGTTATGAGCTTGCGGTCGAAAATATTGGTACTCACTCTTATTTTGGAATACAGGGTGTCGTTGTCCGTTGTAATGATGCGGCTGTCAATAAAATCCTGCTGGGCATACGAAGTCGCAGCCAGTATAAGGGTGAGGAATAAAAACGTGTTTTTCATAAGTCGTAAAGGTTTGCAACAGCCGGTAACGTGGAAAGCTGTCGGAAGCGCTAAATTAAGCATAATAACCAGAAACTTCCGCATACCTTGAATATCTTTTAAACTAACAATTCATCATAAAATCCGATGGCTGTTCGTTCGTTACCGTTGTGGAAAAATGGGCATAAGGTTCGTTTTAAATCTAAATAATCCCAAAGTAAGAGGTCTGTCTGTTAATTATTTTATAACGTTCTGTAAGGTTTTTTCATAACGGTCAGCGGTTGTAAGTAACCATTTTTCTACATTTTCAGGAGGCCGCTGCGCTTTGATTTTGTCAATAAACTTTTGCATTTTTTGTTCTTCGGAAGTACCTGCAACAGATTGTTTGTAAATAGTGAGTGCCTCCAGCATTTTATCCACTTCGTTATAAGACAACCCTTCTGTATAAAGAAGTTTTTTGTAAGAATGTCCGATATAATAGTTTACAGCGTAAAACTGCGGCGACGTTTCATCTAAAGATACCGCTGCCTTTTGAAAGTAGATAAGTGCTTCTTTAAAATGCGGCTCGCTTCGTGTATACTGGTTAATACCGCTGTACCACAATGCTGCGGTATTTTCTGCGTCCTTTTTTAGAATATTGTTTAGAATGGTTTGCGCCTTTTCATTCTTTTCCTGGTCAATGAGGGAAAGCGCCAGCTGGTTTTGAAAAATAAGGTCGTCCGGAGCCGTTTCAAGGGCTTTTAAAAAAACCTGCTCGGCTTTTTGAGGTTGATTTTCGCTGAGCAGCCTGTTTCCTTCCTCAAGATAATCTGCATGCACCTGACCAAAACAGAATGTGCTGAAAAGAAGGAATAAAAAGAGGTGTTTTTTCATGGTATAATTTATAAGGAAATTAATTAAAACCGATCTTGTGTATTTCCTGTTTAAAAAGTTCATCGAGTTTTTCAATAGACATATTAAACTCGGCTGATGTGATGACTTCCATCCTTCTTAGCCATTGCAGATCCGATTTTTGCAGTTCATAAGATATATTTTTGTTTGGTGCATTAAAGTATAGATCGCGGAGGTATTGATCTCTGGTTTCAAACAGCCTGGTAAGAAACGCATCAACCGTTTCTTTATTGGGATGTTTTTGGTATAGGTACAGATAAAAACTGTTCTGATACTGAATCCTCCACTGATCTTCTTTTGTAAGATGAAAAAGGACACCAAAAATCAAAGCCAGCAGGAACCAAAAGATCCAGGTATTGATTTCGATTCCTGATCCACGGTATATAAAAGCGAAGAAGGTACAAACGCAACATACTATACAGGGTATAAAAAAAAGATCTTTGCTTCTGGTATATGTTTCTATGTTCCGGCTTAAATTTTCGTATGGAATCGTTATTTCTGTTTGGCTTCTGAATTTTGTTCTTTTGTGCAGGATTTTTGTTTCCATTATCCTTATTTCATGTTTTTCAAAAAAGCGCTTTTGTTGTATTTCCATCATTCATTAGTGTAATCATTGGTTTATGAAGGATTCACAGTATTCACAGTAGTAAATCCGGCTCAAAGATATAAAAAGGATGCCGTGAACAAAAACCATGACGCTTTTATAGTTCCGCATATTCAATGGTCGTGATAAGGCGGTTACACCAGTCTTTAAGCAAAAAGCACGGTCGAAGCATTCCGATGCTCCCGTTTTGCAGATAACGTACACCGGGTTTTTGTACCATAGGGAGTTTTTACTTTTTGATGATCTTTTTAGAAGCACTTCCTTTTTCGGTATCCAGCACCACATGGTAAATCCCAGCTGCGAGCTGTTCAAGGCTTACAGCTGCCTTTTTGGAATTCAATGGTTGCTGCAATATTCGCTTGCCTGTGTGGTCGTATACGCTTACCGTGTTCAGGGTATACAGGCTTTCGATATACAGTACATCTGCAACGGGGTTCGGGTATACGGTTGTTTTGGCAGCAAGCTGCGGATCCTTAACATCCAGCAGTGCGGTATCGATGAAGTACACCCCGTTAACAAGCGTGTATACGATGAGCCGGTCCTTGTAAAGTTGCAGGTCCAGAACACCGTCGGAGTCTTTGATCACCTGCTGGTAGCTCAGGTACCAGGTTTTGCCTCCGTCAACCGATTTGTAAATGAGGATGTCGTCGCTGGTACCCGGGAAGTCCCCTGAGGCATATACGGTATCGGGGTTGGCCGGGTCGTACACTACCTTAAAGACGTAGATGGGGAAAAAGTTAAAATCGGTCCAGGTCCGTCCCTGGTCGGTCGACCGGCCAATGCGGCCTTCCCCATAAGAAAGCATAACGTTTTTATCCGTAGGGTGGAAAGCAATTCCGTGTGTACAGTGCGTTTGCAAAGAATCTACACGCTGCCAGGTGGCTCCGCCGTCGTAGGTGGCCTGCACGTACGACCGGAAAAAGAGTTCTTCACCCGTATACATAATGTTGCCGCTATCGTTGGGGTTAAACCCTACAAACCAGTCCTGGTAACCGCCCAGGAACGGATAAAGGTTCTTCCAGCTGCTGCCGAAATCTGCCGATTGTGCAATGCCGTATCCGCGGTGCAGCACGGCTACGGTATTGGCATCCTTCGGGTTTTGCGCAATCTGTAAAATACCGTTGACGGACGTATTGTTGAAAAAGAACGGGGAAGTGGCATCCGTAAATGTCTGGCCGTTGTTGGTAGACTTCATGATGAGGTTGCCCGTACCTTCGGTATGCGTAATGGCGAGTACGTTGTTTCCGTTTTTTACAAAATCACGCACGGGTACATTGGGCAGGGCATACTGCTGCCACAGGGTATCGTTTAAAGTAGTTTTAAGGTTTTTACGGTAAATGCCCTTGCGTGTGGGAACGTACAGGTAATCATCGATGATTTTGGTCTTGTTCCAGTAGGTGAACGAGGGCGTCAGCGTTTTTTGTGCCTTGCGTACGTTGGCTTCGTCTTTAAGGCCAAGGTAGGTCATCTGTGCCGGGGCTGATGCCGAAAACAGCAGCAGCAATACGACATATTTCCATACGGAATGTTTCATAAGGTTGGTTTATTTCTGATAAAAATATAAAAAAGAGGATTTAAACGTATTTATTTGATACCTTTTTTATGATAAGCTGCGTATTTTTCAGAGTACAGAAAACAAAAGCAGCCTGTTTGGGCTGCTTTGAGGTATGATTTATTCTTTTTCAGCGGAAAGCTGCTTCAGAAGGGTATCGAGCTTCCGGTTGTTGTTTCTGATGGTACGCGGACGCATCACCCACCAGTTCAGGGCAATCCAAAGTACCACACTGCCGTAGGCGGCGAAGGCCCATAGCGGTTCCATGCTGCGCGCATATTCGTACATATAAAGGAAAATACCCGACGACAGCAGGATAAAGTACCACAACAGGGTACGCGTCTGCAACCGGTGTTCGCGCTGTTTTATATGTCTTAATGTGTTTATATAGTCGGTATTTGAAACCGTATCCTTAAGGCTGCGGTACAGAGGCGCTATACGGTTGGCAGCGGTAAGCGGCAGTGAAAACGATCCTAATAGGAGTACGATGCCGGCTTTGGTAACCATAAGCTGCGGCTTAAAGCACACCACGATGAATACGATGGCCACAGCCGTAGCCGAGAGGCTTATGTTGAGGAAACGCGTTTTGTTCAGCGCGTTTTTTCTGAGCTTCCGGATGCCTTTGAGCAGCTGTTCGCGGTCGGCAGGCGGAACTTCCTGCTTTTTCCACAGGCTGCCGAAATCGATGTTATGTTCCATGTTCGTTAAATTTTTGGGTTAACCGCTCTTTGATGCGGTGGATCTTTACGCGGATGTTGCTTTCGCTTAGTCCCGTAATCTGTGCAATCTCGGCCTGCTTTACGTTTTCGAGTTCAAGCGAAATCACGATGCGGTCTATTTCGGGCAGTTCCGATATAAAGCGGTACAGCAGGCGGATCCGGGGCTCCGCATCGGGCTGTTTCTCCTCATACAGGTTCAGGGGAAGGGCTGCCGTTTTTACCCGCTGTCTGCGTTCCAGGGAGCGCAGGCAGTGGTTCGTGGCAATGCGGTAGATCCAGGTGCCTACCTGCGCTTCGTTGCGGAAGCTGCCGAAGTGCTTCCATGCCGAAATAAAAGTTTCCTGCGCCAGGTCCTGTGCCGAGTCGTAATCGTTCACATACCCCATGCACAGCCGGAATACCTTTTGCCAGTAGTGCTGGTACAGTTCGTCAAAATCCATAAGCCCGTTAGCGGATAAAGCGGTTGAGTTCGTTAAGGTACCACATTTTATCGTCATACATGATGAAATGCAGGCCTTTAGAAGCATAATGTACTTGGTGCTGCGACAGTGCGGCATACTGGCCTTCCACCATTTCGCTGATGTTTTGGAAACTCGGCTGCAACAGGATGAGTACGGGCGCCTTAACCAGTGCCAGCCGGGCACGTAAATCGGTGTTGATAAAGCTGCAGTACAGCTGGGCCAGCGTGGTACGGTCTGATGCCAGGCTCCAGTCTACGATGTCCTTTTGTTTTGAGGTATCTGCACAAAGCGAAGCTGCCGTGCCCTGTTGCATGGTTTTAAACAGGGCGTCGGGCATGGCCGTGAGCTGCTGTACCATGGCGCTGCAGTCGGGTTGCGCATCAGCACGGAAATCCGGGTTGGATACGGCTGCAAGGCACGGCAGGGCATCTACCACAACTACTTTTTGAACCACCCCGGGCAGTTCGGCAGCTACGGCCAGCGCCCAGGCACCGCCCATGCTGTGCCCTACGATGATGGGACGTTCTATTTTCTCATCCTGTATAAAGGCTGCGATGCTTTTGGTGCGTTCTTCAAACGAAGCGGTGTTTTCAAAAGGTGCTTCCCCGGCAAACCCCGCCATGGTAAGTACATAGGCCGTGTAACCGCTGCCGAGCTGGTCTGCGGTTTCCTGCCACACAGTGCCCGGACTGGCAAAACCCGGTATAAAGAGGACGGCCTGTTTTCCCGTACCGTAACGGGTTACAGAAAACGGATATTCAGCTGCAGCAGCAGCCCATGATACTGAAAAAAGGAGGAAGAATAAAAGAAACTTTTTCATGAGGTTTCGTATTAAAATTTTTCCTTTAGATACGTACAAAGGAAAAATGTTACACCGGAAGCCCTGTTTCCATAAAAAACCGCCGCATACAGTGAAGCATGCGGCGGTTTTGTTCAGGTATTTTTTATTTTATGATGCTTCTGCCTTGTTTTTTAAAGCCGTAAGCAGGTTGTAGGCCCCTTTGCACACAATATTGCGGTTAAGCAGGGCCGCATGGTTTAGAATGGGCACCAGACCTTCGAAGGTGTCCCCTGTTTCTACCTCGTGCAGTCGGAACGTATGTTTGGCTGTTTGTTCAAACACGTAGTTTTTTCCGTCGAACGATACCACGGCTTCCGCAGGCAGGGTATAGGCGGTACGGTTTTCAACAGCCAGGCGGGCGTTGATGTAGAGTCCGTCTACAAAATCTTTTGAAGAACCACCGGTTATGCGTGCCGTTACTTCGGTGCTTCCGTCCTCGGAAATGCTGCCTCCTTTGGTGACAATGCGTGCCTGTACCGTATGGTCCGGGCTGCCGTTGGCAAACGCCTGCAGGTTTTGTCCCACCTGTATTCCCGAAAGGTCTTTTTCAAATACTTTAAGCGTAAGCAGCAGTCCCTGCGGGTTGATGACTTCCACAAGCTCGTCGGAAGGGGTTGCATACCGGCCCTTGTTAACGAGCACCTTTCCGATAATGCCGTTGAACGGAGCTGTAATATGGATGCTTCTTCTTATTTTACCCGGAGCTACCGAAGCGGGATCTATGTTAAGCAGGCGCAGTTTTTCCTGCAAGCCGCTTTTAACGGCCAGCAGGGAACGGTATTCCGTTTCGGCCTGCTGCAGCACCTTGTCGCTGGCCGACTTGTTCTGGTTAAGCTCTTTCTGGCGCTGGTAGTCCGGAGCCGCACTGAGCAGCTGTGCCTGTGTGGTGAGGTAGTCCTGCTGAAGCTGGATGAACTGCTGGTCTTCGAGCGTTACGATGACCTCGCCTTTTTTCACCTGTTGCCCGGGCAGTACGCGGACCGTTTTTACATGTCCGCCGAGTACGCTGGAAAGCGACACGCGCGCATCGGGATCCACGCTTACCTTACCGTTGAGCAGCAACATGCCTGAAACCGTCTTTTGTTCGGCTTTTACGGTGGTGATTTCAAAAGTTTTAAGCTGGTTTTCGGTTAATACCAGTTCGTTTTCGGCCTTTTCGGCTTTTTTTGTTTCCGGTTCTTTTACAGCTTCCTGCTTACAGGCTGCAAACAGCAGCAGACAGGCGATGATGAACGTATATTTCATGGTTTTATTTTTTAGGATAGAGCATATAGTGAAGTTGTGTTGCCGAACGGTTGTATTGCTGCAGCGCGCCAAAATAGTCGTTGCGCAGGGCAATGGTCTGGTTGTTGAGCAGGATCCATTGCAGGTAGTCGATTTCACCTGCGATGAACTGCTTCTCGGCCGTTTTAAAGATAAGGTCGGCCTGCGGCAGCAGGTTCTCGCGGAAATCGGTTACGATTTCCTTCTGAATGCGGTACGATGCCAGTGCCTGGTTCACCTTGTTGTGGAATACCTGTACTTCCTGGTTGTATTCGTTTTCGGCAATAGCCGTGCGTTGTTCGGCTGCTTTTATGAGCGCCCTGCGGTTTTTGTTGAACAGGGGAATGCCGATGCCCACCTGTACCGAGCCGAACTGGTCTTTGCCGGTATCCTGCATGCTTTGGGTGTAGTACCCCACCGAAAGGTCGGGCAGGAAGCGTGCTTTTTCCAGGCGCGTTTCGGCCTCCGAACTGTTGATCTTCTGTTGCAGCAGCTTTAGTTCGGGATGTGCTGCGGCGGCTTCTCCCAAAACCTCGTCGGGTATGGGCTGCGCCATAACATTGCCCTGCGGAACACAGGGCTCCGGACTGTTGAGCAGCAGCGCAAACTGAAGTGCAGTGATGTCGTAAGCCGTTCCCAGTTCCTTAAGCTGGTTGCGTATCTGGGAGCGCTGTACTTCGGCTGCCGTTTTTTCCATAAGGTTGGCTTCTCCCATGCGCAGGCGCTGCTGCGTTTTTTCAAGGAACGAGGCAAACAGCGTGTCGGCCTGCAGCAGCAGTTGCTGCTTTTCGCGCAGGATGAGCAGTTCATAGAACAGTTCCGATACATTCTGTTCCAGCTGTGCGTTTGTGAGCTGCTGCCCCAGTGCGGCTTCTTTCCACTGTTCATGCAAAAGGTCCTTTTTACGGCCGTAAATGGTAGGGAACGAGAATGCCTGTGAAATGCCTACCTTGTAATCGTTGGCTGTACTGTTGATGCGGCCGTATTCGGCGCTCAGCGATGTTTGCGGCAGGTCCAGATAACCGTCTTCAAGCTTTTTATGGTATTCCGTAAGCAGGGCTCCGTTGCGGGCCACAAGGCTGTTGCGCACGGCCATTTCTTTAGCCTGTTCCAGCGAAACAGGCTGCTGTGCAAAGGCACCGGATGCCGTAACCAGCAGCAACAATACGGTTGCGGTGGTGGTAAACCTGCGGCGTTTGCGCGGTTTCTGAATTTTTTCAAACAGGACGTACAGTATCGGCAGCACGAACAATGTAAGGAAGGTGGCCAGCATAAGCCCGCCGATGACCACGGTGGCCAGCGGACGCTGTACTTCGGCACCCGACCCCGTACTTATGGCCAT
The DNA here is from genome assembly GCA_040396655.1 of Flavobacterium sp. GTDB lineage: Bacteria > Bacteroidota > Bacteroidia > Flavobacteriales > Flavobacteriaceae > Flavobacterium. The sequence goes on along the minus strand of JBEBOB010000025.1, from coordinate 17,192 downwards.
GGGAAGGAAGCCCAGTGAGGCTACAAAGGCCGTCATAAGCACGGGGCGCAGCCTTACACGTGTTCCCAGCAGCACAATGCGCGTGGTATTGGCCAGGCCGTGGGCCTTGAGCCTGTTGAATTCCGCAATGAGCACGATGCCGTTGAGTACGGCTACCCCGAACAATGCAATAAAACCTACACCCGCACTGATGCTGAACGGCATGCCGCGCAGTGCAAGGAAGTACACCCCGCCTATGGCGGAAAGCGGTATGGCGGTATAAATAAGCAGGCTGTACTTTACCGAGCGGAACGCAAAATACAGCAGCAGGAAGATGAGCGCCAGCGAAACCGGCACGGCAATGCCAAGGCGGGCCTTGGCCTGGTTCAGGTTTTCAAATGCCCCGCCGTACGTAATGCTGTAGCCCGTTGGCAGCTTTAGCTGCGCATCTGCCTTACGCTGCAGTTCTTCCACGATGCTTTGTACATCGCGCCCGCGGACGTTGAAGCCTACCACGATTCTGCGGCGCGTATCTTCGCGCTGTATCTGGTTGGGACTGTTTTTAAGCGTTACATGTGCCACCTGCTGTAACGGAATCTGTATGCCGTCGGGCGTCGGGATAAGGATGTTGCGGATGTCTTCCATGTTGCGGCGCTTGGACTGGTCAAGGCGCACGACAAGGTCAAAGCGTTTTTCCCCTTCGAACACCATACCCGTACTCTGTCCGGCCAGTGCCATGTTCACCACGCGGTTCACGTCGTCAATATCCAGGTTGTAGCGGGCAATGGCGTTGCGGTCCATTTCCACCACCACCTGCGGCATGCCGTTTACAGGCTCTATATACAGGTCCTGCGCCCCTTTTACGGTTTGGATGAGGTTTCCGAGCTGTTGCGCCTGTTGCACCAGTACCTCGAGATCTTCTCCGAATATTTTGCATACCACGTCCTGCCGGGCGCCGGTCATGAGTTCGTTGAAACGCATCTGTACGGGGAACTGGAAGCCTGTGGTAAGGCCGGGAACGGCCTGCAGGGCGTTGCTCATCTTTTCCGAAAGTTCCGGAAAGGTGGAAGCCGAAGTCCATTCTTTTTTGGGTTTTAATACAATGATCATATCCCCGGCGTCCATAGGCATGGGCTCTGTAGGTATTTCGGCACTTCCGATCTTCGTTACCACCTTTTCCACTTCGGGAAAGCGGTCTTTAAGTATTTTGGCGGCTTTGGACGTATAGTCTATGGTGGTGCTGAGGTTGCTTCCGGGCAGTATACGCGCTTCAACGGCAAAATCACCTTCTTCGAGCGACGGGATGAATTCCCCGCCCATACCCGACAATACCGCTACGGCTCCGCAGAAAAGCACCACCACGGTTGCAATGATGATTTTTGGAATACGCAGTGCCTTTATAAGGTATTTCTGGTGGAAGAGTTCTATTTTGTGCATAACGCGGTCGGAAAGGTTCGCCCGTTCCTTTTTCTTTTTGCTCAGGAAAAGCGCGCTCATCATGGGCACGTACGTAAGCGAAAGCAGGAATGCCCCGGTAAGGGCGAAAGCCACGGTTTGGGCCATGGGTTTGAACATCTTGCCCTCAATACCGCTGAGCGTAAAGATGGGCAGGTACACGATGAGGATGATGATCTGTCCGAATACGGCGCTGCTTACCATGCGCGTGGCAGAAGAAACCACCTGCTGGTCCATATCGTCCTGTGAAAGCCGGTTGTTAAGGCCGAACTTCTTGTGATGGGCCAGCTGGTGCATCACGGCTTCCACAATGATGACGGCTCCGTCTACGATAAGGCCAAAATCAAGCGCTCCGAGGCTCATAAGGTTACCGCCCACGTCGAACAGGTTCATCATGATCACGGCAAACAGCATGGAAAGCGGAATCACCGAGGCTACAAGGAAACCGGCGCGGAAGTTCCCGAGGAACAGCACCAGTACGAATACCACGATGAGTGCTCCTTCGGCCAGGTTTGTTTTAACGGTGCTGATGGTGTTGTCTACCATCTTGGCCCGGTCAAGGAACGGTTCTATGACCACCCCTTCGGGCAGCGTTTTCTGTATTTCGGCAAGGCGTTCCTTAATGTTGCCCACCACATCGTTGCTGTTGGCTCCTTTGAGCATCATAACAATAGCCCCCGATACCTCGCCCGTATCGTTATAGGTCATGGCGCCGTAGCGTGTGGCAAACCCGATGTTCACCGTGGCGACATCGCGCAGAAAAACCGGGGTGCCCGAGCCGGATTTTTTAACCCGTATGTTCTCAATATCCGCTACCGAACCAATAAGGCCCTCACTGCGTATGAACAGTACGGCGGGCCCTTTTTCAATATAGGCGCCCCCTGTATTGCGGTTGTTTTTTTCAAGTGCCTCAAACACCTCGTTTATCGTAAGGCCGTGTGCCTGCAGCTGTTGCGGGTTCACGGCTATTTCGTACTGTTTGAGCTTGCCGCCGAAGCTGTTTACGTCGGCCACGCCTTTTACGCCGAGCAGCTGCCGGCGTACGATCCAGTCCTGTATGGTGCGCAGCTGTGTTTCGTCGTAGCGGTCTTCATATCCTTTTTCGGCGCGTACCACGTACTGGTAAATTTCACCGAGCCCCGTAGAAATAGGTCCCATTTCGGGCGTTCCGATGCCCTGCGGTATCTGGTCCTTTACAAGCTGCAGCCGTTCTGCCACCTGCTGGCGTGCCCAGTAGATGTCGGTGTCGTCGTTGAACACGATGGTTACGAGCGAAAGCCCGAAACGTGAAAAGCTGCGTATTTCCTCAATACCGCTTATGTTGCTGTTGGCCTGTTCTACAGGAAAGGTTACGAGTCGTTCAATATCGAGCGCGCCGAACGAAGGGGCTACGGTAATGACCTGTACCTGGTTGTTGGTGATGTCGGGCTGCGCATCAATAGGCAGCCGTGTGGTTTCGTAAATACCCAAAACCACGAGGGCCAGCGTAAACAGCCCTATGATGAGTTTGTTCCGTACGGAAAACTCAATTATTTTGTTAAGCATAAAGATGTTGTTAATCGGATGAGACATAAGGATGCCCCGTATAGCAATGCTACCGGATCCTGTGTTTAAACCAAGCGATTAACAATGTTGAGGAGGCTGCCAGATGGAACCGGCAGGTGACGAAGGAACAAACTGTTCCCTGAAAAAGCAGATATTGGGGTTATAAATATTGACCCACGGGCCTTTCGGCAGTTTAACGGGGGGTAAGGGCGGTGCCACGAGCACCTGAAGCAGATCGGAATGCTGCATAAACGGCAGCTTCATGTCCGTATCCCAGTCCTCGTCCTTTTCGTGCCCCTCGTAATGATGTACCAGGTAGCCGTAAACCGTTATGTTGCTGTTGTGTTCCTTGTGCTCTATGTAGTGCGATACCAGTACGGGCAGCTTCAACAACTGGATGCATTCCGTTGTTGAAAGGAAATAGGAGGCCAAAAGCAATATGGTCAAAAGTTTTCGCACGGTGCGAATATACTACATTTCACCTTAATGAGGCAGTCTGCGGGCATTTTTTGCCATTTTTATAACTATTAGCCCCTTGTTCTGCTCTTCAGCTGGAATACGTTGCCTTCCGGATCGGTACCATCGCACAGCCAGTAGGCATAGCCCGGAAAGGTTTTGATTTCGCGCATGGGGATGTTACGGCTGCAGAAAAGCGAACGTGCCGTTTCTATGCTTTCTTCGGTTTCAAAAACAAGCTTTACGTTGCTGCCCGTACCCGGTGTTTCGGAAGTATAGCCGGCCCCCATGCGGTGCAGCCCCAAACGTACCGATCCCGAATCAAGCAGGGTCCAGCCATCGGACTGTTCCTGTATGCTAAATCCGAAGTTGTCCACATAAAAATCCGTCAGCAGTTCTACGTTGTGTACATAAAAGATTACGGTGTCAAAGGTTGTTTTCATTATTTTTCGTTTAGTGCTCAAAACAGCAGGTTCCTTTTATTTTTCTCCTACGCTTATTGTTCCGATGGGAACAAAATAAACGGTGTCGTCGTCGTACTTATTGCTGTAAAAATTCCCGTTTCGTAGGCTTTTTAATTTTTGCAACGCCCAGGATCGGTTGTGCGATTGGTCATCTTCAGCAGCTGTTGATTGTAAATCGTTTTCCGAACAGTACTCGTACTCGTAAAATGGTTCCCATTTAAAATCCGACGACAGCTTTTTAGGTAGAATTTGTTCTTTCACGTCTTCTGACTTGCGGAACAGGTTTTCGTAATACGTTATTCTGTCTCCTGTTGCGCATACGACCTGAGAGCGGGAAACCTGGGTTTCGTAAAGCCATATTTTAAGGTAGTAAGGCTGGTCAAGGGGTTCAAGGATTGCCTTCCAACGGTCGTAAATCTGCTCCAACCCTTGAATCATCTTGTCCCTGGTGATTCCTTTTGGTTCCGGGAAACAGCTGTTTATCAGGATAAAGTCGCTCCATGGTCGGATCCTTATTTTCACGTAATCATCACCGTATTTTTCCAGATGATCCAAATCCGGAACTTCATGATTGCGCATCCATTCCGAAATTTGCCGTTGCTTTTTTCGGTGCCCGCGTACTTTGCGTTTTCTCATTGTTACAAGATGATTTGGTGTATTTCATTAAATGACAAAAGTATTTTCACAGGTGATGTCGTTTAAGGTATACAAAGATTGTAAAAAAATGCTTTGAGGTATTAAGTATAATGCTCTTTTATATAGGCGCGGGCCTGTTCCTGTGTAAGGGCCGAAAAGTTGCGGTAGCGGTCGTGAACGTCGATGATTTCTTCAAGCGCATCGGCCACAAGCTGTTTGTTGCTCCAGGCTTTTAAATGCGCTACCACCTTTTCGATACAGCCTTTTTTATAGGCAATCTGCCCGATGACGTGCACGAGCGTGGACCTTACGCGTTGGGTACGGTCGTGTTCCAGTTCCTGCAGCAGCGGCAAAATGTCTTCAGGGTGCGTGCGGCCGCGCAGTTCAATGCCGTGGCACACCTCGCGGCGGATTTCCTTATCGGGGTGGTGCAGGTATCCGCGCGCCCAGTCCAGAACGGGAACGGGGTTTACTTCGCCCATTTTCTTTATGGAGCCGATAACGGCATTGCGCGGCGAATGGTGGACGTCAAACAGGCCGCGGTCAAAGAAAGAACGCACCGTTTCAAACTGTTTTTTGCCGATTTCACCCGCCGCGTTGATCACGGTTTGCCGTACCCTAAAATCGGGTGAATCGTGCAGCAGCTGCAACAGGCCCAGTATAAGCTGCTGCAGTACGGGTTCTTCAAAATACAGCCGGCCCACAGACAGGTAGGCCGCCTTGCGTATGTAGGTATCCTCATCGCTGAAAAAGCGAAGGGCCCGTTGCCAGGTAACGCTCTGCAGGTCCAGGCGGAGGTCTTCCTTTATGCGCGCCACCGTTTCCGCACGTTGTTCCTTAGACAAATCGTAAAATGCCATGTTAGAGCTTTTCCGTTTTTTTAAGCACCTTTTCCACGCGCTTGCGTTTGCTTTCTTTTTCAAAATCGCCAAGGCGTTCGCTCAGCGTTTTGATAAAAACGGCCTTGTTAAGGCTGTGAATCACGGGTAAGGCGTTTTCAGCATACATGGGCAGCTGGTTCGCGGGGCAGCCCAACAGCTGCTCGTTAAGTAGGCTGAAGGCATCGGGTGCATACGCAGGTACCGTACACAGCTGCGTTAAAACGGCTACATAATGGTCGCGCGTAATGACCGATCCTTTATCGGCAGCCTGTGCCAGTTGCGGCAACACGTTATAAATGCGGTCCGGTGCCAGGGGGGTAAGCTGGTGCAGAGCCGTCATGGCGCCCCATTGCAGGCGGTTGTTTTTGCTGTGCAGCAGTTCCACGAATGCTTCCAGGTGCGGCAGCACCAGTTCCGGGTTCAGGCCGGCCGTTTCATAGAGCGTTTTGATGCAGTCGCTCTGGATGTCCTTGTTTTTATCATGCAGGTGCCGTACCAGCTCGTTTACCGCTTCAGTGTCGTGTGCGGCCGCAATACGCCGGGCGGCCTGTATGTTGAGTTCTTCATCTTTGCGGCCCGAAGCTGCCGCCAGTTGGTCCAGTATGCTCATGGTATCGTTGGGCAGCTTTTTCCTGCCTTTAGGTTAACAGCTGCAAGATAAAACTTTTCGGCTTTGTTCTGAAACGACAATCAGGCATAAAAAGATCACGGTTCTGCAGTTCCCGTTTTAAATTCGACAACATGATATTTTAAAAAGGGAAAACAGGGTATTTATTGCAAATGCTGCTATATTCGAAAAGCCTGTAATAAATCCGTTTAGTTATTCGGTCTTTATATATTCATTAAAAATAATTTATAAAACATTTGAAGCTTGTGATCTGTAACGCCATCAATCTGGAAGATTACTAAAATTTTAATTATCTTCGCGCATACGCTTATAGTCGTGACAGCGAAGTAATGCTAAAAGCGACAATACATCCAGGTACGTAATGACAGAGATTGCAAGTTGTCTAAAGAAAGAAGTTAAGTTATGTTTATGATAAAAAATAAGAAAACCTTGTTAACGGTAAATACAATTGTGTTTTTTGTTATTCCCTGTATATTTGTTGAAGACAAAAAAATATTATATTTTTTTTATGGCGTATTCTTGATACTGCAAATTTATTTACTTTTTTTTCAAATCATCATCCCAAAACTTAAACAAGTTAACTAGATAATATAAAAAGGGGAAGGAATCACAAGATTCCTTCCCCTTTTTCCTGATGCTTTACCTGAAAACTTCTTGAGCTTACGGCTCCGCAGTTCCCGTTTCAATTTCAACGATACGTCTGCCCGGTGCCCCCAGGTATTTAACGATGAGCTTTTCGTACAGCAGGTGCCCGTTGTCGGAGTTCGTAAAGATTAAAAGTCCCCTGCGGGTTTTTGGCAGCAGGAAAAAGATGCAGCGCGTACCCTCATCGGAGCCGCCGTGTGCCAAGGCAAAATCACCGTTGCCGAGCTCGTACCGTTCCAGTCCCAGCCCAAAGGCCTTGTGGGGTTGGGTGGTAACCTGTGCCCGCGTCATTTCCTCATAAAGTTCAGGTTTTAATCCGGCCCCGTTCAGGAGGAAGCATAGGAAGGTTCCGTAATCGGCCAAAGTGGTGTGCAGGTCGTCGGCTGCATTAACCGGGTTGTTTTGTACAGCAGCATAAGCGGCCCCCTGCGCATCATACCCCATAGCAAAACGCAAGGTGTCCGGGGCAGATGTTTGGATGTAGTCTGTATCGGTCATATTAAGCTTTGTAAACAGCAGTTCCTTTGCCAGTTGGTTCAACGGTTTACGGAACTTTTTTTCCAGTGCTTTGCGCAGGTATTCAAACCCTTCGCCCGAATAACCGTAGCGTGCTCCCGGTGCTGCTTCAAACTCCAGTTTTTTTGAAGCAAGGTTCCACCGCCAGTTCGGAAAACCTGTGGTATGCGATAGCACATGCCGTGTGGTAAGCTTTTGCGCGTAGGGGTGACGGGCAACATCGGTATCGGTGTAATAATGGGCAAGGGGTTCGTCGAGCTTCCATTTTCCCTGGTTTACGAGTTGCAGGGCCACGAGTGCTGTTACGGGTTTGGTAAGCGATGCCACATTAAAAACGGTATGGTATGGCGCTGCGGTACCGGGTTTGAGGTGGCCGTATACGCGCAGCTGTTGCAATTGGCCGTCTTCTATAAGTCCCAAACCCAGTACGGGTATGTGGTATTCGTGCAGCAGCGCGTTGATTTCGTCGTCGTCGGTTTGTGTAGCAGCGGGGCCCCGCTTGGGGTCGGTATTGTGGTCAAAGCTCAGCGATCTCGAAAGCTTCCAGCTGCCGTTGCGCAGCAGCCACAGGTGCGTAAACCACGCCGTGCTGCCAAAGGTTTCGGGTGTTCCCGTTTCGGTTTCGTAAAATGCGTGCCGTCCGTTCTGTATGATCCCGTACAGGCGGCCCTGATCGTACAGCGGGTACAGTTCCGTGCTTCCCGGAATAAGCACGCGCCGGGCACGGTAGGCAAGGGTATCACGACACAGCCCGTTGCGGAACGCCTGCATAAAGGCTTGTGTATTCTGGGTGCCGCCACTATCGTGGTAAAATTCAAAATCGGTGTCGAGCAGGCTTTGAATTACGGGCAGGTTGCAGTGGTTGTAACCCGACCGGAACAGCAGGCTGTCGTGCTGCATAAGGGTACGGTAAAGCGGGTCGGTTTCGGGAAGCTGTGCCTGGCCTGTATACGGAAAAGCGCACAGCAGCAGCATAAAAAAGCGAAGGGTGTTGGTCATGATGTTTTTTAGGCAAAGGTGAAAACCCGGCCCGTGGAAAGCAAAAAAACAGCCCGACAATAACCCGACAATGCCCCGACAGCCGTTACAGTAGGTTGAAATTCAGCTTGTAACGCAGTTTGTGGTAACGGTCGAGTTCATACGCATTGCGAAGGATGAGGTACACGTTGCTGAGCACAATGGCGGCCATAAGCACAAGCGTAAAGCGGTTTCCAAGCTTTAAAAGTATGCCCATCATAAACACGATGGGCGCCAGGATGGTCCATAAGATCTGCACCGAAACCAGCTGCCGTGCTATGGGATTTTTTTGTTTTAAGAAGTACGCCAGCAGCCACGGCGCTGCAATGTTTAATGGCGGCAGTACCACAAACAGTATGGACGAAAGGTTGAGGAGCTTTAGCTGTTGCAGTTCATGTGCAGCAACCGTTTCGTTTACCGCTACCACCGGTGCTGTAACATCGGAAACCTCTGTATGTTGTTCCATAGCAGGCTGGGGGCTGAGTTCACGTTCCGCAACGTTTAAAATTTGCGCGAGCGTTTTTAACGTATGCCCTTTGGGTTCGGTACCCGCCTCAATACGCTGTATGGTCCGTACCGAAATACGGGCTTTCTGCGCCAGTTCTTCCTGCGTTAAATGTTGGGCTTCGCGTAGTTGTTTGAGTTTGGACATGTAAAGAGTATTAGTGTTTAAAAATATAATTTTAAAATAATTTTCATAATTAATATTAAATAAATTATATATTTTTGATCTTTATTTATAATTATTAAAATTTGAATAAATGAATATTAGCAATTTTAAAATTTTGAAATTATTTAATAACAATTATAAAATTGATATAAAGGATAATACCCTCATTATAATAGCAGATAATGGATCAGGAAAAACCACTTTATTGAGGGTTTTTTACTTTTTTTTGACAAAACAATGGGCAAAACTTATTGAATACGATTTTGATGAAATAATCGTAACTATAAATAAAAAAAAATATTCCTTCGAAAAAAAAGCATTTGAAAATAATGTTATAAATATAAATAATTACAAACATTTAGCGACTAAATATAATAATTATTCAAAATTTATATTAGAAGAATTTATAAATTACGATATAAATGATTTGAAATCTAATCTATATAAGATCGATGAAATTGAACAGAACTTTGATGTTCCAAAGAATTTAATAATAACGTTGATAGATAGTTTAGAGTCTGCTAAATTTGACGATAAAGTATACGATTGGAATTCCAACATAATTTTCTTACCGACTTATAGAAGAATAGAGAAAGACTATTTTTCTATTTATGGAGATGTAAACAAAAGAGTGGCCAATTATGTAATTAATCTTTTTCCAGAAATAGAGGATAAAATTCACAGGGAGAAAAAGTATAATAATTCTAGTGAAACTGAAGAAGATCTCAATCGAATTTTTTCGAGTATTATTGATTCAAGAAACACGGAAAAGTGGAATAAAACAAAAAGTAATACTGAAAGGCTTGAAATGATTGAATTCGGAATGACTGATGTTAGTTTTAGGTTAAAAGAGTTTTGTGAAACCGTAAGTAGCGAAAGAAGGATAATTGTTAATGAATTTGTAGAATTAATTAATAAGTATTTTAACAAATCAAAGAGAATAATTTTTGACAATGAACAACATGAGTTATTTGTAGAAAACATTAATTCAAAATGTAAATTATCGCTTAAAGACTTGTCTTCTGGAGAAAAACAATTAGTATCCTTATTTTCTCATCTTTTTTTTGATGAAAAAAAACCATTTGTTATCATTGATGAACCTGAAATCTCCCTATCAATTGCTTGGCAAGAAATGTTAATAAATGATATAAAATCATTCAGTCAAGGTTTAATCATTGCAACACATTCACCTTTTATTGTTAATAAATCTTTAAAAGAAAATACTTGCGGAATAAATGAATTTTTGAGAAATGAGTAGAGAAGTTGAAAATTTTCATAATTCAATTGATACAATAGCAGATAGAACAACTCTAATTGAGATCAAGCAACAATATGATTTTAATAAAAAAACATTACATGTTTTTGTTGAAGATGAAAATGATTTTGAGTTTTATAAAAAATCAATAGAATACATTTATAGGGATTATAACATTATCAGTTACCCTAAAAAAGGAAAAAAGAATGTTTTAGCATCTTATGATATTTTAGATTGGAATTTATATAATAAATCAAGAATTCTTTTTTTTGTAGATAAGGATTATGAAGACTTTCTTGGGAAAAATAGCAAAATAGATAGAAATATTTTTGTAACAAAATATTATTCTATTGAGAATTATATTTCGTGTAAAAAGACTTTTAAATACGTTTTAGAAGAAATATATAAAATTAAATCTGAAGCTATAGTAAATGAGTTATTAGAAAAATTTAAAATTTCATATGAAAAGTTTGAAGAATATTTATTGTATTTAACTGCAATAATATTAATTTATAGAAAGAAAGAAATTCATATGGAACTTAATGAATTAAAAATGGATGATTTTTTTGTAATTAAGAAACTTGAACTTACTTTAATGAAATATCGACAAGAGAAAAAATTTATCGAAATAAAAAGAAGTAAACTCTGCTCTAATTATGAAAAAGAAATTATTAAAAATATAAAAACAGCTGAATTATTGAAAAAGACAAATGCTGATCTAACTCATATAAGCTATAAAACAATAATCGAAAATATTAGAAAACTAAAACTTATTAAAGAAGGAAGATGCTATATTAGAGGTAAATATCACCTTTGGTTTTTTCTAAAATGTGTTAATAATATTGTTTCAATTAAAGATGTTATAAATAGTAAGATTGACGAGATTAATAAAATTAATGGAAATGAAATAAAAAAAATTAATTTAGCAATTGTTTTAAACGAGTCTAATGTTTTCGATATTTTACCAATGAAAATTGACATGCATAATGATATTAATATTTTTTTAATTCAAAATAAACAACTAATAAATGCAAAGTATTAGAGATATTTTTTCAAATAAAATATTCCGGATTCCAGATTATCAACGTGGATATTCTTGGGAAAAGGGGCATTTGGATGATTTTTGGCAGGATATAAATAATCTACAAAAAGATAGGGTTCATTATACAGGAATGATTAGCGTTGAAGAGGTTGAAAAAAATGAATATTCTAAGTGGAAGGATGACAAATGGGTTATTGAAGGAAGAAACGATAAACCTTTTTATATTGTTGATGGGCAGCAAAGATTGACAACAGTTATAATATTGTTATGGGTTATTATAGATAGTATTAGTGAGAATGAACAATTGAGTTATGAAACAAAAAAATCACTTATAAATAAATATATTTTTACAGAGAATGAAGTAGAAGGATTAAAGTCCTACATTTTTGGCTATCATAAGGATAACCCTAGTTATGAATTTTTAAAAAGAGAAATATTTGAGCAATCAGATAATGAAGGTGTTAATTTAGAACAAACAACTTACACAAATAACCTTTTTTTTACTAAAGATTACTTTGCAAAAAAAATTCGTAGTTTAACCATTACCGAAAAGAGTATTTTATTTGATAAAATTACAAAACAATTAAAATTTGATTTTAAAGTTTTAGATAAAGAGTTAGATATTTTTATAGTTTTTGAGACTATGAATAATAGAGGAAAACCTTTATCTAATCTTGAAAAGTTGAAAAACAGATTAATTTATTTGTCAACCCTGCTAGATGAAGATTTATCTTTAAGAAGAGAACTTCGAAATGATATAAATGAAAAATGGAAAATAATTTATAAATATTTAGGATTAAATAAAGAGAGACGACTTGATGATGATTCATTTTTACAAAACCATTGGATTGTTTTTCACCGTTATGAAAGAAGGGAGCCAGAATTTTATGCAAATGATATTTTTGATCGAATATTTACTGCCCAACAAGTAATAAAAAGGGAAATAGGTTATGATAATATAAAAGTTTATATTGATAGCATAGCAGAGGCTGTTCAACAGTGGTTTGTAATGTTTAATCCTTCACACCCCCATGCCTTACAAATAACAAATTCTTCGGATTTATTGTATTGGCTTAAAAAACAAAATATTGTAGGCTTTAAAGCTTTTCAGCCACTGATAATGTCAGCATTGCTAATTGACGCTAAAATTGACTTAAAGATAGAATTAATTAAAAATACTGAAGCTTATGTATTTTTATTATTTAATGTTTCAGCTCGTCGATCGAACACTGGAACATATCACTTTAATGCTAAAGCAAATGAATTATATAGAAAAGAATTGACTATTAGTGATATTATTACTGATTTAAAATTTTGGATATACGGTTCGGACGACATCTCTGGGTATTTTGATAGTGATAATTTTTATAATTTCTTGAAAGATTTATTTCAACGTGATTTGACAAATGGATATGCTAATTGGAATTACTTAAAATATTTATTGTTTGAATATGAATATTATTTAAATAATGAAGATGAACATGTGTCATATAAAAATGTAACTATTCAAAACATAATGCCTTATGAATCTAGTAAAGCATGTTGGAAAAGTCAAGTTTCTATTCTTTCTAGAAGGGAGAGGAAATATTTGACAGGAAGTCTAGGTAATTTTATATTGACAAAAAATGGAAAGAATAGTTCGAATGATCTATGTTTTGACGAATTGAAAAATGAACTATCCATAGGACTTTTAAATGAGATAGAAATTTCAACTTTTAAAGAATGGAATTATGACTCAATTTTAAAGAGAGGATTAGATGTCCTTACTTTTTTTGAAAAAAGATGGAATGTGAATTTAGGAAATGATAATCATAAAACTAATCTATTATTTTTAGATTTTAAAAAGCCATCTTTTTGATATTATATTTTAAACCTCTAAAGTCTTATTTGGAGGTTTTTTATAGGAGTTCTTTCTTCTATTGTTCACTATTTTAGTATATTATTTTCCTTCATATACTCTTTAAAATTAAACTTAAAGTCGAATAACTCTTTAGGTTCAATTCCGGCACCGAGACAGATTCGAATAAGCGTAGAAAGTTTTGGAACATTCTCCTTATTCAACAAGCGGTAAATCTGTTTCCGGTCGAGGTTTGCAGCTGCCGCTATATCGGAAACATCGATGTTTTTCTGTTCCATTAATTCTTTTAATCGGTCAGAAAGTGCTATAAAATATTTATCTTCAATATGGTTCATCGTATAAAAGTGACATTTTTGTCAAAATATTCATTGACATTTGTGTCACAATTAAATGTTTTTATTATATTTGAATAACGAATTACAGAATAACTGTAATTTTGCAATACTTTATAAAAATATGAAAGCTATTGCTTAGAGTCTCGCGATAGAAAACTGCCAATTTTCAACTGCAACGGGATGATAAGTACCTTAGCTCACGACCTAGGCGTGGGCTCACTTATCTGTTGCATGGTATGGCAGTACCTCTATTGCGGATATGTTGAGTACCACGCTTTTTCTATTGGTGTTACTTTACTTTTAAGCTGTTGCCTGTTATTTGGTATTGCCGGAGCTCTTATTTAAGGTGTGTAGCAGCAGGCTATTTCTTTTGATGATTACGGAGGTTCTTTTGCTAAAAGAACAGGAGATGGATTGTCCTTTTTACAATTTGAGAGGATGTTGAATAAAACAAATCGTACGGTTTTATTCAAATGAATCAGGAGTGTTAACAGTACGCTTTTCCTTTTTTCTTTTGAAAAAGAAACAAAACGGGGGACGCCACTGCTCGTGGTCGGTTAAGCGTTTTAACACCGAAATCAAACGAACTCGAACTGCGTTCTCAGACAACCTTTGATTTTGACGTTGTTTTCAACGCACCGACGCTCACTGCGCTGTGGATGCCGTCTGGGAATGGTGCTGAATAGTATGATTATTCATTAAAATAATAATATGGTATTATGCTATGGAGCAGAGAGCTCCAAAAAAGCTTTGGTTCTTTTGCTAAAAGAACAGGAGATCCTTTTTACAATTTGAGAGGATGTTGGATAAAACAAATCGTACGGTTTTACTCAATGAATAAGGAGTGGGAACAACACGAATTTCCTTTTTTTCTTTTGAAAAAGAAACAAAACGGGGGACGCCACTGCTCGTGGTCGGTTAAGCGTTTTAACAACGAAATCAAACGAACTCGAACTGCGTTCTCAGACAACCTTTGATTTTGACGTTGTTTTCAACGCACCGACGCTCACTGCGCTGTGGATGCCGTCTGGGAATGGTGCTGAATAGTATGATTCTTCATTAAAATAATAATATGGTATTATGCTATGGAGCAGAGTGCCCAAAAAAAGCTTTGGTTCTTTTGCTAAAAGAACAGGAGATGGATTGCCCTTTTTACAACTTAGGAGGATGTTGGATTAAACAAATCGTAGTGTTTTATTCAATGAATCAGGAATGGTAACAGCACGATTTTCCTTTTTTCTTTTGAAAAAGAAACAAAACGGGGACGCCACTGCTCGTGGTCGGTTAAGCGTTTTAACACCGAAATCAAACGAACTCGAACTGCGTTCTCAGACAACCTTTGATTTTGACGTTGTTTTCAACGCACCGACGCTCACTGCGCTGTGGATGCCGTCTGGGAATGGTGCTGAATAGTATGATTCTTCATTAAAATAATAATATGGTATTATGCTATGGAGCAGAGTGCCCAAAAAAAGCGTTGGTTCTTTTGCTAAAAGAACAGGAGATGAGTTGGTCTTTTTACAACTTAGGAGGATGTTGGATTAAACACATCGTGCTGCTTTATTCAATGAATCAGGAATGGTAACAGCACGTTTTTCCTTTTTTTCTTTTGAAAAAGAAACAAAACCGGGGACGCCACTGCTCGTGGTCGGTTAAGCGTATTAACAACGAAATCAAACGAACTCGAACTGCGTTCTCAGACAACCTTTGATTTTGACGTTGTTTTCAACGCACCGACGCTCACTGCGCTGTGGATGCCGTCTGGGAATGGTGCTGAATAGTATGATTATTCATTAAAATAGTTGAATAGGTATTATACTATAATGCATAATTGCAGGCTCATTTGTGGAAAAACGAACGTTAAACCGCCGCATAAAGCGTACATTTTATCGGGGTGCTTTGCCCTTTCGATAAAATAGGTTTAAAGGCGCTGTTTAACCGTTTTGGAGCAGAGAGCCCAAAAAAAGCTTTGGTTCTTTTGCTAAAAGAACAGGAGATAAGTTGGTCTTTAAATACTAGTTAAGATCATAAGATGCAGCATAAAACTGCAAAACATTACCCATACCTTGTTTATTTTGGTTAAAGCCACTTAAACATATCATTTATACAGGACACTGTCCTTACTTCCTACTATTAACCCCGGTACCGCATCTTAAAACGCAAAGGGGTTCACCGAATGTTTAACAAAAACCAACGGCAGGGCTGTTCGGCTTGCTGTTGCCCTGTGGTAACGCTGGGATTAATACAACCAAAAAAATGAAGACAAAGAAACAACTGGCTCCGTGCCCTGGAATGGCACAGGGGCTGAAAAGAAGGCTCAATAAAATGATTAAACACCACATGTTGCTGATGGTATTTCACTCGCGCGATGCATTGCTGCAGCTGCCTTCGGTAACGCTGGTGATGCACAGCGAAGCCGATGCCGATTACATCAGCGGAAAATTCTGGTTCCAGTATGCCGATGAACGCTACAAGATATTCCTTAACATCATAAAAAAGGACCATTTTGAGGCATACAACGATCCCTTGCCGCTGATGTTCCTGTATACGAACTGCTCTAAAAAGCACCTGCTGTATACGGAAGCACCCGACAGTTGGGACAAAGTGTTCTATTCCTATATCGACGATTTTAAAACGGGTCATACACGCAACATAAACCGTTGGTTTAGGGAAAACGCCTTCTTGTATGAGGAACGGTATACCCATAAGCTGTTGCCACTTTTAACCGATAAAAAGAAAACGGAAACGGCGCTGCAGCTTATGCAGCAGCTGTTAAACGAAGCGTTGCACATACTGCAAAAGGTATTGTTTCACTCGTATGACGAGCTTTTTACGCATAAAGAGGTGGTGCTGGATTTTGCTTTAAAGTACAGCAGCTTTGCGCAGCACTTTTTTGAAACAGCAGGGAAGGAACAGCATTATAAAAGGCTGCTGCGTATGTTGGAAGGCAGCACCTACCATTATTCCGGCTGTAGGTATGAAGGAGAAAACAGCCTGGAAAAAAGAAGGGAAAGCCTGGAACTGTTCCTGCACATGACGTATACGGGAATACCGCAGCAGTATGCACAGCAGTTGAAAAAGGTGCAGCAGCGCCGGTATAAAAAAGCGCAACAGGGCGTACGGGCTTGTGTGTTGGGTACCATAATTACTTCGGGTGAGATTTCCTAACAGATTGAAATCAGGAGTGGAAACAGCACGTTTTCCTTTTTTTCTTTTGCTAAAAGAACAAGAGATGGATTGCTCTTTTTACAATTTGAGAGGATGTTGGATAAAACAAATCGTACGGTTTTATTCAATGAATCAGGAGTGGCAACAGCACGTTTTCCTTTTTTCTTTTGAAAAAGAAACAAAACGGGGGACGCCACTGCTCGTGGTCGGTTAAGCGTTTTAACAACGAAATCAAACGAACTCGAACTGCGTTCTCAGACAACCTTTGATTTTGACGTTGTTTTCAACGCACCGACGCTCACTGCGCTGTGGATGCCGTCTGGGAATGGTGCTGAATAGTATGATTATTCATTAAAATAATAATATGGTATTATGCTATGGAGCAGAGAGCTCCAAAAAAGCTTTGGTTCTTTTGCTAAAAGAACAGGAGATCCTTTTTACAATTTGAGAGGATGTTGGATAAAACAAATCGTACGGTTTTACTCAATGAATAAGGAGTGGGAACAACACGAATTTCCTTTTTTTCTTTTGAAAAAGAAACAAAACGGGGGACGCCACTGCTCGTGGTCGGTTAAGCGTTTTAACACCGAAATCAAACGAACTCGAACTGCGTTCTCAGACAACCTTTGATTTTGACGTTGT
>JBEBOB010000024.1:0-50890 GCA_040396655.1 Flavobacterium sp. | reverse complement strand
AGCTCGTCACTTAGCTTTAATGCCATACGTAGCGGATTTATTAAAATAATATAAACTGTAGTTGTTGGTTTCTGTTCTGCAGAACCTAACTTCTAATTAAAAAGGACAACAACATGGAAATTATCTTAAAACAAGATGTACAGAAATTAGGGTTTAAAGACGATGTGGTAACGGTTAAGCCAGGATACGGTCGTAACTATTTAATCCCTCAGGGAATGGCTGTTTTAGCTACTCCTTCAGCTAAAAAGGTTTTAGCTGAAAACTTAAAGCAAAGAGCTCATAAAGAAGCTAAATTAATCGCAGATGCTAACAAAACAGCTGATGCATTAAAAGCTTTGGAAATCAAAATCGCTGTTAAGGCAGGTGGAGAGAAGTTGTTCGGATCAGTTACAAATGCTGATATCGCTGCAGCTTTGGAATCTAACGGTCAGGCAATCGATAAAAAATTCATTACTTCAGGTACAATCAAACGTTTAGGTAAATATGCTGCAAATGTACGTTTACACCGTGACGTAATTGTTGAATTACCATACGAAGTTGTTGCAGCTGAGTAATTAAATGCAATCATAATTTACAGAAAAACCTTCTCATTTGAGAAGGTTTTTTTTATTTTTAGATTTCATACAACATGTACTAAATGAAGAATCTGGTTACAGAAGTAAATGCGCAATTACCTCCCGAATTCAACGGTAAAATATTGTTGTCCTATTATAACAGCCCGCTCGGAGATATGATCATCGGCGTGCTCGCTGAGGGGCTCTGCCTGCTCGAATTCCACGACAGGATCCGTTTGGGAAAGGAATTCCTGCAACTTGCAAAAGAACTGGGAGCGCACTATGCTGAAGGCGGGAACGAACATTCGGAAAAAACCATAAAGGAACTCGACCTGTATTTTAATAGAGAGCTGCAACACTTCACGGTACCATTCGTATTGACGGGAACGGAATTTCAGCGCAAGGTATTCGAGTCGTTAAAAGAAATTCCTTTCGGCAGGACGGTGACCTATAAAGATCAGTCTTTAAAATTAGGGGATATGAAGGCAATCCGCGCTGTGGCCACTGCGAACGGGGTAAACAGGATTGCCATAATGCTTCCGTGCCACCGCGTTATAGGAAGCGACGGATCTTTGGTTGGTTATGCGGGAGGAATCTGGCGCAAGAAGGCACTTTTAGAGCTGGAAAGCGGATCGGTCCAGATGCAGTTGTCTTTTGAGTAGAACAGGAAAATATATAAACAACAACTCCCGGTAAAACTTTACCGGGAGTTGTTTATTAAGAGTAAACATTATTTGCTTAAATACATTTTTCTTCGTGCATAAAGATCGTAGAATGCATCATCTTTAAGGTTGTCAATAAACAGGATGCTTTCTCCTGTTGATTTCATTTCAGGGCCTAAAGCTTTATTTACCTTAGGGAATTTGTTGAATGAAAACACCGGCTGTTTTATAGCGTAACCTTTGAGTTGCGGGTTAAAGGTAAAGTCTGTTACCTTTGCTCCGAGCATTACTTTGGTTGCGTAATTCACATAAGGCTCACCATAAGCTTTTGCAATAAACGGTACAGTACGCGACGCACGCGGATTGGCTTCGATGATGTATACCGTGTCGTCCTTAATGGCAAACTGAATGTTGATAAGTCCTTTTGTTTTTAGGGCTACCGCAATCTTTTTGGTATGATCCTTAATCTGTTGGATAACGAATTCTCCAAGGTTAAAAGGAGGTAATGTTGCATTTGAGTCTCCTGAGTGTACACCACAAGGTTCAATGTGTTCCATAATACCAATGATGTATACATTCTCTCCGTCGCAGATAGCATCTGCTTCAGCTTCAACAGCACCTGCAAGGTAATGGTCGAGTAACAGTTTGTTTCCCGGGATAGACTTCAACAGGTCGATTACATGTTCCTCAAGTTCCTTTTTGTTGATGACGATTTTCATTCCCTGTCCTCCAAGTACGTAAGATGGGCGTACCAGCAATGGGAAGTCAAGTTCATCAGCTAGTTTTGAAGCTTCTTCGGCTGTTGTTGCTACTCCGAATTTAGGGAACGGTATGTGAAGTTCCGTAAGTAATTCAGAGAAACGGCCGCGGTCTTCGGCAAGATCAAGAGCTTCGTAGCTTGTTCCGATAATGTTGATGCCGTATTTGTCGAGCTTTTCTGCAAGTTTTAAAGCCGTCTGACCTCCTAACTGAACAATCACGCCTTCCGGTTTCTCGTGACGGATGATGTCGTAAATATGTTCCCAGTATACAGGTTCGAAATAAAGCTTATCTGCTGTATCGAAATCTGTAGAAACCGTTTCCGGGTTACAGTTGATCATAATAGTCTCATACCCGCATTCAGATGCAGCAAGTACACCGTGTACGCAGGAATAATCGAATTCGATTCCCTGACCGATACGGTTAGGTCCAGACCCCAGTACCACGACTTTCTTTTTATCGGTACGTACAGATTCGTTGGCAGAATATACCGTACCGTCTGCTTTCTCGATATCTGCTTCAAATGTAGAGTAGAAGTAAGGTGTTTGCGCTACGAATTCAGCAGCACAGGTATCAACCAGTTTATATACACGGTTGATGTTCATTTTCTCTCTCAGGGCATGTACTTCACTTTCAAGGCATCTTAGCATATGTGCAATCTGGCGATCGGCAAATCCTTTTTGTTTTGCCTCAAGAAGAAGTTCTTTAGGAAGTGTGTCAAGCGTATAGTTGGAAACTTCTTTCTCCAAAGCGTACATTTCTTCGTACTGCTTCAGGAACCACATGTCAATTTTGGTGATTTCGTGAATGGTGCTCAAAGGTATTCCAAGGGCAATGGCGTCATAGATCACAAATACGCGATCCCATGAAGCATGCTCCAGCTTGTCCAAAATCTGGTCGTAGTTGGTGTAACCTTTTCCATCGGCACCTATTCCGTTGCGTTTGATTTCAAGGGATTGTGTAGCTTTTTGTAAAGCTTCCTGGAACGAGCGTCCAATTCCCATTACTTCACCTACAGATTTCATCTGTAATCCTAAAGTACGGTCTGCTCCTTCGAACTTATCAAAATTCCAGCGTGGGATTTTTACGATTACATAATCCAGCGTAGGCTCAAATAAAGCTGAGGTAGATTTTGTGATCTGGTTTTGAAGTTCGTCCAGTGTATATCCAAGCGCTAATTTGGTTGCGATTTTGGCAATCGGGTATCCTGTTGCTTTTGAAGCAAGAGCTGATGAGCGTGATACACGAGGGTTGATTTCAATGGCTACAATATCTTCTTTTTCGTCAGGAGAAACAGCAAACTGTACGTTACACCCTCCTGCGAAATTTCCGATGGAACGCATCATTTTGATGGCCATGTCGCGCATGCGCTGGAATGTGCGGTCCGATAAGGTCATGGCAGGGGCAACCGTGATGGAATCACCGGTGTGGATCCCCATTGCATCCATATTCTCAATCGTACAGATGATCACTACGTTGTCGTTTTTATCACGTAGTAATTCCAGTTCGTATTCCTTCCATCCAAGTAAGGCTTTATCTATCAAAACTTCGTGGATAGGAGAGGCTTCAAGGCCTCGAGTAAGCAGAGCGTCGAAATCTTCTTCTTTATGAACAAAAGCAGCTCCCGTACCTCCCAGTGTAAACGATGGGCGTATAACCAGAGGGAAACCGAATTCCTGAGCGATTTCTTTTCCTTCAAGGAAAGAAGTTGCTGTTTTTGCAGGTGCAAAAGGGATTCCGATTTTGCTTAACAGCTGTTTGAACTGCTCCCGGTCTTCCGTAACATTGATGGCGTTGATGTCAACTCCGATAAGTTTTACTCCAAAATCCTGCCAGATACCTTTTTCGTCCGCTTCCAGACAAAGGTTCAGAGCAGTCTGTCCTCCCATTGTTGGTAAAACAGCATCGATTTCAGGATGATTCGTAAGGATTTCAACGATGGATTTAGTCGTCAGAGGTTTCAGGTAAACATGATCCGCCATGGAAGGATCGGTCATGATCGTCGCAGGGTTTGAATTGATTAAGATTACCTTAATGCCTTCTTCACGCAGGGAGCGTGCAGATTGGGATCCTGAATAATCGAATTCACAAGCCTGCCCAATGATGATGGGTCCTGAACCTATGATTAAAACAGTTTTAATGGAAGTATCTTTAGACATTTTGAAATAATAGGTGTGTTATTTAATTGAGCAAAATTACTGATTATTGATGTAAATACATCTTAAAAAAAATCAAAAATGAACAGGTATAAAAAAAGGCGGTACAGTTAAAGTAACGCCTTTATTTATGATAGATCATCATTATTTTTTATGTCTTGGTTCGCTAGAAACAGTTAACTTATGTCTTCCTTTAGCTCTTCTGCGAGCTAATACTTTTCTACCGTTAGCGCTAGCCATTCTATCCATGAAACCGTGTTTGTTTCTTCTTTTTCTTTTCGATGGTTGAAACGTTCTTTTACTCATTGCTTCTTATCTTTAAATCTATAAATTTTTACAAATGTTCAGCTTTGAAAGCAATGCCTCAAAACCGAGTGCAAATATACAAATCCTTTTTGTACTTACAACAAGTTTTTAAAAATTATTTAAGAATTGTTGATTCTTCGGTAATTATTTAAAATCAGCTTTTGTACCTTGACGTATTTTGCTACATTTGCAAAGTTAAAAATAATTTTTTGATATGATTCATAAGAATGTAAAAATTGCAGTGGCGGCACTTTTATTGGTAACAGCTGTATGGCAATTTACAGAAAATAATATAGGTAACGGAATCTTTTTAATCCTGCTGGCACTTATCGTAGTGCTCGTTTACTTTAAAAATGAGATGCTTATCATGACCCTGTTCAAGTTCAGAAAGCAGGATATGGAAGGTGCAAAGAAGATTCTGGATAAGATCAATCCAACTTCTGCCCTTATTAAAAACCAACAGGGATATTTCTATTACCTTAACGGTATACTGGAAGCCCAAAATAACCTGAACCAGGCCGAAAAGCATTTTAAACAGGCCATTGAGCTGGGACTGAACCAGAAAGAGGACCTGGCAGTAGCGAAATTACAGCTGGCGGGTATTGCAATGAGTAAAAACAGGCCTGCAGAAGCACAAAAATTGCTGGCTGAAGCCAAGCAGCACGACTCAAAAGGAATGCTTAAAGAACAAATTTCGATGGTTGAGTCGCAGATGAAGCAGGTAAGAGGACAGAAGATGCCGATGTGGTATAATCAGAATAAGAAAAGAGGATTCTAAATATCCGCACCATACAAAAAGCGCCCGTTCATTGAACGGGCGCTTTTTGTATGGTGTGAAATATTGAAAACATTCCTACCTGCGTTTATACCCTTCTGTAGGGATCTGGATTTCGTATGTTTTCCCGGTCATAACGAGCATGGTGGTATCGATGAGCCAAGGATTGTGTAATCTGAGGATCTTATAGTTGATCCCCTGATCCAGCGCCCACATCTGAAGGTTGTCGATATTGGCATTGACTGTGACGGTCTTCGTTTTTATGGGCCTGTAAAGTTCGTCCTTTGCAAATACGTAACCGTATTTATCCTGGTTCAGCATAATTTCCTTCAATGCCAGGATCCTGAATACATAGCGTGATGTTTCCTCGTTGAGGTATAAATCGTAATAGTCGGTTACTCCCTGGGCAACCTGTTGCCGTTCTATACCTGCCATCCCCCTGTTGTAGGCTGCGGCAACCAGCGTCCAGTTTCCGAACTTGTTATAAGCCTTTTTGAGATAGCTGCAGGCAGCCTCGGTTGCCTTTATAATATGGTAGCGCTCATCGATGGTGCTGCTTACCTCCAATCCGTATTCTTTTGCCGTTTCAGGCATAAACTGCCAGAATCCTTTTGCACCGGCCGTAGATGTAGCGTTGGTAAGCGCACTTTCAATAACACACAGGTACTTGAAATCGTCCGGGATGCCGTTGCGTTTTAAAATTGGTTCTATATCCGGAAAATACCGGCTTGCCCTTTTAATGATAAGGCTTGTAGCAGAATGAAGGTTAATGTTGACAATGAGTTCCCTGTCGAGCCGTTCTTTTACGTCGGTGATTTCCAGGGGAACGCGTTCTCCGCAAAAACTCATGTTTACAGGCAGGTAGGCAGAATATTCCGTAGCCTCCCTGGCTTTTTCAACAGGAGTAAACTGGTAAAATAATGGGGCAGCGCATAAGATGCCTGTTATCACTGCAATTCGTTTATAACTTTCTCTCATTTTATCGTTCTAAAATTTCTAACAATTTTTTTGTTACCCAGCGGGCATTTATCAGTATCATGACATGGGATCCGTCTTCCAGGATTTCCGCATTGGAGATCCTCTTTACGGGAAAGATATGGTCTTTGCTGCCATGAAGATGATAAACGTTCGGAACCGGGTTTTTATTTTCCCAGCCGATGACGGCTTTGAATGCCCAGTCCAGATAATTGGCAGATCGCATGGTAAGGTATTTCTGATACATTTCTATGCGATGTGTTATTTTTTTTGAAGATACTATTTTTTTTGTGAGATTTTCAATAAATGTCACGCGCGATGTTGGAAAAAAATGATAAAGCTTCCACTTTTTAGCCCATTGTATCCTTGGAGGAAATTCAGAAGGATCCTTTACACTGGAAATAATGATGGTTTTTTCAACGGGAATAAGTTTGGCTATTTCCTGAACAACAATGCCTCCGAACGATACGCCGATAAGTACAGGGTCTTTGCCGGTAATCTGTTCTGCAATACGTCTGGAATACATTTGAAGCGTCTCGTTCTTTAAAGGTTCCAGCCATTCGATGAAGTGCAGATTATAGACGGATTCATTCAATGTTATATTTTCAAAAATTTTAGAATTAGCCGCCATGCCCGGCATAAAATAGAGGTCTTTCATCTAGAAATTACTAAAGGTTTGCAATAATTTTTTGCATTTTTAAAAATTAATTGTTTAATTTGTCCCGTACATTAACAGAATATTAAGGTTTAATTTTTAAAAATGTTTTTTTTCGCAGGTTGGAATGAAGATTTTCCAACGGGGAAAAAGAACAATATAAAAATAGAAAATAATTATAAAATATGGAGTTTAAAAACAACGAATTGTTACGTCAGTTTGAATGCAGATGCGGTGAAAGATTTGTCATTATTGAATATTCAATTCAGGAGCGAAAACTCTTCCTCACCAAATTAAATCCAAACGGATGCGAAGATGAAGTGTTAATCAATGATTTTATCAGAAGTATATTAGATAAAGCCGAGGAAAAGCGATTGCGCGTAGTTCCGGTAAGTTCAAGTATTGTAGCTTTTTTTAAGAAAAACCCGAGTTACAGGGAATTACTGGCAGCAGGTATCAAAATCTAAAAACAGAACCTACCAACCAAATTATATTAACCAAATTAAAAATGTGTTTCATCAATGAAACACATTTTTATATTTTAAGACCAAACGGGTTCTTCCACATAGTTAAAACGCACCAGACCGTCTTCATCAATCTTTGTCAGAACGATATCGTGCAGTGTATTGACAAGTTCGGGATTCCACGGAGCTTTTACCTTGACATAATTTTCTGTGAATCCGTGAATATATCCTTCCTTGTTTTCACCTTCAAACAGAACGGTATGACGGGTATTGAGCTGACTTTCATAAAATGACCTGCGTTTTTTAACCGATAACCCACGGAGCATTTTACTTCGTTTTGCCCGTACGTTGGCAGGTACGACGCCTTCCATCAGAACTGCCTCGGTATTGTCCCGTTCAGAGTAGGTAAACACATGAAGGTACGAAATGTCGAGATCGTTGAGGAAATGATAAGTTTCAAGGAACAATTCGTCTGTTTCCCCGGGAAAACCTACAATAACATCAACTCCAATACATGCCTGAGGCATTACTTCGCGTATTTTGGATACGCGCTCTGCATATAGCTCGCGCAGATACCTGCGTTTCATTTTTTTTAGTATGGTGTTGCTTCCCGATTGCAGCGGAATATGGAAATGAGGAACAAAGGATTTGCTTCGTGAAACAAAGTCGATGGTTTCATTTTTAAGCAGGTTGGGCTCTATGGATGATATGCGCAAACGTTCGATCCCGGGTACGGTATCAAGTGCCTGAACCAGGTCTAAAAAGGTATGCTCGTGCTTTTTATTTCCAAATTCACCTTTCCCGTAATCTCCCACATTTACACCGGTAAGAACAATTTCCCTGATGCCTTTTGCCGAAATTTCTGCGGCATTCTTCATTACGTTCTCCATGGTGTCCGACCGCGAAATACCGCGGGCCAGTGGAATGGTACAATATGTACATTTGTAATCACATCCATCCTGTACTTTAAGGAATGCCCGTGTTCTGTCTCCAATAGAGTAGCTTCCTACGTAAAAATCAGCTTCTTCGATTTCGCAGGAATGGATTTCCCCCATATCATTTTTAGAAAGATCGTGGATGTAATCGGTAATTTTGAATTTTTCGGTAGCTCCCAGAACCAGATCCACGCCGTCTACGGCAGCCAATTCTTCCGGTTTTAACTGAGCATAGCATCCCACTGCGGCAACAAAAGCCTTTTCGTTGTTTTTGAGTGCCTTCTTAACGATCTGCTTAAACTGCTTGTCGGCATTTTCTGTAACCGAACATGTGTTGATTACATAAATATCGGCAGTTTCCTCAAAATCGACACGATCAAAACCTTCATCGGCAAAATTACGTGCAATGGTAGATGTTTCTGAAAAATTCAGTTTGCATCCCAAAGTATAAAACGCTACTTTTTTTCTGTTTTCCATGATCATCACTACGGGGAGTGTAAAATTTTCAATTATCTTTACTAGCTGTAGCTTTTGCTTTCAGCAATTGGCAAATTTACAAACAAAATTTGGTTTGATGAAATATCTGTCCTATTCCATACTATTATTTAGCAGCGTTTTAGCATTTACCGCCTGTTCCGAAAAAAAGACAAGATTTACCGATAATGATGTGTTCCGATACAATGAAAGTGCTAATATTCAGACGTTAGACCCTGCTTTCGCCCGGAATATGGCCATCATCTGGCCGTGTACACAACTGTTTAACGGACTGGTACAGCTTGACGATTCGCTGAAGGTACGGCCCGATATTGCCAAAAGCTGGAAGATTTCGGACGACGGGCTGCATTACGAATTTATTCTGCGCAGGGATGTTTATTTTCATAAGCACATCAATTTTGGAAAAGACAGTACGCGTACGGTAACCGCTTCCGATTTCGTCTACAGTTTTGACCGTGTTTTAAGCAAGGAGCTTGCTTCGCCGGGTACATGGGTTTTTCAGAATGTAAAGGATTATAAGGCGGTTAACGATACTGTTTTTGAAATCAATCTTCAGAAGCCGTTTCCTGCTTTCCTAAGTCTGTTATCCATGAAATATGCCTCTGTAGTCCCCAAGGAAGTTGCAGGGGATCCTACGGTCGATTTTCGTTCTCGTCCAATCGGAACCGGTCCTTTCCTGTTTAAGATGTGGGAAGAAAATGTAAAACTTGTGCTCAGAAAAAACCCGCTTTATTATGAAAAAGACCGAAAAGGGGGACCATTGCCGTATCTTGAAAGCGTCGCCATCACGTTTTTACCTGATAAACAAAGTGGATTCATGCAGTTCGTTCAGGGAAAAATCGATATGATTTCGGGGCTGGATCCTTCCTATAAAGATGAACTGCTGCAACCCAACGGGCAATTGCAGCAAAAGTATGAAGGGAAAATACAGATGCTTACGGGGCCTTACCTAAATACCGAGTATCTTGGATTTAATATGGAAGATCCCCTGATGAAGGATGTCCGGATCCGCAGGGCACTGAATCACGGTTTCGACCGTGTAAAACTCGTATCTTATCTGCGAAACGGGATGGGAGACGGAAAGGTGAACGGGATGATCCCCAATGGATTGAAGGGCTTTGAACACGCCAAAGACCCTTTGTTTGACCCTGCTAAGGCAAGGGAACTCATCCTTGATGTTAAAAAGGAAAGAAAGGAGCCCATTCAAATTGTACTGAGTACCAATAATACGTATCTGGATATTGCCGAATACCTGCAGCGAGAATGGGAAAAACTGGGTATAAAGGTAAAGGTCGACGTAATGCCTCCTTCCACTTTGCGCCAGGCGATGGCGACGACGAAAGTATCGTTTTTCAGGGGCAGCTGGATTGCAGATTATCCGGATGCTGAAAACTATCTTTCCCTTTTTTACTCCAAAAACTTTACCCCGAACGGGCCCAATTATACCCATTTCAGAAATACCGTGTTTGACCGGCTGTATCAGCAGGCATTGCAGACGGTTGGTGAAGAGGAGCGGACACTGCTTTACAGGGAAATGGATGCCCTTATTGCAAAGGAAGTTCCTGTAATTGTTTTGTTTTATGACAAGGTAGCGCGGTTTGCGCAGAAAAATATAGAAGGGTTGCAACCCAATGCCATGAACAGCCTTAATCTGAAGTATGTAAAAAAGCATTAGATGTCATTCCGGGATCAGGAAACCGTTTTTAGAGCAGATAATATTTCCAAACCCGTTTTTATGATGTATTTTTGCCTGACAAGTTTGTACTTATGAATTATCTTTCAGTAGAAAACATATCCAAGTCATTTGGAGCACGCACGTTGTTTGAGAACGTCTCTTTCGGAATCAACAAAGATCAGAAGATTGCCTTTGTAGCTAAAAACGGAACAGGAAAATCAACCATCCTGAACATTATTAACGGAATCGATTTTCCCGATTCAGGCCAGGTCGTTATCCGTAAAGGAATCCGTATGGAATTTCTGTCCCAGGAACCGAACCTGCAGGATGAGCTTACCATTGAAGAAAGTATCTTCGCATCAGATAACGAAATCTTAAAGGTTATAGAGCAATATGAAAAAGCTCTTGAAAATCCCGATAATGAAGAGGAATACCAGAAAGCATTCGAAAAGATGGATATTCATAACGCATGGGATTTTGAAACGCAGTACAAACAGATCCTTTTTAAGTTGAAACTCGAGGATTTAAAGATGAAGGTCCGTAATCTTTCGGGAGGACAGCGTAAAAGGCTGTCGCTGGCCATCATCCTTATCAATAAACC
This sequence comes from Flavobacterium sp., assembly GCA_040396655.1. Taxonomy (GTDB): domain Bacteria; phylum Bacteroidota; class Bacteroidia; order Flavobacteriales; family Flavobacteriaceae; genus Flavobacterium. Next base: position 39,878 of record JBEBOB010000024.1, on the reverse strand, counting down.
CGATCTGCTGATACTTGACGAGCCTACCAACCATCTTGATCTGGAAATGATAGAATGGCTGGAAGATTATTTTGCCAAGGAAAACATTACGCTTTTTATGGTAACGCACGACCGTTTCTTCCTGGAGCGCGTCTGCAACGAAATCATTGAGCTTGATAATGGTAAGATTTACCAGTATAAAGGCAACTATTCGTATTATCTGCAAAAGAAGGAAGAGCGTATTACTTCGGAAAATGCTTCAATTGATAAGGCAAAAAACCTGTTTGTAAAAGAACTTGACTGGATGCGGCGACAGCCCAAGGCGCGAACAACCAAATCCAAATCGCGTCAGGACGATTTTTACGTTATAAAGGAAAAAGCACATTCGCGTCGAAAAGAGCACCAGATGGAGCTTGAAATCAATATGGAACGGATGGGGTCGAAGATCATTGAAATGCACAATGTGTCTCTTTCATTTGGCGATAAGGTGATCCTTAAGAATTTTGATTACATCTTTAACAGGGGGGAACGTATCGGGATCATTGGAAAGAACGGAACCGGTAAATCCACTTTTTTAAACATCCTGACGCAGACTTTAAAACCCGATACGGGAAAAGTCGTTATAGGGGAAACCATAAAGGTGGGGTACTACACCCAAAGCGGTATCAACCCGAAACCGGAGCAGAAGGTTATAGATGTAATTAAGGAATTCGGCGAATACATTCCTTTGACCAAAGGAAGAACCATTTCGGCAGGGCAGCTTCTTGAACGATTTCTATTTGACCGTAAAAAACAGCACGACTATGTGGAAAAGTTAAGCGGTGGCGAGCTTAAAAGGCTTTACCTGTGTACCGTTTTGATTCAGAACCCTAATTTCCTTATTCTGGATGAACCTACAAACGATCTCGATATCGTAACATTGAACGTGCTCGAAAACTTTTTACTCGATTATCCGGGATGTCTACTTGTTGTATCGCACGACCGTTATTTTATGGATAAAATTGTAGATCACCTTTTTGTTTTCAGGGGCGAGGGAGAGGTTGAAGATTTTCCGGGTAACTATTCTGATTTCAGAATTTATGAAGATTCTGCCGAACCGGTGCGCGAAGAACCAAAGGAAAAAGTGAGCTGGAAGGAAAACCAGCCTAAAAAGGCAGGACTCAGCTTTAACGAACAAAAGGAGTTTTCAAAGATTGAAAGGGAAATTAAAGATCTGGAATACCGTAAAAAACAGATTGAAGATGCTTTTTCTGAAGGATTGGTCACAGAGGATCAGGTTCAATCAAAAGCAACAGAACTGCAGGATATATTAAAAGGCCTTGAAACAAGGGAAGAGCGCTGGTTTGAGCTTTCCCTGAAAATGGAAGAGTAGAATTTTAATTGACAGAACCTTATATAAAAAACGTTCCTTACCGGGGCGTTTTTTTATTTTTTTAACGTTGTTTTGTTTTTTTTAAAATTGTCAAATCGTGTATATTTGTTTTCTATACTATATCCCGAAATGAAGAAAATATTTGTACCGCTTTTGCTTATCGGATTGGTAACGGCGGCCTGTGATAAAAATTTTGATATTGCACAGCTTATCCGTAAAAAAAGCGATCTGCTGAAAGATAAAAATAAAATAAATTCCGACGATGCCTATGAGGTTAAATTCAACCCGGTAACGCCTAAATATAAATTAGAAACAAGAGAAATAGTAGAAACTTTTTACCATAACCGCATCAATACGGGGAATTTTTGGGGACAGTTTCTGGTTGCAAAGAACGGCGAAATCATTTTTGAAGATTATCAGGGATATTCCAATTATGCTACAAGGGAGAAAATCAATGATTCAACACCAATGCACGTAGCCTCTGTGGGGAAGGTATTTACGGGAATCACCGTTTTACGTCTTGTAAATGCAGGAAAACTTTCACTCGATCAGAAAGTGAATACGATATTGAAAGGTTTTCCGTATGATGACATTACGGTGCGTCTGCTTTTAAACCACAGATCCGGATTACCCTATTACGGGCACTTTACGGCTAAAAACGGAATATGGGATACGAAACAGCTTTTGACCAACAAGGATGTGATCCGTTTGCTAGAAACAAAGGATATAAAACTCGATTTTAAACCGGATACGAGGTTTACCTACTCCAATACCAATTACGTTGTACTGGCCTCAATTGTTGAAGCCGTAACGCAGAAAACGTTTCAGGAAGCTCTAAAAGAGTGGATCCTTGTACCCCTGAAGATGAATAATACCTTTGTTTTTGACGATATTACAAACAAGGATAACGTTACACAGTCTTATAATGCCAATAACAGTAAAATGCATTGGGATTACCTCGACGGTACTTATGGGGACAAGAATATATACACGACGGCACGCGATCTTTTAAAACTGGACAAGGCGCTGTATTCTGATGAGTTCCTGAGCAAGGCCCTGAAAAAAGAAATGTACAAAGGGTATTCCTATGAAAAATCCGGAGCGAACAACTACGGTCTGGCTATAAGGATGGTAGAACCTAGAGAAAAAGGAGGGAACCTTTACACGTTTCACAATGGATGGTGGCGCGGAAACAGAACTTCTTATGTAACGCTGCGCCAGGATACAATCACCATCATCTGTTTCAACAACCATAATTCCCAGATGGCGTATAAAACGAAGGAACTGGCTCCGAAACTGGGTAATTATCCTTTTATACAGGTTCACGACTAAACGTTAAATACTTTTTAACCTTAAGAAACACTATGAAAAAAAATGCTCTTTACGCACTGATCTCTATTTGCCTGTTTTCCTGTGCCGGTCACGATAAGCACAACAAAAAGTATTATACCAAAATAGGCCCGGAAAAGCTTAGCAAGGACGTGAAGTACGTAAAGAAGCACCTGCAAAAGATGCATCCCGACCTGTACTGGTATATTTCAAAAGAGGCTCTCGACAGGAAATTCGACAGCCTTACGGCAGAGCTAAAAGAGCCGCTGACGCCGAATGAGTTTTATATGAAGATCGGGCCTGTTGTGGCTTCTGTGCATCAGGGACATATGAGTATGGGGATGTATACGCTTACATCGCCCGATTCGTTGAAGAAAAAGTATAAAAAATCGGTAAATCCGCTTGATTATTTCGAATATGAATACCTCAACGATAAACTTTACATCATTAAGAATAAATCAAAGAAGGATACGCTTATCCAGATAGGGTCTGAGATAATCGATATCAACGGAATCAGGCCCGTTGATCTTTACAACAAATACCGACCTACCTTCACCTCCGACGGGTATAATAAAACGGGGCTTCCCAAGTTTTTCGCACGTAGGGCCAATGGGTTTTATATTGCGGAATTAGGGTTTCTAGACAGCATCAGCATGAAGATATCCTGTGCTGATACCGTTTTCAGCCATACCGTTTTACGAACGTTTCAGGAGAAGAAGAAAAAGAACGATGTGGTTCAGGAGACAGCATCAAAGCCGAAAGACAGTATTTCAAAACCTCAATTGACAAAAGAGCAGCTGAAAGCAAGAAAGACCGCGGAGACTAAAAAACGGAAAGAACTGGAACGCAAAAAGGAATGGTACGGTTATGATGAGAAAAACAAAACGTATTCAAAGGAAATCCTCTATCCTGTTGCAAACGACAGTACGGTTGCAGTTTTAAAGATCCGCGGATTCAGTCTGGGAAGGATAAAAGTTTACGACAGTATTTTTACAGAATTTGCAAAACATAAGGTACAGAACCTCATTCTTGATCTCAGGGGAAATCCCGGGGGGCGTTTATCCGATATATTTCGCTTGTCACAGTACCTTAACGACAGTTCTTATGTGTTTCTGCAGCCGGCTACTATAACAAACAGGGGTACATACTTTAATATGTTTAAGGAAAAAAGCATCCCAGGTAAGGTATTATCGGCACCGTTCATCAGTATATATGCTGCTGTCAGGGGCATATCGGCAAAGAGAAATGAGGAAGGAGCACTTCAGGTACCGCTTTCCTCTTCGAAGCTGAAGCAGCCTAAAGACCTTAATTATAAAAACAGGCTCTATGTAATTACCGATGGAATGACTTTTTCCGCTGCGGCCATCATTTCGTCGCATCTTAAAGGAAGAAGCAGGGCAACTTTTGTAGGTACCGAAACGGGAGGAACTTTTAACGGAACTGTTGCAGGTGTTATGCCGGTATTGACACTTCCCAAGTCAAAACTTAAACTGCGGGTAGGACTTATGACGATAAAGCCCGTACAGCAGGTAGCTGAAGAAGGTCACGGGGTAATTCCCGATGTAATGATACAGCCTTCAATTGAAGAGCTCGTGAATAACCGGGATCCGGAACTCAGATGGATCTTGGATGATATAAGAACCGGAAAGGTACAGGAGTAATGCAAGATTCAGGCTTCTGTATCCGGTCATTTTTTGATTGATATATCGTATCTTTGTACAAAATTACGTAAATGAAATATCTCTTATTCATTATAATATATTCCATCTTATGGTGTATATCCGTGTTGCCTTTTTCAATACTTTATTTTATATCTGATTTTTTGTACATCGTATTATACAAATTGGTGGGCTACAGGGTAAAAACAGTTCGGGCAAATTTAAAGCTTGCTTTTCCAAACCTTAACGATAAGGAACGCAGGGAAATCGAAAAGAAGTTCTACCACCATCTTTGCGACCTGTTTATGGAAATGGTCAAAACGCTTTCCATCTCCGAAAAAGAGCTTAATCGTCGTTTTACCTTTTCCAATCCGGAATTATTAAAAGAGTATGAACGTAAAGGTAAAAGCATCATATTGATGCTGCCGCATTATGCGAACTGGGAATGGGTAATCAGTCTAGGAAGCCATATCGAATATAAGGGATTCGGAGTTTATAAGAAACTTTCCAATAAGTATTTCGATAAGCTTATGCGCGACATCCGATCTAAATTCAATGCTGAACTTATTTCAACGAAAGAAACTACAAACGTAATACGCACCAATCAGTCAAAAGGCCTTCACGGTGTTTATCTGTTTTTAAGCGACCAGACCCCTTTGTTGAGGGCGAACCTCCACTGGGAAGAGTTTATGGGGGTTGAGGTTCCGGTTCACATGGGAGCAGAAGCATTGGCACGAAAGCTTGATATGAACATTCTTTACTTACGAATCGATAAAAAAAAGAGAGGCTATTATATCGGTTCTTTTTCCGAAATTACGGATAATATAAAAATGGAACCGAAATACAGGCCAACACGTCTATTTCTTGATAAAGTTGAGGAACAGGTCCGGGAAGTTCCCTATTATTATTTCTGGACGCATAAGCGGTGGAAATATCAGGGAAGGAAGGATGAGGTCAAATAAAAAAGGAATTCTGTACAGAATTCCTTTTTTATTTGACCTTGACCTTGGGTTATGACGAGGGTTTTAGAATGCTTTTATCCATAAAAGAAAGCTTATGGTGATCCCTCCGGCGATGAGGAGCAGAATAATCGAATACTGCATGGCCATTTCCCATTTTTTGTACAGGTTGGAGTCATACCGTTTGCTTCTTATCATAAGGAACGACAAACCGAAACTGCTTATGAGGACAATGGAGATAATAAGAATTCTTTCATCCTCAACGATAAGCTGCAATAAACTAAGCACTGCAATCAATACCGCCATAGTATAGAAGGTTTGTTTGAAAAGGAGTGTTAAACCTTTAAAGTCGACCTTTTTCTTTTTTTCATCATTCATCGTATTGTAACCTGCCAGCAGGCTGTCGGCATTTTCTTCATTGAGAATGCCTGTTATAAAAGTAAAGCAAAAGGCTAATACCAGTCCGCCCGCTATCATAGGCTCTTGTTTTGCAATGAAACGATGCTGTTTTTCAAAACATCAGGCTGCTGTGTTCCGATAATAAAGGTTTTTCCTTTTTTTAGTTTTACAAGTACCCCCATATTTCCCCGTATGTTATAAACCGTACCGTATTTCATGGTAAACCGGATGCCCCATCCGCCGACAAAGCCGTAATTGATAACTTCCATATTTTCGATTTCAGAAAACGGGACCTTTTTCGAAACAAATGGGAAAAAACGGAAAGAAATGCCTTGTTCTGTAATGGATGTTTCCAGTTTTAAAAGGAAAAACAGCACGGTGAAGGCTACATAAAGAATAAAGCCTGTTATAAGCCCTGTATTGCTCATAGGATTGTTCCCGAACGTTTTTCCCAGAAATACCTGTTGTACGATCCCTATAGCAAACGGGATACCACAACCTATGATAATGATCCATACCCACCATTGTGTAAAACGCTGTGATTCGTAGAATAAGGTTTTCATAACTTGTGTTTCTTAAGAAAAGAAACAATACTTGTCGTTAATTCGGGGTGTACGGGTAGGTCCGGCTTGTTGTATGAAGGAATGTTGTCCGCATCTTTTTCAATGTTTTTAAATACATGGTTCATATTGTTGATGATGACCATTTCTGATGCCGGTTGAGCCTTATGCAGTAAAGCAGCTTCTTTTTCCGTAACCTGGATGTCCTTTGTACCGTTGATCACAAGGACAGGAATCCTGAGTTTGGCAATCTCAGCCTGAGGATTCCATTGCATCCATTCTATTAAGAAAGGCTGGTTTTGTTCGGCATACAGCGCCTGAAGCATTGGCGGAACGTCTTTTACTTTATTACCCTGTTTTAACTGGCCAAGAATTTTGTCCGAATCTTCACTGAGCAACGGAGCCTGCCTGTTAATCTGCTCCCTGAGGATTTCGTCTATAGGTCTTCCAGATCCGGCTAAGGATATATAGCCGTCTGCATTCGAAGTCGAAATAAGCATTCCGATAAGTGATCCTTCACTGTGGCCGGCAATGACAACATGTTTATAACCTAAGGTGTTCTTTAGGTAGTCTGCAACAGTTCTGGCATCATCGATGCCGTGCTGGAAATTGAATGCAGGGATTTCTTTTTCGTTTTTTATAAGGTATACGACGCGTTTGTCGTAGGTGAATACGTCAAAGCCGTTGTTATAAAGGCTCTCGGCCAGAAGTTTCAGCGAATTGTTTACAGCCATACCCAGTGTATTGCCGTCGCGGTCTGTAGGACCCGATCCGGCAATGAGCATCACAACCGTTTCTTTGTTTGGACTGTCGTAAAGGTCTCCTACGAGTTCTTCGCTGATTTTTTTCTCTTCCACTTTAACGTTTTGTGCTTGCCCGCAAAAGCTGAGAAACAAGGAGGAAATAAGAATAATTTTTTTCATGACTAAAAATATTTAAAAAAGATAGAGGAAATGATCATTGTAATAATAAAGAAAGCAGCGAGAATTAAATAATCGGTTATTTTCTTCGCATTTGCGAGTGTTCTGAATCCTTTGTAAATAATAACAAACTGTAAAATCACCACAAGGAGACTGATAAGAGAAAAAACGATTAAGATAACATAGTCAATCTTATTGGTTGGTAACTGCACCGAAATACGGTTGTCTCCTTCAATTGCCGGTGTCAAACTGCTGAAGGCACCTGTAATATTCGATAAAACCATTATGTAGAAAGGGATACGGATATACATGGCCAGGTTCAGGCTGTCGATCCATCGTGTCTTTTTGTTGATTATTTTACCGGTGGCAAAAAAGGCACCTGCAATTAACAAGATCGAAAATACGTTCTCAAGGAATGTTGAAAAAGGAGCCACATTTGTGCGGAACGCCAGATGAAAAGTATGATCGAACCATCCCCGCAAAAGGATGGCACACCCTGTACCGATTACAAAAATAATAAGGTTTGCTTTAAGAAGTGTCTTTTCGTTATAATATTCAATAGGGTTTAGTATTTTATTCATAATGTTATAGGTTAAGATCTTTAATGCGCTGTATCATATCGTCCAACTGGTTTCGTACGGTTGGATAGCTGACACCGAGCTGTGCAGCCATTTCCTTTAAACTGCCGCTGGCTAAAAAGAACTGTAAAATGAATTCCTGTTCTTTGGGAGGCAGCTTCAAAAAAACAGGCAGCGGGTAATTTCCCTGAACAATGGTGCTGCATGTTTCACAGGTAAGCTGTGAAACATCTAAAAGGCTTTCACAACTAGGACAAAGCGTTGGTAATTTTGTTTTCATTTAAATAAAATTAAAGTAATTTTTAATTTTGTTTATACAAACATAAATAAAATTTAGTTTAAATTCCAGTCGGTATAAAAAAAACCATCAGATATTGATGGATTTTTTAAAAGGTATATAAAGCTGGTTATTTTTTAACCAAAAGATTCCAGTTAATCATGATTATGGCACCGAGAATAACGATGATTCCCATCCATTGAATAAGAGAAACACCTTCATTCAGAAAAAGGAAGGCACAGGTTACAGAAACGGGAAGTTCGAGTGCCGAAACTATGCTGCCAAGGCCAACGCCTGTTAAAGGGAAACCCTTATTAAGCAGGATAGGAGGCAGGACGGTTCCCAATGCCGAAAGAAGAATTCCCCAGGTATAAAGGATGGAGGTGTCGAAAGGTTTTATGAAAACGAATTCCTTAGGAATAAATTCCATATGAAAATAAGTCGGTAAGATCTGCGTAAAAACCGTGAAAATCAGGACTACTAAGGCGCCTCCAAAAAGCATAAACAAGCTTCGTTTGTAGGCATGTAAATGTTTCGCGACGCTATTGGTACTGTATAGTGTTACAGAGAATGAAATGGCTGCCAAAAAACCAAACAGATATCCTCTGAAATCAAAGGTTAGTTCACTGTTTAAAATATTGGTTGCCAGAACGGTGCCTGCCAGAACCAATACTACGGCAGCTATTTTAGCGGGTGAAATTTTTGATTTTTCAATGAAGCTCTCAATGAGTACACCGATCCATACCGACTGCATAAGGAGCACAACTGCAATGCTTGCATTAATGTAGCGTACAGAAAGATAATACAGCACGCTTGTAAACCCCATTGATGTTCCGCTTAAAACAAGTTTTCGCAGATCACGTCCTGTAGCTGCAGGGAGCGGCCGGTTCCGTATAAAGAAATTAAACACCAACAGGCACAGGATAGCGAAAACATATTGCGAAGAGGTAACTTCGGCTGTGGTATAACCTTGTTCGTATGCCAATTTTACGAATGTAGCAAGCATGCCGTAACTGCTTGCTCCGAAGGCTACATATATAATACCTTTTAAAACTGAATTCAAATCAAATGTTTTATATTGTTAAACTTTGTAATAAAAAAGTCTGAAGGCATGCTTCAGACTTTTTTATTACATTATTTCATCCATATCTTCCGAAGACTGTCTCGGATTATCGTTTTTACGATCCGTTTTGGTCTGGTTGAAACGGTAAGTGAACGACAGGTTTACCGTACGTTCCCGCCATTGCATCTCGGAGTAGGTAAATGCCTGTGGTAGATTTGTTTCAGACATACGCTTACGCGAGTTGAATAAATCCTGTACATTTAAAGCAAGTGTGGCCTTATCTTTTAAGAAGTCTTTGCTTAAAGCCATATTTACCGAAGCGTTTCCTAAAATTTTCCCCTGAGCGGTAGTTTGCGGGCCTCTGTACATAAAATTGGTCTGCCAGTCTATTTTGGCAGGCAGGGTTACCCGCGAATTGATCCTTCCGTTCCAGGTAAAAGTATCGTTGTCGAAATTTTGAGTCACTTTGTTTCCTTCGAAATCAACATACGAATAATCTCCGCGTGTTGATTGCTGGTAAAGATTGGCATTTGCATTCAAACGCCACCAGCGGAAAGGGTTGTAATTAAGATTGATTTCAAGACCATAACGGTATTCCGTAGCCAGGTTCACCGGGCCACTGATTGTGATAGGAATTCCTTCCTCGTTTACACCGTCTATCCTTCTTACAAATTCAACAGCATCCGTTGTTTTGTTATAATACAGCGAAGTATTGAGGGTTACCCTGTTCCAACGTTTCATATATCCGAAGTCGAAGGCATCGGTAAAGGAAGGATCAAGATCCGGATTCCCCATGAAAAAGTTGATCGAACTCGAATAGTTGGATACTGGATTCAGCATGCGGCCCCGTGGCCTGCGGACCCTGCGGCTGTAACTTGCCGATACATTTTCTCCGTCGGCTAATTCATAGCTCAGAAAAGCGCTCGGGAAAAAGTTGTTGTATTTTTTATTGTTAAAATCGTTTGTTACAAGCTGGTTTACATCGATTTCCGTTGCTTCCCAACGCAACCCGAGCATATAGCTTAACTTGTTCCATTTATTTCCGTACTGCGTGTAAAGCGCATGTACTTTTTCCTTATAATCCAGGTTGTTTCTGAATAGGTCGTTCGGCTCCAATACTCCGGAGTCATTAAGGGAACTGATGTTAAACTTGGTGTTTAATTCGTTGAAGTTTCCGAGGTATCCGGCTTCAAACTGACTGTTTTCATTGAAAGGTAGGACATAGTCAACGCGCGCAATATGACGCAATTCGTTTTCTGTGGCACGGGTAACGTCCTGAGCCAGTATTGCGTCGATCTGGTTGATGGTTGTAATATCGGAATCTTCAATATCTGTGTTTTTGTTCACACTTCCGGATACGAACAACTGATGTCCCTTGTCATTGAATTTATAAGTGAAATCCGTTGTATATTCTACGGTCTCTTTAAAATCATCTTCTTCTGTCTGGCGTGTGTTACGGTAAAGGAGGTTATGCCCTTCATCGTAGTTGTCGTAATTCAGGGTACGTGGATTGTCACCGGTACTTTTCCTGTAAGTAAAACCCTGATTCCATGTTAATTTATCGGTAAGGTTCCATTCAAAGCCGAAGTTTCCGTTCAGCCCCTCACGCTCTCTTCTGCTTCTGGAGTATTCATTTACGAATTTAGAGGTGCTTCCGTCCTCATTAAAATATTCGGACTCGGTCATTGAATTTCCGAATGTCTTATTCTTGCTGTATCCCACATTCGCATACAGGTTGAAATCTTTTTCCCTGTAATTTACACTGCTGGTAAGCCCGTAACTTAACGGATCTCCTATATTGGCCGTAACGCTGCCGTTTATACCGCTGTTGCTTCCTTTTTTGAGGATGATGTTGATGATTCCGGCTCCTCCTTCAGCTTCATAACGCGCAGAAGGGTTGGTGATTACTTCTACCCGTTCCAGTGATTCGGAAGGAAGCATTTTTAAGGCATCGGCTACATTGGAAGCCAGACCCGATGGTTTCCCGTCGATAAGTACTTTCACGGACTGGTTTCCGCGTAGGCTTACATTACCGTCGGAATCGACTTCTACCGAAGGGATGTTGTCCAATACATCACTGGCACTTCCCCCTTTTACAATAGGATCGTCTGCCACATTGTAAATACGTTTGTCCAATTTAAGTTCCACGGCAGCGCGTTTTGCTTCAATAACAACACCTTCGAGTATTTCCGTATCGCTTTCTACTTTGATAAGTCCAAGACTTAGCGAAGTATTGATTTCTTTTGCATCAATAATAAAGGTTTTGTATCCAAGATATTCTATCCTTATCTGATAAGTATCGGGTGTTACGGGAATGTTGAAATTACCTGAAGCATCGGTCATATCTCCCGTAATATTGTTAGGATTTGAAGTACTTTCTATTGTAATGCTGGCATATTCCAAAGGGGTATTGCTCGTTTTTTCAACAACGGTTCCCTTAACGTACACCTGGTTTTGTTCCTGTGCAAAACCTACAGTAGTAACTAAAGCAAATACTGAACAATAAACGTAATTTATTGCTTTCATATTTCTGAATTTTTAATTTCTATTTTTTTAGCAAAAATAGCGCCAGTTTAAAGAACTATTCTAAATTTAATGTTAAATGCAGGATACAGGTTTAAATAATTTCCTTGATGCGTTCTGCCGGACGTGCAATAACCGCTTTGTTGCCGTTTACCACGATTGGGCGTTCGATAAGTTTAGGGTAGCGTACCATTGCTTCAATGATTTCATCATCGCTGAGGTCATGATTTTTAAATTCTTCCTTCCAGACCGCTTCTTTTGTCCGGACCAGTTCAATAGGCTTTATTCCCAATAGTGTGATGAGCTTTTTGAGCTCGTTGTAAGTAAGGGGATTTTCGATATAGTTGACGATTTCAACCTGTTGGTCAAGTTCGGTTAAGGTGCATAATCCTTCTCTTGATTTGCTGCAGCGGGGATTGTGGTAAATCTTTATCATGGTGTAAAATATTTCTTCTGCAAATTTACTTAACTTCGTAAATATAATTCCCGTTTATCATGTATTTAGAACAATTTAAGAGAGACCGTTCCAGTATTTTGAAGTATGTACCTTTTGTCCTGGGATTTCTTGGCTTCATGGCATTCAACATACTTGTTTCAATGGTTATGTCAATAGACACCGGAGAGATGATTCAACAATCAATTGAACGTATGGGGCGTAACGTTACCTTTTTTACCTTTCTGGTTCCTTTCGTTTTTTTTCTGGTACTGCTGTTCTTATGGTGGAAGTTTATTCACGGTTATACCTTGACACAGCTGACCACGGGTCGGAAAAAGATTGATAGAAGCCGGATTGTTTTTTCATTTGTTACCTGGATGGGCCTTAACATCCTTATAATAGCGGCCGGTTATTTATGGAAGCCCGAGGACTTTACCTTTCAGTTTAATGCAGCGGCCTTTATTCCTCTGGTTTTGGTTGCAGCTGTCTTTATTCCCATTCAGACCAGTTTTGAAGAATACTTTTTTCGGGGGTATTTTATGCAGTTTACAGCTTTTGTTTCGAAGAACAGGGCGGTGGCATTGTTCCTGTCATCGGTTGTTTTCGGACTTATGCATATGAGCAATCCGGAGGTTTCAGACATGGGATGGTCTGTGATGATTTTCTATATCGGATGCGGGTTTTTACTGGGGATTATGACGCTGATGGACGAAGGATTAGAGCTGGCTTTGGGATTTCATGCTGCCAACAATCTTTGCGGTGCCCTTTTTATTACATCGGAAACGGCGGTTTTTCAGACCGATGCGCTTTTTCTATATAAGGGAGCGTCAAGTATTGCGGAATTGTTGATACAAGTTTTCATTATTTTTCCTATCTTGTTGTTTATTTTTTCGAAAAAATACAATTGGGCAGATTGGAAACAAAAATTACTTAAATCAATTTAGCTATGGAAAAGAAAATTTGTATACATCCCGATTTTAAGCTCAACGGATATTCCTTTACAAAAGAAAGTATATGTGAACTTGCCATTACGCTTATCCGCGACGGAGAACCACATGAACAGGACCTTGGTAACCTTATTCTGCAGTGGTTTGATGATGAAAAGGAGGTTTCCCTGACGACTTCAGGTACCACGGGTGCCCCAAAAGAAATAAAGCTGTCCAAGGAAGCCATGGAAGCATCGGCGCTGGCAACGGGAGAGTTTTTTAAATTGCAGCCAAAAGACAAAGCATTGCTATGCATGTCTACACGGTATATAGCAGGAAAGATGATGTTCGTAAGGGCAGTGGTACTGGGATTGGAGTTGGATTATGTAAGCCCTTCAAAGGAACCATTAAAAAATACCGACAAAATATACGATTTTGTTGCAATGGTACCGTTGCAGGTAATGCATTCAATGGACCGGATAGAGCAATGCCGCATATTAATCATAGGCGGTGCCAAATTAGGAAATGAAGTCCGTGAGAAGCTTAAAAGCAAATCATCCGAAGTATATGAAACTTATGGCATGACAGAAACCATCACGCACATCGCGGCCAAACGCATTGACGAAAAATATTTTACAGTGCTGCCGCATGCCAATATATCAAAGGATGAAAGAGGCTGTCTTGTCATCGAGGCACCCCTGGTTTCCAAAAACCTCGTGGTTACCAACGACCTTGTGGATATGCCTAACGATGTGCAGTTTTGCTGGTTGGGGCGTATTGATAACGTCATTAACAGCGGAGGGGTAAAGCTGGTACCCGAACTTATCGAACAAAAGCTTGCAGATTATATACCTTATCGTTTCTACGTAATTGGGAAGGAAGATGCAAACCTTGGACAGAAACTCGTACTTGTGATTGAACACGATGCGTATTCGCTCGTACCTGAAGCTTTTGAAAGCCTTGAAAAGTATGAACGGCCTAAAGAAGTATTATTCATCGACAAATTTATGGAAACGCCTACGGGCAAAATTCTAAGAAAAGAAACCATTGAAATTTTGACAACCGGGGCATAGCCGGTTGTTTTTTTATACTAATAATTTTTCTATAAGAAAATACCATCCCGCAATGGTTAGAAAGGAAACAGGAATGCCGTATCCGACCATCATATTGCTCAGCTCGGGTTTTAAGCCGTAGTTAGAAGCAATGATGGCTCCGGTGATCATCGGCGCCATGGCAGCCTCAATAATACATACCTTGGTTGCAAGGTCTGTTTTACCGAGTAAGTAGTGAAACAGTACAAGGATAACCAGTGGTACAAGGATCAGCTGAAATACAAGTCCAAGGATGAGGTACCCGAAATGTTTTCCGTAGGTTTTGAATTTAAGCTGGTATCCTACAGAAATTAAGGCAATAGGCGAAATAGTGGCTGAAATCTGTTTAAAGGTGTTACTTAACGATTCAGGGAAATCAATACCGAGCAGTACCATGATCAGCCCTATTAAAAAGGCAACGAGCGGTGGAAACGAAAACATTTTCTTCAAAATGGAATCATTGTTCCCCTTTTGGTTAGAATACAGGGTTGCAACCATGACTCCAAGCGTTGACAGTACTACAAAAGTTCCCGGCAGATCTACAATTATAAGGGTGTCGAGCCCCCGATCGCCGTAGAGTGCCTGAATAACGGGAATTCCGACAAAAGAAGTGTTTCCCAGTCCGGAAGTAATGATGAGGCATCCGGTTAATTTTTTAGACCATCCGTACCTCTTCCCTAAAAAGGAAAAAAGAAGGAAGGAAAGTCCGAAGGTAATCCATGCAACAGATGCCGGCAGCAGGAGCTCCCAACCAAGCCGTATCTTGGGAAGGTAATGGAACGCCATAGCCGGTAGGGCTACAAAAAGGATGTACTGGTTTAATACGATAGGTGTGTTTTTTGGAAAACTGTTGATTCTCTGAATAAAGATTCCGATAAACAAGCACAGGAAAAGAAGGATAATACTGGACATACTATTTAATCAATAAAAAACCGAAAGGATTGCTCTCTTTCGGTCAGATAATTATTTTGAAACGGGAATTCCGTATAAATCAAATTCGGTAGCATCGTAAATTTCAATATCCGTAAAATCACCAACTTTGACATAATGCTGCGTAGCGTCGATTAAAACTTCGTTGTCTACGTCGGGAGAATCGAATTCTGTTCTCGCTACAAAATGGTTTCCTTCTTTACGGTCTATGATACAGCGGAAGGTCTGCCCGATTTTTTCCTGGTTCAGCTCCCACGAAATCTGTGCCTGTATATCCATGATTTCATTGGCTCGGTTTTGTTTTACTTCTTGCGGAACATCATCTTCCAGCAAATAGGCATGCGTATTTTCTTCGTGTGAATAGGTAAAGCATCCCAAACGTTCAAAACGCATTTCCCTCACCCAGTTTTTCAAAATCTCAAAATCTTCTTCAGTTTCTCCTGGATATCCCACGATAAGGGTCGTTCTGATGGTCATTTCAGGAACTGCAGCCCTGAAATCCTTAAGTAATTGAGTCGTTTTGGCATAAGTAGTTCCGCGACGCATGGATTTAAGGACGTTATCGGCTATATGCTGTAGCGGGATGTCGAGATAATTACAGATTTTAGGTTCGCGCTTCATCAGTTCCAGTACATCCATCGGGAATCCTGTCGGAAAAGCATAGTGAAGGCGGATCCACTCAATCCCTTCTACTTTTACCAGTTGTTCCAGCAGTTCGGCAAGGTTGCGTTTTTTGTATAAATCCAATCCGTAATAGGTGAGGTCCTGTGCAATAAGGATAAGTTCCTTTACACCGTCCCGTGCCAGTCCTTGAGCTTCCTTCACAAGCTTTTCGATTGGTTGTGAAACGTGTTTTCCGCGCATTAAAGGAATAGCGCAAAAAGAACACGGGCGGTCACATCCTTCGGAAATCTTTAAATAAGCATAGTTTTTTGG
The DNA here is from genome assembly GCA_040396655.1 of Flavobacterium sp. Taxonomy (GTDB): domain Bacteria; phylum Bacteroidota; class Bacteroidia; order Flavobacteriales; family Flavobacteriaceae; genus Flavobacterium. The sequence continues at coordinate 23,942 of JBEBOB010000024.1, read as the reverse complement.
AGTGGTGGTGAGCCGCTCCCCAAGCAATTCATGTTTGTAATCCGCACCCAATGCTTTGAGAAGCAGCGGAAGATCGGTTGTCCCGAAATACTGATCTACATCGGGTATCTCTGATTCTAAATCCGGTTTGTAACGCTCAGATAAACATCCGGTCACAAATATTTTGTCTACTAAACCCTGTTCTTTCTTGTCAACATATTCCAGAATCGTATTTACCGATTCCTCTTTTGCATTATTGATAAAACCACATGTATTGATGACCACGATGTTCGCCTCGTTGTTGAGGGCTTCGTGGGTCACATCCTTACCGCTTGCCTTTAATTGTCCCATTAAAACTTCACTGTCGTAAACGTTTTTAGAACACCCAAGGGTAACCACGTTGATCTTATTCTTTTTTAACGATTTAGTTCTCATAGATTTAAAATTGAGGTTGCGAAATTACGATATTAATTTGTATTTGTCCGTTAATTACAACCTAAAAATACCACCTACAACCAGCACGCTTTCATAAAAAGTAAAGTGATGACTTGCATATTCTCCCGGATTGGGTGTAATTGGTGTCTTGATAATATCGATATATCCGATTTTGGATTCATATTGCACGAAGAAGTGTTTGAACAATGTTACATTTACGGCACCTTTGGCTGAAACCCCGAAACCGGCTACCTTGAATTCATCGTTGCGTTCGCGTCCCAGTACTGTGGCATTGGTACGGGGAAATAAGATTCCCGATCCAATTCCTGCGATTGCGTTGAACTGTACCTTATCGGTATTGTAGATGCCGAGGAATTTTGAAATATCTTCTGTTCTGGCAAGCTCAAGGTTCACATAGTTTAATCCGTCGGTATGTTCGAACATTAAAAAATCTTCGGTTAACCTGGTATTCCCGTTTTCAAGAACTTCGCCGTAACTTCCTTTATCGGGATAAGTCCCGCTTACATAAGCCTCCTGCCCCTGGGTCATTACATACTTCATATGGTCAAAACCAAACGAAAGGCTGTACTTATCAGTGAAATAATAACCAAGGCGGAAGTTGGTCTGCGGAATGGTCATGCGCGTAGGGTTGATGTAATCCATATGCCAGCCTTTTGGCTTGTCGTGTGCACTTGCATTATGAACGGTAAAGTCGAAATCGTTACCTTTAAAATGAATATCCGATGAAGAATAGTATCCCCTGTTTGCACCCCAGTACATGAAAAATTTTCCTTTATTATTGGAGGTGTAGGGATTGGAAGTAACCTCCTGAGCGTAAGTAGTTAATGGTAAAAAAGAAAGACCCGTTATTACCAAAAGTTTTTGAAATGCTTTCATTATTGAAAAAATTTCTGCAAAGATACAAATAAAAAAAGCCCTTGCATTTTAAGCAGGGCTTTTTTTCTTATTGTTAGAAGCTGGCACTGTAGGTCAAACTTATGTTGTGATTGTTTGATTTTATATTTCCAACACCATTGGTTCCCGAACTGATGATGTTCTGCTGTGAATCCTGATTCCAGAACAGGTATCCGAGATCCAGTCGGGAGGCTCCGAAGCTGTATCCAATACCGCCACTATAACTTGTAAGATCACCTAAAATATCCTTGTTTTTATAAGGGCTGTCAGCATGTCTGAAACCAGCTCTGAGGCTTACCTGGCCGATGCGGTATTCACCGCCGACCCTGAATTCGTTTGTGGCCTGTAAACGGGTTTTATAATAATTGTTTACAAGGCTGTAGTCGGCACCGTCCGCGCTGTATTCCATTGTACTGTAATCCTTGCGGGTATAATCAAAGCTCAGTAAACCGTTTGTACCAAAAACGTATGCGAGACTTCCCGTAAAGGTTCCCGGGTTTTTAACAGAGTATTTGTTGTAAAGGGTTACAATCTGCGGATCTATAGTATAGGTTCTCGAAGCTCCGTTCTGCATAACGTGGGTTTGCAGGCTTTGGGAAAACTCATCCTGTAGGCGCATCCATGTAGGAGACTGGTACGAAGCTCCGATACGAAGCTCTTCCGTTGCCTTAAAAATACCCCCTACGTTAAACGAGAAGCCCGAGCCGTAAGTGTAGGTATGATTTTGAAATAGAAGCTCTCTATAACCTTCGGTCACCTGCGATCTGTTTTCTTCATAAATTGCAGAAGAAGTAAGGTAATCGATAAAATGTACATTTAGGTTGGCTCCGAGGTACAGGCGCTTATTGATGTCGAATCCAACGTTTCCGGTCAGCTGATTGTTAAACCCGGTTGTAAGGGTTTCATTTTCCTGATAGAAGGAATTTCCGGATCCGTTCAACACATAGCCGTTTTGAGAACCGTTCTCGTTGAGCAGGTATCCCTGGTACGCAAGCATGGCCTGCTGAGCTGAAAACCCGTTCTGTATGCCGTTGAGGTAGTCGTACAGATCGCCGATTGTTTCATTCCCCTGCGTCTGAACATAATCTAAAGGTACGCTTCCGCCGTTGAAACCATGGTTGGCATGATCAAGGAAATAATTTGTCACAGATTCATTTGAAATACCCCGCGTGAACGTGCGGTCGTTAAACCGGGCGTTGGAGTGGTATCCCAATCCGATGGTTACTTTTTTAAGCGCCTGATCCTGGTTTTTGGAATCTATCACGAATACAGCTCCAAAACTCGGAAGGTCGATTTTATTTTCATTGGCAGCACTTGATGATCCGTTAAAAACAGATTTGTTTTTCTGAATCTGCATATTTCCCGTTATGCTGAAATGGTTGTAATTGAATAAGGCCGAACCTGCCGGATTGATCTGTAAAGCTGAGATATCACCTCCCAGCGCTCCGAATGCCCCGTTAAGCGCATTGAAGCGGGCCGTTCCGTTTACGTGCTGGGTACCGATCCTGAGGGCATCATTTGGGTTGAATTCCTGTGCCTGCATTTGAATGGCACCAATAAGCAAAGCAAAAGGTATATATATTTTCTTCATTTGATTTTATCGTATTAATATCATTAAACAAGAATAGGATTTATCGGCGTCCGCCTCCCCCAGTCCGCATTCCGCCTCCGACGCTTCCACCGCCACGGGATCCGCCCATACTTCCGCTGTTCATCCTTGTCGTTGGAGCAGGAGTATAAACAGGGCGTGTAGTAGAACGTTCAAAACGGGTGCCGGTATTTCGAGTGGTATTGTAGCGCGTATTATTGTTAAAGCGTTCGTTTCGTATTGTAGCAGGCGTATCAAAATTCGTTGCTCTTCTCGTCTGTAATGTATTGGACGTATTCATCCGGTTAAAACTCGTATTGGCACGTGAAAAAGTACGGTCGGTTTTTACGAGGTTACGTGCGGAATTAAGAGAACTGTTGCGCAATGTTCTTGTACCCGGGTTGTTGTTCATACGGCCGGCGTTTGAAAGGGCCATCTGTCTGCTTGTAAGAGAACGGTAGCTGTTGCTTCTCGAAAGGGTTCTTCCACTGTAGTAAGGATATCCCCATCCATAATACGGATATCCCCAACCGTAACCATAGTAAGGATAGCCCCATCCGAAGCCCCATCCGAAACCAAATCCCCAGCCCCATGAATCGTACCATCCTCCATAAGGATAGCCGAATCCGAAATAGCTGTAAGGATAGTTGTATACGATACGGGTTTCAGAAGTTGTATCACCCCAGGCTCCGTTTCCTTCATTATAATTGGATGAATAGTTTTCTACATCGGTAAAATATTGATTGGCCTCCTCTTCTTTCTGTTTAAAATATTCGGAATAGTAGGCACTTTTTTCATGAGTATCTTCAACAACAATTTTACTGTTGTTGTAAATTCCGTCGACGTCATAAGGCTTCTGATTCAAACCGGAACATGCAGTCAGTGCGATTCCGGTCGCGGCCATTAAACCGAAACGGACCAGATAAAATCGTTTATAAATTAGAGGTAGCATATTTAAAGTTTTTATTGTTGAACATTACAAATTTAGTTAGATTTGTACAAAATAATGTGTTAATATTATCTAATCAAATTATATACCAATATATTAAAAATGAGCAAGAATTTAACTACGAGATCGGAAGATTATTCAAAATGGTATAACGAATTGGTTGTGAAGGCCGATTTAGCTGAAAATTCAGGGGTAAGAGGGTGCATGGTCATCAAGCCTTACGGTTATGCTATTTGGGAAAAACTGCAGGCGGAACTGGATAAACGTTTCAAAGAAACAGGCCACAGCAATGCATATTTCCCCTTATTCGTCCCGAAGAGTTTGTTCGAAGCTGAAGAAAAAAACGCGGAAGGTTTTGCCAAGGAATGTGCTATCGTAACACATTACCGTCTAAAAAACGACCCTGATAATCCGGGTAAGTTGATGGTAGATCCGGAAGCAAAACTGGAAGAGGAACTAATTGTACGTCCTACTTCCGAGGCCATTATCTGGAGCACCTATAAAGGATGGATACAGTCGTACCGCGATTTACCGATTCTGATTAATCAGTGGGCCAATGTAGTCCGCTGGGAGATGCGTACGCGCCTGTTTCTGCGCACGGCAGAATTTTTATGGCAGGAAGGTCATACAGCGCATGCAACGAAAGACGAAGCGCTTGCAGAGGCACAACAGATGCAGGATGTATATGTGGATGTTGTGGAGAATATTATGGGAATCCCGGTTATTAAGGGATATAAAACGGAAACCGAGCGTTTTGCAGGTGCCGATGATACCTATACTATTGAAGCCCTTATGCAGGACGGGAAGGCCCTTCAGGCAGGAACATCCCATTTTCTTGGACAGAACTTTGCCAAGGCGTTTGATGTTAAGTTTACAAATAAAGAAGGGAAACAGGATTATGTCTGGGCTACTTCATGGGGAGTTTCGACAAGGTTGATGGGAGCACTTATCATGACGCATTCTGATGATAACGGATTGGTTCTGCCTCCAAAACTCGCACCTATACAGGTGGTGATTGTCCCTATTCACAGAACGGATGAACAGCTGCAACAGATTTCCGACAAGGCAGATGAATTGATGGCAGTTCTGAAACAGAAGGGAATCAGTGTTAAATACGATGACCGTACTACGCAAAAGCCTGGATTTAAATTTGCAGAATGGGAATTAAAAGGTGTGCCGGTGCGTATTGCAATGGGGCCGAAAGACCTCGAAAACGGAACTTTTGAAATTGCACGCAGGGATGAACTGACCAAGGAGGTTGTACCGGCAGATACAGCGGTTGCGTATATTGAAAACCTGCTTAATGAAATTCAGGAACGCCTGTTCGTAAAAGCCTTGAATTACCGTGATGCTCATCTTACGGAAGTAAATACCTTTGATGAATTTAAGGAATTGCTGGAAACCAAAGGAGGTTTCCTCGCGGCTCACTGGGACGGAACAGCGGAAACAGAAGAAAAGATAAAAGAACTTACGAAAGCAACGATCCGTTGCATTCCTATGGATGTAAAAGAAGAGGAGGGAAGCTGTATTTTTACAGGAAAGCCTTCTAAAAGAAGGGTTTTGTTTGCTAAAGCATATTAAAAAACCGGGCATTGCCCGGTTTTTTATTTTAGAAAAGATAACAGGGCCAGTTTGTAGGAATGAAGCCCGAATCCCGAAATAGAACCTGTGGCGACAGGGGCTATATAAGAATGATGGCGGAATGTTTCTCTTTTATGGATATTGCTGATGTGTACTTCAACGACAGGAGCAGCAATGGAACGGATGGCATCTGCAATTGCAATGGAAGTGTGGGTGTAGGCACCTGCATTGAGAATGATACCGTCGTATTCAAAGCCCGCTTTCTGGATGTGGTCTATAAGAAGGCCTTCATGGTTGGACTGAAAGTAATCAAGCACGAGCGTGTCAAATTCCTTTTTCAAATCATCCAGGTAGGATTCAAAAGACGTATTTCCGTAAAGAGAAGGTTCCCTTTTTCCGAGCATATTTAAATTCGGACCATTGATAATGGCAATTTTCATAGTAGGTTTATTGCTTAAAATTCAGTTAAAAGTACGTAAAAAAAATGATATGGTTATTAGGTTGAACCAATTGTGTGTTTGAGGATTATTCAAGTTTTTCAGAGGTTTGGCCATGGTAATTGATAAAATGGAAACAGGTTGTGGGAAAATTAAATTATTGTTAAATTATTTGTTGCCGCCAAAATTATTGCCTTAACTTTGCAGTGTAAAAAAATAAATAATTAGAAAGATGAAAAAGATTTTATTATCATTAGCTTTAGTAGCAACGGGAGTTGCTGCACAGGCACAAGAGGGTACTTACGGTTTCGGTAAAGGAGACGTTTTGTTGGAAGGAAGCTTAAAAGCCAATACTCAGGATAACAAACAGGAAGCTGTAAAAACATCTACATTCAACTTCACTCCTAAGGCAGGGTATTTTGTAGCAGACAGATTTGCAGTTGGTTTAGGTTTGAATGTTGGTACTTCTAAAGAAGAAAACTATTCAGACGTTACGGCAAATTCATACACAGAAAAAGGAAACTCATTCGGTTTTGAAGTATTCGGACGTTATTATATTGCTGACTTAAACAGATTTCAGCCTTATGCTGAATTAGGAGTTGGTTATAATACAGCAAAATACAAAGAAACACGCGTTATCAACGACGTTACAACAACTACTGAGTTCCCGAAATACAATACTTTCGGTGTAAACGCAACTTTAGGATTCAACTATTTCGTAACACCTAAAATTGCCATCAATTTTGCTTTAAGCGACTTAATCGGATTCAATTCAGGAAAGTCTGATGCTTCAGGAGCAAAAGCAACAACAGATTTTCATGCCAATATCAACAGTTTTAACAATTTCTTCGATACGGCAACATTTGGTTTGACTTTTAAATTATAATAAATTTAAAAGAAAATTAATAAAATTTTAAGGGCCTTTCATTTTTGAAAGGCTTTTTTTATATCTTTAAGGCTCCATTTATTATTAAAGCAAAACTAATGAAGAAAATATTACTGTCAATCGCTTTTATAGGATTCATCACTACAAATAGTTTCGCTCAACGCAATTATAAAAATACAATCGAAACCGGTATTAAAGCGGGAGCCAACATGTCTACATTATCGGGAGGAAATTCTCAGGAGTTCAAACCGGGACTTCAAATCGGCGGAAGTATTGAAATTCCGCTTTCATTCTATAAAAAGTTTGCTTTACAGACCGAATTACTTTATGCCGTACAGGGATATAAAGGAAAGGAATACGATCAGAAAGATATAGATACCGGAAAAGTAACCGGTACTTTAAAATTGGAAGACGTGACCATGCACTACCTTTACCTGCCTGTTACATTCAAATATTATGCTAGCAGTAATTTCTCTGTTGAGATTGGTGGTCAGGTAGGTTATATGCTTGATGCCAAAGGACAGTTTGATATGAACAAATACAATACGGCGAGAAGCTACCTGTATATGGCCGATCCTAAATACAGCGGATCTGAACTGGACAAAGCTTTATTTGAAGCAGGATACCGCAGTAAGGATGCCGACAATTACTATGAAAAAATGGATTACGGGGTTACAGCCGGTTTTTCCTATTATCTAGACAGCGGGCTTTACTTTAACTTCAGATACTATATGGGCCTTCAGGACGTATATAAAATTGATAATGACTATAAGAAGATCCGCACATCGGCTGATCCGGGAGAAGATTTGGGAAAAATCATCAATTATCTGAACGAGAATTCCAAATTTACGGAATTACGTAATTCTTCCATCCAGCTTTCTGTTGGATACAAATTCTAATCTGGCACGCTTTTAGCTACCTTTTAAATGTTAAAATAGTTAAACAAAAATAGATTATGAAAAAATTAGTATTCGCTGCAATCGCAGTAGTTGGTTTTGCAGCAACGGGAGTTGCGCAGCAACAAGTAAAATTCGGACCTAAGGCCGGTGTTAACTTTGCTAATCTGTCAAATATGGACAACTCTGAAATGAAAACAGGTTTTCATGTAGGAGCTGTGGCAGAAATCAAGTTCAATGAAAAGTTTTCGATCCAGCCGGAAGTTGTTTATTCTGCTCAGGGAACAAAATTCTCTTCCAATAATGCAGAAGTAAAGCTTAACAATGATTACATCAACGTGCCAATTATGGCAAAGTATTACATTGTTGACGGTTTTTCGGTTGAAGCGGGACCACAGATCGGCTTTCTGATGAAAGCAGAACAGGAAGGATCGTACGGTGGATTTACCGGAACGACTGATATGAAGGATTACTATAAATCTGTTGACTTTGGGGTAGGATTGGGATTGGCTTATGACCTTCCAATGGGATTGTTCTTTAATGCACGATACAATCTGGGACTTTCCAAGGTTCAGGAAGATTATACCGTTGGAAGTGTGACTTTTAAAGCGGATGACGTAAAAAACAATGTAATCCAGGTCGGAGTAGGATATAAATTTGATTAAATAAAAAGAAAGCCACCTTTAAGGTGGCTTTTTTATTATAAAATGCTGTAGGTTTTAAGGTTTTTTACTTCCTTAATTACAAACATGCTGTGTGTACTTTGAACTTCTTCCATGGTAGTGAGTTTTGAAAGCATAAACTCCCGGTATGCTTCCATGTCGTGAACTCCTATTTTCAAAATGTAATCATATTCACCGCTCACGTGGAAACATTCTAGTATTTCCGGAATTTCATTTACCTTTCTTTCAAATCTTAAAATAGAATCTTTGGAATGGGATTTTATTTTTATATGGGCAATGGCCATAAAGCTCCTGTTGATTTTATCTTTATTAACAATAGCGATATAATCTGTAATAATGTTTTGTTTTTCGAGCTTTTTTATGCGTTCGTATACGGCCGTTGTAGATAAATCAAGTTGGTCGGCGAGTTCCTTGGTGGTTTGCTTACAATTCTTCTGTAATAATTCGATTAATTTATAATCTATTTGGTCTATCTTCATGAAATCAGTTTTTTTTTAGTTAAAAAAAGTATAAGCTAAAAATTATTTCATCAAAGATAGGGTATTTCAAACTGTTTTTTCTGTACACAAAGAATATATTTTGTTAAAGAAAAATTAAAAATTACTTTCACATAACCAATACTAAAAAATATTACGTTATGTTCAAACCAGCTGATAAAATACAGGATTTACAGTTTTTTGGAGAATTCGGAGGAGTGAATCCTTCTATTTCTGATTCTTCAACCTATACCTTTCTTTCCGCTAAAACCATGTTTGATACTTTTGAAGGAAATGCAGATGGATGCTATTTATACAGCCGCCACAGTTCTCCTTCCAACCTGTATCTTGGAGAAGCACTGGCGCAAATGGAAAATACCGAAGCAGCCAATGTAACGGCTTCGGGAATGGGGGCCATTACCACAACGCTTATGCAGTTGTGTAAAAGCGGAGACCATATCGTTGCAAGCAGAACCATATATGGGGGGACTTATGCTTTCCTGAAAAATTTCCTTCCGGATTTCGGTGTCATGGTCGATTTTGTCGATATTACGAATCTGGAAAGCGTTGCACAGCTTATTAAGCCGAATACGAAGGTACTGTATCTGGAAACGGTAAGCAATCCCTTACTCGAAGTTGCCGATATTGCAGCATTGTCAAAAATAGCGAAGGCGCACAACATCAGGCTTGTGGTAGATAATACCTTTTCACCGCTCGGCGTAACTCCTGCCGACCTTGGTGCCGATATTGTAATTCACAGCCTTACCAAATACATAAACGGGAGCAGTGATACAGTAGGAGGAGTCATATGTGCTTCTCAGGAATTTATAAACGATTTAAAAAACGTAAATAACGGTGCCTGTATGTTGTTAGGACCTACGATGGACAGTTTCCGTTCGGCCAGCATCCTCAAAAACCTCCGTACGTTGCATATACGCATTAAACAACATAGTGCCAATGCCCTTTTTCTTGCTCAAGCATTTGAAAAAACCGGGATTAAGACGGTATACCCCGGACTTGCATCACACCCGTCTCATGAAATATTTAAAAGTATGTACAATGAAGAATATGGTTTCGGAGGGATGCTTACAATAGATGTGGGCTCTCTTGAAAAGGCCAATGCCGTTATGGAACTGATGCAGGACCGAAATATTGGCTACCTCGCAGTAAGTCTCGGATTCTATAAAACATTGTTCAGTGCACCGGGAACTTCGACTTCATCTGAGATTCCGGCTGAGGAGCAGGAAAAAATGGGACTTTCCGACGGACTTATCCGATTTTCGATAGGTCTCGATAACGATATCACCCGTACATTCGAACTTATGAAATCATGCCTCGCGGATTTAGACGTCATATAATAAAAAAGAGCCTTAAGGCTCTTTTTTTATTTCTTCAAGTCCTACAAAGTGGACGGAAGCCAATGGAATACCAGCCTCGTTAAAAACGTTGTGTATGTTTTTAATAAGGTCGGATTTTATGTAGTACATATTCTGCGGATCGAATGTAATGGCATTGATTTCATAAGTAGCATTAATCTCGTTCAGGCTTAACTGGAAAACGTATGGCTTGCGTTTTCGGGAAATACCCGTTGTCTGAACGGCTGCCTTTATAAGATGTGAGCTGACCGTTTCTTCCTTTACACTGTATTTTACCGCAACTTTTGCAGTAATCGCAAGCCCGTCTGTCCTTCCAAGAGAACTGAAGTTGAGTGTAGGCCCCGATAATATGGAAGAGTTGGGAATGGTCACATCTTCATTGTTAATCGTTTTTAAACGCGTAACAAGGGTGTTACGCTCAATGACAATGCCCGTTATATTTCCTGTTTTTATCCAGTCGTTCAGTTGAAACGGCCTCATATAGGTTATGACAATTCCCGCAATCGCGTTGGCAACGGCTGAAGAGGACCCCACCGAAATCAGTACGCCCAGAAAAACGGAGATTCCCTGGAATGCAACTGTTCCCGATCCGGGCAGATAGGGGAAAATGATGATGAGGGCGAAAGCCGTAAGTAAAAAACGGAGTATCTGATAGGTCGGCCTGGCCCATTCGGGGTAAAAGGCATGAATTTTTAAATCGCCATTTTCCACCTCGTCCGAAAAATAACGAAGTATTTTCAATAGGAAGCGTATGACAATGACGATAAGTATTATTTTAACCAGGTTCGGAAGGTACGAAATAAGCGAATCCATCAGGGAATTGACTGGTTCCAGCACGATGTTTTTCAGTTCCTGTGAATACTTCAGTGTCTGTGGAAACAGCTTCAGCGCATAAGGAAGTATCGTCAGCACCAGGATTATGATGATGAGGAATTTTACAATTGCGAGAAGCTTGTCCAGCAGGTTGTTGAGTACGCTTCTGCGTATGATTTCATAATTTTTGAATACAATGCCCCTTTTGAACCATTTTGAATCAAGAATAAGGTACATCTTCAGCTTTCTGAATAATTTATTGAGTGCAATAATAATAAGGCCGAAAATTCCAATAATTAAGACCAGTTCACCTATGCTTTTAAGCTTGTTGCTGAAACTGTTTTGTTTGCGGTACTTTAATATGGATTCGTTCAGAATTGTTAGGCGTTCTTTTGAAAGTTCGTCTATGGAAGTATTTTGCCAGAGTGCATCTACTTCGTTAATGGCAACAATAAGGTCGTCTTCATAAGAAATGGTCGTAATGTCATTGTTTTTCGTAATCTTTAAGGAGTCGGGATGGTAAAACGTCCTCGAGATAAGGGATTCTATCTTGTTGTTTGCAATCCTGGCACGCTCCAGGGAGTTATAGGGACCCATATTTGCAAAGATGAGGAAAACCGTATCGTAGGCAACCATTACGGGCACTCCCTGTGTTCTGGCCTTTATCCTTTTAATTTCGTCCAGCTGGTTTTGGATCCGTACTGAATCTTGTTGGGCCTTTATTTTTTCAAACTGTTCATTGTCCCCGTTGTTTCCTTTCATGATAAGATGCTGGATTTCCTGGGTAAGGACATCCAGTTTCAGGGAATCTCTTATACGCAGCGCTTTAAGTTCCCTAATCTGTTTATCGAGTAGGACTGATGAAGAGTCCGTCTGCGCGGAGAGCATCATACAGCTCAGGAAGAACAGGATAAGTAAGTACCGTTTTTTCATTTTTATTTTATATAATCCAGTGTCCTTTCAAGAGCCATTCCCCTTGAGCCTTTGATCAGGATGGTTCTCTCTGAAATATGCCGGGTACTGAGTGCCTCTAATAAATCAGGCGCTGAAGGATAATACGTAATGTTTTCATGAGGTATCATGCTGTTGAAAAAATGTTCGCCTACCAGTATGGCATGTATACCGGCCGACATCACTTCTTTGATGATCTGTTCGTGTTCTTTGTCTGATTCCTCTCCGAGCTCGAACATATCTCCCAGGATCATAAATTTAGAGTTTCCTTCAAGTTGGCGGAAGTTCTCTATGGCAACGTGCATGCTGCTGGGATTGGCATTGTAGGCATCCATCAAGATGTCCTTTCCGTCGGAATGAATCCACTGAGACCTGTTGTTCTGCGGAACATATCCCTCGATGGCCTGTTTAATTGTAGCGATAGGAATGTTGAAGAACAGCCCGATGCTTACCGCAATGGCGATATTGGGAAGATTGTAAAGTCCTGTAAGGTTGGACATGATAAGCGTATCCTGTACTTCAAGAGTTGCCATAGGCTGAGCGTACGCCTTGGTAATCTGAACGTTTGCCAGAGGGTGTGCCTGCATAGAAAAGCCGAAGCGGTTGATGTGCTGTGTTTTTTCAACCTGGATGGGATCGTCAAAATTAACGAAGGCAGATTTACCATTTGCTTCCAGGTAGTCGTACATTTCACTTTTTCCTTTGATTACTCCCTCAACTCCGCCGAATCCTTCAAGATGCGCCCTCCCGAAATTGGTGATAAACCCAAAATCAGGTTGGGCGATATCACATAATTCCTCGATTTCACGTTGATGGTTGGCCCCCATTTCAATGATGCCCAGGTCGGTTTCATCCGTTAGGCGCAAAAGGGAAAGAGGAACCCCGATATGATTGTTAAGGTTGCCTATGGTGGCAACAGTGTTGTAATGCTGGCTTAAAACGGCGTGCACCAGTTCTTTGCTTGTTGTTTTTCCGTTGCTGCCAGTAAGGGCAATTACAGGCAGGCCGAGATGGAACCTGTGAAAAGATGCCAGTTCCTGCAGACATTCCAATACGTCTTCAACTACAATGAGCTTAGGGTTGTTTAGTTTATGGAATTCGGGATCGTCTACTACGGCATATGAAGCGCCTTTCTCCAATGCCTGTAGAGCAAATTCATTTGCGTTGAAATGGGTTCCCTTTAATGCAAAGAACATGCTGTTTTCCGTAATATTGCGGGTGTCGGTACTGATGCCGTTGCCTGCGTTGTATAGTGCGTAAATTTCAAATATTTCCATAATTCAAAAATAAAAAAAAAGCCCCAAAACGGGGCTTTTATTATGAAGATTTGTTAAAATTAACCTCTTGCTTTTTTCTTGCTGTTTGATTTAGTGCTACCTACTTTAGTCATAGCATTTCTGAATCCTACGAAGTCTGAAGCTGAGTACTGATCGATGAATCTGCGCGTAGCAGGATCTAACCAGTATGCTCTGTCTTTCCAAGAACCACCTTTGATTACACGAGAGTTATTGTTGATTAAACTCGTTCTGTTTGCATCATCAAGTGTAAACGTTAAGTTACCGTCGGCATCATAAGTTGCATTATCTGTTGGTGAGTTATACATCTTTGTAGACTGTAATTTGGCTTTTTCAAAAGTATCACCATCATTGTACGACAAACTGTTTGTACCCTGGAAGTTACGTCTTTGGAAGGTGTCCTCAGCTCCGATAGCCTCTTTCTGAACTTCTCCGGGTAATGCTCTAGGGTGTAATTTACCGTTAGGCAAAGTGTCGTATTCGATATTGGTGCTTACAACCTGTACAGTACCGTCCGGCCCGATCACGCTTTTGTTGTAAACGTTTCCACGGAAGTAGTTCAAATCGTTTACTTCAGAAGAAACGCTTGGTCTGTAAACATCCGCTACCCATTCGGCAACGTTACCTGCCATGTCGTACAATCCCCAGTCGTTAGGAGGGAAAGTTTTAACAGCTGTGGTAATTTCACCTGCATCGGTAGACCATCCTGCAATACCGCCGTAGTCTCCGCGGCTTTGTTTAAAGTTCGCAACATAATCACCTTTAGATCTGCGGGAATTTGTACGAACATTATCAGAGCCCCAAGGATATTTGTTTCTTCCCTGAGAATTGTTGTAAACCCGATCTGATTTTCTTACGCTTGCAGCGTATTCCCATTCAGCTTCTGTTGGTAAACGGAACTCGGCAGAAATAATACCGTATTCCATTTTTGCATATACTCCTTTATCACCTTCTTTCGCTCTGTTTCTTACACCTCTCAGAACAATGCTGTCATTTCCGGCATAGGCTTTTGAAGGAGCATTGAGGTAAGTTTGTGTAGAAAAGGTTTGATCTCCGTATACTTTATCTGTTTTGGCGCCTTTGGCAATATAGCCTGCACGCTCAAGATTTAATTCGTTAACACGATCTGTTCTCCATTTAGAGAAATCGTTTGCCTGTACCCATGATACCCCTACAACAGGATAATTGGCATAAGCGGGATGGCGCAAATAAGTATTAGTTAAGGTTTCTGTAAATCCTAATTGATTTCTCCAAACCAATGTATCCGGTAATGCAGATGCGTAAATTTGACGGTAACGAGCTTCTGTAGGAGGGTAAACGGCTTTTGTCCATGATAAGTATTCCGTATACATAAGGTTGGTAACCTCTGTTTCATCCATAAAGAATGATTGTACGTACTGTTGTGTAGCATCGTTGTTCCACTCGCCCATAACGTCATCCTGTACGCGTCCCATAGTGAAAGTACCCCCTTCAATAGCAACCATTCCATAAGGTATCTCGGTGCCATCGTATGACGTGTTATATTGGAAACCGCCTTTCTTATCGTTAATTTTCCATCCAGTAGCTGAAGAAGAACTGGCGTTGCTGTTTCCACAACTTGTTAATCCAATTGATGCCGCCATCACAGCAATCAATTGTAATGTCATAATTTTATTAATCTTCATCGTTAAAGTAGGTAATAAATTTCGTTGCAATATAATAATTAGCTTTTGATTAGCAATACAAATTTAAAAATATTTAAAAAAAACTTAAAAAATGAAAAATATTAAAGACTAAAGGTTCGTTTTAATGCCGAATGTAATTTTTTTAATTATTTTTATACAATTATTAATAGATTATATATTCTATAAATGAAGAGACTATTACCTGTTTTTGCATTGTTCAACGTATTATTGATGAATGCACAAAGCAAAAGCGTACAACTGCAGTGGAGCGATCAGAATTATCTCGTGAGCAGCGGTGAATCCTTTTTTGTACCCGGATTTCAGCCGGAATTATATAAGTACAATTCCGGAAGCAGAAGCATACAGGGATCTGTAATTGTTCCGAATGTAAACGGCGATAAAGTGCGGATTGTATCACATAAGCTGCAACCCATTGATCTTGCCAAATATAAAAATCTAGACGTAAAAAACATCCCTTCTGAAATTAAAACGGATATCTCCGTATACAGCACGAAAGGGATTAGATCTGCGGTGATTACCTTTACCCCGATTGTCAAAAGCGGAAGCGGGTACAGTAAGGTAACCGATATCTCTTTTGAAGTTTACGGTACAGCCGCAGCAAAAGCGCAATTTAAAAATATTACGGTATCGAATTCCGTGCTGTCTCAGGGTAAATGGACAAAATTTAAGATAAACGAAACCGGGGTATACCGGATGGACCGGAATTTTCTCAAAAGTCTCGGACTTCCGGATGATGTAGATCCCAGAACGGTTAAAGTATATGGATACGGAGGAGCGATGCTGCCGCTGGCTAACAGGGATAATGCTTATTTTGATCTTCCCGAACTCGCCATTCAGTTTAAAGGAGAAGAAGACGGGACATTGAACGATGGGGACCATGTTCTTTTTTATGGAGTGGGAACTAAGGGATGGAGTAATGAAAATCTAACGCATCTGAATCTCTACAGTAATGATGCCTACTATTATATTACATACGGAGGTACTTACGGGAAGAGAATGCCAGCATATACAGAACCCGCTGGACAGTCTACCGAAACGTATACCGATTACAAATCAAGAGTTTTTCACGAACAGAATTTAACCAATCTGGTGCAGTTAAGCAGAAAATGGTTTGGAGAAAATTTTAATAACAATGCCCAGCAGAGTATTAACGTTACCCTTCAGACCCCGATGCTTAATTCTTCCAAGCCTGCTTTAGTAGGAATTGGTGTAGGAGCTATTTCTTCAAATGCTACCGTATTTAACTATGTGCTCAACAGCCAGCAATTTGGAAGTCAGACATTGCCGGGTAAAAACTCTAGTGCCCTGGCATGGGAAGGTTACTTTGAAAAAGAGCAGAACCTGAATTCCGAAACCCAGAATCTGCAGATTAACTTCAGTAATAACGGAGTTCCGTCCGCACAGGGATTTATAGATTTTGTAGCCGTTGATTATTATAAACATCTGGCCGGGTATAACAAACAGTTTAAATTTGGTTTTGAAGATGCTGTTTCCAATGTGGGAACCGGAGCTTTCCGAATCAATAACGCAACGTCTATTACACAGGTGTGGGATGTATCGGATAAATACAATCCATCCTTTAAAACCAATACAGCATCGGTATTTAATTTAAAGTTTCCATACGGCACGCTGAAGGAATTTATTGCGGTCGACCAGAATGATTTGTACGTGCCGGAGTTGCTGCCGAATTCAAATGTATTGAATCAGAATTTAAAAGGGACAATACTAAAGGACGGGAATGTAGATTATCTCATCATTACAAGGGAAGATGAAGGAAACAACCTGAGGTCTGCGGCTGAAAATCTGGCCAACCTCCACAGGTCAAAAAACAATTTCAAGGTTAAAGTGGTTTCGCTTCAGGCAATATATAATGAATTTTCCGGGGGACAACAGGATGTGGTTGCTATTCGTAACTTTATCCGTTATGTTTACGAAGCAGGGAATAAAACCCTGAAATACGTAAACTTGTTTGGAGATGCCTCTATGGATTACCTGTACAGGAAAGATAAAGGTTATGCAGACAATAACCAGGTACCTATTTATCACCTACTGGGACCTGGTGGGCAGACAACCAGCTTTTTTAATTTTGATGATCAGAACAATTTTTCGACGGATGATTTTTATGCGTTGCTTGACGAGGATGATGACGTAATAAGAAACAGCAGTTATCTGGGACTGGATGTTGCAGTAGGAAGAATGCCTGTCAATACAATTCAGGAGGCCAATGCAATGGTTAAGAAAATAGAAGAGTATCTTGATAAGGATAATGCGGGACGCTGGAAAAATACCTACACGGCTCTTGCTGACGATGTCGACGGTATTTCAGATGCGACTTTACAGGTAGCACTAAACCAAATGGTTGACGAACTGGTGCAGAACAAACCTTATTTTAATGTTAAAAAAGTATTTGCAGATTCTTATCAACAGCAGGTTGTAGCGGGAGGTCCGCGTTATCCGAAGGCAAAAGAAGATTTCCTTAACGGAATTAATTCAGGAAGTCTGTTGGTAAACTATCTCGGGCACGGAAACGAAACCGGATTGGGGGATGAAAGATATTTCGATCTTGTTGATATAGACCAGCTGAACAATAAAGGAAAATACCCGTTGTTTACCATCATTACCTGCGAATTCACCCGTTTCGAAAATCCCTACCTGCAATCGGGAGGAGAGCGGCTGTATTTAAGGGAGAATGCCGGAGCTATCGGTATTTTGGCTACAACGCGTAAAATAGGGATTGGGAATGCAAACGTATTCACAAACAGGATTTCAAAATGGCTGTTTGATTATAACAACAACTTACCCGATGTAACGATTGGGGAAGCACTGATGCTTACGAAAAACGATACAGAACAGCCTGTAGCCGAAAAAGGTGTAGTTGCATTTATAGGCGATCCGGCATTAAAATTAGCCATCGCCAAACCGGATATTGTTATCACTCAGATCAATGATACTCCGATTGAGAATTTTACAGGAAGTTTGCGTGCGCTTGACCGCATAAAGCTTAAAGGGCAGGTGACAACAGAAGGGGGGCAGCTTATCAGTAATTTTAACGGAAATCTTGCCGTTCAGCTATTCGATAAAAATCAGGAAAAAACTACATTGGTTAACGACGGAGTGGGCGATCCGATGACCTTTACAGCGCTTGGTGAAACAGTGTTCAGAGGTAACGCATCTGTTTTGAACGGTGTTTTTGAAATAGAATTTGTCGTCCCTAAGGATATTAAAATAGCAGTAGGTGAAGGAAAAGCGAGTTTTTATGCAGTTAAGGAATCAGCGGTTCTTGATGATTATACGGGAGCCAATACTGCGATTAAGATAGGAGGGGTTAATGAAAATGCGGCCGAAGACAACAAGGCGCCTCAGATAAAACTTTTTATGAACGATGAAACGTTTATTTCAGGTGGGATTACAAATAATTCACCGCTGTTTCTGGCCCATCTTGAAGATGAAAACGGAATGAATACAGCAAGTGGAATCGGCCATGATATGGTTGCTGTTCTGGACGGAGACGAAAACAATCCGTTTGTAATGAACGAGTTCTATGAAACCGAACCTAATAATTTTCAAAAAGGTTTTGTGAACTATCCGTTCAGTAATTTAAAGGAAGGGTTGCATACTATTACTTTTAAAGCATGGGACGTATACAATAATTTGGCAACTGCTACGTTAGACTTTGTAGTGACAGCTTCGAGCGGATTGCAACTCGATAAGGTGCTGAATTATCCGAATCCTTTTGTCGATTATACCGAGTTCTGGTTCCAGCATAATCGTCCGAATGAGACTCTGCAGGTGCAGGTACAGATCTTGACGGTTTCAGGTAAAATTGTAAAGACGATTAACCAGACAGTGGTATCCGACGGGTTTTTATCCAAGGATATCAAATGGGACGGTAGAGACGATTTTGGTGACCGTATAGGTAAAGGAGTGTATATCTACAGATTAAAAGTTAAAGCTACAGGATCGGGAGAACAGGCGGAAAAAATAGAGAAGCTTGTAATTTTATAGAGTAGCAATACTTTTAAAACTAATTTTTATATTTGTTGATAATAATAAAACATAATGAGAAAAATTTTAATTGCAGTTGCCCTTTTGTTTTTTGGAAAAGCAACCTATGCTCAGAACGAATTGCCAATGCCTCCAGGTACTTCCCAATCATATAACCCGGCCATCACAACAGGAGTTTCATTTTTGACTATTGCTCCTGATGCCCGTGCAGCAGGTATGGGGGATATGGGGGTTGCGACTAAGGCAGATGCATTCTCGCAATTTTATAACCCTGCAAAATATGCCTTTGCAGAAAAGCAGCAGGGATTCGCGTTGTCGTATACACCCTATATGTCGTCAATTGCCAGTGATATTTCGCTGATGGGGGCAAGTTATTATAACAGAATAAGTGAAAGAAGTTCCGTTGGAGCCAGTTTGCGTTATTTTACTTTAGGTGAGATCAATTTAACCGATCAAACCGGATATCCTGCGGGAATAGAAAAACCAAACGAGTTTTCAATGGATGTTTCCTATACCATTAAACTGTCTGATAATTTTGGATTGGGTGTGGCAGGACGTTACATAAGCTCCAACCTGAAACTAAGAGGTGACGGGGAAACGAGTGCCAAGACATTTGCTGTTGATGTAGCAGGTTATTACGAAAGCGACCGTATGTCTTTTGATTCTTACGAAGGTAGACTACGCGCCGGATTTAACCTACAGAATATGGGGCCTAAAATCAGTTATACAGGAGATACCAATTATGCGAGCAACATTCCGACGACTTTGCGCTTAGGAGCCGGTTTTGATTTTATCCTTGACAGCTATAATACCGTTACGGTTTATGGTGAGGCTACCAAGCTGATGGTACCTTCCAACCTTCAGCCTACTTTTATTGATGCCAACGGTAACGGAAAATACGATGATGGTGAAACGGTAAACAACCGCTTACAGGAATACAGAGACATAGGATGGTTCTCGGGTATGTTCAAATCTTTTGGTGATGCACCAGGAGGTTTTAGCGAGGAGATGAAGGAATTTACCTGGGCATTGGGAGGAGAGTACTGGTACCAGAATTCATTTGCTTTCCGTGTGGGGTATTTTAACGAAGCTCAGGAAAAAGGAGCACGGAAATATGCAACTTTAGGTGCCGGATTTAAATACAATATTGTAACCGTCGATGTATCGTATCTGTTTGCAACAGGAAAAATACAGAACCCTTTAGAGAATACTTTACGTTTCTCACTGACGTTCAATTTCGGAAGAGATTATTACAAAAACTAAACTATATTTAAAAAAAATCCGGGCTGAGAAGTCCGGATTTTTTGTCTTTACTATGAAAGAATTAAAACTTGATATAAAACTTTATGTGTTCGATAGTTGTGATGAACTCCCGGAACACGTTCAACGTTTGATGGAACAGGCAGCCGCGGTAAGAGAGCGGGCATATGCGCCTTACTCCGAATTTAAAGTCGGAGCTGCCGTGCTTTTAAAAAACGGCACTGTGGTTCTGGGGTCCAATCAGGAAAATGCTGCCTATCCCTCTGGTTTGTGTGCGGAAAGAACTGCTGTTTTTTCAGCGGGTTCAAATTATCCAGGTGAGGAGATATGCTGTATCTGTATATCGGGTTCTTCCGTTTTAAAGGAAACATCGGATCCAATCCCTCCCTGTGGTGCCTGCAGACAGTCGCTGCTGGAATATGAAATCAGGCAGAAAAAGGACATCCCTGTTTACTTTATGGGAAAATCCGGAATGGTAGTAAAGTCACCTTCCATTCAGAATCTGCTTCCTTTTATATTTAAGGAAGAAAACCTTTGAAGGTAAATTAAACGAATTTGGTTTCCCACTTTTCTTCCAGTAATTTTTCCAGTTGCATAATTTCATCTTTATACATGGTCTTTTTTCGTGTACCGAAATAAAGGGTGTTTTCAACGGGACTGATTCCTTCCCATATCAGTTTGATTTTTCCAGAAGCAATTGCTTCTGTACAAAGAAAATCCGGAACAATTGAAAATCCTTTACCTCCACTAAGGCAGCGGATGATGGAACTTATATTGGGAACAATAAAGTTAGGACTGAAATCGGGATGTTCCCCGAAATGCTGCAGCCAGAAATTCTTTAAATGTTCCATATCTGCGGCAGTACTGTACCATAACTGTTTTTTCAATACACCGGCAGCTTCTTTTATATGTTGTTTGTCAAGCAACTCTTTTATTTCTGCTGTTTCCGTTTTACTGCCGGCTATCAATACGATACGTTCCTTGGAAAAAGGGCGGTATTCCAGGTTTTGCTGATTTCCTTTTTTAGGCGTTATGATAAGGTCGAGAAGTCCATTGTCAAGATCCTGCTGCATTTGCGGGTACTCCCCAAACTTTATGATAAGGTTAAAAGGCAGTTCCGCAATATGTTCTTCAAGCGTATACTGGAAAGTCTCAAAACACATGCCCACACTTATGGTTGTTCGTTCATCCTGTGACCGCTTATGAAAATGCTGCTCGGCATACTCCAGTTTTTTTAGAGGTTCCAACACATGGTTATAAAG
Organism: Flavobacterium sp.; assembly: GCA_040396655.1. Taxonomy (GTDB): domain Bacteria; phylum Bacteroidota; class Bacteroidia; order Flavobacteriales; family Flavobacteriaceae; genus Flavobacterium. Next base: position 2,470 of record JBEBOB010000024.1, on the reverse strand, counting down.
GATTTTTCCTTTTTCGGTAGGAACCATTTTTCGGGCAGAGCGGTCAAATAACTTCGAACCTGTAAATGCTTCAAGAGAATTGAGGTGCAGACTTACTCCGGGCTGGGAAATGAAAAGTTCCTGAGCCGCCGAAGATAGTGTACCCGTTTCATAGATTGCCCTGAAAGTCCTGATCCATTCTAAATTCCATCTCATTATGTATAATATTTATGATACAAATATACAATTTAAATTATTTTTATAAGAATAAAAAAGATTGGAAATTTGTAGTGTAAATAATTAAAGCTATAGAAATGAATGTATTTATCATTAATGCGGGACAAATTTTTGCTCACTCAGGTGGTCGGTTTAATAAGATGCTGACAGGTTGGACTGTTGATTTTTTGCATGAAAATAAGGTAGACTACCGTGTTACCAATATAAATGATGACTTTGATGCGATGAGGGAAGTAGAAAATTTCAAATGGGCAGATCTGGTCATCTATCATACACCAATCTGGTGGTTTCAGATACCGAACTTATTTAAGAAATATATAGATGAGGTTTTTACGGCGGGACATCAGAACGGAATATATGCAAGCGATGGAAGAAGCCGGAAGAAGCCTGAAATAAATTACGGAACAGGAGGTTTAATGAAGGGAACACAATATATGGTTACAACAACCTGGAATGCTCCTGAAACGGCGTTCACTTTGCCTGGGGAGTTTTTTGAAGAACGTTCTGTAGATGAAGGGGTGTTGTTCGGGTTTCACAAGATGAACCAGTTTGCGGGTATGAGTCGGATACCGGGTTTTCATTTTCACGATCTGGAAAAAAACGGTACAGGAGAGCGTATTGCAAATTACCGGAAGATGTATCGGAAGCATTTGGAAGCCTCCTTATTAAAGAAAGAAGTCGCTTTGCCGGAATAAGTAGCTGATCTTAAAATAATAAAGTATAGAGATGAAGATATATATAACGGCGGTGGTAAAGCTAAAGCCTCAGTACCGCAGCGAAATGATTCAGGTTTTAATGGATATGGTCGAAGAAACAAGAAAAGAAGAAGCGTGTATTCAATATGATTTGCATGTAGATCTTGAAGATGAAAATATTTTGGTCTTTTACGAAATCTGGAGTAATGCTGACGGGTTGGACAGACACAATCAGCAGGAATATATAAAAAAATTCAGCACGATGGTACGGAAAGGCTACGTAACAGAAACAATAATATATAAAACAAAAAAAATTTAAGATGGAATACAGAAAGTTAGGAACATCCGATATGAGATTGTCTGCATTGGCATATGGAGCTTTTGCTATAGGAGGAACTATGTGGGGAGGAAATGAAAAAAAAGACTCTGTTGAATCGGTCAGAGCTTCTATTGATCATGGAGTAACAACCCTTGATACAGCTCCTTTTTATGGCTTTGGATTAAGTGAGGAAATGATTGGTGAAGCAATTAAAGGTTATGACAGGAGTAAGATACAGTTGCTGACTAAATTTGGACTGGTTTGGGATGGAAGCAATAATAGCCGGGGAGATTTCTTTTTTAATGCTGAGAAAGAAGGAAAGGTAATACCTGTATATAAATATGCTTCAAAAACCAATGTAATAAAGGAAGTAGAAGAAAGTTTAAGAAGGTTGAAAACAGATTATATAGATTTGTTACAGATACACTGGCCCGACAGTACTACTGCTATTTCTGAAACAATGGAAGCTATGGAATTGTTGATACAGCAGGGGAAAATCCGTTCGGCAGGAGTAAGCAACTATAATGTAGACCAGATTAAAGAGGCCAGAAAAACTGTCGGTGTGGCAAGTAATCAGGTCGGCTATAGCATGTTGAACCGTAATGTTGAAAAAGATTTAGTGCCTTACGCACAAGAAAATGATCTTGGAATTATTGTTTACAGTCCTATGGAGAGGGGGCTGCTGACCGGAAAATACTTTAAAGAAGGTCAACTTAAAGAAGAAGACCACCGGAACGGATATTTTCAGCAGTTTGATTTAAACAAAGTCCGGAAGTTTTTAGAAGCTATAGAACCTCTTGCTTTAGATAAAGGAATAACAGTGGCGCAATTGGTTTTGCGCTGGACGACCTTGCAACCTGCAATTACGGTCGTATTGGCAGGGGCAAGAAATGCACAGCAGGCTGTCGCAAATGCTAAAGCAATGGATATAATGTTAAATAACGAAGAAATGAACCTTATCAACAAGGAGCTTTCTAAAGTCTGAGAATATTTGAAGAAGAAAGAATGAAGTAAAAATTAACTGAATTTATAAAGTTCCTAAGAGCCCGCTGTAAAACAGCGGGCTTTTTTCATTTAAAAACGTTTTGGCTCACGTTTTTTCCAAGGGTCTTATATTAGGAATTACGGAATGTATTAGATCTTCAGTGAAATTGAAAAGTTAAAATCCTAATGTAACGTATTGATTTAATAGTTGTTAAAAAATAAAATTAAAAAAAGGTTAAGAAATATTAGGAAAAGG
>JBEBOB010000023.1:0-52951 GCA_040396655.1 Flavobacterium sp. | reverse complement strand
ACACTTTTAATGTTGGGGTCCTGGGTTCGAGCCCCAGTCGGGTCACAAAAAAACTCAATCTTTTTGATTGAGTTTTTTTTATGTTTGCACTTTTGAACTTTGATAATTTTTACAGGCATGCAGTAAGCTATTTAAAATTCTATTTTTTAAACGGGGCGGTCCCAATACTTTTATAAACTCTCCCATTCCTAATATCATTCGTTCCAATTCAAAATTCAACTGCACCTGAATTTTGAACACAGTCCCGGTTTCTGTTTCCTCCATAATTTTTTGTGAATGATGGAAAGGTTTCGTAATAACATAGGGCGCATGCCTTTTATCAATCCAGAAAGTTACGTTCTGAGGTCGTTGTGATTCCGAAACAGTAGCTCCTATTACTTCTCCAAAATACCGGTCTGCATCAAACTCTTTATCATGATACGGCAATTCAGGCACTACAATTATCTCCTGTATGCGGTCTAATGCTAAATTGTAAAGCTTTTTTTTATGCCAACAAATTAAAAACCATCGATTGTTATATTCTTTTAATAACTGCGGATGTACAGTATAGTTATGAGATTGCCTTGCTTTAAAACTTTGATATACTATCTTAAGAACTTTTTTATTTAGTATGCTGTCGTACAAAATATCAATATACTCCAATCCTTTCAAACGTTCGTTTTTATCGAGATGTATAATTGATTTTTGATGTGTAGCATGAATGGAATCTTCCAACTTCTGAATTACCCCATTCATTTCTTTAAACATCGAAAAATCTTTGAATTGTTTTAAAATCTGTACCGCGTTATTCATTGCCTTCAAATCGTTTTCATTTACAGTAATTTGATGAATACTATAATTTGGATCACTATAACGATAGTATTTACGTTCATAAACCTCTATGGGAGCTTCGTATCCGAATTTAGCACTGCGCATATTTTGTAAATCTAATTGTACCGTTCTTTTACTTACAAAAGCATCTTTGCCTTCATATTCAAAAAGTGCATCAGAACATTCGTTCATTAAATCTTCCAAAGTATATTTTTTGAATTTATTCTTTAAGCACTTATCTAAAATCTTGTAACGGATTAATGCGTTTTTATTAGATGACATTATCTTTTTTTTTGTAAAAATATAAAATAGTAAAAACTACGCAAAAACATTGCGCAGCAGCTTCTTTATTTTGCTTCATCAAACAATAACAAAATGAAAATTACAGGAAACAAATTAATTGATTTAGGATTTAAAACCAAAAAATGGTTTGCCGAAGCTTTAGACTATATTAATGAGAATAATTTAGATGAAAATCAGATGAAGGAATATCTGGATCAGTTTCGATCTCCGGAACCCCTTCCTTTGAAAGAAGATCCGGCTCATTTTATCATTAATATCAGGGCTGAAAATGAATCTGAAGCCGAAAATGTTGAAAGGGTCATTAAAACAATGGAAACATTGATGAAAACCCCAACTTTAGTTCAGGGAGCCATCATGCCCGATGCCTGTCCAACAGGTCCCGAAGGTCATATTCCTGTTGGCGGACTGGTTGTTGCAAAAAATGCCATTCATCCGGGGTTCCATTCAGCAGATATTTGCTGCTCTGTAATGTTAACTGATTTTGGAAAAGTTAATCCTAAAGAAGTTTTAGACGCGGCACATTCAATTACGCATTTCGGATATGGAGGCCGGGATCGTGGTTCTCAAATGCCGATGAGTCAGGAATTAATGGATGCTTTCAGAAAGAACTTTTTTTTAAATGAAGAAAGACTTATCAGCATAGCACGTTCACATATGGGAACTCAAGGAGACGGAAATCATTTTCTGTTTGTTGGAATCTCAAAAAAAACAGGAAATACGATGATGGTAACGCATCACGGTTCCAGAGCTCCCGGAGCAATATTGTACGATAAGGGAATGAAGGTTGCGAATCGCTTCAGAGAAGAATTATCTCCTGAAACGTTAAAAGAAAATGCCTGGATTCCTTTTGAAACCGAAGAAGGACAATCGTACTGGGAGGCCTTACAATTGATTAGGAGATGGACGAAGGAAAACCACGAAACCATTCATAATGCCACATTAGAAAAATTAAATATTGAAAAGAAGGACAGGTATTGGAACGAGCATAATTTCGTATTCAGAAGTGGAGATTTATTCTACCATGCTAAAGGGGCAACTCCGTTAGATGACAAATTTATGCCGGATATAACAGGACCAAGAATCATTCCTCTGAATATGGCGGAACCTGTACTAATCGTTCAGGGAACAACCAACGATAGAAATTTGGGATTTGCACCTCATGGAGCGGGAAGAAATTTTAGCAGAACCCAACACAAAAAAACATTAGCGAATAAAACGATAGAAGAAATTTTTGAGGAAGAGACCAAAGGTTTGGACATCCGGTTTTTTACTAACGACATTGACATATCTGAATTGCCAAGTGCATATAAAAGCGCTCAAAATGTAAGAGCCCAGATCGAAGAATACGAGCTATGTGAGGTTTTGGATGAAGTGATGCCCTATGGATGTATTATGGCCGGGGATGTTCAGAAAAATGCGCCATGGAAGAAGAAGAAAAGATTCAGAAAGTGATTTTTACAGTAAAAAGTATTAATCCTGTACTGTGAATTCTGTTTTAAAAAATCCGGCATTTACACCTCCCTGCCTCTTTTTATGAGCCACGAGTCCGGTTCATAGAAGCCGGGAGGACAACAGATAAGTTAACTATAAGTCCGGTAGAATTTACGGCAACAATAGTATCATCGAAATTTAAAATTATGTTCCATTATGTGTTACTACAATTATCGGATATAATTAGAATTAAATCTGTAGAATTTAAAAAGGAATGCAATGAAAACAAAAATATTAGAAAAATTAAAATCTCTGGAAAAGGAGAAAAACATAGCAATACTTTTGGCAATAGAATCAGGAAGCCGTTCCTGGGGGTTTGCATCACCCGACAGTGATTATGATATTCGTTTCATCTACATGCATCCGAAAGATTGGTACCTTTCGCCTTGGGAAAAACGCGATACCATCGAATTTATGACGGAAGATAATCTGGACGGCTCTGGTTGGGATCTAAAAAAATCCATCCATCTGCTAAATAAATCAAACGTTCCCAATCTGGAACATCTATACTCTCCTATCTTCTATATAAAAAACGAAAGGTTTTTAGAATTAATAAAACCATTGGCTGAACAAGCATTTTCGCCGGTTTCGGTAGTTTTTCATTATTTAAGTATGAGCAAAAAATATCTGGAATCATGCAACAGGAACGAAGTGAAACTGAAAGATTATTTTTACTGCCTAAGAACAACTTTAGCTTCAAAATGGGTAATTGAAAAAGGCACATTTCCTCCCGTAATTTTTCACGAAATGCTAGATTTAGTACCAAAAAATATATACACAAAAGTTCAGTTTTTATTAAGTGTAAAATCTAAAAAAGGCGAGAAATACTGTCACACGCAGGATTGGGAACTCTTCAAATATTTAAAAAACGAAATAGAAAGAATCTCAATAATAGCAAAAACCTTGCGAAGTGGAAATCTTGATAAGGAGGAAGCCGAGAAAATATTCGCAGAAATATTAAATCTGGAACAATGATAAACATTGAGTTTTTAAAAAGGAACAAGCTGCTTCTTTTTGAAGTCATATCAGGAAGTAAAGCTTTCGGTTTGGCAACAGAAAAATCAGATACCGATATCCGCGGCGTTTATTATTTACCGAGAAATATGTTCTATGGTTTAGAATATATCCCTCAGCTCTCTAATGAAACAAATGATGAGGTATATTACGAAATCGGAAGGTTTGTAGAATTGTTATCGAAAAACAATCCTAATATATTGGAAATACTCGCAACACCTGAAGATTGCATTTTATATAAACACCCAATAATGGACCAATTGAGATTGGAGGATTTCATTTCCAAACTTTGTAAAGAAACATTTGGAGGTTATGCTTTAACACAGGTTCACAAAGCCAGAAGTTTAAAAAAGAAAATAGTTAACCCAATTGAAAAAGAACGAAAAGATGTATTGGATTTTTGCTTTATACTTCAGGGTTCATCATCTATATCAGGTAAATCATGGTTAAATAAACAAAATTATCATCAGGAAAAATGTGGTTTAGTAAATATACCGCATTCTAAAGGAATGTTTGCTTTATTTTATGATGAAACCAATAATAAAAAATACAATGGAATTCGCAGAAATGAAGACTCCAATAACCTTATTCTTACATCTTTTCAGAAAGACGAAAAATTGAAAGCTTATTTATTTTTCAATCAAGATGCTTATTCGGCATATTGTAAAGAGTACAAAGAGTATTGGAATTGGGTAGAAAGACGAAATGCAGATCGTTACGAAACGAATCTAAAACATGGAAAAAATTATGATTCTAAAAACATGATGCATACGATTCGCTTATTGCAATCTGCAGTACAAATTTTTGAGACTTCTTCACTGAATGTTCGGGTCAAAAACAGGAATGAATTGTTAGAAATTAAAACCGGCAACTGGTCATACGATAATTTAATCAATAAAGTTGATCAGCTAATTTCTAAGTTGAATGAATTATATAAAACCTCCCGTTTACAAGAAACGCCTAATTTGATTAAGATTGAAAATACTTTAGTCCATATAAGAACTCAACTTTATCAGTAAAGCAGGTTAAAGAAGTTCATAAAACTCAATCAAAAAGATTGAGTTTTTTTTGCTGTAAAATACCGCATTCGGAAGGTAACTTATACATAACTTTTATTTTAATCATTAGTTCTTATTTAGCATAAAAAACGTAATTTGTATATAGTAACCATATTGTAACTACATGATTTCTGTACTACATTTCATCCGTTCGCTTACGCCCTTTTCAGATGAGGGTTGGGAGACGCTTCAACCTGCACTTGAAAAAAGAGAATTCAAAAAGAAAGATATGCTTCTTAAGCAGGGAGATGTATGTAACTCTTTGTTCTACATTGTCGAAGGTTATTGTAAAAGTTATTATGAAACTGAAGGTGAAATCAAAAACACCGGGTTCTTTCTTGAAAACGAAATAGCAACAAACGTTAATAGTTTTGGATCAGGTCAGAAATCCGAATTTAATATTATTGCCTGTGAACCTTTAACCGTGATTGTTTTCAACAGGGAAACATTATTTGAAACAGCAAAACAGTCAGCTGAAATTGAAGCATTGGGTAGAGCGTGCATTCGCCTGTATGCAATGAAACAGGAAAAATTATCTGCCGTATTCCAACTTTACTCAGCAGAAGCCCGGCTGGAATATCTTGAACTCAACAGACCGGAACTTATACAGCGGGTGCCCCTTTCACAACTTGCTTCTTTTCTGGGGGTTAAAAGGGAAACATTAAGCCGCATAAGGAAACGACGTCTTTTCCGGTTTTAGATTATGTGACGTTTGTCACAGGTAAAGGGATATACAATCCTTTTACTTTGTATAAAAGTTTTACCATATGAAAAATCTAAAAAAAATTGATAAACAGACAAATGTGCTTACCTGGTTTGAAATACCTGTAACCAATATTGACAGAGCCCAAAAATTTTATGAAACCATTCTGGATATTGAAATGGTTAAAAAAAATGATGGCAGCGACGAGGCCGTTTTTTTTCCATTTAATCCGGATATCGTTCAGGCGACTTCAGGCAGGATCACAGGTGTATTGGCAAAATCAGAACGCAACAGACCTTCCGGAAAGGGAACAGTGGTGTATATCAACGCAAGTCCAAATATACAAACAGTACTGGATAAAGTAGAACTCGCAGGCGGAACGATTATCGATCCGAAAAAATTATTCGGCCCCGTCGGATTTATTGCATTGATTTCAGATAGCGAAGGAAATACAATAGGTCTACATTCTGAAGCATAACAGTGCAGTTAACCGAATAATTCAAACATCAATCAGTTATATCAAATGGGGATGAGTTACGGCCTTTCCCCTTCTCTTTTTATGTAGTTTTATTTTCTGCAAAAAACAAATATGCAAATTATTACGTATATTTAAGAGACAGATTAACCATCAAAATTATAGAATATGAAAGCAATCAGATTTTTTGGAATTAAGGATGTGCGCATGGTCACCGATATGGAAAAGCCGGTTCCTTCCGGTGACGAGGTACTTTTGAAAATAGCCGGAGCCGGCGTATGTCATTCCGACCTTCATATTATTGACGAAGGGACTATTTCGAATACACAGTTTACACTTGGGCACGAAAACGCAGGTTATATCGAATCTATGGGCGCCGATGTCAAAGGTTTTGAAATTGGAGATGCTGTACTTGTATACGGTCCCTGGGGTTGTGGTCATTGCAAACCGTGTCAGCATTCTCAGGAAAACTATTGCGACCATCAATCCGAAATGGCATATGGTGGAGGACTTGGACTAAACGGCGGTATGGCAGATTATATGCTTGTTCCTTCTTCACGGCTTCTCGTACCGATACACGACCTGGATCCTGTAATTGCAGCTCCTTTAACGGATGCTGCCTTAACTCCCTACTCGGCCATTAAACGTTCATTAAATAAACTTATGTCTGATGAATTCGTAGTCGTGATCGGAATCGGAGGACTTGGTCATGTGGCGTTGCAGATTCTTACCGCTATAACGGGATCCACTATCATTGCCTGCGACATCACACCTGAACGCCTGGATTTTGCAAAAAAATTGGGAGCTGCTTATACCGTCAACTCTTCTGATGCAGATGCGGCCGAGCAGATAAAGCAAATTACCGGAATAAAAAAGGCCAAAGTCGTACTTGATTTCGTAGGAGCCACACCAACCATCGATTTGGGAGCAAAGGTGGTAAGCCTTGACGGAGATTTGACGATTATTGGATTAGGGGGCGCTCATTTTGACTATAATATGGCTGCACTTCCTTTCGGAGTAAGCCTTACAAACCCTTATTGGGGATCCAGAACCGAACTCATGGAAGTAATAGGCCTGGCAAGACAAAAGAAAATCCATATAGAGATTGAGAAGTACCGCCTTGATGAGGCCGTTGAAGTATACGACAAACTGCGTAAAGGGCAGATAAAAGGACGTGCTGTTTTAATACCTTAGGTAATGATCCTGAATTATAAAAAAGCGGGTTTTCTTCATTGAAAACCCGCTTTTTATTTATAATATCTTAAATACCTATTTTAATACTTTGATAAACTGTGCATCAATCTTAAAAAAATCATCGACAAAAGTACTGGCTCCTTCCAGATTCTGAAGCTTGGAATTTTCACTGTTGTAACCAATGCAGTATATGCCTGCCGCACAGGCCGCCTTAACACCGCTGGTACTGTCTTCAATAATAACACATTCTTCTTTTGTATGCCGCGACAACGAAGCAGCATGCAGGAAAATAGCAGGATCGGGTTTGGATTTCGGAAAATCCTCGCCGCTTACTTTATGAGTAAAATAATCGTGCAGTTGAAAGCGGTTAAAAACGCGTGAAATGGTACTTTTCGAAGCAGATGAGGCCAGAATAAGTTCAAAACCGTTCGCATGAAGATCCTTAATAAGGCGCTCAACCCCTGGAATCAGTTCCAGATCGGGCTTCGTATCGAACGCATCATTAAACAGGGAACGTTTACGAAGCACCAGATCGTTTACTTCGGTCGTGATTCCGAACCTGTCCTTGATTTTCTGAAAAACATTTTTGGTGGAATTTCCGGTAAAACTGGCATAAAGTTCGTCCGTTACATCAATCCCAAGTTCTTCAAAATGTCTGAAATATGCATATTTATGTACAGGCTCTGTATCTACAATAACCCCGTCCATATCAAATATAACTGTTCTAACCATAAATTGCTGTATGTTTCTGCAAAGTTAAACAAAGCATCGCTCTTAAAAAAGTATTTCGCGTCCAACAATTTATGTTGTAACTTTGCAGTTCTATTTAAAATAAAAAAATGCGTTTACACAGAAATTTAGTTTTCACGGTTATAGATTCCCTTATCAATATTTTCAATGAATCGGAATATGCAGATAAAGAAGTAGCAAAAGCCCTGAAAAAAGATACCCGCTGGGGAGCTAAGGACCGCAAATTCGTTGCCGAGACCATTTATGAAATTGTTCGGTGGAAAAGACTGTACGCAGAAATTGCCGAAGTTAAAGAACCCTTTACAAGAGATGCCGTATGGCGTATCTTCGCTGTTTGGGCAGTGTTGAGAGGTATTTCATTACCGGACTGGAAATATTTTGAGAATACTCCTGTACGCAGGATCAAGGGAAGATTCGACGAGCTTTCGAAAATCCGGAAATACCGCGAATCCATTCCCGACTGGATGGATGAACTCGGACTTAAGGAACTTGGTGAAGAAGTCTGGACAAAGGAATTGGCTGCCCAGAACCAACAGGCTCATGTTGTATTGCGTGTTAATACGCTTAAAACAACAAAGCAAAAGCTACGCGCCCAGCTTATGGACCTTGACATTGAAACAGAATTTCACGATCAATATCCTGATGCCTTGATATTAAAGGAGCGTGCTAACGTATTTATGACCCCTTTGTTCAAAGAAGGTTTTTTTGAAGTACAGGATGCTTCCTCACAAAAGGTCGTTCCGCTGCTGGATGTAAAACCCGGAATGCGCGTTGTAGATACCTGTGCAGGTGCAGGGGGAAAAACGCTGCATATTGCCGCTAAAATGGAAAACAAGGGACAGATCATCGCAATGGATCTTTACGAAAGCAAACAAAAACAATTAAAGATCCGGGCTAAACGTAACGGTGTTTTTAATGTTGAATACCGCATCATCGATTCTACGAAGGTCATAAAAAAGCTTTACGACAAAGCCGACCGCGTATTAATAGATGCTCCATGTTCAGGTTTGGGAGTATTGAAACGCAATCCGGACAGCAAATGGAAACTCCAGCCTGAATTCATAGAAAACATAAAGAAAACGCAACAGGAAGTACTTGAAAGCTATTCAAAAATGGTGAAAGTCGGCGGAAAACTAGTGTATGCAACCTGTTCCATTCTGCCATCTGAAAATGAAAAACAGATTGAGGCATTTTTAAAGACCGAGTCGGGAAAAAACTTTAAATTCGTTAAAGATGAAAAAGTTTTGGCCCATCAGTCAGGTTTCGACGGTTTCTATATGTGCTTAATGGAACGTATTAAATAAAATAATTATGAAGAATATTTACGCTATCGGCATCAGCCTTTTGACAGTATTCTCCTGTATGGCGCAGGCACCTGCCAATTATTACAACAATGCAACGGGATCGGGATATACGTTAAAAACCCAGCTGAAAACAATCATCTCGGCCAATCATACCCCGCTTACCTATACGCCTGGATTGTGGAACCTTTACAGTTCTTCCGATGCGGACAATGCTTTCAGGGACAAATACTATGAAAACGACAACAGCATCCTGGATATTTATTCTGAAAAGCCCGCAGCTGCGGATCCGTATGCCTACACCCCCGTTTCAGACCAGTGCGGAAATTACAGTAAAGAAGGCGACTGTTACAACAGGGAGCATTTGATTCCTCAATCTTATTTTGATGAAAATGCACCGATGAAAACAGATGCCTTCCACGTTTGGCCTACCGATGGAAAAGTAAACAACGAACGTGGGAATTTCCCGTTTGGTACGGTAGCGAATGCAAATTACACTTCCCTAAACGGAACCAAAAAAGGTAGCAGTTCCGTTGTGGGATACACTGGAACGGTGGTGGAACCAATTGATGAATTTAAAGGGGATATTGCCCGTGTATTCTTTTATTTTGCAACGCGTTATGAAGATTATATGGACGATTTTTACCAGGACAATCCCAATGTAGATGCGAGGGTGATGTTCGACGGTTCTACCGATAAGGTGTTCAACAGTTCTTTTCTGGATATGCTGTACGAGTGGCATCTGAATGATCCGGTAAGCCAGAGAGAAACCGACCTCAACAATTTTATCTACAATCATCAGGGAAACCGCAATCCTTATATCGACAATCCGTTATATGTAACCGCTGTATGGTTCCCGCACCTACTCGGAACGCACGACGCAGAACTTGTAAGTTTCAGAATCTATCCCAACCCTGCTAAAAACCATACTGTTTTTGTCAGCACAAAAGAAACCGTAAACATGCTCCTGATCCATAATTTGGATGGAAAACTCATAAAAAAGGTATCTGATCCGCGATTTATCGATGAGGTATACAGAATTTCCGATTTAAAAACAGGAGTTTACCTCCTCACTTTGAAATCTGGTGAAAAGGCAGCAACGCAGAAGTTTATAATACAATAAAAAAATCCGATCTTGAGATCGGATTTTTTTTTACTCACTTACCGGATATTTTTTATCGATCCAGTCTGTTTTTATATTATGTGGAATATTAAGCAGACGTGCATTCTTATATCCCATATCGGTCAGTGCTTTGAAAGCGGGCCTTATGTTGGGGCATTTTGTAAAAGGACAACATCCGCAATACAGCACAACCTCTTTATCTTTTGATACATTTTGAAGGTACATGCGCATTTTTTCAAGATTCCTTTCGTCACTTCCGGGCCCTGCATTATAAGAACCTTTAATAACGGCATCGGGACCTATATTGATCACCACCGTTTTGTTCATTTTATTCTGTGTAATCCTGTCGGCCAAAACCTTGGGCTCCATTAACTGCTTTTGCGTCCAGGTATCCGTAAATCCCTGTGCAAAAATTACGTTTGTCATACACAAAAAGACAGCAAAAAAATAAAATAACTGTTTCATATCAAATTCATTTAGTCACGCATACTGTCGAAAAACTCTTCGTTCGATTTGGTGTTACGAATGCGGTCATGCAGGAAGCCTATGGCTTCTACAGGATTCATATCTGAAAGAATATTGCGCAGGGCAACCATTTTTCCCTGTGTAAATCTGTCCTGAAGCAAATCATCGCGGCGTGTTGACGACGACGTAAGATCAACTGCAGGAAATATGCGTTTATTTGCAATTTTACGGTCTAACTGCAATTCCATGTTTCCTGTTCCCTTAAACTCTTCAAAGATAACGTCGTCCATTTTGGAGCCGGTATCCGTTAAAGCCGTTGCAATGATGGTTAAAGATCCACCGTTTTCGATATTCCTTGCCGCACCAAAGAAACGTTTAGGTTTTTGCAGGGCATTTGCATCCACCCCACCCGATAATACGCGGCCCGAAGTAGGCTGAACCGTATTGTATGCACGAGCCAAACGCGTTATGGAATCGAGAAGAATAACGACATCATGGCCGCATTCAACGAGGCGTTTTGCTTTTTCAAGGACCATATCAGCCAGTTCCACATGGTATCGTGCTTCTTCATCAAAGGTAGAAGCTACCACTTCCGCGCGAACGTTGCGCTGCATATCGGTTACCTCCTCCGGGCGTTCGTCAATGAGCAATACGATCTGGTACACTTCAGGATGGTTATCGGCAATCGCATTTGCAATTTCCTTAAGCATCATGGTTTTACCGGTTTTGGGCTGGGCTACGATCATACCGCGCTGTCCTTTTCCTATTGGAGCAAACAGGTCGATGATGCGTGTGGATAATTTGGAGTTATTCCCCGATAAGTTGAATTTCTCTTTTGGAAAAAGCGGGGTTAAATGTTCAAATGACGGGCGGTCACGTACCTCATCCGGTTCATGTCCGTTTATTTTAGTAATTCTTACTAATGGAAAATGTTGTTCATTTCCTTTGGGAGGGCGTACGATTCCTTTTATGGTATCTCCTTTCTTAAGTCCGAACAAGCGAATCTGTGACTGGGAGATGTACACGTCGTCCGGTGATTTTCTGTAGTTGTAATCTGACGACCTCAGATAACCGTGCGAACCTCCGTCTTTCGGTACCTCCAGAACGCCTTCACATTCGATGATACCCTCAAATTCATAATCAGGATCCCGATAATTCTGTTTTTTCTGGTTCTGGTTTTGATTCTGGTTTTGATTTTGGTTCTGGTTCTGGTTTTTAGAACGGTTCTGAGCAGGTTTTTCGGTTTCTGCAACCGTTTTTTCCGTTTGCGTTTCTACCGTTTCGGTTTGCTCTTTTGGAGTAGCAGGTTTATGTTCTTCGCTTTTTTCCTTGCGTTGCTGAGAAGAAGCTTCAGATCCTTTCTGCTGATTGCGCTGTTTCTGGTTCTTCGCATTCGGATTTTTCTGCTTTTCGGAAACAGGTGCCGCTGGCATATCTTCAATAACTTCTTCAGACGGTGTGGCCTCTTCGGAAGGGGAAAACGACATCGTTTCCTGTACTGCATTTCCAATACGTTTCCTTTTCTCCTTTTTGGCATTATCCTCTTTTACAGGCTTTTCCGGTCCATTATGTACGGAAACGTTTGTATCTGCTACAGGTTGTTCGGAAACTTCACTGTTCTGGTGCTTTTCTTGTAGGATAAGGATGGCATTGATAAGCTCTTCTTTCTTGAGATTCAGTTTTTCGACACCGGCTGCTTTCGCAATTTCCTTAAGTTCAGGCAACTTCATGCCTTTTAACAAATTCTTGTCAAACATATATGACGTTATTGTTGTTTAATTAATATTGTGATATTCTTAAAAGAAAGTAATCGTTTAAGTTTGTAGAAATCTCGCACAATGAAGAAGTTACGGTTTCCTAATGCAATATTACAATATTTTTTTTAATATCTGTCGCTTTTAATGAAATTTAAGTATTACTTTTGTATCAAATCGAATCAGAATGATCCAAAGAATACAAACTGTTTATCTTGCTATAGCCTTTATTGTTTCTGGAATTTTATCTTTGTTCTTTCCTTTGTGGAAAGATGCAAGTGGAAAAGATTTTTTTGTAGGACAAAATACAGCCTTTACCTTATTGTTCGGTTTATCGGCTGCCTTGAGCGTCCTTTCGATTTTTTCATATAAAAAGAGACAATCTCAATTTGTTTACAACAGATTGAATATGATATTGAACTTTATATTACTAGGATTATTTGTGTATCAATCGCTAAGTTTATCTGGAGAAACTTCGGTTTCTGAGAAGGGTATTGGGATGATTCTTCCTGTTGTTTCTATCTTTTTATTAGCCTTGGCTAATAAAGCCATCAAAAAGGACGAAGATCTTGTAAAATCTGCAGATCGTATACGATAAACCTGTCATCTTAGTTTATTAGTGCGTTAAAAAATCCGACAGTCATGTCGGATTTTTTTTATTTTCTGTTTGAATTAACCTCCCAGCTTTTCTTTCCAGTCGGTGAGTTTCTGCTCATACCGCATACGGGCATTCGCCGGACTGGGAGATGCAAGTACCACAAGCTGCACTTTAAGGCTGTCTTTATATATTTTATAAAACCAGGCATACGCCTGTTTGCTGGTGAAATAAAAAGTATGGATGCGCGGATAGGCTTGCAGCAATGATTCAAAATCGTTGGCCACAGCATTCCGGATTGCACTGTCAAGGCTTCCCTCGCGCTCACAACTTTCGAAAACATCCCATAAACCTATAGCGTTGGCTTTTAAAAAGGCCAGTCTTTTTTCATAATCCTGTTCAAAAGGAACTTCGAGTACTTCGTAAAGCAATTTCCAGAAATGGTTTTGCTTATTGCCGTAATATTCTGATTTCTCTAAAGATTTTACCCCCGGAAAGGTACCAATCATCAGCTTTTCCGTATTTTCATCAACAAAAGCAGTAAAAGCATTCTTCCTCATAGTCTGAGAGCGGGATTTTTCCCCGTATAAAAATTAACCAAAAAACCTAAACACATCAGGTATTCCATAAAATAAAACCCCGGATATTATAATCCGGGGTTTTATTTTATGAAAAAATATTATTTAACTTCTTCGTAATCCACATCCTGGGTACCGTCTGTATCGGCTCCTCCCTGGTTTGGTTGCGCATCTTGTGCACCTCCCTGTTCTGCCTGTGCTTTGTACATTTCTTCAGAAGCTGATTTCCAGGCTTCATTGATTTTATCCAATGCTGGCTGAATGGTGGCTACATCACGTGTTTCATAAGCCTTTTTCAATTCTTCCAAAGCCCCTTCAATAGCCGATTTGTTTCCTTCGGATAACTTGTCTCCAAATTCTTTTAGCTGTTTTTCGGTCTGGAAGATCATTCCGTCGGCTTCATTTAATTTATCAGCCGTTTCTTTTGCCTTTTTATCCGATTCTGCATTTGCCTCTGCTTCCTTCTTCATTCTCTCAATTTCTTCCTGAGTAAGTCCGGAAGAAGCCTCGATACGGATATCGTGAGATTTTCCGGTGCCTTTATCCGTTGCAGAAACTTTGATGATACCGTTTGCATCGATATCGAAAGTCACTTCAATTTGCGGTACCCCACGTTGTGCAGGCGGCAGTCCGTCTAAATGGAATCGCCCGATTGTTTTATTGTCTGTTGCCATTGGACGCTCACCCTGTAATACATGGATCTCTACCGATGGCTGGTTGTCCACCGCAGTAGAAAACACCTGTGATTTCTTAGTAGGAATGGTCGTATTGGATTCGATAAGCTTAGTGAATACACCTCCCATGGTTTCAATACCCAATGAAAGTGGTGTAACATCCAATAACAATACATCTTTCACATCACCGGTCAAAACACCTCCCTGGATTGCAGCACCAATCGCTACCACCTCATCCGGGTTTACCCCTTTTGAAGGTTTTTTTCCGAAGAATTTTTCTACTTGCTCCTGAATAACCGGGATACGTGTTGATCCACCCACAAGGATTACCTCATCGATATCCGATGTAGATAAACCGGCATCCTGTAACGCTTTCTTACATGGCTCCATTGATCTGCGTACCAAATCATCTGCTAATTGTTCGAATTTTGCGCGTGTAAGCGTCTGTACAAGGTGTTTAGGCCCTGATGCAGTAGCTGTCACGTACGGCAGGTTAATTTCTGTCTGGGCAGAAGAAGACAATTCGATTTTTGCTTTTTCCGCTGCTTCTTTCAAACGCTGTAAAGCCATTGGGTCGTTACGTAAATCAACTCCTTCCGCTGAATTAAACTCATTGGCAAGCCAGTTGATGATTACCTGGTCAAAATCGTCACCTCCAAGATGGGTATCTCCGTTGGTTGACAATACTTCAAAAACTCCGTCACCCAATTCAAGGATCGAGATATCGAAGGTACCTCCACCTAAATCGTAAACGGCAATTTTCTTATCCTGTCCGCCTTTATCAAGTCCGTAAGCAAGCGCTGCCGCTGTTGGTTCATTGATGATACGGCGTACTTTTAATCCGGCAATTTCACCAGCCTCCTTAGTTGCCTGGCGCTGGGCATCATTAAAATAGGCAGGTACCGTAATTACGGCTTCTGTAACGGTTTGTCCCAGATAATCCTCTGCCGTTTTCTTCATTTTCTGAAGAGTCATAGCCGATAATTCCTGCGGTGTGTACAAACGACCGTCAATATCAACTCGCGGCGTGTCGTTATCACCTTTTACAACTTTGTAAGCTACGTTTTTAAGTTCTTTTTCAACTTCTGAGAATTTCTCCCCCATAAAACGTTTAATAGATGCAATTGTTTTGGTAGGATTGGTTACAGCCTGGCGTTTTGCCGGATCTCCAACTTTAATTTCTCCGCCTTCTACAAATGCAATTACAGATGGTGTGGTTCTTTTACCTTCTGCATTTGGAATTACCACTGCTTCGTTACCTTCCATTACAGCAACACATGAATTGGTAGTTCCTAAGTCAATTCCAATTATTTTACTCATATCTTTTATGTCTTTTATTTTGTATTCAGTTTTTTCTTTTGTGATTTGCTCACGTTTATCTATTTGTCAATTGTTATGCCTAACTGAAATTTCATAAAAAAATGTCATAAAACTTTCAAAAAACTGCCATCGTGTCATTTTAGCGGATTATAAAAAAGATAATCTGTCAAAAACGCACCAATATTTTATCAAATTGTCATAATTAATAAACCAGATCAGTGATTATTAATTATCTTCGCCTTGTTATTTTAGTTTATACAATTATGGAGTGCATTTCAGTTTTTGATATGTTGAAAATAGGGGTCGGCCCGTCTAGTTCACACACTTTAGGTCCGTGGAGGGCTGCAGAGCGCTTTCTAACCGAGCTGGCAGATCTTTCCATCTTTGAAAAGGTAGACCGCGTTACTGTTGATTTATACGGGTCTTTATCCCTCACCGGAATAGGGCATGCAACCGATCTTGCGGTTATGCTGGGACTCAGTGGTGCAGATCCGGAATATGTGCCTATTGACGATATCCAGGGGATCATTGAAAAGATAAAGGCAACGCAGCAGTTACAGCTTGGAAACAAGCGCAGTATCACTTTCAATATAGACGAAAACATTATATTCAATAAAAACTTCCTTCCTTTCCATGCCAACGGGCTCACATTTACAGCCCATTATGGAAATGAAACCTACACTTCTACATTTTATTCCATAGGCGGCGGTTTCGTCGTTAAGGAAGAATCGGCAGACAATACCGAGAAAGATGAAATAAAAGAGACTTTTCCTTTCCCTGTAGATAAAGCAGATGAACTGCTTGCATTCTGCATACAGGAAAACAAATCGATTTCCGAAATTGTATATGAAAACGAACGTTCTTTAAGATCAGCTGAAGAAATCGACAGGGAATTAATGCGCATCTGGGACACCATGCTGGAATGCATGTATATAGGATGCCATACCGAAGGGACGCTTCCCGGTGGTTTAAACGTGCGCAGACGGGCATTTGACATGCACCAGAAACTTATGGGCGACGTTCCGTATACCAATCCACAAGAATGGATGCAGTCTATACGTAAAACAAAAGTATACTTCCGCCAGATCCTTAAATGGGTCAGCTGTTTTGCTTTGGCCGTCAACGAGGTAAACGCTTCGCTGGGACGCGTGGTAACGGCTCCTACCAACGGAAGTGCAGGCGTTATACCTGCCGTTCTGATGTACTATATGGTTATTGAAAACCATAAAGCAGGTCCGAAAGAAATAAAGCAGTTTCTCATGGTGGCAGGAGAAATCGGCAGTATCTTTAAAAAAGGTGCTACCATTTCCGCAGCTATGGGCGGATGCCAGGCAGAAATAGGGGTTTCATCAGCTATGGCGGCAGCGGCATTATGCGAATTGATGGGCGGAACGCCGGAACAGGTATTGATTGCTGCCGAAATTGCCATGGAACACCATCTCGGGCTCACGTGCGACCCTATTGCGGGTCTGGTTCAGATCCCGTGTATTGAACGCAATACAATGGGGGCTGTTAAAGCCATAAACGCAGCCGAACTTGCGTTGGATACCGATCCGAAAAACGCTAAAGTCCCTTTGGATAAAGTGGTAAATACCATGTGGAGAACCGCGCAGGATATGAACAATAAATACAAAGAGACTTCTGAGGGAGGCTTGGCAGTTGCCGTAAATCTTTCAGATTGTTAAAACCCTTTTTCATGAAAAAAACCATTTTGCTTTTCCTGGCAGCCTCGCTTGGTTGCTGGGCCCAGCAGCGTAAATATGTAACCACTCCTACTGTTGCCTATAACAATGAGAAAGCATCCAAAGCCGTCGGGATATTCCTTCGCGGCGCTTCCATTGATTCTTACGAGCTCATCAACAACTATATCTATAAAATAAATATGGGATATGGTGATCCTGTTTACGTGGTAGACAGCTATTACCTTAAAGATCATTTAAAAGCAGATGATGAATACAAGCCGTCTCCGGCCGTGATTGTAGAATCAGACGAATATTATGCCTCACCCCACCTGTTTACGACTGTTGCCGGGCTGAAGGTCCGTGAAAATGTGACAGGTCCTGCAGTCGTGGTTGGTACTTTGCTTAACGGTACGGTTGTTCCGGTTGAGTATTACCCTTACAGTTCCGAGGCATGGATTCCGGTAAGCATCGAGGACAAAAAAGGATATATCCCGATGAAGTTTGTCGGAAAAAGACCTGTTTTAGCTGAATTAACAGCTGAATATAAAAATGCTTCCACAGCTGAAGACCAGAAAAAATATGCAGAGCGTATACTGGAATTGGGATGGAACAGCGGAAGAAAGGAAAACATACAAGCTCTGAACCTGTTTGCAGACTATGCCGGTAAAAACAACTTAACCGACGTTTCCGAAATCTGCAGGCTCCAGGCACAGGCTCTTGATAAAGCTCCCGATGGTGAGACATCTCCGATTGAACCCCTTATCAGGAAAAAGCAGTTTGGCTTTACCCTGAACAACGAACAAGAACCAGCCAGCGGCTTTAAACTGTCAGTCCTTGAAAAGTACCTGGGTAAAGTTGTAAAAAGCTATTCCGATTTGGAAGACTGCGGACTTGGTGATTATGAAACCAATGTTTTTTTCAAAACAGCTGAATGCATCGGGCACGACCTCAATAAAACCTATATGCTGCGCAACATGACAATAGAGAAGGAATGCGGTTTCAGAATAGGAGAACATTTACTGGGAGAACACACATCTGAAACCGATTTTCTGAAACTCGGCAAAGGTTTGATTTCCTATATAGATGTTAAAAGGAATGTTTACGGGATTTCGGGTGATTATATGTCGTATGAATTTTCTTTCCGCAACGGCAGACTTGTTAAGGTTGAGATTCTTTACTATTGCTAATGTTGGTATTATCCAGCTTTTTTATCTAATTTTACGTTACACTAACAAACAATAATTATGTCGGTTGCTAAAAAAGACTATAAAATAGTGACTACGAAGTCGCTTTTCGATATGAAGCAAAACGGAGAAAAAATCTCCATGCTTACGGCTTATGACTATACCATGGCCAAAATAGTGGATTCTGCCGGGGTCGACGTTATTTTAGTAGGAGATTCTGCAAGTAACGTAATGGCGGGTCATGAAACAACGCTTCCTATTACGCTTGATCAGATGATTTACCACGCATCCTGTGTGGTACGTGGTGTAGAACGTGCTCTTGTTGTAGTCGACTTACCTTTCGGAACCTATCAGTCCGATTCTAAAAAGGCACTCGAGTCTGCAATCCGCGTGATGAAGGAAAGCGGTGCTCATGCACTGAAGCTGGAAGGCGGAAAAGAAATCAAGGAAGGGATAAGAAAGATTCTGGGTGCAGGGGTGCCTGTTATGGGGCATTTGGGTCTTACCCCACAGTCTATTTATAAATTCGGAACCTATACCGTACGTGCGAAGGAAGAAGCGGAGGCTGCCAAATTAATCGATGATGCCAAAATGCTGGAAAAAATTGGTTGCTTTGCTATTGTTCTTGAAAAAATACCTGCAAAACTGGCAGAACAGGTTGCGAAAGAAGTTTCCATCCCTATTATTGGAATCGGTGCAGGCGGAGGCGTTGACGGACAGGTTCTCGTTGTGCATGACATGATTGGTATGACCCATGAATTCAGCCCGAAATTCCTTAGAAGATATATGAATTTGTATGAGGATATGACGAATGCCATCGGGCAATATGTTGCAGATGTAAAATCCCAGGATTTTCCGAGTGCAGCAGAACAATATTAATTTTTATATTTGCATTAAATTTCAACCATCTCCAAGAGGTGGTTTTTTTATTTTTCTATGAAAGTTTATTCTACTAAAGACAACCTGCAGGTACTGCATGAAGACAACCATATCATCGTGGTTAACAAGCGCGTTGGCGATATCGTGCAGGGCGATCAAACGGGCGATCTGCCTTTAAGTGAAATTGTAAAAGAGTACCTCAAACAAAAATACAATAAACCCGGAGCCGTTTTTCTGGGAGTTGTTCATCGTTTGGACCGACCTACATCGGGTATCGTGGTATTTGCACGTACATCCAAAGCTTTATCCCGACTGAATGAAATTTTCAAAAACCGTGAAACGCAGAAGACGTATTGGGCCGTAGTTAAAAATCAGCCTCCGAGCGAAAGCGGTACGCTGGTTCATTATTTAACCCGGAATCCAAAAAACAATACGTCCAGGGCACATCTTAAAGAAGTCAAAGACAGTAAAAAAGCCATACTCGACTACAACGTAATCCGGAAACTTCAATCTTATTATTGTCTGGAAATCGATCTTCACACCGGACGTCATCACCAGATCCGTTGCCAGCTCGCTGCCATTGGTTGCCCGATAAAGGGTGATCTAAAATATGGTTTTGACCGCAGCAATCCCGATGGAGGCATCCATCTGCACGCCCGGAAACTCGTATTCAACCATCCTGTTACGAAGGAACAGCTTCAATTAACGGCTTCGGTTCCTGACGATCCTATTTGGAATGCTGTAGAAAAATAGTATATTAGATAAAAAATTCATGTTATGAAATGGGAAAGAAAAACGAGCGGGGGATTTGAGGACCGCCGGGGTATGTCCGGAGGTGGAAAAGCCGTAATAGGCGGTGGTATCATCGGTATAGTGGCATTGTTGCTCACTATGTTCGGCGGAGAAACCGGACAGGTCATCGGAACCATGCTGAACCAGACACAGGGAACAACACAATCTTCTGAACAGGTACAGACGCGCGAACTCTCACAGGAAGAAATAACCCTCGGGCAGTTTTCGGAAGCAGTTTTCGTATACAATAACGAGACCTGGACAGAAATATTTAAGGAA
This sequence comes from Flavobacterium sp., assembly GCA_040396655.1. GTDB lineage: Bacteria > Bacteroidota > Bacteroidia > Flavobacteriales > Flavobacteriaceae > Flavobacterium. The sequence goes on along the minus strand of JBEBOB010000023.1, from coordinate 32,527 downwards.
AACGGACAGAAGTATCAGGAGCCTGGTATGGTTTTATTTGACGACGGGGTCAATACGGCCTGTGGTTCCGCAACCTCGGCATCCGGACCTTTTTATTGCCCTGCCGATCAAAAAGTTTATATGGACCTCCGTTTTTTCGAAGAACTGCATTCCCGGTTCGGAGCTAAAAAGGGAGACTTTGCAATTGCTTATGTGATTGCACACGAGGTCGGACACCACATCCAAACCCTGATGGGTACCAACCAGCAGGTAAGGAAAGCGCAACAGGGGCAAAATGAAGCAGCTGCCAACAAGCTTTCGGTTGCCCAGGAACTTCAGGCCGATTTTTATGCTGGTGTTTGGGCAAGCCGAAATCAGGATAAGCTCGAAGCCGGGGATATCGACGAAGCAATAAGCGCTGCAGAAGCAGTAGGTGATGATGCCATACAGTCGAAAATGCAGGGACGTGTTCAGCCGGAAACGTTTACACACGGGACTTCAGCCGAACGAAAGGCCTGGTTTATGAAAGGATACACTACCGGCGATATCCGCCAGGGCGATATCAAAACAATATATAATAGTATCAATTACTAGCCTACTATTCAAAAATGCTTCGTACTTTTGCGAAGCATTTTTTATTCAGTATGAGTTATACCATTGACCAGCAGCAATTATCGGAACGTATTTTAAGCATTGTAAAAACCATCGCAGTACCGTCGGGGCTTTACATCTTTCTCTCCTTTATCATCCTTGCCTTTTTTTATATGATCGGTTTTTCTGCGGTATTGGGTTCTTTCGCGGAATTGATCAAGATATCGGATCCAAAAGTACTGGAGGAGCTCATTCTTTCCAATTCTGCCGAAATTTTAATACTCAACGTTGTACTAAGCATTTTATTACAATATTTACTCAGCGGTATTTACGGTATGATAAAATCTTCTGAAACTTCAACAATCGTAGGATTGGGAAGCGCATTCAGAGCCCTTTTCAGCCTGAGAGGACTAAAAGCTTTAAACGTCATCATCGTCATACAACTGCTTAGCAGTACATTTTCCTACTTTTTAGACGCTGCCGGCTTCGGTCTGGTTGGCTTTGCTCTGGGGATTCTTATACAGTTTCTGACCTATTTTATTGTTCCGGCTATTTACGCAGACAACCAGGGAATATTTCGCAGTTTAAATTTCAGTGTAAAAACAGTTAATGAGAAACCGGGGCTGTTGTTCGCTTTTATGAGCATTACGTATCTTTTATCCCTTGCGGGCCTCTTATTCTTTGGAATCGGTATCATCTTTACACTTCCGCTAAATTACATTGTTTCCTATAGTCTTTTCAGCCATATTTCCGGGCAGTTTAAGAACTAGTCCATAAATCACGGTCCAGGCTGCGGTACTGTATTGCTTCTGCTATATGTGAAGGTTTGATATGCTCTGAACCTTCAAGATCGGCAATGGTTCTTGATACTTTAAGGATACGGTCGTATGCCCTTGCCGATAACCTGAGTTTATCCATGGCATTTTCGAGAAGCTTAAGAGAACCGTAATCTAATTTTATATATAAAAACCTATAAAAGCAAAAAAACCTCAACATTCCTGCTGAGGCTTACTTCTAATTTATATTGTTACACTTTACGTTTTTTTTCGGAATAATAACAAAAGTATCAAACCTATAAATAAAATAAGTAATGAAACTTGAAGTATCTGCCATAATGTAACTGAATAATCCATATTAACACCCAAGGTTTAATTTATAACAAACTCTTTGAGAATAAACAGTTCCGATTCCTTCTACGAATAAATCGTAATTGTCTAAGATTTTTTTTAATTACTTTTTTTTAAAAATTAATCAGAACGAATTTACTTTTTACAGATTAAAAATCAAAGTAAAATTTTAACATTTTTATTTTATCAATTAAAAATTATCTTAATAAAACCAACATTAACCCTTGTATTTATTAAGTTAAATCAACCTTTTATAATAAAAAACTCTACCACAATCATGAGATTTAATATTCTTTAAAATCTCCCTTCTTCTTATTTTTAGATACCGCTGGCTTCGGTCTGGTTGGCTTTGCTCTGGGGATTCTTATACAGTTTCTGACCTATTTTATTGTTCCGGCTATTTACGCAGACAACCAGGGAATATTTCGCAGTTTAAATTTCAGTGTAAAAACAGTTAATGAGAAACCGGGGCTGTTGTTCGCTTTTATGAGCATTACGTATCTTTTATCCCTTGCGGGCCTCTTATTCTTTGGAATCGGTATCATCTTTACACTTCCGCTAAATTACATTGTTTCCTATAGTCTTTTCAGCCATATTTCCGGGCAGTTTAAGAACTAGTCCATAAATCACGGTCCAGGCTGCGGTACTGTATTGCTTCTGCTATATGTGAAGGTTTGATATGCTCTGAACCTTCAAGATCGGCAATGGTTCTTGATACTTTAAGGATACGGTCGTATGCCCTTGCCGATAACCTGAGTTTATCCATGGCATTTTCGAGCAGCTTAAGAGATCCGTCATCCAAACTACAATAAGTGCCCAACAGCTTCACAGACATCTGGGCATTGTAGTGTATTCCTCTATGTTCCATGAATCGTTGTGACTGAACAGCCCGTGCATCCATAACCCTTCTGCGTATGGACTTGCTTTTTTCAGATGAGGATTTTTCTGACAACTTCTCAAAAGGAACAGGATTTACTTCGATGTGCAGGTCAATACGGTCAAGCAGGGGACCAGAAATCTTATTCAGATAACGGTTCATTTCCTGTACCGAAACCGTACCCTTTTCCCTATCGTTTGCAAAATAACCGCTGGGGCTTGGGTTCATACTGGCCACAAGCATAAAAGAAGACGGATACGATACTGTAAACCGTGCACGGGAAATGGTTACTTCCCTGTCTTCCAGCGGCTGGCGCATTACTTCCAATACCTCTCTTTTAAATTCGGGCAGTTCGTCAAGGAACAGTACACCGTTATGCGCAAGGGAAATCTCACCGGGTTGCGGGTAACTTCCCCCACCGACCAGCGATACAGATGATGCCGTGTGATGCGGAGCGCGAAAAGGTCTTTTTTTAATAAGGCCGATGTTCTGCACTTTGCCTACAACGCTGTGAATTTTTGTTGTTTCCAGTGCTTCTTCCAGCGTCATGGGTGGAAGAATACTGGGTAATCGTTTTGCCAGCATGGTTTTTCCTGATCCGGGAGGTCCGATAAGCAGGATGTTATGTCCTCCCGCAGCCGCAATTTCCAAAGCTCTCTTTATATTTTCCTGCCCCTTTACATCAGAAAAATCCGGTAGGTCTGAATCTTCTGCTGCATCAAAAAGAAGATCTTCCAATACGTGTACTTTTTCTAAAATGACGGTACCTTCAAAATGGTTGATAAGATCGGATATGTTATCCACTGCAAACACGTTGAGTCCTTTAACAACCGCGGCCTCCTGGGCATTCTGCCTTGGCAGGAAGAAATCAGAAAAGCCGTCCTGTTTGGCCTGTACGGCAATGGGAAGAGCCCCTTTTACAGGTTGTACAGCCCCATCTAAAGATAACTCGCCCATTATAAGAGCAGACGAAAAATCCTTTTTAGTAAGCTGATCCGAAGCAGCGAGTATTCCAACGGCAATGGGAAGGTCGTAAGCCGATCCTTCTTTGCGCATATCGGCCGGAGCCATATTGATTGTTATCTTTTTTCCGGGAAGCTGGTATCCCGTATTGGAAAGTGCTGCTGCAATACGGTAACTCGATTCTTTGATGGCATCGTCGGGCAGCCCCACCAAATGGTAGCCTATCCCCTTATCAATATTTACTTCTATGGTTATAGCGGTAGCGTTTATTCCGAAAACGGCACTGCCAAAAGTCTTGACTAACATAAGCGTTTTTTTTTATAACTTAAATATAATCAATTAATTAACCACAAACAAAAAGCAGTAAAAGTTAAAACTTTTACTGCCTGTATTTTATAAATTGCAAAGATTTTTAATTGTTCAGCATTACCGGCATTACCAGCATGGTTACGGTCTCACCTTCATCGAGCCCGTCTACCGGCGTAAGGATTCCGGCCCGGTTGGGTAATGACATCTCAAGCTGAATCTCATCGGACTGCAGGTTTGTAAGCATTTCTGTAAGGAAACGTGAGTTAAAGCCTATCTGCATATCATCTCCTTTATAATCACATGTCAAACGTTCGTCTGCCTTGTTTGAATAATCGATGTCTTCTGCAGAAATATTCAGTTCCGTTCCTGCGATCTTTAAACGGATCTGATGCGTGGTTTTATTGGCGTAGATGGCCACACGGCGAACAGAGCTTAAAAACTGCGTACGGGAAATGATGAGCTTATTCGGATTTTCTTTGGGGATTACCGCCTCGTAGTTCGGATATTTACCATCAATAAGTCTACAGATCAATGTATAATTGTCAAAGCTGAACATGGCATTGGAATCGTTATACTCAATCGTTACCGATGCATCAGAAGTAGCCAGTATGTTCTTTAAGATATTTAAAGGCTTTTTAGGCATGATGAAATTGGTTTCCGCCGTACTCGTAACATCCGTTCTTGAGTATTTCACAAGCTTATGAGCATCTGTTGCTACGAAAATAACGCCTGTAGGTGCAAACTGGAAATAAACACCTGACATTACAGGGCGTAAATCGTCGTTTCCGGCAGCAAAGATGGTTTTGCTGATAGCCGTATGCAGGATTTCAGCACCGATTTCCGTTTTGGAAGGATCTTCAAGCCTTTCTGCTTTTGGAAACTCGTCACCCGGCAAATAAGCCAGAACGTATTTTCCAAGATCGGAACTGATCTCGATGGTATTGTTATCTTTTACGGTAAACGTAAGAGGCTGTTCGGGAAAAGTTTTTAATGTTTCCAGCAACAAGCGCGCAGGCACCGCTATGGATCCTTCGCTCGTTGACTCTATTTCCAAAGTAGCGGTCATGGTTGTTTCCAGATCGGAAGCCGAAACTTTGAGTTGGTTTTGATCAAGTTCAAATAAAAAATTATCAAGGATGTGTAAAGTATTGTTACTGTTGATAACGCTACCCAACACTTGTAATTGTTTCAATAAATACGAGCTCGATACAATAAATTTCATGAGTTATTTTTTAATTACCGTAAATACGGATGTTTATACAAATATATTTCTTTTAATGCGAAAATAAAACTTTATTTATCAACACTATTTTGTGTATTTCTTTTTGCGCAAGTACGTGAACACAAAGCCGAATACGACCAGTAATACAACCGGTAATGCAACGATTACCGCACGGATGTAGTTGTAATCGTTATATACCTTTTCCTTGTCTAACAACGGAAGTTTTACCTCTTTGGTGCGCAGGTTGATGAGCCCGTTGTCGTCCAGAAGATAGTTAACGGCATTCATCAAAAACTCCTTGTTCCCGTAAAAGGCATTCGTCCATTTATCATAGCCGAGTTCCATAGGTTCTCCGTTCTGGTCGAGTTGGTTTTTCACCACGTCCCCGTCAGAAATTACGATCATCTTCGTAGGTTTTCCCTCATTCAGGTAGTGATCTGTTTTAAATGGCACCACCCTGTTTTTATAAACAGAAGTGAACGATCCTTCAAGCAGCACGGCCAACGGTACCGGAGCTATTTTTTTAGATGGATTGGTGTCGGATTTTTCGTTAACGGTAGCTGCCAGGCTTATAACACTCGGAGTACCAATTTTCGAAACATAGGGAGATGATGTTAACAGTACCGTTTTCCTGATGTTGTTTTTTAAGGTATCGATACTGTTGGCAAAATCAAATTTCACCCCTTCAATATTCTTCACAATAGGGTGGCCGGACTGGCTCACGGCGAACGGTGCAAACTTCCATACGAAATCATCATAGACGGTTTCGCTTCCCTTTTGCCCTATCGCCAGCTTTATCGGTGCCCCAACCTCATCCTTTACCAGATCCGGATTTACACGTACACCATATTTAAAAAGCATCTCTCCCAGACTTTGGTCTTTCGGGTAAGCAAGCATTTCTCCCGTTTTATTGTAAAGGCTGTCCATATCGGCCTGAACCTGATCGAGCATCCAGATCGATTTCCCTCCGTTGAGTACAAACTGGTCAAGGACCTCTATCTGGTTTTCATCAAAAGCTTTAGTTGGTTTTGCAATAATGGCAAGATCGTATCCCTGAAGGTCTTTTAACGTTTTTTGAGGGTTTACGGCTACACTGTCCAAGGTAAAAGGAGCAATGTAGTAGCTGTCTTTCAACGTTCTCAGGAAATCGGCTATATAAACATCATTAAGTTCGCCTATCCCCTTTATAACGGCTATTTTCTTAGTCTTTTCCGTCGATACTTTATACACAGCTTCCGCAATGGCATATTCAAGATGCTGTACCGATCCAGAAATTTTTTCTTCAGTAGAGGCTCCAGCCATTCCTTTTAGCAACTGAATTTTGGCATGCTGGTCTCCTTTCGTGGCAACGGCCCAGGGAAAAACCATTTCCTGGGACTGTTTTCCTTTGTCGTTTACCGAAATGTTGATGGGCTTCATCCCGTTTGCAAAAAGCTGTTCGGCAATCTGTCCCGACATTTCCTTATCTGCAGCCAGCGGATCCACAAAAACGAAATTGATGTTGGTATTGTAGGCGCTAAACTCCTCAAGCAGCTGTTTGCTTTCGGTCTGCAATTTCCGCAATTCAGCAGGAAAATTTCCTTCCAGGTAAACGTCTATGAATACAGGCTCATCTACATTCTTAAGTATTGTTTTGGTTGTTTCGGACAACGTATACCGTTGATCCGACGTGAGATCAAATCTGTGGTACACATAATTCCCGGCCAGGTTCACTGCTATAAGTCCGGCTGTAACGCCCAAAAACATTTTTAAATTCTTCTTCATTACCTGCGAACGCTTTTAAGGTTAAACATAGTAGCCATTAAAAAGAAAACCGTCACGGATACAAAATAAACAAGGTCCCGTGTATCTATAACACCCCTGCAGATGCTTTTAAAATGATAGTTCATTCCGATTTTTTCAATGAATACGGCCGCAGATTTGAACATATCGGCCAACAAATCAAAGCCCATGTAAAGGACAAAGCATATAATGGCTGCTACGATGAATGCTACAATCTGGTTATCTGATAAAGAAGAACAAAAAATACCGATACTGGTATAGGCCGCTATGAGGAACAACAATCCCATATAGGCCCCCGCCGTACTGCCAAGGTCCATATTACCAGCAGGCATTCCGTAAGGGTTCAGAATAATGATATATAAAACAGTCGGCAATATGGCCAATACAACCAATAGAAATGCCCCCAGGAACTTACCTGTCACAATCTGACCCAAACTCAGTGGTTTTGTCACCAGCAGCTCTATCGTTCCCTGCCTGCGTTCATCGGAAATACTTTTCATGGTAATTGCAGGTATCAACAGCAGCAAAACCAAAGGCGCCAGTTGAAAAAACGGTGTGAGGTCGTTATACCCGCTTTGCAGTATGTTGTATTGCCCGTCCAGAATCCACAGAAAAAGTCCGTTCAATACAAGAAAAACGGCTATGACGAGATATCCTATGAGGGAACCGAAAAAGGATTTGATTTCCCTAAGTAAAATTGCTTTCATATTTATGGTAGCGAAACTAGTTTATCAACACTCCAGGCCTCGGGTTTATCGTTAAAAAGAGCCTTTGTAAATGACCATACTCCTTTAAAAAGTTCTGAATTACGGTACGCTTCCAGATCCGAATCCTCATTCCAAACGGAATATGTAAAAAAGATCTGCGGATTGTTCTTATCCTGGTATATTTCTAAAAAATTATTACCGGGAAAGTTCCGTATATTGTTTTTCACAGTATGGAAATGTTCCAGAAAAACCGGAATCTTATCCTCGTGAAAACTCATTTTGACTATTCTAATAAACATATATTTTAAATTTTATTCCATAAATTCCACAATAACCGAATCGCGATAGCTGATACCGAACATGGTACGTGCATTACCTACATTATCAAGATCTGACTTATATATCGACATCTGTAAAAAATCGAGATCGTTGAATATAAAAAGCATATCACCTTCATATTCCCTCAACGACTTCACCTGGGTATTGAAATCCGCATAAAACTCATTGATTCTCGAAATACGGTAGCGTACTGCGTTGATGACGAATTTCCGCTGTTTCCTAATCCTTTCAAACAAATCGCGGGAAATGTTGGTTACAGCGTTCCCATAGTGATCTATATAGATAACGGCTCCCTTTATCGAGTTTTCATCATCTGCAACCTTAGGGCGCAGCTCTACGAGCAATTCGCAATCATCGTATGCGATTTTTGTCCCGAGTCCTTCAAACTGACTCTCTTTCAGCAATTTTGATGCAATATAGGTGTACAGCGATACCGTATCAGCACACGAAGCCGGAATTTCGAGGTCGATGATCTCCGTTACATCATCAGGATCTGCCAGCAGCGTGATGGCTCCGTTATTCGCCGTAAGAAAATAATGGCCGTCAAAACGGGTAAGCAGGAAAGAAGTCTGATCGAACATCTCAGCCTCAACAAGTACCATATGTATGGTCCCCTTCGGAAAATTCTTATAGGCGCCGAACAACACATAACTCGCATTTGCAATGCTGTATAAGTCAATACAATGCGAAATGTCAACTATTTGGGCATCGGGTAATGCAGTTAGGATTTTACCCTTAACCGAAGCAACAAAATGGTCCTTTATACCGTAATCAGTTGTTAATGTAATAATTGACATTAATTCTTTTTGTTAGTGTTTTATATTTTTTTTTGTTAGATTTGAGATATACAAAACTAATTTTTTTTAATTAATTCTAATAGCTTTTGAACGAAAGAATCATCGAACTGGAACATATTACACCAAAAGATTTTTGGGGTACACAAGATATCAATTTAGAAACCATAAAAAAATTATATCCAAAACTTAAAATTATTGCGAGAGGAACAACCATCAAAGCTTACGGGGAAAAAGAAATTTTAGATCTGTTTGAATCGCGTTTTGACCGCATCCTCAAATATTACGAAAAATACAACCAGCTTAACGAAAACATCATTGAAAGATTGATTATGGACGATATGCCGCAGAGAATGGCACAGTCCGACGAGATCCTTGTGCACGGAATCGGTGGAAAGCTCATCAAAGCTACAACTCCCAACCAACAGCGGCTGGTAGATCTTGTTTATAAAAACGATATGGTGTTTGCGATAGGCCCTGCCGGAACCGGTAAAACGTATACCGGTGTAGCACTTGCCGTAAAGGCATTAAAGGAAAAACAGGTAAAGCGTATCATCCTTACCCGTCCTGCGGTAGAAGCAGGTGAAAACCTGGGATTTTTACCGGGCGATATGAAGGAAAAACTTGATCCCTACATGCAGCCCCTTTATGACGCGTTGCGCGACATGCTCCCTCCTACCACGCTTGAAGACTATCTGGCTAAAGGCATCATACAGATTGCCCCTCTTGCCTTTATGCGCGGTAGAACGCTCGACAACGCATTCGTTATTTTAGACGAAGCTCAAAACACCACGCATTCACAAATGAAAATGTTCCTGACGCGGATGGGAAAAAATGCCAAATTCATTATCACGGGAGATCCCGGACAGGTCGATTTGCCAAGAAAAGTAACTTCCGGATTAAGGGAAGCCCTTAGAATTCTGGAAGGTGTTGAAGGTATCGGCTTCATCTTTCTCGACGATAAGGACATCGTACGTCACCGACTCGTTAAAAAGATCGTGGAAGCCTATAAAAAGGTGGAAACTGCAAATGAATTCGCTTTACAGCATCAGTACCGTTCAGGTTTACAAAATGAAAATCCGGCCCCATAAAGCCGGACTTTTTTATACCCTTTTGTTGAGTTCTTCCGCACTGATTCCTTCATGCGATTCAGTGTACACGGCTTCACCTTCCCTGATCAGCAAAATCTGCGGCGATTGGTGCACAACGTTGAACACCTCAGAAACCTTATCTGAAATGTTGCGAAATGCAATAAGGTCCAGGTAATGGGGCGTTACCCTGTCTTCAAAATCAAAATCCATCTCAAAACCTCTGAGTGCCATTTTACTGATAATGCAACGTGTACTGTGCTTAAAGATTAACTGCGGCTTATTGAATGATTCTTTTATGATAACATTTAATTCATCGATATTGTCTAAATTCTTCCAATTCATTTTCGTAACTTTAAGATGCAAATTTACCTGTTTTGACATTTAAAAACAATATCGAATAAAACAAATATGACATTTTGTCTTTATTTATTAAAAACAAAACAGTAAAACAAGACATTTTGACAGCAACAACCCTATGGAACGGGATTTGAAATTACAACGGTAAAAAAAACAAAACATATGAACTTAAATAATTTTACCATTAAATCACAGGAAGTACTGCAACAGGCTCAGGTTCTGGTACAGACGTTCGGCCAGCAACAGTTGGAGAACGAGCATCTTTTGAAAGCTATACTTGAAATTGATGAAAACGTAACCCCTTTTATCTTAAAGAAGGTTGGGGTTAATATTGAGCAGTTAAAACATCAGAACGACCAGATCATCAATTCTTTTGCAAAGGTACAGGGCGGTCAGGTATCCTTGTCTCGCGAAGCAAATAATACGCTCAACGACGCCCAGGCGATTGCAAAAAAGATGAATGATGAGTACGTGTCCATCGAACACCTGTTCCTTGCAATCTTTAAATCAAGCAGCAAGATTGCAGGTTACCTCAAAACAGGCGGTGTTACCGAAAAACAGATCGAAGCCGCCATATCGGAATTACGTAAAGGCGAACGGGTTACCTCAGCTTCAGCCGAGGATAACTACAATTCCTTAAACAAATATGCCAAAAACCTCAACCAGCTTGCCAACGACGGTAAACTGGATCCGGTTATAGGCCGTGACGAGGAAATCCGCCGCGTATTGCAAATCCTTACGCGAAGATCTAAAAATAACCCCATGCTCATTGGTGAGCCCGGTGTGGGTAAAACGGCTATAGCCGAAGGTCTTGCACACCGTATCGTTCAGGGCGACGTGCCTGAAAACCTAAAAGACAAACTCATTTTTTCCCTGGATATGGGAGCACTCATTGCAGGTGCAAAATACAAGGGTGAATTTGAAGAGCGACTGAAATCGGTTGTAAAAGAAGTTACCACATCCGACGGAAACATCATCCTTTTTATTGATGAAATCCACACGCTAGTGGGAGCTGGTGGTGGTGAAGGCGCCATGGATGCTGCAAACATATTAAAACCGGCCCTTGCAAGGGGAGAATTAAGAGCAATAGGTGCCACTACCCTTGATGAATACCAGAAGTATTTTGAGAAAGACAAAGCGCTGGAACGTCGTTTTCAGAAAGTAATGATAGAAGAACCGGATACCGAAAGTGCTATTTCCATCCTACGCGGGATCAAGGAGAAATACGAAACCCACCATAAAGTGCGTATTAAGGATGAAGCCATTATTGGCGCGGTAGAATTGTCGCAGAGATACATTACCAACCGTTTTTTACCCGATAAGGCTATTGACCTTATGGACGAGGCTGCTTCAAAACTTAGGATGGAGATCAATTCCAAACCCGAAGAACTTGACGTACTCGACCGTAAAATCATGCAGTTGGAGATTGAAATCGAAGCCATCAAACGTGAAAATGACGAATCTAAGGTAAAAGCCCTTGGAATTGACCTTGCAAACCTTAAAGAAGAACGCAACCAGATTTTTTCTAAATGGAAATCGGAAAAAGATGTTGTAGACAACATCCAGAACATAAAGGCGGAGATTGAAGACTATAAGCTCGAAGCTGAAAGAGCCGAACGTAACGGAGATTACGGAAAAGTTGCCGAAATCCGATACGGAAAGATCCAGGATGCCGAGCTCAAGCTTACCGAATTCCAGAAACAGCTTGAAGAAAATCAGAAAGGACAGTCGCTTATAAAAGAAGAAGTGACTTATGAAGATATAGCCGATGTTGTTGCAAAATGGACCGGGGTTCCGGTGACGAAAATGCTGCAGTCGGATCGTGAAAAACTATTGAACCTGGAAGATGAACTTCATAAACGCGTGGTAGGTCAGGAAGAAGCCATCGGGGCTATTTCAGATGCCGTGAGAAGAAGCCGTTCCGGTTTACAGGATCCAAAAAAACCAATTGGTTCGTTTTTGTTCCTCGGAACAACAGGGGTTGGAAAAACCGAACTTGCCAAAGCGCTTGCCGAGTACTTGTTCGATGATGAAAATGCCATGACGCGCATAGATATGAGCGAGTATTCAGAACGTCACAGCGTAAGCAGGCTTGTTGGAGCACCTCCGGGATACGTTGGATATGATGAAGGAGGCCAGCTAACGGAAGCGGTACGCCGCAGACCGTATTCGGTTATCCTGCTTGATGAAATTGAAAAAGCACACCCTGATACGTTCAACATCCTTCTTCAGGTTCTTGACGAAGGACGCCTGACCGACAACAAGGGACGACTTGCAGATTTCAAGAACACCATCATCATCATGACCTCGAATATGGGAAGCCAGATCATTCAGGAACAGTTTGACAACAATCCAACAGCTGTAGCCGTTGAAAATGCAAAAGAAGAAGTACTGAACCTGTTGAAAACAATGGTGCGCCCGGAATTTCTTAACAGGATAGACGAAATCATCATGTTCACCCCGTTAACGGCAGGAAACATCGAACAAATCGTTTCCTATCAGTTAAAGAGCGTCTTTAAAATGCTGGCCCAGCAGCACATCACCATGGATGCAACACCTGAAGCGGTAAGTTACCTTGCCAAAAAAGGGTTTGACCCGCATTTCGGGGCAAGACCTGTAAAAAGGGTTATCCAGAGAGAAGTGCTCAACCAGTTGTCGAAAGAAATCCTTTCGGGAACTATCAAAACAGACAGCATCATCCTGCTCGACAGCTTCGATGACCGGCTTATTTTCCGGAACCAGGAATAACAAAATAAAATCTATAAAACGCCTTAAGAAATTAAGGCGTTTTTTTATTGATTATAAAAAGGTTTTTCTTATCTTGAAAATAAAAAAATTATGGATCAAAAGCATGTGGAAATATTTGTAGGGAGCGCCATTATGGCAATGGCTGTGAAGAATACGCTTGAAGAACAGAATATTCCGTTCATTGAACGAAACGATATCGATTCTTCCATTACGGCCGGTTTTGGTTCGGCTGATAAAGCAGTGCATATTTTTGTACTTGAGGGCGATGAAGAAAAAGCCAGATATGCCCTTATGGAAAATAATTTTGACGACATCGACGAAGTAGGCGATCTTATCGAAGAAGACGAAGACTAAAAAAGTATAGCTTTCGCTATACTTTTTTAGTCTGGAACAAATGCTTGTCCTTAATAATCCGGGCTACTGTATCAGGTACGTCCTGTTCCCAGGTATTATCGTCTTCTTTTATCTTCTTCAAAACTTTATGTGAAAATACCTTAAGGTTCTTTTCTTCAAAATTTTCGATATCGATGATCTGTCCTTCCTTCATAAAGTAATTGTAGATGGGCATGAGGTTTTCATCGTGCAGCTGTATGTTACGGCTCGTTACCACACTTTCCTTTTCATCAAGCATCGGATAGGCATAAATTTCCAGTCCGTGTTTGAACAATCTTCCAAGTCCTTCAAAAAGCCCTCCCGGAAGGGTTGTGTAATGCTTTGCATCAAAAATTTCGAGCAGGCTCGGAATCCCTATGGTCAGCGCTATTTTTTCCTGTGAATAATTCCAGATATAATCAACAGCCTTAAAATATTCTTTAAAATTGGATATCATCACGGTATGTCCCAGAGCACATAACAATTCAGCACGGTCCAGAAAGTCCTGTTCGTCTACCTCGCCCTGGCACAAAAGGTTGTTCAGCGTAATCTCGAAGATAACGGCTGTTTTTTCTTCTGTAAGCTGGTTCTTTTCGAGAAACTGCTGGAGCGATTTGCGGTACATGTTAATGTTTACAACGGTAACCGGACGGAAACTCCCGCGTAGCAACAAAACATTTTTCCGGAACAAGGTATTGGCCGGAAGTATATTCTGCCCGTTCGGTCCGAACATCACAGCATCAGCGATGCCGTTTTTAACCAGGTAAAGGCTCATAAGCCTGTTATCCACATCTTTAAAGGCCGGACCGGCAAAGTTGATGGTATCTATTTCCATCTGGTCCTTATCGAGATGATCGTATAAATGGTGAATGAGTTTTTTAGGATCGTGATACTGGTAAAAGGCTCCGTAAATAAGGTTTACCCCTAAGGTACCGAGCGTACGCTGCTGAAGCAGTACGTCGTTTTCCTTAAACTGTATATGCAGGATTATTTCGTTAAATGCCCCGTTGGGAACATTCTGAAAACGGATTCCTACCCAGCCGTGCCCTTTAAATTTTTTCGCAAAATCAATAGTTGCCACTGTATTTGCATAACTGAAATACAAACGACTCGGATTTTCATTGTGATCCAGCCGTTCTTCAAGAAGCTTTACCTCGTGGTTCAGCATCTTGTGCAACCGCGTTTCCGTAACGTAACGCCCATCTGCCTCTACCGTATAAATAGCATCGCTGAACTGTTTATCATAGGCAGACATTGCCTTGGCGATGGTTCTCGAAGCAGCTCCGGCTCTGAAAAAGTGACGTGCGGTTTCCTGCCCCGCCCCTATTTCAGCAAATGAACCGTAAATGTTCTTGTTTAAATTTATCCTTAATGTTTTATCGGAAATTGCAGGTTTGGGATTTAAAATTCGGTCTCCGTCCAATGTTAAATCCTCTGCAAAAAAATTGTTCATATTACGTTGTTTGTTTGCTCATAAAATTACAAAAATCATTTTTAATGTGCTATTTTTGTAAAAAAGATTGTCGTGAAAATACATTTTTTAGGAACAGGTACTTCCCAGGGTATTCCGGTTATCGGGATTAAAGACCCTGTTTGTTTAAGCACCAACTTAAAAGATAAGCGACTGCGGTCATCGGTACTCATCGAATGGCAGGGAAGCAAAATCCTCATCGATTGCGGCCCGGACTTCCGGCAGCAGATGTTGCGTATCGACAACGATTCCCTCGACGCCGTACTGTTTACGCACGAGCATGCAGATCATACGGCAGGATTAGACGACATACGCCCCTACTGCTTTATGGAAAGCAAAGCAATGCCCGTTTTTGCGCAAAAACGCGTGATGGACAGTCTGAAAAGGAGGTTCGATTATATTTTTGCAACAGAAAACCGCTATCCTGGCGCCCCTTCTGTGGAAATAAATGAAGTTGAGCCATATAAGGCCTTTTTTGTCGATCAGAAAGCCATAAAACCACTTCTGGTAAACCATGGTAATTTACCTATACTGGGCTACCGGCTTGCTAATTTTGCTTATTTAACCGATGTCAAAACCCTGGACGAAGAAACTTACAGACAGCTGCAGGACCTGGATGTGCTTGTGATCAACGCTCTTCGTATTCACGAACACCCCACCCACAACAATCTTGAAGAAGCTCTGGCACATATAGAAAGAATAAAGCCGGGAAGAGCCTATTTAACCCATATAGGATTTCAGCTGGGATTCCATGACGATATTGAAGCACAGCTACCGGACAATGTCTTTCTTGCTTACGACGAATTAATTTTAGATTTATAAAATGAAAAGAATTTACCTGTACTTATTTTTGTTCTCGTTGATCATCAATGTCTTCCAATATGTCAACGATTCCAAAATTTTAAAAGACCAGCAACAGCATATCGAAAGGCTGGAACGCAAACTGCAAAAGCAGCAGGACTCCCTAAATACTGTAATTAAAAGTCAACCTGTAACACCACAAAATACGTAATTTATGAAAGGACTTTTTTCAGGAATCATGATAATAAGCCTCTTTTTTGTCTCTTGCAACAAGGAAAAAGCTTCAATGGAAGAGTTGAACAAGGTAATGACGCAGGATTCCCTTAAATTCTATAAAAAGCTTTACGAGGAAGCCGCCTATTTTTCAATAGACAAAAATGAGAATGCACAGAAGGTATTTGCTCCTCAAAACCTGGAACCGGTTATGAATAAAGTTATCCAGGATTTCACAGAATTAAACAAACAGGAAGGCGGCAACCCTTTACTGCCTGTTGACGGTGCCGGAGAGGTTCCCAAACTCAACAAGCTGTCGGTCATCAACCACAAATGGCTCATTGTTGATTTCTATACACAAAGTATGGTTGGGGAAGCCCTTATTAAATATGATTATTCCCCCGATAAAAAAACAGAATTTAAGGTGATTGACACCGTTATCTATTAAAAAAACGTTTCCGATGGAAACGTTTTTTTTATTTGAAAAGAAAATCTTTGAAATCGTAAAAATTCTGAGGGGCTACTCCGTGGCCAACCGGGTATTCCTTATATTCAAATACGATACCTATATCGCTTAAATAACCGGCTGTTTTTCTGGCCCATTCTACCGGAATGACCTGATCAACGGTTCCGTGCGAACCAAAAATACGCAGTTTTTCATAGGCTTTTGCATCTTGTTTACGATGCATGATTTCCGGGTTGAAATATCCGCTGAGAGCAGCGACTTTGTGGATTTTTTCAGGATAGGTAACGGCTATCGCATAACTCAGAATAGCACCCTGACTGAACCCGACAAGATTTACATTATCGCGGTCGATAGGGTATTTTGCGCAAACCTCATCAATAAAGTCCACAAGCAGGTCACGCGAACGGATGGCCTGTTCGTCATCACTGAATTTATTCATATCAGCATCAAAACTGATGGTGTACCAGGCATATCCGTAAGGCGGAACCGGATAAGGTGCCTGTACCGAGATGATGTAACAGTCGTCTGGCAGTTCCCCGGCAAAAGCAAACAAATCTTCTTCATTGCTTCCGTAACCGTGTATAAGAAGTACCAAAGGATATTTTTCCTTTATACTTTGCGGTTCTTTAATAAGGTAATTCAATATTCCCTGATGCATGCTTTATTTTTTTATTGAGAAAATCTTTTGGATAAACGGCCCTATTACCGGCAGTAATTTATACTGATTGGATATGGCGCCCGAAAAACTGTAAATCCACAGGATAAATATAAACAGGTAGAACCCTATTAAGGTGGGCATGAACATAAACTGCGGTACTATCGGCAATATGGCGCTGATAAGCAAAAATACGCAGAAAATTCCCGTGGACTGCTTTATGTAAAACGCTCCGAAAGCATCTTTCTGTTCCTGGTTGATGAACCATGCAATGACCGGACCAAGAAAGGTAAGGTGTGCTATGATTGCGGCCAGTTTTCCGTCTTTATGGATATCGTTCATACTCACAATTATTTAATAATGAGTTTCCCGCTATGATATATACCGTACACTCTTCCTTTCATAGGATGGTTCAGGAACGCTGAATTCTTCGATTTAGATAAGATATCTTCTTTACCGAAGGTCCATTCCCCATCGGGATTAAACAAGGTTAAATCGGCCTTTTCACCAACCTGCAGAGCAGTATGGTGTTTAAGGAAAATGTTTTTGGCTGCCTGAAGCTTGTCGGTAATGATTTCAAGAGGCAATAAAGGCACCAGTGCTCCGAAAGCAGATTCCAGGCCAACCGTACCGTCTTTTGCTTTGTCGAACTCCATTTTTTTATGTTCGATATCCACTGCACAGTGGTCAGAGGTAATTACGTCAATGGTTCCATCGAGCACACCATTAAGCAAAGCCTGCTGATGTTTTGCATCACGCAATGGAGGGTTTACTTTAAAGCGGGTATCAAAATTGGTCAGTACCTCATCGGTCAGTGCCAGGTTATGCACCGCAACGCTGCATGTCACATTTAAACCTTTGGCCTTTGCCTGTCTTATAAGTTCAACAGATTGCGCTGTAGAAATTGTAGGAAGGTGCATTTTTCCACCGGTATATTCCAATAAAAACAAATTTCGGGCTACCATAATTTCTTCTGCCAACGAAGGAATTCCTTTAAGCCCCAGCTTTGTAGAAGTTATTCCTTCATGTACAACCCCTTTTCCCTTTATCTGGGCATCACAGCTGAAAGCCATAACCATCCCGTCAAAATCCTGAGCGTACTGCAAACCTATTTTTAACAGGTTGGCATTGCCGGTATTGCGTTTATAATCTCCGAAAGCTATGGCTCCCGCGTTCTGCATATCGTACATTTCAGACAAATCGGTTCCTTCCATATTTTTTGAAAAAGCACCGATAGGATGAAGTTCCGTCGCATGGAACTGAGCCTTTGACCTTACAAAACTTACTACCGACTGGTTGTCTATAACCGGGAATGTATCCGGCTGATAGGCAATATGGGTGAATCCGCTTTTGGCGGCTACAGTCAACCCGTTATCAATTGTTTCACGATCTTCGAAACCAGGTTCTCCGAAAGAAACGGAAGCATCCATCCAACCTCCTGAAATGTGAAGGTTTTCTAATGACAGAGTTTCAAAACCGTCCTGACTTATCTGAGGGGCTATTTCGAAAATCAATCCGTTTTCGATCTTAATATCGACCTTTTTCAGATGATGTTCACTTGAAGAATCTACAACAGTAGCATTTTTTATAATGATATTCATTGTACGAAGAGTTGTGCTGTTAAAAAATCATACAAAATTACACATATATTCCATACAACATCCTTACTGCCATAAGAAAAAAAACACTTTTCTTCATCTACTTCAAAGATAACGCACAAAATGCCTGAAAAGCGGTTTTCATTCAACCGAAATCTATCATCCTTACTCTAAACGCTTCAAAACCAGAAACAAAAACCCGAACTGTAATTTGAAATCCTAAAATTAGGTAAACCCCTAAAAAATGCGTATATTAGCACGTTAGAATTAAAATTAAATACAATATTAAAATATGGTTTCTGAAGGAGAAAAGTTAATTCCTATTAACATCGAGGATGAAATGAGATCGGCTTACATCGATTATTCCATGTCGGTTATCGTTTCCCGGGCATTACCAGATGTCCGCGATGGTTTAAAACCAGTTCACCGCCGTGTATTATTCGGAATGTACGAATTAGGCGTTACTGCAAATAAAGCTCATAAAAAATCTGCGAGAATTGTTGGAGAGGTTTTAGGTAAGTACCACCCGCACGGGGATTCTTCCGTGTATGATGCCATGGTTCGTATGGCTCAGGAATGGAGTTTGCGTTATTTACTGGTAGACGGGCAGGGAAACTTTGGTTCTGTAGACGGCGACAGCCCCGCAGCGATGCGTTATACGGAAGCAAGAATGAAAAAAATCTCTGAGGAAATATTAGCGGATCTTGATAAGGAAACAGTAGATTTTCAGTTAAACTTCGACGATACTTTAGAAGAACCTAAAGTAATGCCTACCAAAATCCCTACTCTTTTAGTAAACGGAGCTTCCGGAATCGCGGTGGGTATGGCTACTAATATGGCGCCGCACAACCTGAGCGAAGTGATAGACGGAATTCTTGCCTACATCGACAACAACGATGTGGAAATAGATGAACTTATGCATCACATCAAGGCTCCTGATTTCCCTACCGGAGGAATTATATACGGATATGAAGGGGTAAAAGAAGCCTATAAAACAGGACGCGGCCGCGTAGTAATGCGGGCCAAAGCGAATTTTGAAGAAATCGACGGAAAGGAATGCATCATCGTATCTGAAATACCATACCAGGTAAACAAGGCCGAAATGATCAAGAAAACGGCTGAGCTTGTCAACGATAAAAAGATTGAGGGTATTTCCACCATCCGTGATGAATCGGATCGTAAAGGTATGCGTATTGTATATGTACTGAAACGCGAGGCTGTTCCGAACATCGTACTGAACATGCTGTATAAATACACACAGCTGCAGTCTTCTTTCAGCATCAACAATATTGCACTGGTTAACGGGCGTCCGCAGTTGCTGAACCTTAAAGACCTTATCCATTATTTTGTAGACCACCGTCATGATGTGGTAACGCGCAGAGCGGAATACGAACTTCGCAAAGCACAGGAACGCGCCCATATACTTGAAGGACTCATCATTGCTTCTGATAATATTGATGAAGTAATTGCTATCATCAGAGGTTCGAAAAATGCCGATGAAGCCCGTGAACGCCTTATTGAACGTTTTTCTTTGTCAGAAATCCAGGCCCGTGCCATTGTTGAAATGCGCTTACGCCAGCTGACAGGTCTTGAGCAGGAAAAACTCAGAGCTGAATTCGACGAAATCATGAAACTAATCGCTCATTTACAGGAATTGCTTGCCAGCAAAGAAATGCGAATGAACCTCATTAAAGAGGAATTGGCTGAAATCAAAGCAAAATATGGTGACGAACGCCGTTCAAAAATTGAATACGCAGGTGGCGAAATGAACATCGAAGATTTGATTGCCGACGAGCAGGTGGTGATTACCATTTCGCATGCGGGCTATATCAAACGTACACCTCTAAGCGAGTATAAAACGCAGAACCGTGGCGGTGTTGGTCAAAAATCTGCCGGAACCCGGGATCAGGACTTCCTGGAACATATGTATGTTGCCACTAACCACCAGTATATGTTGTTCTTTACACAAAAAGGAAAATGTTACTGGCTGCGCGTTTACGAAATTCCGGAAGGAAGCAAACAGGCTAAAGGACGCGCCATCCAAAACCTTATCAACATAGAAAACGACGACAAGGTGAAAGCGTTTATCTGTACCCAGGATCTACGTGACGAGGAGTACATCAAGAACCATTTCCTCATTATGTGTACCAAACAGGGACAGGTGAAGAAAACGTCGCTTGAGCAGTATTCACGTCCGCGTCAGAACGGTATCAACGCCATCACCATCAAAGAGGACGACGAGCTAATGTACGTAAAACTCACCGATGGTAATTCCCAGGTTCTCGTAGCCGCACGCAGCGGTAAAATGGTTCGTTTCGATGAATCGAAAACGCGTCCTATGGGAAGAACGGCATCCGGAGTACGCGGTATTAAACTGGCTGATGAAAAAGATGAAGTGATCGGGCTTGTCACCGTTTCTGATCTCAATTCCGAAATCCTCGTTGTTTCTGAAAACGGTTATGGGAAACGTTCTGCACTCGAAGCCTACCGTCAAACCAATCGTGGAGGTAAAGGAGTAAAAGCCATGAACATTACCGATAAAACCGGTATGCTTATTTCGATTTACGACGTTACGGACAACGACGACCTTATGATCATCAACAAATCAGGTTTAACCATCCGCATCCGCGTTTCCGACTTACGCATTATGGGACGTAACACACAAGGGGTCCGCCTGATCAACATCAAAGGAAACGACTCCATTGCTGCTGTTGCCAAAGTAATGCATGATGAAGATGCAGAAGATGAAATGGACGACGAATTGAAAAAAGATCTCCTTGCGGTAGACGAAAACGACATTCTTGATGATGTTGTGGAGGATATCGACGAAGAGGACGATGATATTGAAGAAGACGAAGAAGATAATGAAGCATAATTTTTTTGTAATGAGCATGTTAATCTTAACATGCTCATCTTCTTTTGCTCAGAAAAATGAGCTTAAGGAACTGGAGAAACTTATTAAGAGAAATGATACGGTACAGGTTGCCAAACTTTTGAATACTGTGGAAAAGCAGCTTTCTTCGAGTACCGATGACCAAAAAGAAGCCTATTATTTCTTCAAGGCCAAACACGAGATCAACCTGGCCAACAGCGGAATCCGTTTTCAGGAGAACCGTTCAAAGGCTATTGAATCAATCAACCAGCTTATCCGTTTTGAGAACGAGTCAAAAAGCAAACGGTTCGCTACGGAGATAACAAGTGTAAAAAATTCGTTGCTTGCAGAACTTGCGGATGAGGCCATTGACAACAACCGTAACAAAAACTATAAGAAATCGAGCAGGTTGTTCGAACAGGCTTACAATCTTAACAATACCGACACCATCTACCTGTATTACGCCGCCAATGATGCGGTGAGTGCAAAGGATTACGATTTTGCGGAAAGTAAGTTCAAAGAACTCATCAGGCTTAAATTCAACGGAAAATCAAATACATATGTTGCTACTTCTCAGAATACGGGAAAAGTAGAATCGTTCGGCCTCGATAAAAAGGCCCGCGACCTTGCCGTTAAAAACGGGTCTCACACTCAGCCCGAAACGATTTTCAACAAAAATGTTCAACCTGCAATCTACAACAACCTTACGCATATACTGCTGAACAAGAAGAATTATGCTGAAGCAGAAGAATATGCTTTAAAAGCCTATGAACTTGATAAGGAGAATGTAAACGCGCTGTTAAACGTACTTTTCCTTTATTACAACACGAACAGACTTAACAAGTATGAAGAATTTGCCACAAAGGGTCTGGAAAGGTTTCCTGAAAACGAAACGCTGCTTTACAACCTTGCCGTTATCCATCTCGGAAACAACAATAACGATAAGGCTGTTGAATTTTTAGACAAAATCATCCGTCTGAATCCAAAGCATTTTGAAGCACTCAAAGCCCTTGGTAATATAGAGCTGCAGAAGGATGCCGAGGTAACAAATAAAATCAATGCGCTACCTAATACCAATGCTTCCAACAAAAAGCGGGCAGAACTTATGCAGCAGAAAAAGGAGGTATATAACAATACGCTTGATTACTATTTAAGAGCTCAGAAATCGAACGATAAGGATGAAGGACTTAACGACCTCATCAAACAGATACAGGAATTTCTGAAACAAAACTAAAAAAAGCTGGCTTAAGCCAGCTTTTTTTAGTTTTGCAATGGTTTATTCTGTGGAATCTTTCTCTTCTTCATATATCTCCTCTTTTAATAAATTCTTAGGTGAGATCCCGTATTTCACCAACCGGCTTGTTTGAGACAATACATTTCCCCGTCCGTCTTTTAGCTGGTTCTGCGCCTTTATGTAAGAATCCTGTGCCTGCTGGAGCTGTTTTCCAACCTGTTCAAAACTCCGTGTAAACAACACCACCTTTTCGTAAATTTTTTCTGCCTGCTTTACAATCTTTTCAGCAGATTTGTCCTGTTTATCGCGGTTCCATAGATCTACGATCAACTTAAGACAGGCAATCAGATTCGTAGGACTTATAAGCAGTATGCGCTTCCTGTATGCATCGTTCCACAGATTAGCATCGTGTTGCATAGCCAGGAGATATGCCGGCTCAACAGGAATGAAAAGCATGGTAAAATCGAGCCCGTTCACCAATTCATGATAATTCTTTGCACTGAGTTCGTCTACATGGGCACGCACGGCCTTTAAGTGGCTCTGCAATGCCAGCTGCTGTTCTTCACCACCGGCCGAACTGCAATATGCATCATATGCATTGAGCGAAACCTTAGAATCAATTACAATCGAACGGCTGCCGGGCATGTCCACAATAATGTCCGGCCTTACATTACGTCCTTCCGTATTTTCCAGATTGGTCTGCACCCGGTATTCCCGGTCTTTAATAAGGCCCGATTTCTGCAGTATGCTTTCCAGTATCATCTCTCCCCAGTCACCCTGTTTTTTATGATTGCCCTTCAGGGCATTGGCCAGGTTGTTGGCCTCGCTGCTGATCCTGTGGGTCTGCTCCATGAGTTCTTTTATACGCTCATCAAGCGAAAAACGTATCCGCGATTCCTTTTCATAAGTTTCCTCTACCTGTTTTTTAAACCTGCTGATGTTTTCGTTGAGAGGTTGTAAAACCGCCTGAATATTCCGTTGGTTTGCCTGTGTGAATTTCTCCGATTTCTCTTCAAGCAGCTTATGCGCGATGCTTTCAAACTGCAATACGGCCTGTTTCTGTAATTTAGACACCTCTTCCTGCTGAAACGAAAGTTTTTCCTGTAATGCAGAGTTCGTACCGGCGAGTTCCATTCTCTCCAGGGTCACATCTTCCAACTTACGGGCCGTCATAACCGCTTGCCTGCGCAAATTTTCATTATCAGCTTCCGAAATTTCAAGGCGCGTCAGCAGATCCTGCTTTGCTAAATTTCCCTTGTTCAATTCTTCTGTAAGTTGCCTTATTTCAGATTCTAATTGTCTTTTTGCTTCCGCTTCTTCAAAACCCCGTCCGCGGTTCTCGCTGCGCTTTATCCGCCACGCCAAAAGCACCAACAATGCGCCCGAAAACAATCCTGCTATATAATATGCTGTATGTTCCATGTTATCAAATAAGAATTACACAAAGTTAATGTCGCAAAGCGACAAATAATGTCTGTTTATTTAATTTATTATTACCTATTTTTGTTTAAATTAGTGACCAGATAGAAACTGTCTTCAATTTAGTTTCATTAAATTAAAAGTTACAGCTATGAAAAAATTTTTTTTATTTGCCTCGCTGGCATTGAGTACAGCGGCTTTTGCACAGGATTACAAAAATTCCATCGGTATCCGTTTCGGATCGGGATATTATGATGTTGTTGCAGCCTCATTTAAAACGTTTATCACGCAACCGGGCGCTCTTGAATTTGATCTGGGGATCCGCCCTTATTCGAGATGGGGAAATAAATGGACAAACGTTTCCTTATCCGGAGCTTATCAGCATCATTTTCCGATAGGTAAAATCGAAGGCTTTAAGTGGTTTGTTGGTGGTGGTTTGGTTATTTCCAATACTTTTTCCGATTATGATCCTTACACCGGAGTAAACATAGGTATTTTCCCGACAGGGGGTGTTGATTATAAGCTGAAGGGAGCTCCGCTTGCTTTTTCTGTAGATATCAGACCTACCGTACACGTAGCAGAGGCTTATGATTATTATGACGGATTTTATATGAACGGAGGGATCACTGTAAGGTATACTTTCTAATACTGTTTCGGAATAAATTAAAAAATCCCCGTACCTTAAAGGTTACGGGGATTTTTTTATCGCTGCTCATAGTACATTAAAGTAAGTTGCCTGTCATTCCCATATATCTTCAAACTCCAGTTTCGTCAGATAGTTGTTTTTGTAGCAATAAAATTCGTAACTATCCGGTTTTCTAAATTTATAGACTTTTTCCAATGAAATTTTATCATATCGCAGAAGCATTTCATTATACTTGTTTTTCAATTCTGCCGGAAGTTCTTCAAATGCAATAGTCTTTTCAATTTCAAATCCTTCATCAAAAGCATATTCGAGAACAAAATCGCTCTGCCTCCAACTAAATGCCGTCTCGTTTTTATCTACTACATTTAGGTTTGTTATGCGTATATTATCGGCATTGATGATTTTTTCAGAAGTATTTACTAACAGAAAAAGCCCCGAAAACACCATGGCGCCATATCCGATCTTTCTAAACACGAATTCACTTAGATAAGGCAGTATGAACTTTACAGAATAAGCCGACACCACAGCAGCCAAAGCAATGGTAACTCCCATCCAGATCGCCGTTTGGGAATACAGGCCTAAACTTAAGTATATGATAAGTTTAATGAGATGTAAGAAGATCTCGTTGGCCGCCCTTGTTGCCACAATCTGCTCTTTAGAAAGTCCGTATTTCAGATAAAAGCGGTTAAACAGCAAACCTATGGCACCGGTAATACCGGATACAAAACCTGCAAGAAATCCTACAATTGCCAGAATGAATTTGGGAAAAGGCTTTTCTTCTTTCAACTGCTGCTTTTGTGAAATAAAAAGCTGCGGAGTGTTCAGGATTAAAAACACGGCTACAATGAACTGCAGGTATAGGGGATTAACAAATTTTATGAAATAAGCCCCAAGCAAAACGGCCGGAATGGAAAAGGGGACAAACCACATAAATATATTCCAGTTGATGTGTTTTCTGAATACTGCAATCCTTGAAGCAGAACTGGTCAGTGTACCAATGGTCAGCGAGAAGGGGACAAACCTTGCGGGTATTAAAAGATTCAGGAGGGGAATGAGTACCAGACTGGCTCCTCCCCCGCAAATGGCACTGATCCAGAATGCTGCGATCGCTGCTGCAAATAACAATAGAATTTTGAATATCATTTTCGCGTTTTCAAAATTTCAACACCACCCCCAACCCTGCCTGTTTGCCATTGTAAAACGGAAGTGCTGCAACGCTCAGATCCGAATCTTTGCCATTGCTGCCGAACAGCATATTTGTAATATATGGCTGTAAAAAGTAGGCGATCTTTACGCTGAGAATCCCGATTCCCGCACCGGCGCTGATATCGGTTAACCAATGTCTGTTATTGTACATCCGGAAGAATCCTGTCCCGGCAGCAACCGCATAGCCTGCAATACCATACCATACCGATTTATCCTTATACTCCTGATATAAAAACTCAGCTCCCATAAATGCCGTAGCCGTATGTCCAGAAGGAAATGAATTATTGGAAGAACCATCCGGTCGTATAACATTCCCTGTATGTTTTATTAAGGTTACAGTAGTCCCCATAATAAGATAGGCCGTTCCCAATACAACCGTTCGTTCCCGAAAGTTATGCTTCCCTTCAATTCCCATAGCATTCAACGCATAAACCGCACTAAAAGGGACGTATTGAGAAAAATCGTCAACTGTAAATTTATCATCGATGTTTTCAGTGAGTTCCTCCCTTACTTCCATGTTCAGCTTTTTTACCGAATGACTTTCAAGCCCCACCACCCCAAATAAAACCAAGGCCGACGGTATTACAAGCTTTTGACAATTCAACGGTGAAACTGCGTTTGTTGTTCCGGGATTTGGAGACAGAGACTCCTTTAGCACATCCTGTGCAAATAAAGTTTTTACAGGTATCCATACAGCCCACATTACAAAAATCCATTTTTTCATTGTAAAACGTTTAATAAAGTTTGAAAAATAGAAATTGTAAATAGGCAATGTCATCTAAAATATTGAGTTCAAAAATAACATATCATCAGATCACAAAAAAACAGGTTCAGTATTCTTAAGCGTTTCTTAAGTTTATCGTTATGAACAGGTTATGCAACTTCACTCCTGGCAGAGACAAAACTTTGATTTAGAGCAACTCCAATTACCTGTTGAAAGGAAGCAGCTTACAACGATGGGCTTGAATCATGCGGCAGTGGAACATGCACAGAAGATGTACAGTACACTTCTTATTATTCCGGGGCCGTATCGTACAATAAGCTGTCTTTATATTTCGAAAATATCCGGGTTAAGAAAAAGGCAGATGAAGAATATCATACCGAGATACTGTGTATGTAAGGACGTAATAACAGCAGTGTGTATAAGGGGTATCATCCCGAGATTACCGAAAGTGCTAATTTCAAAGAAACTCTTCCTTATTTTTTATCTCATAGGGATAAATTTAAGCTTGTGGACGACAATGGGCAGGATACTATGGAAAGGACCAAAACAACATACCTGTTCTGTCTATTGCAAAAGATCAAAATCAAACGACAGGGAATGTTGATGCAGCAAATTCCGAAGAACCTTCATTACGAACTTCCCGGTTTAGAGGATCTTTCGGTTAATAGATAAAAGCGCTACGGCAAATTATCAATCTAACAGAAAACCTTAAAAGGCCATGGTTCTTATATAATTTCTAAGTATGTTTAAAAAAGACGAAGAAGGATTTTCTTCAAATTTCAATAATTCAAAATTTTGTAAAAAGGAACTTAAAAAGATTCTTTCACTCATGTTTTAAACTTTGTTCTACGACTAAAGATTTCCTATTACATACATGTTTTCCATAGTAGGAAGAACACTTCCTCCCTGTACTTCAAGAGTAATAGCAAAAGCCTGTGCGTTTTGAATTATCGACAATGCAGTTTCGCTGTCTTTCTGTTCGGAATACATACCGGCATTAACCGGAGTACCCTCAGCAATTGCCCATAACTGGTACTGCATACCCTCAGGAGCTTTTGGAAGGTTGCCTGCATTGAGGTATACTTTTTTTGTCTTTTTATCCCAGAAAACGGTTGCATTCTTATCCGCGTGCGCTTCTGTTCCTTTCAAGGCTACTTTCTGTACATCAGGATTCGAAAGAAGATTCCATTTTTGCTGTATGGACTGAAGTGCAAACTGCTGTTTCTGCATTTCAGCATTCAGTTCTTTTATTTTAGAATTGTTGCTGCTGCGTTCCGACATCCATACGATATTACCTGCAATACTCGCAAAAAGGAGCAGCGAAGCGGCTATCCCCATCGTTCTCCAGCCCGGCATGCTCAAAGCTTTTTTTATTTCCGGTTTTTCCTGCAAATCCGATTTTTGCTGTTCAGGAACCAAGGCATCCGTACTTTTAATATCTAGCGTTTCCGATTGCCCTGCGATACGGTTCCATATTTGCGCCTTTAATTCCTTAGGAGGTTCTACTGCGTCATTGGTTGCAAGATCTTCCATTACACGTTGCGCTTCTTCCAGTGCAGCCTTTACCTCTTCATTATTTTTTATAACACACTCCAAAATACCTGCTTCCTCACGAGAAGCAAGACCAAGAACATATAATTCTATAATTCCGGACGATATGTATTCTTTTGTGTTCACTTGATTTTTTAATTTACTGATATTCTCTTAGAAGTTCTTTTAATTTTAATAAGGCATTCCTTAGTCTCGTTTTTACCGTTCCTAAAGGTATCTTGAGCTTTTCAGAAATTTCATTCTGCGTATACCCCTGATAATAGGCCAGGTTTATAAGTTCCCTTGTATTCTCATCCAACTTTTCAAGCATTTTGCCGAAACCAATAAAATCGGTAGCTGTTGAAACGGAGAGCTCTTTAGAATTATATACGAAATCTGGCACTGATCGGTTTTTTAAATTGTTCTGAAAACCTTTTGATTTGAGGTAATCTATAGCCGTATTTCGCGCAATATTGATCATCCATGTATAAAATCTTCCCTTTGCAGCATCGTATTGCGAAATGGAATTCCAGATTTTCACGAATACATCCTGAAT
Organism: Flavobacterium sp.; assembly: GCA_040396655.1. Lineage (GTDB taxonomy): Bacteria > Bacteroidota > Bacteroidia > Flavobacteriales > Flavobacteriaceae > Flavobacterium. The sequence continues at coordinate 3,878 of JBEBOB010000023.1, read as the reverse complement.
GACCTCCTCTGTATATTCCTTTGATAACACTATACGCAGAACAACCCCGTACAACGCACCTGCATAGTGGCTGTAAAGGTAGTTAAAGGCCGTTTCGTTTTTCTGTCTCAATAGAACGACCAGCTGTTCTTCTGTATAGGTTGTTTTGATAGTCTTTCCTTTTCAATCCAAATGTAAACAATTTAGCGACACTAAAACAAAACCGTTAAAATTTTAATATCGTATATAATTTATTATATTAAAAAAGATGTTATGAACGCAAAACAAAAACGCATCCTTTTTACCATTTTGGTAAAAACGCTTTTTTTCTCCTGTTTTATCAGTGCACAGCAAATTCACTTCAAAGAGAAAAATCCCCATTATTCCAGAACAGCAACAGATGTACTGCACATATCGGACGAACAATGGAAAAAGATCCTAAGCCCGGAACTTTACTATGTTGCCAGACAGGGCGGAACAGAAACCGCTTTTACAGGCGCCTATTACGATTCAAACGAAAAAGGAACTTATTATTGCGCCGTATGTGGAAATGCCCTTTTTTACTCCACTTCTAAATTTGCCACCACCTGCGGATGGCCTTCTTTTTTCAAACCGGTAAGAAAGAACAGCGTAATTTACAAAATAGACCGCTCTTACGGTATGGAACGGACAGAAGTACTTTGTGCGCGTTGTAATTCCCATCTTGGACATAGGTTTGATGACGGACCTCCCCCAACGGGATACCGGTATTGTATGAATTCGATCTGTCTCGATTTTGCCCCCACCTTAAAAAGATAGCTTTCATGTACTCCATCCATTTTTAAAACACCTCCACAATACAGCTATTTATTCTTTTTTAAAAAAAAGTTAAAATTTTAAAACCAAAAAACAAAAACAATCGTAAATAAATTACAAATCATAAAAAATTAACACATGAATACAAATTTAAAAATCACAGCTCTGCTGATTTTCGGATTGGCTTTCAGCGGCAGCACGGGTGCCTTTGCACAAAGTATGAAGGAAAAAACGGTCATGGTTGGAGGTGCCCCTATGTATCCTTCGAAAAACATCATCGAAAATGCCGTTAATTCAAAAGATCACAAAACGCTTGTTGCAGCCGTAAAAGCTGCGGGACTTGTTGAAACCCTTCAGGGAAAAGGACCGTTCACCGTTCTGGCTCCTACAGATGAAGCTTTTGCCAAACTACCAAAGGGAACGGTAGACGGACTCGTAAAACCTGAGAATAAAGCGATGCTAACCAAAATCCTAACCTACCACGTCCTCGCAGGAAATTACGGATCAAAGCAGATCTGGGATGCCGTTAAGGCAGGAAACGGTAAAGCTAAAATGAAAACAGTGCAAGGCGAAGATCTTACTTTCTGGACCAAGGGAAAAGATCTTTACGTACAAGATGCAAAAGGAAATAACGCAAAGGTGACCATTGCAGATGTACATCAGTCAAACGGTGTTATACATGTTATTGATACAGTATTAATGCCATAATTCCAACCAGCCAAATTTTAACAAGACAAGGTTATGAGAAAAACAATCATCAAGGTATCAGGCGAACAAGCGTCACTCGATACCAGCAGACGCCATTTTCTAAAACTCGGCGGTGTAGGTCTGGCTTTAACCGGACTGGTACTTGCAGGGTGTGAAGATGATATTAAAATGACGGAAGATAACAGATTTGACCTAGGTACGGGAGATGTCGGCATCCTTAATTACGCCTATGCGCTGGAACAGCTTGAAGCAGACTTCTATACCAAAGTGGTCAATAACTTTTACGCGGGCATTTCAGAAAAAGAAAGGCAACTGTTTACCGATTTATACCACCATGAAGTAATTCACAGAGATTTCTTTAAAGCTGCCATAGGCGGGGCTACTTCTCATGTATTGCCAACACTTGAATTTCAATATAACAATGTAAACTTTAACGACCGGAATTCTGTTCTTGCAACGGCAAAAGCGTTAGAAGACACAGGTGTAGCAGCCTACAACGGCGCAGGAAAGTACATTTCTAATCCTGATTACCTTGTTATCGCGGGAAAAATTGTTTCGGTAGAAGCACGTCATGCAGCAGCTATCAGAGATCTTATCAATCCCGGTTCAGCAGATTTTTCAGGAGATGACGTTATTGATGCCAATGGTCTGGATCTTGCAAAAGAGCCACGTGACATCGTAACTGGCGCTGCAGGTTTCATTAAAACCCCTTTTACATGGAAAGAAAGGGGCATTCAGTAATTCTAAATTTGTTATGATGAACATACTTAAGATATTAGACAGGCTATCGGACGATAAATTCTTTACAAAAGAAGCATCCCGACTTGATGCGATTACGCAAATGACACATCTTGGTACAAAAGCCGCACTAGCGGCCATTCCGCTTGGACTGGGAGCTTTAATGACCTCACCTGCTAAAGCAGCAGGCAATGGCAACCTCAACAACAATGCGCCAACCTTTTTCGGTACTATGCTTACTGATGCCCTTCAGTTGGCCCTTACGCTCGAATACCTAGAAGATGAGTATTATCGAATGGGGCTAGATGCTTTTGGACTTATTCCCGGAGCTGACAGAACCGTTTTTATGCAGATTTCCAAACATGAAACGGCGCATGTTAACTTTCTTAAAGCTACACTCACTGCACTAGGCGAAGCGCCGACCTCCAAGCCCGTTTTTGACTTTACTGCCGGTGGAAACTTTAGCCCTTTCACAGATTACAACCAATTTTTAATACTAGCACAGGCATTTGAAGATACCGGCGTACGAGCCTACAAAGGCCAGGCGGGAAATGTTATGAGCAATAAACAGGTACTGCAGGCTGCCTTACAGATTCATTCCGTAGAAGCCCGGCACGCATCGCAGGTGAGACGCATGCGAGCCAATAAAGGCTGGATAGAACTCGACAATGGCGGTAATATGCCTGCTGCGACAAACGCTGTATATGCAGGAGAAGGGAATGTTGACCAGGCAGGATTTAATACTGCAAACCTTTTCGGTGCAGCAGCAGGCTCGGCTGCTTATGACGAGATACTCAGCGGAAGCGATGCCGCAGCCATTGCAGGCCTCTTTATTGTTTAATAGAAATATTTAAAAGAGTATTTTTTGCCTGCTACAAGGAAGTTTCTCCTATAAACCTCTTCATCCCAGAGCAGTCTTAATATAATACTCAAAAAAGCAGTGAAGTTTCACTGCTTTTTTTATTGTTTTAAGCAGTGCATCCAAATGCAGAAACAATCATTACTACTATTATCATTGTGTTTCCTCATGTGGTTTCAGACAGAAGGCTGAAGCTGCTAATCAAATATTTGAAGAAGGATTACAGCAGTTAAACATCAATGAGCCTGTAAAGAAATATCTAAATAAAGTATTTTTAGATAACTATAAAGCTTTTGTAAAAAATCCAGTAAACCAAAAGAAACGAATTTCTGATGAAATTGATAGCTGGAATACAAAGTTATCTGTAGCAAGAAACAAGCTCCTTTCAGAGATTATTGATGATGAGGATTACATACAAATTAAAAAAGAATGTAAGGAACAAATCGAGATATTGGAAGAACAGTTAAATAAGGATGATAGCACTGTCAAAACTATAAATATCAATAACCTTATTGAACAAGCTTTACAAAGTGTAACAAATCTTGGAAGACTGTATACCTAGGGGCAAATCCATACGAAAAGAAGCATTATCGGTTCGATATTTCCTGAAAAACTAGAATTTGACGGAAAAAGTTATCGAACCACTCGAATGAACATTGTTGCACATCGTATCTTTCAGATAAACAACGAATTACATCAAAATAAAAACAGGAAAAACGATTATAACAATCACTTTTCCTGTCTAGTAGCGAAGACGGGAGTTGAACCCGTGACCTCAGGGTTATGAATCCTGCGCTCT
>JBEBOB010000022.1:0-53522 GCA_040396655.1 Flavobacterium sp. | reverse complement strand
TCTTAAAACACGATTTTTATATTTATGCATTGTTTGAAAAAGGGGAAGTCTTCACATAAACCAGCGCCTGCTCAAAAAGCATTTTCTAATGTCATTACAAGGTATTATAACGGAATAAAGGAGGCCTTAACATCTCCGGTAGAGACTGTTGCAAAAGTCGGAGCCTCCTTAATTAATGGGCTCAACAACTTTGTCAAAAAAGACAAAATGGATTTGGGTAATTTTGTAGCCCGACAGGCAGAAGATGCTTACAATGCAGCAGTTGACAGGGTTACATCCAGTGATGATCCTATGTATGAAATGCATACGATGCTCGAGGAATTAGTAATTGAAGTGTCAGCTTCAGCTGCTATTGGTAGTGGTGTTAGTGCGTTAGTTGGAAGAGCTGGCATGGGAGCCGTCGCCTCCTCTACCGTTGCTTCTTCTGAAGTTCCTATGCCAATTGGACCATTATTAAGAGGCTCCACTGGACGAACTATACCAAAAAACCTTATTGAACAAATGTCTATGAATGCAGTTCGAAAAAATCCTAATTTAGGTATTGTCATAATGGAAAATATGAAAGATAGTAGATGGTCTGGTTGGTCAAAAATGGAATTTAAGACAAAATCATCAAATGGTGTAAATGCTGTAATTCATTATCAAGGGAAATTTGTAAATGGGCAATTAAAATATGTAGACGATTTTAAATTTAAATAAATAATAATGAAAGTTAAATGTATATATAATACCGGTATGTCCTTAAGAAACTTTGAAATCGATGCTTCTTTGAGAAATGAAATTAGAGGTAGGTTTGGAGCAACTGGTTTTAGTGAATATAATGAATTAGAAATAGGTAAAGATTATTCTGTTATGGGAATTATTGTTTTTAATACATATCAAGGCTATTTGATAGATAGCGATGGTTTAATATCAGTTTGTCCTACTCCTTTATTTCAAATAATTGATAGTAAAATACCCCTAAAGTGGTATTTTAGAGCCGTTAACAAAGAAGAAAACATTTACCCTTTTATTCAAGCAATTTTTGGTTATTTTGAATTATGTGATGATATCCATACATACGAAAATCTCATTGTGGAAAAAGAAGAAGAATATGAACGGATTTATTTCCGCCGTAAAAAAGAAATGTATCAAGAATAGAATTAAAATCATTTAATATAAAAGCCCCCTGATTACAGGAGGCTTTTTTTGTATAAAACACCTTACTGCTGTTGCACATTTAAAAACTTCAACTTTTCAAAGGACGCAGTGGTTTATATTACCAGAATGGTCTTTATACTTTAAGAGAAATCAGTGTATTTGTAATTAATTTGATAATATCTGCAATAGAAAATAAAAGTAAGAAGGTGAATTTAGTTTTTCTTTGTCATAGTATGCAATTAAGTTAGGCATATTGCAGGATCAGTATCTTTGTATCTAATGATCCGTTGGCGGAACAAACCATGACGCCTTATCAGTATGTTGGAAATAATCCTATTATGATTGATCCAACGGGTATGAACCATCATGATTATAAACTCGGCAAAAATGGGACATTAACGAAGATATGGGGTAGCCCTGATATGCCAGACTACGATAGAATTCTTAATGAAAAAGGAGAAAGTGTGAACGTACCAAAAAGTTTTATTAACTTTTCATATCAAAGTCCAGATGGTAAAGGCACTATTTATCCATTAGGGCATGATGATTTACAAAATAATAAGGGAGAAGAAATATTCAACTTCCTGATGAAAAATACTAAAATCGAATATGGTTTAGATGAATTTAAAGATATAAAAACAGGAGTACAAACTGGTTTTATATCAACATCATTTGATTCAGGTACAGTGAGAGGAGCTTCTAGCGAATTTTATGCAAGAATGAGAGGAAATGATAACTTGATACAAACAAAGAATGTCCATAGTCATCCTGGAGGAGGTGCTTTTTCAGAATCAGCAAGGCCTAGTGGTTTCCAAGTAAATTTTAAGCCATATACAAATGCGTTATTCGGAGATAGAAGAGTATATAGAAATCTACATCGAGATTTTCCAGGAAGAGTTCCAGAACATTTTGAAATAAGATTAAATAAAGACAAAGAAAACCAAGTAAAATTATTTTTTAATTATGAAAAAGTTATTAGGACTCATTGTGGTATTCCTTATTAATGGATGTACCAAAAATATTGGAAAAGAAGATGGCTATTTCGTAAATAGTGATTTTAAAAATATTGTAGATAGAATAATTTATTTAGATACTTTATCGAATAGACTAATCATTAACTTAGATAAAGAAGGTTCGTCCATAAAATTGGATGTTTTTGCTTTTGATTATTTGGAAGATTGTAATAATGTAGTAGCAATTTTTGAATATAAACAAAAAATAATTATAATGGTTAATAATTCAGACTACGATATAAATAATTTAATTAATTCTGAAAAAATAAAGTTATTAAATCACTGTGAAGAATATATAAAAAAATTTATAGATGATGATTATACAGAGTATAAAGCATTTTCTTTCTACATTCGAAGTAAGAGTTTTCTTTACCTAGATAATTCTGCCATTGAATATAAAAATGATACGATAGTTTTGGAAAAATATTAAGTAAAAAAGCTCCTCACGTAGGGGCTTTTTTTATAAAACACTTACTTCTGTTGCACATTTTAAAACTTCGACTTTTCGAAAAATGGAGTTGGTTTATTATTTACCAGAATGGTCCATATACTTTAATATAAATCAGTTTATTTGTAATTAATTTGATGATATCTGCAATAGAAAATAAAAGTAAGAAGGTGAATTTAGTTTTTCTTTGTCATAGAATGCAATTAAGTTAAACATATTGCAGGATCATTATATTTGTATCAAACGATCCGTTGGCGGAAAGAACCATGACGCCATACCAATACGTTCATAACAATCCAATTAACCTAATTGATCCAACAGGAATGAGTGCCGAAGGTGGTGGAGGCGGATTATGGTCAAAAATCATAAACAGTGCAAAGTCATTTTTAGGAATAAATTCTAATGAAAAACCTGCCGCAAGCCCAATTGATCATACAGAGTTAGATGAAATTACTATATCTGCGAACAGAAAGCCTAATTGGTTTCAAAGGAATTTTTCTAAAGATAAGCTATCAAATGACTGGAAAAATATCAAGGAAAGATCCGGTGGTAATCATTTTGTAAACTGGTTTGCGTCAAACATTACATTAAGTGGTTCAGGTAGAGTAAATAATGCTATAGGATTAGCAGCCACAGGAGTAGAAAATTCATCTCTTAGAGTACCAATAGGAACAGCACGACCAGGAGCACCAGTAAATTTTTTAGGTAATAATTACTATGGCAATGGTACATGGTATTTAAAAGGGGCGTATATAGGAAAAGCTATAGGAACTTTTTCTCTAGGAGCAGGAACAGTAATGGATGGTATTGGTGTTATCAATTATTATGATAATCCTTCTTCCAATAGTGCAGTTCATCCTGCAAAAGCTGCTTTAAATTTTGGTGTTGGGATTTATGGAATGAAAGTAAATCCATTTTTGGAGCTTTATATGGAGGCGCTGAAGCACTTCATCCTAACGGTTTTTTAGGAGCATGGTCAGATGATGTTAATATGAAAAGTGAGTTTAGAAAACAGAATGGTTATCCATTAATAATTCAGAGATAGATGAAAGCATATTATTATATATTTTATAAACTATATAAGTTCTGGGAAAATGGACATTTTACATTTTGGAGCGAATGGAAAGCAAGTATTTCAATAATCGTCTTGCAGATATGGTTTATATTGTCATTGTTTGTTTATTATAAAATTTTTATTAATCGTTATATTCATCTGGCAGGTGATAATATTGAAATTTATTTAGTAGCAATACCAATATGGGGAATTAATTATTTTATCTTCCATCATCACAGTCAATGGAGGAGTATAATAGTTGAATTTGACAAATTATCTAAAGAGAAGAATAAAATAGGTGGAATAATTGTGTGGAGTATAATTACACTTGTTGTAGCGAACGTCATTTTTTCCTTTTATTTAATGAGTCAAATCGATTGGAGTCAATACAGGTAAAAAAGTGAATTTAAAGTTTGCAATTTCATAAAATGTGTCTTTAGGTTTAAAATAAAAGCCTAGTCTCCCTTAATGCGAGTATCTCTCTCGTGCTGTAATAATTAAAACAACAGCCTCTTTACAAACGTATGGAGGCTGTTTTATTATAAAACACTTTATTGCTGTTGCACATTTTAAACTTCGACTTTTCAAAAAATGCAGTAGATTTATTATTTACCAGAATGGTCTTTATACTTTAATAGAATCAGTTTATTTGTGATTAATTTGATGATATCTGCAATAGGAAATAAAAGTAAGAAGGTGAATTTAGTTTTTCTTTGTCATAGAATACAATTAAGTTAAACATATTGCAGGATCAATATCTTTGTATCTAATGATCCTTTGGCGGAAAAAACCATGACGCCATACCAATACGTTCACAACAATCCAATAATGTTTTACTGAACCTACCGGAATGAGTGCCGAAGGAGGCGGAGGCGGCTTATGGTCAAAAATCATAACAGTGCAAAATCTTTCTTAGGAATAAGTTCTAATGAAAAACCTGCTTCAAGCCCAATTGAACATACAGAGCTAGATGAAATTACGATATCTGCGAACAGAAAGTCCAATTGGTTACAAAGGAATTTTTCTAAAGATAAGCTTTCGAATGACTGGAAAAATATCAAGGAAAGATCTGGAGGTAATCATTTTGTAAACTGGTTTAAAAATCTAAGCTTCGATGGTGGATTCTACTTCTATGATGATGATGGAAAAGCCAAAGGAGATCAAAGCTTAAAAAAACGTGTTCACGGAAAAGGAGCTGAGGCTGTTAATGTGACAGGATTTGTTCAAGCCGCATCTTTTGCTAAAGGAGGAGAAGGTATAAAAGCTAATGTTGAAGATCCAAAAACTATCGTTTCTATCTTTAATAATACGGTTTCTGGAATTAATTTGGGTAATGGTGTTCCTGATTCAAAAGTTGAAATCAACAGTGATTTTACTTGGGAAGTATTTTATAGTGGACACGCTAATATTAATTATCTTAAAACTACTCCAGGACGCTCAACAAATGAAAATATTGTAGTGCCGGTATCTAAAATTGGTAGAACAATAGATAGTCTTAACAGAGTTAATACAACTATCAGAAATAATGAAGAACGGTTCGGAAGATCTGGACGAAATAATTAAATAATATTTATGAAAATGATTCAAAAACTAAGCTTGATGTGTCTTTTTCTCATTTTCTTTTCATGTGGGAAGAAAGAAGCGAAATTTGCAGGACAGATTTTTAGTAATGATAAAGCTCATTACAAAATAAAATACCCTAGAGTGGTTAATGGAGATTCAGATTTTTTTATCGAAGTAACCGACTATTCATCTGCCTATGATTCTATAAAATCTAAAGCTAGATTTCCAGTACTATATTTATTTATAGAGGATACTATAATTGGAGATAATAGTAGTATTATTTCCCTAACGACAGAAAATAAGATCAATTTTAGTGAATATTCTGTATATGATGAAAAGTTCAAAATCCCTAAAAAATTGCTCAAAGGTAAAAAGGGTAAGTACAAGCTAACAATCGCTGTTATTGACTATATTATAAATGATACCATAAAGGCAAATCCATCTATACCAGGTGATGAGGACAAAATAGATATGGATATTATTGACTCTAGAAGCTATCATAATATAGAAGTACAGTAAAGTATTAACACTAGCCTCCTGTTCATAGGAGGCTTTTTAATAAAGCTTTTTGAATTTCAAAGTTTATGCTGAATTTGATTATGTTGGAACTCGATGATGCCACCGGAATGTATTATTACAGAGCACGTTATTACAATCCAAGAATCAATATATTTATCAATATGCATCGGCAGTTAGATAAAGAAATCACGAACGCTTATTATACTCAGATAAAAAAGGTTATTTAACGGTTTAAATACTCTTTTTCTTTTTAAATTTAGGGCATCCTAAATAGGGCGGTGGTAAGCTGTGTCTTATTTAGAAAAAAAACACCTAACCAATTAAAACCATATGACCAACTGTAAAAGCTGCAAGGAGCCGGTAAGCACATCCTATTGTGCAAACTGCGGACACCCTGTAAAACTAAAAAGAATAGACAGTCATTACATTATTCACGAAATCACCCATGTGTTACATTTCGAAAAGGGAATTCTTTATACAGTAAAAGAACTCTTAATGCGTCCCGGAAAAAGCGTGCGTGAGTTTATTTCCGATAACCGAAACAGACTTGTAAAACCTGTTATTTTCCTTATTGTGTCCTCGTTGATTTATTCGGTTACGGCCCATTTTTTCCATATAGAAAGCTATATGAATTTTGAATCTAACGAAGAAGCATCCGTTACTTCGGCCATGTTTAAATGGGGCGACACGCATGCCGGATATGCCAATTTAATAATGAGTCTCTTTATTGCGTTCTGGATCAGGCTTTTCTTCCGTAAAAAAGGATACAATCTTTATGAAATCCTTATTCTTCTGTGCTTTGTAACCGGGATAAGCATGATGGTGTATTCCGTGTTTGCGCTTATACAGGGAGTTATCCATACCGACCTAAAAGTAGTATCAGGAGCTGTTGGTATGGTTTACTGTACATGGGCTATTGGTAACTTTTTTGAAAGTAAGGAAGTGTCCGGATACCTAAAAGCCTTTCTTTCCTATATACTGGGTCTTTTTACTTTTTCACTTTCGGTTATCCTCATTGGTACGTTGATGGATTTTATCCTTCATTAACTGAATATTTATATTGGAAGGACAAGTTAATGAAGTTCCCTTAATCGTAAAATGAAAACAATCCCAAACCATAAACTTACACTTAGGAAGATACTGCAGTTGTTCTTATCTCTGATGACGGCGTCGGTTGGTAGTGTATTTGCTCAAACCAAGCAAATGCAGGGAGATACGGTTTTTTTGTTTAAAAGAAATAAAGAACTTCAGAAAAAACTTGATTTAAAAGATTTTGAAACCTCTCATAATGATTTTGATTTCCGGTTTTGGAACCACGGACAGGTCATCGAAATCTCCAAAGACAGCACCCGTTATACCGGAACCATAACAAATTACATTTACCATAGAAAACAGGCAAAGGCTCCTTTGGATACCTTATGCAGTAAGGTTGCATTGTCACCAAAACAAAGTCAGGATATATACCTTATTGTGCATCGTGCCGCTGTTTTAGACCTGCCCTCCGACAACAGTATAAAAAAATGGAAACAAGGATTTGATGGTGATGTGTATATAATAGAACACGCCGATCAAAACCAGTATGCATTTAAAAGCTATTGGACACCAACCGTTCAAGATTCTATACCCGAAGCCCTTATTGTATTGACATTAATAAAAAACCTTTCCAACGCTTTGGATCTGGAACAGGAATATGCTTCATTCAGGAAAAAGTTACCCCGAAAAGGCTGTTACAATTCAGGAACATCTTTCATGTCATGCTATATATCCAATGCTGTAAATTTAGGTTATAGCGGTGCCGCGAAACTCCCTTTAGGATTTTATGCTTCTTACAATGTTTTCTATATAGGTAAAACACAGGTAAATACTGGTATGGCATTGCAATACAACTTTGATCCTAGCGGATTTCATCATCTCAATTTTGAGGCAGTGAAATGGGGCCTTTTCAATAAAGGGTCGACACTTTCTGATTATATTGAGTACAATTATCAAAACAGAAAGCTGAATATAAAGGAAACAAAAGCTACATTTGAAAATCATCAGGTTCTGTATGGATGCAGTTTCGAAAATCATTTTGGTTTAGGAATTGGGGTAGATTATGTAACCGGAAATTATAACAAAGCAGGTGTACAGGTATTTATGTCGAAAGGATTTTCGGATGTGAACATCAATACCTCTTTTACTTCATCAATATTTAATGACCGCATCAATTATAAGGCAGAATTGTTCAAAACGTTTAATTTGAATGCTAATTTGCCGCTTCACCGTATAGAAATTGGATTGTCTTATGAACAATTTATGAACTATAAGGATGTGTATTTCGTAGTTCGGGCAGCCTTATAAAAGCAGATGAATTAAACAGAATCAACACAATGAAATCAGACATAATCTATATGGAAGAAGTAAACGAATCCAATCACGATGGCACGGCATGGATTGGAAAATGTTTATTCTAAATCAGATTTGTCGCTTTATTCTGATGGCAAAATATTCAAAAGACAGTAATAATAAAGCAAGCCAAAAATGAGTTTGAAAAACGAAAGACAGTTCCGGTTAACTGATGATGTACATAAACTATAATTAAACTTAAGAGAAGTGAAGAGTATACTATTTTTATTCCTTTTTATATCATATAATTTGTGTGCACAAAATGTTTCTTTCTATGAAAATAAGCACTTATATGAACTTGAGGAAAAAATAAAGAAAGGCGATTTTAAAGCATTTGTTGATATAGCGGCGTATTTCGACAGCAAAAAAAGTGTAATTGAATTTTTAGGTCATCACGTAATACATACAAATGAGTCTGCAGTTTCAAAAAGAATCGTAACAGAAAATTCCTTTTTCCTCGAAAATGAAGTAGTGATCGATTCTACGACAACTACAAAACAGTTCCAAGACTTCATAATAAAGAATCGAAAAAAAATGGTGTTTTCCGATTTAGGAAAAGCCTTTATCATCACACCGTTTAACAAACGCCGTACAACGTACCTCCTGCAACAGCTTACTGTTGGTAAGCTGGCTTTTCTTGAATCAAAGAGAGATGAAATCTTAAATTCCGAATACATGAAATCAGCTGGTATTACTAAATTTTTGGAACAAAAAAATCCAGAAGTATTGCTAAGGCTGTCTTCATTGCTATTAAAAAACAGATACAGATTCAACGAGTATAAGGATGGAGATGAGCAGATCGTTAATCTAATTAGGCTTCTTATCAGAAACAATATTGCAGTACCTAATGAAACAGGAGCTATGAACTTTCATGTTGAAAAAGATTTTTATGATATCTCAAGAATCAATCTTTTAGTTTTTTTTGCAAATCATTATAAAGATTATAAATGGAATGATCGGGAAAACTGCTTTGTAAACAGAAAACTTAATGTTTTGAAAACAGATAAAGAGACAGAGCTGTTTGATTTACTTGCCAGCGAAAGTGAGGCTGTTGCTCTCAAGTCGTTCATCAGCCTTACGCGTTGTAATCCGGAAAAAGTAGTACTTTTAGCAGATCAGTACGATCATGCAGATATAACATTTAATTATTCACTGCCAACATTCAGTTACAGATTTCTTAAGCAGTTGGTTTATTTGACAGAATATTGTGAAAGAAAAAATCTGGATTATAATGGAAGTAAGGAGCTACGAAACGATATTGAATTATTGAAAAGCAAACTTAGCTTTACAGAAAGAAGAAAAAGAGAAGATCAGTTGATTGAGCATTTATCAATGAATGAAATTACGGCGTTTGAGTATTGGTGCCTCATCTATGAAAAAAACAACAACCTTACTTTTTCTGCCGGACGTATTCTAGACAAGTTTTATTCTAAAAATTGGAAACAAATCGTACAAAATCCATTGTATTTAGAAACGTATCTTTTAAAATCTTTTCTTTTTAAAAAAATAGGCATTATCGGTTTTTGTAACAATTATTTGGTGAAATTTACCGGAAACTATCATCAGTCGCATGTGGAACTCAACTCTTTAAAGACGAAAGCTCCACAATTGGCAGAAACAATAAATGAAGCGCATTGATATATGCCCAAACTCCTGTTTTATTTCAGGATGAAGAAGAAAAACACAGGGCTGGAAATAGTGACTATACAGTCTGTAATTTAGGGGGGGCTTTCCAAAAAGTAATGAAAGAGTCAAATAGGCAGAATCTTCAAGAGCATATTTCAGCGCTGCTTTCTAAAATAAATTATGATCAAATAGAGGAAGCATTATCTGCTTGCGAATTTTTAGACAATGCGGATGGCCGATTTTATTCATTTATGGGTAGTGATTTCGGACTTTCGTTTATTGGAGATTTCAAAAATAGTGTGGTCAGACAAGAATTCAGAAACAACTATTCTGTATTGGACGAATATCATTTGTATAAGTACTATTTATTGAAATCAGAGATAGATTTTATGGATCATGACCGACTTGATTTTGACAAGATTTATGAAATTTTGAAATTTAATATAACGAATGCTTTTGCAGGAGGAGGAGGAAGCACAGAAGATCAGGAAGTTTATGCAGTTATTAAATTGCTGGAATTGCATTTTAAGACAAGTCTGGGGTATCCAAAGAAATTGTGTAATTCTGAGAATATTTATGGTTGCGATTCCAGAGGGCGTGCGAATGCTTGGATGAATTATCTACAAATGAATAAACACCTTAAAAAGGAGCATAATAGCCCGGTTTCATTTGCATATAAAGAAATAAATCAGCAAGGTTTAAAAGCGTCAGATTAAAAAGGAAATACAATGGAACAGAATATTTACAATCCCGAATATGTAAAAGGGCTTTTTAACCGTATGAGCCGTTCGTATGAGCGTATGAACTATATCACATCGTTTGGTTTTTCTCTTCGCTGGCGGAGACAGTTTTTAAGCAGCTTTACCCCAACGGGGCATACAGTAGAAATAATAGACCTTTTAACGGGCATGGGAGAAACCTGGACACCAACCAAAAACAGGCTGCCCGATTCCCATTTAACTGCGCTCGATTTTTCTGAAGGCATGCTCGGTTATGCCCGGCAAAAAAGCAAAAATAAGTTTGATGATGCGGTTGAAGTAGTACAGCAGGATGTTTTAAAAAACCAATTGCCCGCAAACCATTATGATTTTGTTACCTGCGCGTTCGGCTTAAAAACCTTTAATCCCGAACAGTTGCATATGCTTGCAGCAGAAACAAAGCGTATTTTAAAAGAAGGGGGACAGTTTTCGTTTATTGAAGTTTCCGAACCGCAGCATAAACTATTAAAATTCCTATATGGCTTTTACCTTGGTAAGGTCATTCCGGTACTGGGCCGGCTTTTGCTTGGGAACCCCGAAGAATACAAAATGCTGTGGCAGTATACGCACAAATTCAAGAATGCCCGGCTGGCTGCCGAAATATTTAAATGCGCGGGACTCAGCGTACAGTTTAAATCTTATTTTTACGGCTGTGCTACGGGCTTTTACGGAACAAAAACAGATTTGTAAGTTTTCTCATTTAATCCTTAAGGTTACGGTCGTAATCGAAATTTTTACCAGATATTAATCTTACTGCTTTAAAAGCAGGTATTTTAAGAAAGCAGTAAGGAAGCCTTTGACTAAACCAAAAAAGCATATGAAAGAAAACATTAATACCGAAAAATACCGGGTTAACGGATCCTATTTCTGTCGTTGTTGCGGTTACAATACTTTAAGCGCATTTCCCAATGGTACCTATGAAATCTGCAGCATCTGTTTCTGGGAAGATGATCATTATCAAACGCTGAATCCCCACTATATGGGCAGTCCTAACAGGGTTTCGTTGCATAAAGGACGTTTGAACTTTAATGAATACGGCTCATGTGAAGTTGATATGGTTCACAACTGTCGCAAACCCACTGAAAAAGAAGTAAGAGTTAATCCAATAACAATACCTGACATTTTATAAGCCATTTTGTAAATAGTCGCATAATAACTTAAAATTTTGGAGAAAGATGAATTAAATCACATCATTAACCGCTTAGAAGAAACCGCTTCAAAAGAGCGGGCTTCCTTCGGCGTTTTTTTTCGTGACGGAGAGGACGAAATGTATTTAAGAGCCAATGAAGACGGGTTTAAGCTGTTTGCCGCCACATTATTAAAAGCAGGAAGAGACTCTGAAGAAGTTTTGAATCATCCGACGAAAAATTATATTCCATTCGGATTTAATGAAGAATGGATTCAGGGAGAACTCATCGCCTATCTTAAGCCTGTTGCTGAACCAAGAGGAAAAATAGAAGAAACACCGCACATTCCTTCTTTTAAAGATAATCTGGGTAAATGGGGGTGTATTTTCATTATTGGAACCATTGTACTAAGTATTATAGTAGGACTTATTACCATTAGTAGCTGGTTTTTTTAGTTTAAACCACGACAAATTCATTATGAGATGAATAATGGGAAACGAATCAATTAGTAAGAAAAAATAAACACTCTATGACATTCACCTATTCAATTTGTGATCCTCTTGAAAAAGAGATTATTTATAAGAACAGTCCTTTAACAGGAGAGGAAGTCCTTCAAATTGCCGGGCATTATCCGTGGCGGGAAAAATTGGAAACTTCCGAAAAGGCAGATCCCAATAAAGTCCATTATAATCCCTCCTTAGATTTTAGAAATAAGGAAAATAACCGCAGTTTTTGTTTAACGGCTCATTTTGATCGTGATAAAAACGTTGAATTTTCTTTTTGGTATCATCGGCCTAAAACAATCAAAGTACTGTTTGGGTTGTTAGGTAAAAAAGAAAAAATGGTGGTAGATGATGTTTGGGGGTTTAATTTAGAAGACGGCCTGCAGTATTTAAAACACTTTATTAATGGAGAATACCATCTTATAGAAGTACTTTATAAATAACTAGGCCCAAAATTCCAATATTTAAAAGTGCGGTGTAAATCAATTAGTTGTAATAGCCTTTGTTAAAAATGTATCTATTTCTATAGGATAAGTAAGTAAATTTTTTAGATAAATCTTTGACGTGTTTTTTTGATTTAATTATCATATTCCTTATAATAGATTTAAAATTAATCACGTAAATTTAAGAGTTAAAAACGTAACTTTGTTTACAAAAGATTTACTTAAGTTGGCCATGATAAAGAATAAAAAAGTAGAAAATATAATAGGGGAGATTATTGATCAATATACCTATGCAGATACTTCTGATCGCCCATGGATTATAGGTTTTAGCGGTGGAAAAGACTCAACTGTTTTATTAACTTTAGTTTGGATTGCTTTACAAAGAATACGTACACAATTACCACATCCTTTCCAACTAAAGCGTAAGGTATATGTAGTTTGTAATGATACAATGGTAGAGAACCCTATTTTGGCGGATTATGTAAAAGACGTTCTAAAGAAAATTGGTGAAGAAGCACGTAATCAGGATTTACCCATTTTTGTTAAACAAACAACCCCTAAACTAGAAGAAACATTTTGGATAAATGTTATTGGAAAAGGATACCCTGTTCCTAATAATTCATTTAGATGGTGTACCGATAAACTTAAAATTCGCCCTACATCTAATTTTTTATTAGAGCAAATTGATGAGATGGGTGAGGCAATAGTATTGCTGGGCACCAGATATGATGAAAGTGCTACTAGAGAACGATCTATTCGTAAACATGAAGTAGAAGGACGTAGGTTGTCAAAACATCAAACATCACCAAACACTTATACTTACGCTCCTATAAAGGAACTATTCTTAGAAGAGGTATGGTATATTATAAATACAGTACCATCACCTTGGAACTTTGATAATAACGTTTTATTTCAAATTTATGCTGATGCAAGCGCTGATGATTATGAATGTCCTACCGTTGTTACCGATAAAAAGCATACCTCATGTGGTCAAAGCCGTTTTGGTTGTTGGACTTGTACGGTTGTTAAAAATGATAAATCTATGTCTTCTTTGGTAAATAATGGAAGGAACTGGATGCAGCCGTTAATGGAGTTTAGAAATCGATTAGTTGAAGGTAGAAATCTACCAGAAAACAGAATGGATCGTAGAAGGAATGGTCAAATTGCTGTAAACGAAGATGGAGAAAATAATGGAACTTATACGATTGAATATCGATATAGAATACTTAAGGATCTATTAACTATTCAGCGCCAGATTCAACAAGAACGACCAGATGTGGTCTTAATTAATAACCAAGAGTTAATTGCCATTCAGGTTAGTTGGAACAGGGATTTTTACTTTGATCATACAGTTGGAGAAGTTTATAGAGAACTTTATGGTAGAGACATTAGCACCAATAACATTAAAACGTTAGATCATACCGAAAAAAGAATTATTCGCGAAGTATGTGAAGATGATAAAGACTATTATAATTTGATAGATAATTTAATAACCCTTCAAGAGTCAAAAACACTCTTAATCTCTAAATATGGGTTGCATAATGATATTGAAAGAAGGATTGAGAAATTTGCAACAGGAAAGGATAGTTAAACATGAAGATCAGTAGAATAAAGTTCCATAATTTTAGAATATACAAAGGTGATAGCGAAGTTATATTGACTTCAAAATCTTCTTCTAAAACTATTAATATCATAGCAGGAAAAAATGGTTTTGGTAAAACTACTTTTTTAACTTCTTTGATATGGTGTTTTTATGGTAAAATGATGGTGGAGGTTGAAGAAAAGTATAAAAAAGATGTTAGAAATGCTGGAGGGTACGAAAAATTTGTTGCTACTTTAGTAAATCGTAATGTTCAAACATCTTTTCTTTCCAAAGAATTAAACGATCCCAAAATGTTTATGGAAGTTGAGATTCAAGACTTGTCAATTCCTTCCATGACTTGTGATAAGATTATTATTAGGCGAACATTTAATATTTCTTCAGAAACAGAAGAATTAGAAATCTATATAGATGGCGCTGAAAACGAACTTACAAAAGAAGTTGGATACGAAGTGTTCATTAATGATTTTATCTTACCGAGAGAAATTGCAAAGTTTTTCTTTTTTGATGCTGAAAAAATTGTTTCTCTTGCCGAGGCTAAATCAAAATCAGAATTAAAAAACTTGAGCCGTGCTTATTCCGAAGTATTGGGAATCAAAAAGTACGAAGATTTAAAAAAGAATTTAGAAGCCCTTTTGGTAAAACTTCGTAGGGAAGGTGCCAAGCCCGAAGAACAGGAAAAACTTAAAGATTTACTATCAAAAGAGTCCGAACTTTTAGAATTGATCGAAATCATTAATGAGAAAAAACGGAATTTAGAAAAAGAAATTACCAACTATTCTAATCAAAGTGAAGCACTCCAGGAGAAGCTAATTCGTGAAGGTAATGGTATCACGGTTGAAGAATTAAAAGAATTAAAAGAAGAATACAATACTCACAGACAGGAGTCGGAAAGTATTAAAAGTCGATTAAGAAAAATAATTGATGTAGTACCTTTGGTAATGGCAGGTAAGAAATTAGCAGAACTATACAAACAATTAGAAAAAGAGGATAGTTTAAACAGTACGGTAAATATAGATTTAAGCGGTATTCCAAATTTATATAAACAAATACAAGAGAAATTAGCAGAGTTAAATATTAATACTGTTCAATCACATCAAATTGTCGATGTAGTTCAAAAAGCGATTAATAACAAAGATGGGGTTAAAAATGATGATATTGAGATATTATTAGATTATACACCAGAACAAATTAGACAGGTTAAGGCTGTAATCGATAATATTAAAAATGGATTCAATGTGCAGTTTCAGAGTATTGTTCGCGAAGAACGAAATAATAAATTAGCAGCTTCAAAAGTTCTTTTTAAAATACGTCAGGCAGAAGCAAGAAAAGATAATGCAGTTGCACAAAAGGTTCGTGAGGAAAAAACAAAAATTGATAAGAGGATTTTGGAACTGTCTCAGGAAAAAGGTAGTTTAATGGAGGAAGCAAGTAATTTAGAAATTCAATTTGCAAGTAATCAAAAAGTACTTTCCGAATATGAGAAGAACTTTAAGTTAATTGAAACGGATCTAGCAAAGAGTGAAGTTGCTCAAAAGCTTTTAGACAAAATAACAATTATCATACAACGTATTAAAGAAGATAAAAAATATTCTTTGCAAAAATCAATTCTATTAGGCTTGCAAAAAATTATGCATAAAAATGATTTTATCCGTAACATACAAGTTAATGTAAACGGAGATGTAATGGATATAGATTTAATAGATGCAAATGGAAATATCATTGATAAAGAGTCTTTATCAAAAGGGGAACAACAGTTGTATGCTACGGCATTACTAAAAGCTTTAGTTGATGAGTCAGGTATTAAGTTCCCGGTATTTATAGACAGTCCTTTACAAAAATTTGATAAGTACCATTCGGAAAATATTATAAAGCAGTTTTACCCATCTATTTCAGATCAGGTGGTATTGTTTCCTCTTTTAGAAAAAGAATTATCTGAAAGAGAATATGATTCTTTGAAACCACATCTTAATAAGGTGTATATGATTGAGAACAAAGAAGGTTCTTCGACATTACATTCATATAATATAGAAAATTTGTTTAGCGAATTTAATAAAACAGAGAATTATGTTCACTCAAATTAAAACCAGTAAACAGAATAAAGAAGTAGTTGCGCAGTTGACCCGAAAATTAAATTTAGGGGCAGAAAATATAATTGCCAGAATGGCTTTTTCATATTCTTTGTCACAAGAACGAAAGTTAAATTTGAATGACCTTCGGGATTCTGGGGGTAAAGAATATTCGAGATCTGTACTTTTTGGTGAATACGACGATATTTATTTGGGTATGATCTGTATGCATTATGGTATATATAAAACCGATAAAGATTTAGGAAGATACGTGAAATTACACATTGATGATGGATTGAAATTGATCGACGACGAATTTCAAAAAATTAGTAATATTGATGGGTTTGATTTTTTGAGTGAGATGATTAGTAAGTCTTTAAATGGCTAACCTGGTAATAAATTTGAATTGTAGTATTTTTAATTATTGTTCAGATATTCTATTTCTTTATTTAAAATGTTTACTTAACATGGTTATTTATTTTATTAATTCATTTATCGCTCCAGTTATTGCATCAATGATTGCCTTCGTAGGAACAATTATTGTTGCTGGTATATCTATATATAATAACAGAAAAACCACCAAAGAAAATAAGAAGTTCGTTGAGCGTAATGATTTAGTGGAAAAAAGAAAAGAAATCGAAAAAAAGCTTAATGAATTCTATATTCCTTTGCGCAATTATCTAGAACAGAGCAAAACACTTTTTAAAATTTTCACGAAAGATAAACCTAAGGATTTTAGGACTCTAACATACTTGTTGAATCCTCAACAAAAATATGAAGATAAAAGAATTACTGTTCAGTTGAATCAAAATGATAAAGCTTTATTGGGTATTATTATTGAAATTGGTGAAAGGATTGAAAACCTAATACACGAAAAAGGATATTTAATAGGTGATGATGTTGAATTTGTTGGGAACTATCAACCGAGTGAAGGCTATAAACATATAAAATATGATAATGATTTGAACTTGATAAATTTACTGATTTCTCATATTATTACCATTAGACTTGCTTTTAAAGAAGAAATTAAAGGGCAAGTTGATAAATTTGAAGGTTTTGTTTTTCCTAATGAAATTAACTCAAAAATAAACACTAAAATAAAAAATATGGAAGCGATAATATTGACTTATGAGACTCAAATACAATCTTTAATAAAATAAAGAAATGAAAAGTCAAAAAGAAATTACTACTGAAAGTTATAATAAAACTGCAAATGAATATTTTAGCGTAGTTTCTAAATTCGATATGCTTCCTGAGATTTTAGATTTTACAGGTTCGATAAAAAAAAACGGAAAAATTTTAGATTTAGGATGTGGTCCTGGACATCATTCTAAATATTTTAAAGATTTAGGATTTAAGGTCACAGGAATAGATTTATCTGTAAATATGATATTAATAGCTAAAGAAAATTTTAAAAACATTGATTTTAAAGTTATGGATATATACAATCTTAAATTTGATAGTAATACATTTGATGGAATTTGGGCATCGGCAAGTTTGTTACACATTGAAAAATCTAATATAAAAGAAGTATTAATTAAACTTAAAGATATCTTAACAGTTAATGGAACTATATACATATCTTTAAAAATTGGAGATACTGAGGAAATGATAATTGATGATCGATATAATAACAACCCTAAATTTTATTCTTTTTTTCAAACTGACGAAATAAAGAAAATTTTGAAAGAAGTTGGATTTAATATTGTAAAAAGTGAAGTTGTAGAAAAAAGAAATTATTACGATACAAATAAGTGGTTTCATTTATTTGTTAAAAAGCATAAATAATAAATAACTTGTTAGACTCTTTTAGGTAATAACAAATATTTGTAAAATTAGAATGGCACATAAAAAACCTACGTTTGAAGTAATTGATTTAGATAAGTTAAAACTTGATAAGCAAAATCCTCGTTTACCTAAATCACTTCAAAGAGCAACTGCTACTGAAGAAGAAATATTAGAATATATGCTTCTTGATGCTTCATTAATTGAATTAATGTTAGCTATTGGTAAAAATGATTTTTTTCCAGGCGAACAACTACTTGTTGTAAAGGCACAAGATAACAATTATAAGGTTATTGAAGGAAATAGAAGGTTGTCGGCTGTAAAGCTATTGAATAAACCTGATTTAGTATCTGTTCAAAAAACCAAAATTCAACAGGTTATTAAAGAAGCAGAGTTCTTTCCAACAGAAATTCCATGCCTTATATTCGAGAAAGAAGAGGATATTCATAATTATTTAGGTTATAGACATATAACAGGTATTAAGGAATGGAAATTGCTTGAAAAGGCGCGCTATCTGTTTGGTTTATGGAAAGATCAGTATAGTACCTTAAATTTAAATGAAGCTTCAAGAGAATTAGCTAAAAGTATAGGCAGCAGAAAAGATTATGTAAAGAGAATTCTTATCGGATATCAAGTATTTTATAAGATTGAAGATGAAGCATTTTATAAAATACCAGGATTAGATGATACGACTTTTTATTTCAACTATATTGCTGATAGTTTAAGTAAGGTACATATAGCAAATTATTTAGGTATAGATGTCAAAAATATTGATGATATTGATGAAGTCAATATTAATGATGAACATTTAGAAAATTGGACAAGATGGCTTTTTGAAAAAAGTTCAGAAGGTAGAACAAGGTTAATTGGAGATAGCTCAAGCCTTAATGCATTAAATAAAATCCTTGGTCACAACGAAGCTAGTAAGGCTTTTATCGAAAAAGGCTATTCATTAGATACAGCTATGGATTTAACAGGAGAAGCAGACGCTCAGTTTTATAATTATCTAAATAGTGCATTAAGTCAGTTAGAAAATTTGGATAGGCTGGTTATTAAGGTAAATATAAAATTTGATGATGTAGCTGATCAAATTAAAGAAATAAGATCTTTAGCTACGAAGATTGGTCGTTCATTACAAGATAAGGAAGAGGATGAGCTTTAGTACGAAAATAACTGATTTTTTTTCTAATTTTTCACTAGAATTAGGAACAGTTTCAAATAAGGAGCTTATTTATCTTTATGCTGATTACGTAGAATTAGTAAGTTTGTTTTCTAACCAGAATTATGTATCTAGCAATGATATATTAGATAGATTTAAAGATGAAGGTATCATAAGACAAAGGGAAGATGATTCGGATCAATCTCAAGCGAATGATAAGGATGAGCGATTTGTTGATAGTATCTATCGATTGATTATCGAGAGAGCTCAACTATTTGGAGATGATTATCCTTTTCAGACAGAGGGGATAGATAAGATTAAGTTGAAGGAAACTGCGGGTATTACAGTTCGAAATAAAATATACATTTATTTGTTGTTGTCTTCTTCTCTTGATATTTTTTCAGTTTTTCAGCCATTATTGACCAGTGAGTTTGAAAAACTATGTAAAGAAGTTTTAATAAATTTTTTACCAGCACATGCTTTTGTAAAATCTTTTGGGAGCAATCCAAATTATACCGGTACAGCTGTTCAAAAGATAAGAGCTTTAGCTGATGATATGAAGATCAGAATTAATGAGGAGGCATTTCAAGAAATCTCTCCAAGAGGTACTCAAGAAAAAGGTCTTGACCTAATTGGCTGGATTCCTTTTGAGGATAATGTTTCTAATCTGTTAACTATATTAGTTCAATGTGCTTGTGGGAAAGAATGGAATAAAAAGTTGGGAGAAACAAGCAGATATAATAATTATTTCAAATTTCACCTGTTAAACCCGATCCATTCAATGTTCATTCCATATAATTTGGTAAGCTATAGTAAGGTTATTTTTTTTAGAAATGATGAAATTGATAATCGGTTAATCTTTGAAAGAAAAAGAATTTTAAATTATATTACTAATACCGATTTTTTTGAAACATTCCAATCAAAAACTCTTGTCGATAGTTGTATAGCATTTGAAGAAGATATAGTTTAGGAAAACTATTAGCTATATTAAAAAACCTTATAAAAAAGGGTGAGTTTGAAAGCTCACTCTTTTTTTAAGTTTGATCAATTGTTTTCCCAAGGAATTCTTTTCTCACGACAATATTCTTCACTTTCACTATCTGTCGTTAAAAAATCGTCACAAAACTCTTCTAATTCTAATTTAGAGGCATTAAAGAATTTATCAGGGACAGTC
Organism: Flavobacterium sp.; assembly: GCA_040396655.1. Classification (GTDB taxonomy): domain Bacteria; phylum Bacteroidota; class Bacteroidia; order Flavobacteriales; family Flavobacteriaceae; genus Flavobacterium. Next base: position 33,156 of record JBEBOB010000022.1, on the reverse strand, counting down.
ATGAGTTTTTCAACTTGCTCTATAAATTTTTCAAATGGTTTATTCAGTTTACAAAGCTTATCAATAGTATAAAAATCCAATTCCTTAAACTTAGCAGGAAATAATATTTTTGATTCAAATGGATTTGCTTTTAGTTCTATAATACCAATGCCGAATGATTGATTTAGCCTTTTCATCTCCTCAAGAAGTGTATTGCTGATGTCAAATGCTATTAAATAACTGTAATTAGCCCAGCTAGAATTAGATACAGCCTGAAAAAAAAATTGTTTGAGTTCATAATCTGTATTTATTTCCTTTTTAATTTCATAAGAAGTTACCTTGAAAGTATCAAATCGATTTATAGCTTTAAGAAAGGATTGATTAATAGGGGACTGCATAGTCACAAATTGTAGACTAACCATATCTGGATGAATCCATTTTTGGTGACTATCACTTTTATTAGTCGATTGTTCATGAAAAATTGTTTTTGAAAAAATATTATTACTTCTTAAATAGCTGCTTACAAGTTTATGTAAATCTCTTTCATGAAAATTTTTTCTTTTACTCTTCTCGATAAGACCATCAACTTTATCCTTTTCAATTACAGCAGCATTTATATCCTGCTCATATTTTGTTAAGATATACGAATACGAATTTCGTTGAATTTTTTGTCTTCGGAGTCTAGAATCTCCCCTTCGAATTAAATCGCCAAGATTGGCTGACACAATGGCAACTGGGTTTTTAGCACCAAACTCAAAATATTCTGATTTCACAATATAATCATGAATCTCTTGAGGATTTGCAAATCCTTTAATTTCCTCTAAACTTTTTATTATTGCTTCTTTGATAGTCATTTTTAGATATTTCTATATAAATCAATAAACATATAATGTGAATTTTCTAATTGACCTTTATCTAATAAATCATGTAGATGCTCTAATCCTCCGTTAGCATACTCTTCAATAAAAGTGATGATTTTTGAGATTACAATATTCAAATCAGCTTCTTGCATATCTTCCATTTCATTCCAGTCAAACCCTATTTCTTCACTTCGAGTAAAAATAATCATTATTAAAAAATCTACTAAAGAAGAGTCTCGTTTCCATTTTCCCAGTTCTAAAAAATCAGAAGTCAAATCTCTAGGGGGCAATGGTAATCTTAAATTGTTTTTTAGCCCTAACATAAAAGCATAAATATACAATTCATAGATAGGTCCAAATTGACTGTATTCAGATTTCCTACTTCCTTTATTTGCTAAAATTTCAATAATTGGAATTCTACTATTAGCATAACGAGGTCTTTTTATTAAAAGGTTCGATTTAAATTCTTGACTTGTCATTATTTCAATTTTATTTTAGTTGTAATTAAATCCACTTGTTCAACTCCTTCAGTTACTTGATTTACGTACATAGTTTTTACTAATGGATCTTTCAATAATTTTTTACCCAAATCATTAATTTTCATTTTATCATTACCTTTGTATAGATCTTTGACCAAAACAATACTTTGTGGAAACACATTTCCTGTAGCTTCGAAGAATCCTTCCGTAAATCCTTCTCCAAAAGCAGAAATAGGAGCGTCCGCCAATAATGGATAATTATATTTTGCAGTATTTGCAGAAATAACAGCCATAACGACAGAAAATTTTTTCATACGTTGGAAACCTTCTGAACTACCGTGTACAACATTTCCTTTGCTATCTAAATAATTAAACAAAATTGAACCTGAAGGAGATTTTTCAAACTTCAATATTCCACCGGCTAAATCATTGTATTTAATCAAACTTTGAAAGTGTTCATTAGCATACTTTTCAAGTAAATTAACCATATTGTCAAATACTCTGTCTTTTGCCTTTTCAGTTGCCTCCGCTAAATCGGAGTTGATTTCATAATTCAATAAATATCCCTCAGGAATATTACTTGGTCGTAGAGATTGAATTTCTTTTTCGGTATTTTGAATATTATTTTTTAATCTTTTGATATTTTCTTTTAATCGTTCTATCTGATTAGAAGAATCTGCGATTCTTCTAATAGCTCCTTTATATCTGTTGATAATAGTTAGTGAATCTTCACCATTACTTCCCGAAATCAGAATGTCTTTTCGTTGGTCTTTTAATGATTTTAGCTCCTTTTTTAATTTGGTTAACCTTTCATTTAGAGTAGCTTCTTTTTCTCTGGTTTGAAGAATACTATCAGTAATATTCGTAATTTTATTGTAAAAAGGTTGAGCATTAATCTGCAAGTCACTAAAAAAACTGTCCAAATTATTTTTCACATATTCAGTTTCATTTTTAACTTCAACAGGCCTGTTTTTAAGTCTAACTATAAAATCATATTCTTCAGTTCCTACCGGCGCAGGTCGATTACATACGAAACAATGCTCGTGGTCAATCATACTCTTTAGAGAAACGCTATCAGGAGAATTTACAGGTAAAAAATGAAAATGCTTATTTGGATCATTATTAATATTCAATAATGCTTTTTTCTCATAATGAATATCTCTAAACTTTTGAATTTTATTTTGAAAATCGTCAACTACAGAATCAAAACCTAGTGAAATCCAAGAAAAGTTTCCATCAAAAAATCTATTATTGATACTGTCTAAAAAGTTGTTATATTCAGTACCAACATCATTCGTTTTTTTCTTTTTTTCTTTTATTTTATTATCTAATTCATTCCTTTTTTCAGCATTAGAAAAATTTTGTTCAAGATCATTTTTTTCCTGTTCAGCATCATCATAAAGTTTTTCAAACTCTCCGAGTTTTATATTTTCGATATTTAATTTAGCTTCCTCATCTTGTTTAAACTTGATGGCTTTATCTAATCTCTCGTTGTGGTCAGAATTAAATTTAGTTTGCTTATTCAAATCTTTTTCAGCCTTGTCTTTAAAATCTTTGGTTAAAGCGACTAATTCCTCATAATTACTAATATCCGTTAAAGTCCGTACTGCTTCTTCTATACTTGATTTTTTACCGAAATCAATTATACTATCAACTTCCTCACCTTGAAAAAAGGAGTACTGCCTCAGATCAGGACGTATAAGTTGTTTAATTATATTCAATTTTTCATCTGCATCATAGACAGGAGTATATTTTGGTAAAATATGATCAGTTCGATTGACTTCAACGTCATTGATGATAATTTGCCAACTATCAAATGATGTAATACTTTCGCTAATACGAGTTGCTGTAAAAGATTTTGTTATTTGAAATTTGAACCTTCCATTAGAGTATTCTATTTGAATTCCAGTGTCAATACTGTTCCCAATTGAAGTTTCACTTTTTGCTTTATCGGATATAATTTTTACTGCTATATCTTTTATGCCTTTTTTGATTTTATCATCAGAATCTAATATTTGGTCATAAAAAAGCCATAGAAAAGCATTGAAAAATTTAGATTTTCCAGCTCCATTGTCTGCTACTATAATGTTAACTCCTTCTTCAAAATCATATCGAGTTTCAAAATAATCTCCATAGTAATTGAAAAAGTTTTTAAATGAAATACTATTAATAATTGATGCCATAATCAGCCTATGTTATGAATGTTTTTAATCTTTTTGTAAATCTGTGAATCACTCAAATTATTATCATTCTCGTTAATGATAACCGATAAGACTTCAACTAATTTGTTATGATACGGAGCGTTTGTAGTTAGCTTATCGACTTCTTTTATGTTGTATTTTTTGCAAAGCTCTTCATCGCTCAATATCTCTTTTAATACTTTATTTCTATCCATTTTAAAGTTCGTTTATTATTGTATCTAAATCCAAATCGTATTTAAAACAAACGTGCTCTAAAGTTTGTTTTGAGTCATAAAAATTTAATGCTAAACTGGCGAAGTAACCAACTCTTCTCAATTCATTATGAACAAGATTGCGTTCCATTTTATAAAGTTCAACATTGTTGTCATTTAATCTCGGTATTACTACCATATCGTATATAGTTGCAAAAGCCTTGTCATCGTGCTTTCTTAATAATCTTCCTCTTCGTTGTATAAATTGTCTTGGGTTTCCTGTGCTACTAGCAAAAATACCAATCTCTGCTCTTGGAACATCAACACCTTCATCTAACATCTTCATTGCAAATAGCATATCAATTTTTCCTTCGGAAAAACCTCTTAACAAATCATTCAAATTTTGTCCATCTGCGATGTACGAATTCATTTTTAGATTAGGTAACATTCCGTGACCAGCTACTAAAAATTTATTTAACATTCTTTCAGATGTTCCATCTTCTTCATATACATAGCCTTCAGGTATGTAAGTGAAAATATATTTGAGTTTATTAATCTGTTTTAATTCTAGTAAAATATTTTTGAAACATTCAATTTTGTTATTTGCCTTATGAATGATGTTTTTTCTTTTTAAAAGTAAAATTTCAACGATTGGATCATTTTTAAACTCGCCCTTTTCAAAATCAAAAAATTTTAAAAGTTTTTTGGAAATTTCAATGTACTCTTCTAACTCATTTTCGTTTAATTCAACGATTACAGGGTAATATTTATAGTTGCAAAGGAAATCATTATCCATAGCTTCTTTCATCGAAAAATTATAAGTATAGGGTTCTTTATCATTAAAAAACTGGTCTATAAATGCAGTTCCTTCTGGATCATATATTCGTTTTGGAGTTGCGGATAGACCAATTCGCTTTTTTATCAATGAATTATTCATTGCAGTTTTGATATTCTTTGCCCCCATATTGTGAGCTTCATCAGCAATTAATATAAATTCAGTCTCAACTTTCTTGAAATACTTTTGAAATTTACTTGAAGTAAAACTAGCATAGGTTGAAATCAACACAACATTTTTTCTTAATCCAGCATTGAAATTGCTTACATAATTAGAGAATTCCTTTTCCCAATTATTTCCTCCGCCAATTTTAATAATATTTTTAAAATTAAAATATAAAACTTCTTCTTCCCATTGATTTAATAATGCTATTGATGGTACTAAAATAACTACATAGTAGGTATTGGTTTTTTCATACTCATTTAATACACAATTTAATGAAGTCTTTGTTTTTCCAGTCCCAGTTGCCATACCAAAAAGACCTGTGAAATCATTTTCAACCCAATTATTATAGGCATTAACTTGATATTCTCTAGGATTATAAGGAGGAGGGAATTTAGGCTCATTAACAATCTTAAAAACGGTTTTGTTAAATTTCTCTTTTAAAGAAATATTAACTTTTTTAATTTTATGCTCTTCTTCAGTATATACTTCACCGTCTAATTCAACAAGATTCAACTCTTCTTCTAAAAGTTGTTTTTCGTCAAGTGATATAGATTTTTGTTTGATTATATTGATTAGTTTCTCGGGATTCAAATAAATAAAATCCTTCGATTCCTTTTTAAAGATTTCTTCATAATCTTTAATCTCATTTTTAATATTTGCTCTTTCTGATGCTTCACCCCAGGAGCGATTAATTACGAAGCTTTCGCCATTACAGACGATTCCTTTATATGTGAAATTGCAACTACCGACGATATTAATTAAATTATCTTCATTATCCCAAAATAAAGCTTCTTTATAATGAGAAATCTCTCCATTTTTGGTAGTCACAGGAATAATACTGATTCTGTTATTATCAATCAAGTAACGCAAACAATTATAAAAATGATTAACTTGTTTTTTTGTAAGAATATCGTTGAGTCGTTCTAAATCATTAAGTATATTTTGCTCAATCGAATTGTAAAAATCAGGCTCTAATATATAATTACCATTAATCAATTTATAATCATTGTCATTGACAAAATGATTTATTAAAAAATCTATTGTTCCCCCATTATATATAAACTGTGCAAAACCATAGGACAAAGTACTTATTGAGGATGAGCTAAAGTAACCCAATTTGAATTGTATTTTCTTCGACATAGGGATAACTTCTCCGAAAAATTCTAAAGGGATCATATTGCCAGAAGAACTAATTTTTAAAGTAATTGGAAATTTAATATCTTTAAAATTCATTGCTAATTTTATTTATAAATCTTACTTTTTCCAATATTGATTAAAATCTGCGAAGAATTCCTCCATTTCGACTTTTTCATGTCTCAAAATTAAAGCTATTGTTGCCACCGGAATATTATAACCCTCTTCTTTTGCTATTTTACCAATTGTTGATGAAGTGAGACCAACTGCCTTTGCATATTTATTTTGACTATTCTTGTCTTTTGATTTGTCAAAATCAGATAAGAATCGCTTTGTGATATATTCACAAAGTTTCTTATTGAGATTTATTTTATAACTTTTATTATCCATAAAAAATATTTTAGAAAAAAACCGTTCGTTATAGCGAATAGTTTAAAAATATTTGTATATTTGTTCTAGCGAATTGATAATGAACCTGTTCAAGGTCAATTAAAACGATGTTTCTCGAACCGAAACGACCAAAATTTTCACCGGGAACTCGTGAAATCGCTCCATGTCATAAAGTTTTATACTTTTGTATACGGCATGGGCGGTTCTCACGTTAGCTTTAGGTGAAAGCTTTTAAACCTTCGGGTTTTGAAGTTGGGTTTGGTCGCCCTCGGTTCTAAAGTGTGAGGCCGTCCCTTGCTTTTTTCTGCAGGAACCCACTTTGCGAACATCGTTCCATAACCACATAAAATCTAATTTATGAGAACGAAGCTTTTAAACACCGAATCTGCACATCCTCCATAAGGTAAATCCAGGAGGTAACATGCATGCTAAAAACCAACAGTTTTAAAACACCAAATTCCACCCGAACGCTTTGGCATTCCGGAACTGTTATTCATTAAACTCGCACTTTAAAAGTAACCTATTCAGGGGTATTTTGCAAGCCGAATGTTAAATTTTAAGAAGTTCGGTAGTTCGGGTACAACCACATGTAAAGAAACACGTATTTTTAGGAAAACGAACCACCATGTACATACCTCCCGTAAACCTTATGAAAGATCCCGGTGAAGCCGTAGCCTTTATGCAGCGCTTTAGCTTTGCGGTTTTTACCTCGGTACTGCATAACGAACCTGTAGCCACGCATTTGCCCGTAGTTACGGAAGTACGCAACGGTAACGTGGTGCTGACCACGCACCTGGCCAAAGCCAACATACAGGCACAGGCACTTGAAACGGGAACGCACCTCATCGTATTTTCAGAACCGCACGGCTATGTGTCGCCCACCTTGTACGAACGCAAGGTAAGCGTGCCTACCTGGGACTATATGGCGGTGCATGCGTATGGTACGGCAAAGATCATAAGCGGGCGGTCAGAGGTATTAAAGTTATTGGAGAAAACCATTGGCTTTTATGAAAGCAGCTATACCCAACAATGGCAGCAGCTGCCCGAAACCTCTGTAAATGCGTTGTTAAACGAACTCGTGGCGTTTGAGGTGACCGTTACACGCATAGAAGCCAAAAAAAAGCTCAGCCAGGACCGTCCCCGTGCCGACCGTGACCGCATCAGCGAAAAATTTGAACAAAGTGCTGATACCAACGAAAACCTGCTGGCGGAGTATATGAAACGGGAACAAACCAAATGAAAACAGCTATGGAAAACGACCTTTTTAACAAAAATGAAAACCGAAAGATTTTCGGAATTTTTAACCCCGAACAAAGGGCGAACGAGGTACGAAGCTAGTACCTAGAAGGGTTTCCGATGTTCGTTAAGGATAAATAAGAAAAAGCAGCATTAAAAACAGGCTGTTGTTTAAAAAGCAGAAAAAGTATAAGCGAAGCTTTTGGGTCAATTTAACACTTGAACCGTGTATATAAAAGGTACGAAAAAGAACGGTTGCTTTTACAGGAAGATACGCAAAAAAACAGCAAAAACAGTTCAGCCTTTTTTTGTTTTCCCGGAACCTTTGGCGGGTTGGGTATAGGCGGCACCGGTTTCGGCCACGTTGCCTAAAACATCTGCAGACTGCCCCAGGGTATAAATGTTTTTGTTGCCCTTTTTTTCTATAACATTAACAGTACCGGCAGCCGTAAGGTTACGCAGTATACCCGGAATACGTGTAGCATAATCTTTATCATCGGGTATAAGCTTCAGGCTTACGAGCTGTTTAAAAATATCGTCGGCAAAACGGGCCTTGTTTAAAAAGCCACTTTCCAATATGTAGCGGCGTACCAGGGCCGTAAGGCGTATTTTGTCGCGTTTTTCAGCGCTGAGTTCAAAACGCGGGATTAGGGGAATACCGAAATCGGTCAGGGTTTCCAGTGGGTACTGTACCGCGCGGGCATATTCCACATAATAGTCAATGTTGGTGGTTTTGCCTTTTTCTATATCGGTTACCGTACGTTTGGGTATGCCCGTCATATCGGTGATGTCGTCCATGCTGAATTCGCACTCCAAACGGTATTGCTTGAGTTTTTGTCCCGTAAGTGCCCGGTAATCCGGTGAACTTACGATACTGTTTCGTTTAGGAGCGTCGTCTTTCATGGTGTTTTATGATAATTAGTGATTATATAACCAATAATTTGCATATTCATTATTTTGTTTCTATATTTGTTTAGCATGTGAACGAACAGTGAGATGTCTGCAAAATACTTTTTAAGTTACCCTGTTCGTGTGAATTCAATATAAAAACCGGAAAAATAGAAAAATGACACTATAAGTGCAGGCATTAGCCTATAGAAGCATAACGACGACACGTTGGATCGTACATCCCCCGTATTCAAAAAAAGAGGTGGGTTGGAAAAGGCCGTGTGCCCAATCGTGAACCAAAAGAACCCCTTGGATTTTCGGAATACATTTTTCCGGAATTACATAATAACCGCACTTTAAAAGTAACACCTTTAAATGCAAATTCCAAATTTAAGGCGGTTCACACCTCGTTTTTCACCGTTACAATCAAAAGCAGCTTAAATGTGAAGCAGTTGCAGCCGGCCGGCTGTAGCACTATGGGGTATAAACCCGGGTTCAGGGAGGTAAGAAAAACTCCCGTATAAAAAAAGATCTCCCCGTAATCAAAGTTTGGCGACCTGAACAGGGAGATGCAATTAATTAACGGAATTATTAATTAACCGTACAAAAGTATGAAAAAATTTAGTTTTGCAGCACCTGCCGCCCCCCTGTTGTGGGTGTTGCTCCTTATTTTTTGTCCGCTTATAACGCAGGCACAGCAGCAAAACACCCTGAGCGGTGTGGTAAAAGATGCCCGGGGTACGCCTATGGAAGGGGTAACCGTGCGGCAGGATGGAACGGCAACAGGTACCCACACCGACGAAAACGGCCGGTATTCCCTAAACATAGCAGAAAATACGGCTGTGATCTTTGAATACACCGGCTATAAAACCCTACAGTTAAAAACAAAGAGCAACACGCTTAACGTTATAATGAAAGCCGATGAAGATGTGCTCGAAGAAGTTGTCATCAATGCCGGTTATTACAGCGTAACCGATAAGGAACGCACGGGCAGCATAAGTAAAATTACAGGCAGGGACATCGGGCAGCAGCCCGTAGCCAACCCGCTGGCCGCCATGCAGGGTCGTATGGCAGGGGTTAATATTACGCAAAGCAGCGGCACCCCCGGCAGTGGCTTCGATATACACATAAGGGGGCGCAACAGTTTACGTACCGAGGGGAATGCGCCCCTGTATATCGTTGACGGCGTACCTTATGCTTCGCAAACCATGAGCGATTATACGGTTTCCGGCGGTGTGATTCCGTTTGGAAACATAAGTCCGCTGAACAGTATGAACCCCAACGATATCGAAAGCATTGAAGTACTGAAAGATGCCGATGCTACAGCTATTTACGGTTCGCGCGGTAGCAACGGTGTGGTGCTTATCACCACTAAAAAGGGCAGTTTGGACGAAACGGTCTTTTCGGCACTGTCTACCACTTCGGTAAGTACCGTTACACGCTTTATGGATCTTATGAATACACCGCAATACCTGCAAATGCGCCGCGATGCGTATGCCAATGACGGTATTGAAACCTATCCGGCCAATGCCTACGATGTAAACGGTACCTGGGATGAAAACCGGTATACCAACTGGCAGAAGGAATTTATTGGTGGTGCGGCCGTTGCGCAGAACACACAGTTTTCCGTTTCGGGTGGCAATGCCGGAACCCGCTATGCACTAAGCGCTGCCAATCGTAAAGACGGTACGGTGTTTCCGGGTGACTTCGGCTATAAACGCACAAGCTTTCTGCTTAACGTACACCATGAATCGGGGAATAAGAAGTTCGCACTGCAGGCCAACGTACAAAAATCTGACCAGGACAACCATTTAATGGCAAACGACTTTACAAGCCATATTTTCCTGCCTCCCAATGCACCGGCCCTGTACCATGCAGATGGCAGCTTAAACTGGGAAAACAACACCTTTGAAAATCCCATGGCCAAACTCAACGCGCAGTATTTTGTCAGCATCAGCGATGTGATATCCAGGCTGGTATTAAGGTACCGCCCGGTTAAAGGACTGGAGGTTTCGGTAAGTGCAGGTGCCGGAAATACTTCTTTAACCGAAACCCGTACATTGCCGCATACCATTTACAACCCGGCATTCGGACTCACCAGCCGAAATTCGTCGGCCGTGCAGTCGGTAACCAAAAGAGCCAACTGGATTGCAGAACCCAAAATCAGCTGGGATAAGGAAACGGAATCGGGAGTATGGAGCATTTTGTTCGGTGCTACATTTGAAGAACGCACACAGGAAGCGCGCGCTGTTTCGGCCAGCAACTTTACATCGAACGAACTCCTTATGAACTTTGCCAATGCGGCCAACCAGCGTATTACGGGCGATACCGAATCGGCTTACCGCTACACGGCAGTGTTCGGAAGGGTCAATTACATACACAATGGCAGGTACATCCTAAACGTTACAGGCCGCAGGGACGGATCGAGCCGTTTTGGAAACAACAACCGTTTTGCCAACTTTGGCGCCGTAGGAGCTGCGTGGCTGTTCAGCCGTGAAAAAGTATTCGAAAACAACCGCTGGCTCGGTTTTGGAAAACTGCGTACCAGCTACGGTATTGCCGGCAGCGATTTAATAGGCGATTACCAGTACCTGAATACGTTTGGTATCAGCAGCTTTAAATACGACGCCAATGCCGGGTTGGAAGTCCTGCGTTTGTACAACCCCGATTTTAGCTGGGAAACAAATAAAAAGTTCGAAGCTGCACTGGAACTGGAGTTCTTTAACGGGCGGCTGGCTCCGGCTGTTTCCTACTACCACAACCGTTCATCGAACCAGCTCGTTGGGATTCCGCTGCCGGGTACCACGGGTTTTAACAGCGTACAGTCCAACTTAAGGGCAACGGTGGAGAATTCGGGCTGGGAGTTTACGCTGCGCAGTACCAATATAGATAAAAAAACATTTTACTGGAGTACCAGCATCAACCTGAGTATGCCTAAAAACAGGCTTGTTGCATTTCCAAACTTAAAGGAATCTACCTACGCGAATACTTATGAAATAGGTCAACCCGTTACCATACGAAAGGTTTACCATTATACCGGAATTAACAGGGAAACCGGGTTATACGAAGTGGAAGACACCAATAACGACGGCGAAATAACCATAGCCGACCGTAACCGGTCTGTAAATGTAGGTACTACGTTATTCGGAGGAATAGCCAACCGCTTCTCGTATAAAAACTGGTCGTTTGATTTTTTGGTTCAGTTTGTAAAACAAAAGGCCCTGACCCAGGACTACTACGGTGCCTTACCGGGTGTCAACAGAAACGGTCCCTTAGATATGACGGCTTATCACCCGCAGCCCGGTGCAGTGTACCAGATGCCTTCCACGGGCGGCAATACAGCGGCCGTACAGGCCTACCAGAATTATAAAATGAGCGATGCCGTAATTGCCAATGCCGATTATGCAAGGCTTAAATCGGTACAGCTGCAATATACTTTTAAACCTTACGGCCTGCACCATACCACCGTAACGACTTCGGTTCAGGGCTACAACCTTTTTACGCTGAGCAGGTTCCGGGGAAGCGATCCGGAAACGACAGGATCTTTTTTACCTGCGTTGCGAACCCTTGCTTTTGCCGTTTCGATAACCTTTTAAAACAAGCAATCATGAAAAAACTAACATTATGCCTGCTATTACTGGCAGGATTCACCATACCGACAGGCTGTAATGATTTCCTGGAAATTGAAATGCCTAAAGACCAGATAGACCATACCAAAGTGTTCAACGATGAAAAACTGGCAACGGCCGCACTTACACAGGTATACACCTTAATGAGGGGCAACGGTTTCCTGAGCGGAAATACAAACGGCTGCGGTTTTTTACTGGCCTGTTATACCGATGAACTGGAAATAACCACCACACAGACCGTTTATTTCAAAAATTTTTATGACGGCACGGTGCTGCCTTCTAACAGTGTAATAACGGAATGGTGGAACAATACGTACAGGCAAATTTATACGGTGAACACTGTTTTGGAAGGACTGGAAGAGGCAACCGGTATTTCCGGAACCGTAAAACAGCAGCTTCAGGGTGAGGCACTCGCAGTACGCGGTATGCTTCACTTTTACCTGGCACAAACATTTGGTGCGGTGCCCTATATAACCACGACCGATTACAGGATAAACCAACAAACAGGCAAGCTTTCAGTTGTGGAGGTAATACGGCGCGCTGAGAATGATTTAAAGCAGGCCGAAGGGCTGCTTACCGCTATTTATCCGTCGGCAGAGCGTGTGCGTATAAACCAGGCGGTGGTTCAGGCACTGCTGGCGCGGCTTTATTTATATACGGAGCAATGGCAGCCGGCGCAGCAATATGCCGAAACGGTGCTGGCAAATGCGTCCTATAAACCCGAACCGTTGAACCGGGTGTTCTTAAAGGACAGCCAAAGTGCTATATGGCAGTTTAAACCCGAAACGGAAGGCCGCAACGCCCTCGAAGCCGATACTTATATTTTTGAAGCGTTGCCGGCACCGCAGTCTAGGCTTTCCAGTGCTTTTTTAAACAGTCTGGAAACGAACGATCTGCGTAAAGACAGCTGGGTAAGATATGTAGCAGGCAGTCCGGAAGATGCGCATGCTCATAAATATACCCAAAGGGGAGGCAGCAGCAGTACGCCATCAAAAGAATATTCCGTTATTATACGTATAGAAGAAATGTACCTTATAGCAGCTGAGGCGGCGGCTGAACAAAACAACTGGGAAACCTGCAACGCCATGCTTAACGCCTTACGCAGCAGGGCAGGACTTCCCGATGTGAATGTATCCGACCGGGCTTCGGCCATAGAGGCGGTACTAAAAGAACGCAGGACGGAACTTTTTTGTGAATTCGGTCACCGGTTTTACGACTTAAAGCGCAGAAACCGCTTAAACGTCCTGCTACAGGTAAAACCCGGTTGGCAACCGTACTTCAGCCTGTTGCCGCTACCGGAAAATGAACTATTGTTAAACCCTAATTTATTGCCGCAGAACGCGGGATATTAATATAGAATGAAAGCAATTATTTTTCATATTATTTGTTTGTTAGTTGTGAGTACCTGTCCCGTAACAGGGCAGGTGCTTCATGAACTTGAAGAAACACCTTTTAACGATAAGGTAAACGATGACGGTTCGGCTGTGACCTACTTTATCCGGACCTCCGGGGACAGGGTACTAAAACTCCAGAACCTCAAAACAAAAGCCAGTGCAACATTTTCAAATATTGTCAGTGAAACAGTATTAACCAACGAACTGCTGCTGGCATTCGATTATAAACACAAACACCTGTTTCGTGTTGCTCTGGACGAAATGCGTATAGATACGCTAAAGCAGGTAACAGATTATTACTGGCTGAACAACGAGAATGTGCTGGTTTACAGGGAAGATGCGGGGAACTTGAAAATGTGGGATGCTGTAACCAATAAAACCCGGACACTGGGTCAGGCAAAGTATCTTGAGCTGTCGGCCAATAAAGGAAAAATGGTATGGGGCACTCATGAGCTGCTGCAGCTGTATGATTTTACAACGAACAAGGCAAAAACATGGAACAGGAACGAATACGGAATAACCGATCACATAAAGAAAATTGTCTGGAACAGCAAAGGCAATACTGCTTATGTATGCACCAACAATGCATCGGAGTATAAAATTTTTAAGCTTGATAACCGCAGCTGTACGTCGGTATTCAACGGAAAAATAAAGCCCGATCACAGCCATACCGTCATAGATACGCTGTTTGGTTCGGTAAAGGTTTTGTCGGACCGGTACATTGTCTTGCCCGTAAAAATAACCTTACCCGTGACTGCAACACCGGAACCTGAAATCTGGCTGGGAAAAACAACAGGTACGACCCCGGCCGTAAAAAAGGATATAGAAACGCGGGCACAGCTGGGGATAGCCGATTTAAAGAACGGAACCTTTCTTAACCTTGCAACGGCTAAACGGAACGTGCGGTTTGCGGTAACTCATGACGGAAAAAGAGTGCTTTCTTATGAATTTGGTGATGGCAGCAACCAGTTTACTCCCGATATAGAGGTGTATATGTATACGGAAGATTTTAAGGACAGGCAGAAACTGGATACCTTTACCGGTTACCGGGAAATGATTTACAATACCGAAGCATTTCCCTTTATTTTATACCTGAAGGACAAAGACTGGATACTCTATGATTACAAAACCCATAAGCGGAAGGCATTTACAAAAAACAGCGGTGGTGTTTTTTACCGGGAAAACGACCAGTACCATTTGAAACAGTATGATGTGGTTTTACAGAAAATGGCAACATGGAGAAACCGTTGGCTCTTTTTTTATGATTTAAACGATATATGGGTATACGATCTACAGCATAACAACTATAAAAAAGTAACACAGGGAAGCGGGCAATCCCGGGTTTACCGGTTTTACGCGCCTCATTTTGAAATGAAGAGCCTGCCGTTTTCATTTGACTACGACCGCAGGCTCAAAGATGAAAAATACCATATAGTACATTGGAGTAAGGAAGATTATACCGAAGAAGGTCTTTCATTGCTCAATGATGTTTTTGAGCTCAAAGAACTTGTACAGGACAAAGCGCACTACAGCCAGATGTGCCTGTCTAAAACCGCCGTTTCATATATAAAGGAAAAGGCCAATATGCCGCCGGCACTTTATGTGTATGATATAGCTACCGGAAGGGAAACGCTGGTTTACCAGGGTGGAACGGCAGATGAACAGGCAAAGAAACTGCAAACCGAATATGTACAATGGGTAAATGAAGACGGGAACCGGCAGGGCGTTATTGTACGTTACCCTCTGAATTACGATCCAAGTCAGCTTTATCCGGCCATTGTTTATATTTATGAGGATAAGGCTAAAGAACAACACCACTACCAGTCTCCTTTTAAACCGAGTGAAATAGGCTTTAACCACAGAACTTATACGGATAATGGCTATTTTGTACTGGAACCCGATATTTATTACGAATACGGTGCACCCGGAAAATCAGCTACAAGATGTGTACTTAAAGCGCTGGACAAAGCGCTCGAAAAATGCAGTATTGATCCCGATAAGGTAGGGATTACGGGGCATTCGTTCGGAGGTTATGAAACCAACTACATCATTACACAGACCAATCGTTTCAAGACGGCCGTTTCAGGTGCTGGTGTTGCAGATATTACCAACTGGTACTTCTCGGTTAACAGTATCAGTTTAAGAAGTGAATCCTGGAGGTTTCCCGAACAGAGTTTCCGCATGAAAAAGGGCTTTTTTGATCTTACGGATCAGTATATCGAGAATTCACCCGTTTTCCAGTCTTCGCATATTACCACTCCCTTGCTGTTATGGTCGGGGAAAAAAGATGATACGGTAGAACCGCGCCAGTCTGTTTCCATGTTCCTGGCTTTAAAAAATCAACAAAAAGAAGTGAACATGCTGCTGTATGAAAAAGAAGGGCATGTATTAAACAGGATGGAAAATAAGATAGATCTGCAACAAAAAATGTTTTCCTGGTTTAATCATTACCTCAAAGGGGCACCAGAGCCGGAATGGATAAAGGAAGGGCTGCCATAGCAGCCCTCTTTTTAAGGTTTTGATAAAAACGTAGTACAGCTTAGCGATCCGTTATCCTCAACAGGTGAACCCCAGACTTGGTTACCCCCAATATCGGTACATACCACCCCGGGTCCAACAACGCAGTCTATATCGATGATTTTAACACAGCGTTGTCCCTCGGGCTTACTGATATCGTAACGGTAAACATCCATTAGGGCATCTGCTGTTTCATTGTGTTTAACAGCATTCGTTGTAAAGGCTGCAGCTACGCCGAATACCATTACGGCAAATGGCAGCACGGCTTTTTTAATATTTGTTTTCATATTTAATAATTTAGTTGTTAGCGGTTTACTCTTTTTTACAGGTTTTCAACCATTCCCCTGCTACCGGCCGATAGGTTATATAATTATTTGGTTATACGTTCAAAACGGATGAGGACATCGCCCGCAAGTCCGAAAAAGTAGTGGGTATTAAGTGCAAACTGCCTTATTTTGTGTTTTTCATAATCGTAGGCATAAAAACTGTACCGGTATTCGTTGAGGTTGTAATCGTATACATCGATGATGATGGCCTGGTTCCAAATTCTTTTAGGCTCGTTTTTACCCATTTGTTCCGAGTGGATGTAAAGGAAACCGTTAAAGGCGTAGGTTTGGGAATTTACCTTGTAAGGAGGAGTATCCATTTTGCGTGTGCCGTTCGGGAGTTGCGCAAGATTTAGCTGTGCAGTGCCCGTTGTATCGATGGTTTTACCGCTGCTAAAGTCGTTTTTACCGGGTTGGTATACCTTGTATTCGTTACGGTAATAATAGGTATAGATTCCCTGGTTTGTTACAGGATCGGTTATGAGCTGACCGTCGGTGTCGAATACACCGTCAACCTGTTTCTGAAGCACGTGGTCGTACAGTTCGAAACGGGTGTTGACCGTACGTAGTTTTCCCAATATATGTTCACCGTTAAAAGCCCTTTGACTGCGGAACAGGAACTCATCCGGACTCACAGGACGCAGAAGGGAAAAATAGATTTTTTCGGTCATAAACTTACGGGCTTTCCAATTGTTTACCGTGCCTTTGTAGATCACGGGAACCGTACCGTCGCTAACATAAAAGAAGTGCCCGTACACCTCTACGGACAGACTTTTGAAGGTACGTCGTGTTTCATCGAGACTTATGGAATGCTCTTTCGAAGAAAGATTCATTGCAACGGCTTTTATAGATAAAGGAGCCATATGATTCCCAAGATAAAGCGTGTCTTCTGTCAATCCGGCAATATAGTAGGAATCGGCATCAAGGTTTAAATATTTTGCGTTATCCACAACGTGTGGTACAAACCTCCTTACAAACGGGTTTTCATTGCGCAAAAGATATTCAGATTCCTGGTACAGCCCGAATACAACAATGGCATTGCAACAGATGACGAAGCCTGAAAGCAGAAGGCGTCTGTTTAATGATCTTCCGGTATCGGCATACAGACAGCAGGCTAAAGCCAGCATACAGATGAGCAGGTTAAAGGCAAGATGTTCATCCCATCCCATTTTTTCGAGCACGCCTCCGCAGGAACACGGAACAAACGGACTGTGGTTAAGGATGAGGTAAATGTAAACAGAAAAGGCCCACATAAGGCCGAGGAACAGGTAAAGGCCTGTTTTACGGGTTACTGAAAAACACAGCAGTACTGCTATAAGTACCTCCATACCAATGACAGCATAGGCGATGAAGGAAGCAAAAGCAGTAAGTAAAGGTGACTGCGCAAGCTGAATTTTAAAATTCTGAAAATCGGTGAGCTTGCTTACGGCTGCATAAATAAACAACAGTATGAACAGGTATACACATAAAAGGTATCCGTTTTTTAGAAAGTTTCGCATGGCATTACAATTTGGGTTATGTAAAGCTAGATGACGTTTTTTCTAAAGTAAATACCTGAAAAGTTGAATAGCTGACGAATAAGTATTTTGAAGGTTATGGTACTATGGGTTGCCAGATTTTTTTTCTGCGAAAGAGGAAAGATTGAATTCCTTGCGCCGTAAATCACCCGGGTTTATGTTGTAGCAGGCCGTAAAATTACGATGAAAGTTACTGTAATTGTTAAATCCTACAAGCTGCGCAATTTTTTTAAGGGGAAAGGAACTGTAGAGTATGTATATAAGCGCACGTTTTAACCGGACCTGTAAGTAAAAATCATACACGCTTTCGTTATAGAGTCTTTTAAAGTTCGTTTTAAGGCTGTACATATTAATGCCGAACATGGTACAAAGCTGTTTTAGCGTTACAGCCTCGGACAGGTCTTTGGTTATAAGGTAGTTGTAAACATTCTGAACTTTCCGCTCTTCGTAGGATTTCTGCAACATGCGGTTTTCAGTAGTTTTATTGTCTATTACAGGGATGTCGTGTTTTATTATTACATGGTTAAGCGTAAGTACAAGGCGTCGGTTGTGACAGGTTCTTTGCAGGTTTGCCTGAAAGTGATACGAAAGGTTCAGATGCTGAAAAACCAGGGGAAAAGAAACCAGGAGCAGTTCGTTCCTGCTGAGCCTTTTCTGTGCGTCGATGAGCGTTTTCCGGCTTTTGTCTGTTAGGAATCTGAGAAATGAAGTATGGTGCATGCTGTTCCAGTCAAGGTTTAACACACTGAGTGCTTCATGGCCGATATCGAGAATTTCAAAATCTGTGTTAAGTTCAATAAACAGATGGGAGGAAAATTCATAAGCCTTGCCTGAATGGACGAATGAAAAATGCAGGATGCGTTTCTGCCATTCTTCGGCGATCATATTAAGCAGTGCCGAAATCCCTTCCAAGCCGTTTTCTGAGCCTGTAAGTACAATCCTTCGCGAAAATTCGCCTTTTGCCAGTGCCACGAGCATATCCATAATATCCCGTAAGCGGGGGTCGAGTTCTTTTAAAGACATCTTTTCTGTTTTTTAAAATGTTCTAAAAAAAACAGGGCGTCCTTTTGGGAATCAAAAAGTTTAACGGGGATACTGGAATGGGAAGTACCGAGGAAAAAGAACGACATATAAAAAGGAGATGCATTGTAGCTTAACAACGCCAGCGCCTGTACGAGCGAGAAACCGTGGGAACTCATAAATTCATGAGCTTCCATATCCATATAGGTTACATTGTTTACATTACACAACACAGGATAACTGAAATGTTGCTGGAATTTGAGACGGTCATATACAATGGTTTGTGCAGCTTCCACATCAATATAGCAGTCTTCTTTATAGGTTATATGCAGTATTCCTTCGATAAAGGCATACCGTGCAAAGGTGTTTTCATGGTAAGATTTCATATTGTTTTTTTATGGTTTACTTAAAAATACGGAAACAGGCGCTTTACTTAATTGCAAAAAATCACTTTTTACTTAATAATTAACGTATTAATGACGAAAAAGAATTGATAAATAACCAATAAGGAGTATTATCATTCCAAACAAAACAGTTGTTGTTTTTTTTGGGGACTTTTAGAAAAAAACATTTTTATGGCTAAAATCAACCATCCAAATCAGTACGATACCATCAATAGTTTTATTGAAAATGCCAAAATCCGGAACACCGTGCACCTGTATGCAGAAGGAGAGGAACTAAAAGGAGATGCGGTTACCGTACGTGGGCGTAAGCTGTGGCATTTTGCCACTACGGGTTATCTGGGGTTGGAACAGGATCTGCGTCTCAAACAAGCTGCTGCCGAAGCGGTTTTCCGGTACGGAACGCAGTTTCCATTGTCCAAGACCTATTTGTCGCATCCGCTTTACGCTGCTCTTGAAGAAAAAATGGAAAAGGTTTACCGCCATCCTGTCTTAATCGCTAAAAACAGTACGTTGGCCCATATGGCCGTTATACCGCAGGCCGTAGCCGACAAGGAAGTGGTGATTCTGGATCATCAGGTACACTGGAGTGTTTACAATGCCTGTAGTATTGTTAAAAGTAAGGGTATACCTGTTCACATGATCCGGCATAACAATATGCAGCAACTGGAGGATCATCTTAAAAAATTTGGAAATAAATACCGTAAAATCTGGTATATGGCAGATGGCATCTATTCCATGTACGGTGATAAGGCTCCTGTTGCAGAGTTAAAGGCTCTCATGGAGAAATACCCGTTGCTGCATGTTTATTTCGACGATGTGCACGGTATGAGCTGGACCGGTATTCACGGATGCGGTTTTATTAAAGGGCATTGGGAAGAATTACCTTCCAATATTATTCTTATAAGTACACTGAGCAAAACTTTCGGAGCAAGCGGGGCTACAATCCTGTGTGGAGATAAGCAGCTGCAACAGCAAATCCGGAATTTCGGGGGACCTCTTACGTTTTCAGCACAGTTGGAACCTGCATCGGTAGCCGCCGCCCTGGCTTCTGCCCATATTCATCTTCACGATGAGATTTACGAAAAACAGCGGCAGCTAAGAGAGCGTATAGCGCTTATGGACCGGCTGTTGAAGCAAACGGAACTTCCGGTGCTTTCACATGGCAATACTCCGGTATTTTATATCGGAACTGCGGCACCAGACACGGCCTATTCCATGGTGAACAGAATGTTTGAGGAAGGCTTTTTTGTTAATCCGGGAATATTTCCGGCTGTTCCGCCCAAAAATGCAGGACTGCGCATTACGGTCTCCAATCATAACAGTCATACACAAATTGAACAATTGGTAAATGCGCTGGAATACCATATGCCCCATGCATTAGCAGAAACCTCGAACAATCTGAACAAGGTATATAAAGCCTTTGGATTTTATGTTCAGGACGAGGCAGAGCAAAAAAATCCGCATGCTTTTCAAAAAGAAGTATATACAAGCCTGAAAGAAATAGACCGGAACTTGTGGAATAACACACTTGGGACGGAACAGGCGCTGGATTATGACGGTATGTGCTTTGTTGAGGATTATTTTTCCGGTTTGCCCGCAGAAGATCCCAACCACATGGAATTTAAATACTATAAAGTCAAAGATAGCGAAGGAAATCTAAAGGCACTCACGCATACAAGCCTGGCGCTGTGGAAGGAAGATCTGCTGGCTTCGGAAAGGGTTTCGGAAAAAATAGAGACACTGAGAAGAGATAATGCTTCGTTCCTTACTTCTTATACCTTGAGTACCGGGTGCACTTTTACAGAAGGTGTGCATGTATATCTGGACCACGAAGACGTAGAAAACAATACGGCTGTATTGCTGGAACTTCTTGAGGAGCAATATACGGAATCAAAGGCTACAAAGCTGGTGTTGCGTGATTTTGAAAAGAACACGGATTTAAGCAGCGGTATAATGAATAAGGGCTTTATAGAAGTGGAAATGCCGGAAACCGCCGTATTTAAAGATTTTAGCTGGACCTGTTTACCTGATTTTGAGAGCATACTGGCAAAAAGGGCAAAACGTCATTTCAGAAAAGATGTACTGCCTTATACAGATAAGTATGAAGTAGAAGTAAAACAACAGCTGAATGATGAAGAATTGGAATGGGTTTACCGTTTATACCTCAACGTAAAAAAGAACAATAAGGCTATTAATAATTTTACGTACGACAAGAGTTTATTCAGTGCGATGAATGAGAACGGACTGTGGGAGTTCCTGCTTTTAAGGGATAAACAGCACAACGAGATTCTGGGTGCTGTGTTTTGCTTCATCAATAAAACGAACCATTCGTATAACCCGATCCTTGTAGGAATGCAGGAAATGGGAACGGAACGGCTGCAACTTTACCGTCAGCTCATTTTTCAGACTCTGCTGCACGCACAAAAGGAGGGATATACAAGATGCTACCTGGGTATGTCTGCCATTTTCGAGAAACGGAAATTAGGAGCCGAAATCTTTAAAAAGTATGCTTATGTGCGTATGGAAGATACCTATGAGACCGACCTGCTGAAACATTATGAATAATAAAAACAATAAAGTTCTCTTTTAAAGAGAACTTTATTGTTTTTTAATGATTTTAACGGTGGCGCTGCTGCCTTGTTGTGTGGTAAGCTTTACAAAGTAGGTTCCGTTTGCCAGAGAATGCAGGTTTATGAAGTTTGTCCCTTTAAAGGTGTCTTTAAGGAGTTTCTGTCCAAGTATATTATATATTTCATAATCATATAATGTTTCATCCGTCTCAATATAAACCAATTCATTTGCAGGATTCGGATAAACGGTTACGTTGAGTTTTTTCACATCTGTGCCTGCAGCCGTTCCGCAAGGTGAAGCTCCCAGTTTGGCAACAAACAGGTCATAATGCCCTGTGCTCACCATTGGCGCTATTGAAGCTGGAGCATTACCAGTAAAAAGGCTTCCTGAAAAAGCACCCCCCGCAATGTAATTGCCGTCACGGTCAGCCGCTACGGCCGTCATAAACTGATGCGATCCCGAAGCGCCCTTGATATCATGCATACCCAACGTAATGCCGGTTTGTTTGCTGAACCTTAAAAGCACCGGATCGGGCATATAGAATTTAGGGTGGTTGAGGCTGAAACTGTCCCATTTAAAATAAGCGTCGGAACAGCTTAAAGCAACTTCGCTTCCGTTAAAAGTAATGCCTTTTGCTTCCAATGAAGTGTTGGATGTATAATTGGCTGCAAATGCCGTTGGAGTTTTGGTCCACTGAACGGTTCCATTGCTGTTAAGTCTTGCGAGTAAGGGTATGTTGGTGTGCACGGGCGGGCTAAATGTATAGGTGGTTTGGTTAGGATGATTAGGATCGTAAATTTTTACCTCCTGATTTGGAGCTGTAGTCCAGATAAGACCTGCCAGATAAACATCGGAATTGGAATCTACTGCTATGGAAGAAATAATATTAGAGGCCAGTGATCCGTTGACTGGATCTGAATAAATCTCTCTGCGCCACAGTTCGCTTCCGTCTGAACCGTTTATTGCCAGAAGGAAATTTCGGTTTACGATGGCTTTACCGTCATACGTAAACGCGGTAGGCTGCCCCGTAATATTTACGGAACGGTTTCCTGAAATGTAATATCTGTTCAGGGTTTCGTCGTAGGCAAAACAGGTATAGTGAGCAAAAAATACAGATCCCTGCGGTATAGGAAGCAGGATGCTGCTCACATAGTTAAGGTTCTGGTCGTATTTAACCAGATAATACTGATAAGAATAGTTGATGAACCCTGCGGGTACCGTTACATTCCCGTTAAGGTGACTTCCGGCAGACAGACCGATGATAAAGTGCAGGTTGTTGCTGCTGTCAATGGCCAGGTCGAGGATTTGCGATGAGAAGTTATTTCCGTTTACAGATCCCTGTAGTGGTTCTCTTTTCTTAAGGTTTCCGTTTGTATCGTACTTTAAGAGAAAACCTGTTTTGTAAAAATCGCTGTTGATACTGCTGTTTTGGGGAGGCCCGGGCAACGCATCGTTAGGACTGAAATGTACTGGAAAGCCAGCATCGCCGAGTCCTACGAACACTCCCGCATACACATTGTTCTGGCTGTCGAGTATCACTTTGTACGAAGCATCGAAGAGATCCTTTCCGCCAATAGCCTGACTCCAGCGTACAGTGCCGTCGCAAGTTGTGGAAAAAATAAAAATATCGTTTCCGCCCATTGTTGAATTATAAGTGGTCACGGGTGTTCCGTTGAGCTGCACCATGTTTTTACCCTGAAGAGTGCCTATAAAGTAATAATTGTTGTCGGTACCGACTTTTACGTCATAGATTTGTTCAGAAGTATAGTCAAAACCACCACTACCGTGATTTCCGCCGCCGTGAAGTGCCCATTGCCATTCATAGGTTTGCGTATACGCGTTTTGAAGTGAAAACATACAGCCAAACAGGAGTATTGTAAAAAAACTGTTTTTCATTGCAATAAAGATTTAGGGGACTTCCTATTAAGGACATCCTGTCATTTAAATAACAATATGAAATAAAAAACGGTGTTAAAAACCATGGTTCTTAACACCGTAAATTGATTAAATAATTACTTTTTAATAAGCTTTTGCTGAACGATACGTTTACCGTCGGCTTCAAGACTTACTACGTAGGTACCTGGTGCCAGGCGTCCTACATTTAATGAAACTTCACCTTTGGCACCTTTGACTTCCTGGCTTATGCGTTGGATGCCTGTAATATCATATACGACAATTCTTTGTGCATTCTGATATTTTGAACCAATGGTGAATGTGGCATTGGAAATGTCGAACGCAGGGTTAGGAGACAACACGAGGGTAGGTGCTGTTTCTTCCGTTATTTCCCCGGTTCCTTTGGCTGATTTTCCGTAATAAGGGTATTCAATTCCCCAAAGATCCATACAACCCGGCATCTGAACTACGATGTAATCACCTGTTCCAGGATTGAATGTTGCGTTGGTGTAGAAATATACCGGAGAGAACGAATTAAATCCTGGTGCCAATGTAAAGGTTCCCGGAGAGAACGATCCATAATTGTTAAAACTACTCAGGTTAATTGTAATAGGATAACTGTATGGATTGACAAAGTATAAAGAAAATACATATCCACCACCTTCTTTAATAGGGTATATCTCTCTTACACCACCTTCAATTTTACATGGATTTACCGGACATTTTTCGATGTCTGGAGTAATATACGGCTGGTTGCTGCTGAATGTACATCCTTGTAATCCGATGTTTAACTGATAGGTACCACCCATTGTAATTGGCTGATTCGGAATAGAAGTGTTTGTTCCACTTTGAGTTATTCCTCCATTGATAAGCCATTCATATGATTCGTAGATACCAAGTGGTCCTAATAAATAAGATCCCTGATTCAGACATAGCTTGTAACATCCGCTAGGTACTACCCATAAAGAGCGTTCCGGATTGTGCGGAGTCATGGCAGAGCTTGTGGCGCTGCAACCTGTAGGAGCTGTATAGGTTACACTATAGACACCTCCGTGCGTTACTTCTATTACCTGACCGGTAGCACCGTTGCTCCAGTTGTAAGTACCGTTGCTTGGTCCGTTTGCCGTTAACTCCAGTGTATAAGGCTGACATTTTGTAACCGTATAGGTAATATTAGGAGCCGTTACCTGAGGGTGAACCACAACAGTTACCGACTGGCTGTTACCACATGAAGGGTCGTTGGTAGGGCGCACTTCGAAAGTATAAGTATACGTTCCCGGTGCCATACCGGCGATGTTCAAGTTCAGGTTCGTTGATCCTGTTACCCAGTTGTTGTATCCTGCCGGAAGAATTAATCCTGACCAACGGTGTTCTACTGTTGGATCGGTAATGATACCTGTAAGGTTGATGCTTTCACCGTAGCATACGCTGGCGTTTCCGTTAACGCTCGCATAGGCACGTTTACGTACGGTTACAACTCTTGGTGTTGCTGAAAAACCGGTGAATTTACAACCATATTCATCAATAAGAACAGGCCAGTAGCTTCCGCTTTGCGTAGGGGTATAGTTTAAGCCTACACCAACCTGTACGTTGTCGCGCATCCAGATGGCATTTGCAACAGTCGGAGAGCCGGAGAAGTAAAGTGGAGAAACACTGCCTTCACAGAAATCTGCCGGGTCTGGTAGAATTGTTCCAGTGAAATTGGCTTTTTTTATCTGAACTACTTTCTCATATCCAGCAGGGGTTGTGTAACTACAACCGTATGGAGTTACAATTGTTAACGAAATAGGGTACGACCCTGCATTAGGAATGTTTATCTGTGTTACAGGGCCACCTGCTACAAAATACGTTCCTGCAAAGTGCCACTGGTACTGGTATGCCGGATTGTAAGTACCAGGTACCGTAAGGGTAATAGGTTCTTCAGCACAATAAACCAATTGGTTAAGGTTAAAGATTGCATTTGGTGTTGGATCTAAAGTGAGTGTAACCGAAGTACTGCAGTCTGGTTTACCAGGAGAACTTAATTTAAGCGTATAGGTATAAGTACCCGGTGCTACATTGTTCAGTGTTATATTTTGACCCGATCCAAGAAATGTATTCGAAGCATCGTAATATTCAAAATTGATGTTGCCTGGAAGAATACCGTAAATGGTTGAGTTGTTATACAGGGTTACGTTATACGTGTTGTTTGCATTACATGTTACAGCCGTTTTAAGTTCCGGTGAATAGTTTTTGGCGACAGGAACGGTTTTGGAAATCAAACATCCGTTGTAATCGAGGATTACTGTAACCGAATGGTTACCGGCAACAGTTGTTTCAAATGTAGCATCGTCGGTTCCCTGACCGCCTGTAAGCGTAATTTTAGGGCTTCCCTGCCATGTGATGGTTGGCGATCCCACATATGTTACGTTGGCCGTGATTTTTTTACAATCTTCCCATTGAGGATATACCTGTACATTAGGATCCGGTGTAATGGTACAACCAGAAGACGAACCACATTTTTCGATAACCAGAATAGGGTCTGAATTTACCCAACACCCGTTATCATCTTTTACCCGAACAAAATATGTACCACCAGGAGTAGCACCTGTAATCGTGTAGTTCGATGAAGTGGCATTTGGAATTTGCCCATTGTTTCTGTACCACTGGAACTGGGTAGAAGCCGTAATTCCGGTTGAAACGCTTGAATATAGGTCAATCTGGCCATACGTTGCCGGACATACGATGTAATGGTATCCCGGAGTAATGTCGATTTTAGTAAGCGGGAACACCGTTACATTCTGAGAAGCTATGATTCCACTGTAGTTACAAACATTTATAAGGCTTACAGTAATGGTTTGCGACACATTGCTGCCCGTGTTGTTGCTGAACCCGTTTGGAATCGTTAACATATTATTGTTTGTAAAGGTGTATGGTCCTACAGGAGTTCCGCCGTTGAAGCTTATCATTACCGAATTAGAGCCCGCACTGCTTGAATTAAGCATAAGGGAAATGGTAGGATCTCCGGGACACACATTTCCTACCGGATCAAGAGTTAATGTAGGAAGCTCCTCTAACTGAATAGTGTATTTAACTGTGGTTTTAATCCCACATTTGGTTACAGTTAGGTAAAGATAACCTGTAGAAGAACTGGTGATTTCGTTAAAGCTTACCGTCACATTAGGGGAATTTATTCCGTTGACGATGTTTCCGAAATTGGTCGCTCCTGTGCTGCTTTCGATTTTCCATTCAATAAGGTCTACGTCTACACCGTTGGTGAATGCCGTAAAGGTAGCAGAACTGCTCGGACAGAATTTTGCGAGTCCGCTGTCGTTGATAATGTCCGGTTTCACTGTAAGTTGTTGTACACGGTAGCGTTTTGAAATAGAACAGATTACTCCGTTTTTCATGTATTGCTTTGTAAGTACTACCGTAGCGTTCGGACTTGTAAAGATAATGTCGGCTTCTGTACCTGCATTGCTTCCTACCACTGTTCCTCCTGTAGCGCTCCATAAATAAACGGCATCCGGATCGATTTCATTGATAGAATAGGTGTACGGTACATTTAAACATACTCTCTGCGGACCGCTTATAATACCTGTTATTGTAGGGTTTTTCAACACTTCCACTACAACAGGGTCGCTGATACAGCCATTATTGTTGGCTGTGATTACGTAAACTCCCGGTAATGCGAAAGTATAGTTGATAGAAGAGTTGGTTTCTGTGTGAACCACTGTGTTGTTGAGCGAAATTTCCCATGTAACGAAGTTTCCGTTGCTGCTGCTGAACGTTTTACTTCCGTAAGGACACATCGTAAGAACATCATCGGTAATGATGGATACGTTTTCAACTACTGTAAACTGTATTTCCGAACGTCCCGTACATTCCTTAGCAGGAAGCAGTGTATTCCGGTATTCAACATATAATGTGTAAGTACCCGGATCAAGAGCGTCAACAACTATCTCGTTACGTTGATCGGTTAAGGCAAGTGTTGTACCGGTTCCGGAAGGAGAAAGGCTCCATTGGAAATCTGTAGTAGGCCATTGCGGTAAAGTAAAACGGCCCTGTTTGTTCTGACAGATTACATCAGGTCCTTTTATTTTAGCCTTTTGTAAGATTACCGGTATTTTAACGGTGGTCCAGAAAGGACAAGAACAATGAGAAAGGTAGCTTACATAACCGAAGCCGTCTGAAGGATCTACATTGTCCCATACAACATCAATTGCATTCCCGTAATTGTTTACAATGGTTCCGCCGATGACCTTCCAGTCACCTTTACAATCACCATCATTTGCAGTATACGTCTGCATACTTTTTTCGCACGCGACGCTGGTACAGGTTATTTCTACGGGCTTAGTTTCCTTAACATAAATCTCCATAGTATATTCGTCTGTACAGTTACAGCTGTTTGTAACCCTAAGTGTTACTTTGTATGGCCCGGGCTGGCTATAAGTATGAGTTGGCTCAAACAAACTGGATGTAGGATTGGGAGAATTAGGATCACCAAAATCCCACAGGTAGTTTACAATGGCTGAACCATTATTGTGAGTAGAAAGGTTGTCAAAAGATATAGCCGTATCTATGCAGAATTCCCTCTGATGAGGATCCGGTCCGTCAATCTGAAATTCTGCTCTTGGACGAATGATCTTTTCCACGCAGACATTATAGGTTTCAACCTTGTTGTTATTGTAAGTAATGTTAATTGTAAGGTTACCGCTTCCGTACGATCCCCATAAAATGGTAGCAGAACTGTTGCTGCTTGAAGAAAGAGAACCTCCGGTCGGAATCCATTGTACGCTGGCAACATTGCTGGCCTGCAGCGAATAGGTAACATAGGAACCTTCACAAAAACGGATGCATCTTGCATCTTCCATGTTTTCGAGGAGGTTGACAACCTGTTCTTTTTCACGGTCTTTTATCTCGTCGTCGTATTCAATACAACCTACAGACTGATCCCATGAAAGGACAGGTGTGTTTTGGGCCTTTAGCTGGAAAGACCATAAGAGCATCATAAGAAAAATGCCCACTGCCCTTAATATGGGCGGATGTGTAAACTTTTTTTTCATAAATAAAAAAATTGGGTTAATAATTACGTTTTGATTATTGGGGTTAATTTGAGGTCAGAGCACAGAAAACCTTCAGGCTGTTGTACAACGGCCGGTAAAGGATAACTATAAATTCAGGGTACGTAATGTAAGTAAAGGATGTTGTTGTTTAGAGAAGGATATTTTAAATAAAACCACACGTATAACTAACTAAAACTACGTGTGGTTTATAAACAACAAACATAAGATGGTAAATTCTTTTTCTTGAATTATATTTTTAGTATGCCACTATTAAAAGAGACACATTGAATACTGCATTAGCAGGTGACTGTCCGAAACCTAAGGTTGCGGCAACGATCATTTTCTTTCCCCAGGACGAATCCCATCCTGTTCCGCTACCATTTCCGTTTCCGTTTCCATTTCCGAAATTTTCATAGCAGTCCAGTATAAAGAACAAAAGTTCTTTTTCCTGTACTGTAAGAGCGTCATCGCTGTTAACGTTATCAGAGATAAGTTGTACATTAACCTCATCCTTGAACAGTTGTGAAAAGTAATTTCTTACTTTTGATGATACAGCCAACGAATCATATTCTTGAGCGTATTGTTCATTGGCTGTAAATTTCAATGCATCGGTTAATGTTAAAAGAACATAATTAGCGGGTCTGATGCTTAAAAACAGTTGATTCTGGTTAGAAATACTGTCCAAAACACCAATCTTTTGGGTTAATTGAGTAAAGTTATTCTTTAACGGGTGCTGTTTGTATGCATCCGTTATTTCTGTAACAGCTTTTATTAAGGTAACATTTCCCTTAGCCTGGGCAGATGTTTCCATTTTAACGGTATCTGTTGTTGCAATGGCATCGGCCGAATCCTGATCACAGGCTGTAAGCAGAAACACTGACAACAATAATAAATAATATCTTCTCATAAGTTAGTTGTTTAAATATTCTTTAGTTAGTTGTAAATAATCTAGAACAGTTCGTTGTTTTTTTGTAAGTTTATTCAAATTTAGGCGATAAGTATTTGTAATACAAAAAGTAGTAGTGCAAGTTGATCAATTTACGTTTTTTACAAGCTTAAGTGTTTGATTATCAGGGGTAAAAAAAATGATTCTATTTTTAAAAATAACCGTTTTTTTATCAAAGTTGAAGGAAAAAATGATAAAGGTTTATAGTGTTTTAGTCGTTTTATTGCTGTTCTGGAATACGAATGCAGCAGTTGTGCAGAAAGATTCGCTCGTCGAGGTTTCTTTCAAGCAGCTTATAGATACACTTATAAAGACCAATCCCTCAAATCCTGAGTATGAAAAATTACTGAAACAATACCTTTATAAAGCAAAAAAAGAAGGTAAAAAGGAATATTTATTTGAAGGATACTACAATTATATTTCGGCTCAGCATACAGGTGAAGAAATGCATAAATATACCGACAGTCTTTTTATGCTGGCCCGCGATCTCCCCAAACTATATTATATAAAAGCAGTACAAGGCAGGGCCTCGGCTTATTACTTTGAGAAAAATTACCAGAAATCTCTTGAATTTGAACTGAAAGCGCTGAACCTCATCGATAAAGTTAAGGATCCTTATAATTATTACAAAGGAGTTTACGGTATTGGTCAGGTATATTTTTATATGCAGTCGTATGAAAAAGCCTATAATTATTTCAAAGAGGCCAGGACCTATTTTGAAAAACAGGAAGGATACGATCATTTACAGGGATATTTTAATTCCTTGTACCGGGAGGCATATGCTCTTTATTATCTGAAACAGTATAAAGAAAGTATGGACCTCCTGCATAAAGGGTTAGATCGCCTGCATCTGTTAAAACAGGGAGATCTGCTTGTTAAAAAACCTTATTTTGATTATGTGCTTGGACTTAATCTGTACCAGCAGCAGCAATACGTTGAGAGTCTTGATATTCTTAAAAAGGCGTTAGTCACCATCAGAAGAAATGATGATTTTGCCAACGAAGCCATTGTATACTATTATATAGGTCTTAATTACTGGAAGCAAAACGATAAAAACAGCGGACTTGCTTACTTTAAAAAGGTCGATGAGGTGTTTAAAGCTCATAAATACAGTAACCTTGAAATTGTAGAAGCCTATAATTATATTATAAAGTATTACAAAGAAGCTAAGAATACCGAACAGGAACTTTATTATACCAATCAGTTACTGAATGTAACATTGCATTTACAGGAAGAATATAAATTCTTGTCGGATGTGCTTCATAATAAACTCGATATTAAAGGACTACAGAACGAAAAAGCCCGCCTGGAAAGAGATTTAAACCACAGAAGCAGCCTTATTCTTTATATAATACTGGGATCTACCGCTGTTGTATTGGGTCTTGTGTTTTTCAACGTTAAAAAAAGAAGAGACTACAAGAGGAAGTACAACGATTTATTAGAGTACAGAAAGGGACGGAGTGTTGCAGAGGTCAAGGAATCGGTATATACTGAAAGTGCTGATAAACAGATGAATTATTCCCTTGAAGATAATTCGTGGTATGAATTTGTACTGCCTGCTGTCGAAAAGAATAAATCGCTTACAGGGGAAATCAGTGATCATGTAGTAAAAGAACTGCTGGAGCATCTGGATGATTTTGAACAGAAGAAGGCCTATCTTGGCAAAAATATTACCCTGAACGACCTTGCCGTTGAATGGAATACGAACCGCAGTTATCTGTCGCAATGTATCAATACCTATAAAGGAAAAAGTTTTATTGAATACATTAACAGTCTGCGTATTTCCCATTTTCTTGATATGCTGGATACCGATCCAAAATGGCTTAAATATAAGATTGAGTCCGTAGCGGACCTGTTGGGTTTCTCAAGCAGCAGAAGTTTTTCCAATGCTTTCGTTAAAATTACAGGCATGCCACCTTCTTACTACATGCAGGAACTTAAGAAAAAAGAATAGGATTTTATAATTTCTTAACATAGCATTCTTTGTAAGAAATGTATTATTTTTTATTTTTTCGGTTGTAATTTTAATAATCTTCCAGACACTCTATCGAATCCGCCAAAGTCCTGTCTTTATATTGAATAAATAGAGGTCGTATCTTCTTTTTCAGAAAATATCGGGATCATTTTGCTTTATATTATAATCTGGGTTATCTTACAACCTAGACATATTTTATCAACTATTTCCGATATCCTGTATTATATTATCTCCCATATATAAAATCTTCCTTAGTTTTATCGTACCTTAAATCAAATTGTGATCAGGCGTCGTAGCAGGCATAATCAGAGAAAATAGCAAATTCATGCTATATCCTAACGTTAATTTTTGGACTAATTTAACATTTTAAAAAATTAATAAAAAATTAACTATAATGCTATGAATAAAAAACTACTTTCTGTTTCCTTGCTGCTTTTTGGTTTGCATTCACAAGCTCAAGTGGGTATAGGAACCCTAACACCTGATCCTTCAGCACAGTTAGATGTCGTTTCCGACAAAAAGGGTATATTAATACCACGCGTTCAGTTAAAGTCAACTACCGACACCACTACTATTGAAAAAGGTAATGTTAACAGTCTGCTTGTATTTAATATTAATACGCAAAATGATATAACCCCCGGTTATTATTACTGGTTTGATAATAAATGGATGCGTATTGTAAACAGCGGCGATATAGCGGCTTTAGATAAAAATACAACCAACACTTCCCTGACGGTTATGAACGGTGAGTTAGTCTTAACAGATAGTGATGGAAACACTGTTTCTATACCGCTTTCCCAGATTAACATCCCAACAACGCTTGTCAATAACAATGACGGTACATATACTTATACAAATGAAGAAGGAATAGTTGTGACGATTGATGTACCTGCCGACGTTGTAAATAATATAGAAACTATTTTAGGTGATACGAGTGTATTAAATGAATTAATTGAAGTACTGGGTGGTACCTATGTTGGCGGAAACGTTTATTACAATGGAACACAATTTACATATGTAGACCAATCCGGTATAACAAAGGTCATCAACATCAAGGATTTGGTTACTGCCAACCAAACGGTAACCAATCTGGTGTACGATGCAACTACGGGTGTTGCTACGTATACCAATGAAGCGGGCGTAGCGCAAACGATCAACTTATCACAGGTAGTAAAGGATTTTGAAACCCTTACCAGTTTAAGTGTAGACAATACAGCAGGAACGCTGACCTATACAGATGAGGCAGGTAACACAAACGTACTGGATCTGGCTACGCTTATTAAATCCCAGGAAACAGTTACAACCCTTGTAAACAACAACAACGGAACGTATACGTATACCTCTGAGAACGGTACGGTAACCACGGTGAACATTCCGGCGGATATCGTGAACCAGTTTGACAGTATCGTAAACAGCGGACCTGTAACAGTTGACGGTAATACCTATAATACCATTGAAGAGTACATCGAGCATATCGTTTCTACATCAGAAACGTTGACCACCTTGGTAAACAACAACAACGGAACGTATACGTATACCTCCGAGAACGGTACGGTAACCA
>JBEBOB010000021.1:0-54318 GCA_040396655.1 Flavobacterium sp. | reverse complement strand
TCCTTCGCCACCGGTTGGACCTGCTTTGGGGGCTGCTGGAGTTAACATCATGGAATTCTGTAAGCAATTCAACGCTAGAACACAGGATAAACCAGGAAAAATACTTCCGGTACAGATTACAGTTTACAAAGACAAATCTTTTGACTTTGTAGTTAAGACGCCACCTGCTGCTGTTCAATTATTAGAAGCTGCGAAGTTAAAATCTGGTTCAGGTCAGCCTAACCGTAAGAAAGTAGCTTCTATTACATGGGATCAAGTAAAAGCAATCGCTGAAGACAAAATGGCAGACTTAAATGCTTTCACAATTGAGAAAGCAATGTCTATGGTTGCTGGAACTGCACGTTCTATGGGGATTACGGTTACAGGAAACGCTCCTTTTTAATTTTAAAGAAAAGAAGAAATGGCAAAATTGACAAAAAAGCAAAAAGAGGCTGCAGCAAAGATTGAGAAGAACAAATTATATTCTTTAAAAGATGCTTCTGCATTAATTAAAGAAGTTGCTTCTGCAAAATTTGATGAGTCTGTTGATATTGCGGTACGTTTAGGAGTTGATCCTCGTAAAGCAAATCAAATGGTACGTGGGGTTGTAACATTACCACACGGTACAGGAAAAGATGTACGCGTATTAGCATTAGTTACTCCGGACAAAGAGGCAGAGGCTAAAGCTGCTGGTGCAGACCACGTAGGTTTAGATGACTATCTACAAAAAATCAAAGATGGTTGGACTGATATCGATGTTATCATCACGATGCCTGCTGTAATGGGGAAATTAGGTCCGTTAGGTCGTGTTTTAGGACCTCGTGGATTAATGCCTAACCCAAAAACGGGTACAGTAACAATGGATGTTGCAAAAGCAGTACAAGAAGTAAAAGCTGGTAAAATTGACTTTAAAGTTGATAAAACAGGTATTGTTCACGCTGGAATTGGTAAAGTATCATTCGGGGCAGAGCAAATTACAGAAAATGCTGTAGAGATAATCCAAACATTAATTAAATTAAAACCAACTGCAGCTAAAGGTACTTATATTAAGTCTATTCACATATCAAGTACTATGAGTCCTGCTATTGCTTTAGATCCAAAAGCAGTATAATTGGTAGTTAAAAATATTTAGTATGACTAGAGAAGACAAATCAATTGCGATTCAAGATTTAACTGCACAGTTAGCTGACACTAAAGTTATTTATGTTGCAGATATCTCTGGATTAAACGCTTCAACTACATCAGATTTACGTAGAGCTTGTTTTAAGGCAGGAATTAAATTAGAAGTAGTTAAAAACACATTGCTTGGAAAAGCGATGGAAGCTTCAGATAAGGAGTACGGAGATTTACCTTCTATATTGAAAGGAAACAGTGCCATCATGATTGGAGAGGTTGCAAATGCTCCTGCAAAAATCATCAAGGACTTCCGTAAAAAGAATGAAAAACCTGTATTGAAAGGTGCATACATTAACGAAGAAATCTACATCGGAGATAATCAATTAGATGCTTTAGTAGCAATCAAATCTAAAGAAGAACTTATCGGAGATATCATCGGATTATTGCAGTCACCTGCTCAAAGAGTTATTTCAGCTCTTAAAAATCAATTTAAAGACGAAGAATAGTCTAAACGACACATCGTTTTTAATGTTCGAATGAACGCACATAAATTATTATATTTTACAAATCAAATTAAAAGATAGAAAAATGGCAGATTTGAAACAATTCGCAGAACAATTAGTTAGCCTAACAGTTAAAGAAGTTAACGAATTAGCAACAATATTAAAAGACGAGTATGGTATCGAGCCAGCAGCAGCAGCAGTTGTAGTTGCAGGTGGTGGTGCTGAGGCAGCTGTTGAAGAGCAAACTGAGTTCACAGTAGTATTAAAAGAGGCTGGTGCTTCTAAATTAGCTGTTGTTAAAGCTGTTAAAGAATTAACAGGTTTAGGATTAAAAGAAGCTAAAGATTTAGTAGACGGAACTCCTGCTAACGTTAAAGAAGGAATTTCTAAAGACGAAGCTGAAGGATTGAAAAAAGCATTAGAAGAAGCTGGTGCTGTTGTTGAGTTAAAATAATCTCACAATATTATAATTTTTTAGGTTTAGGCCTTGAGTTTCATCTCAATGGCCTAAACCATTTTGCGTATAATTAGTTTTTACGCATATTCTATTTAATTTTTAATCAAAATTTTGTCCATTGATGATTACAAATCATACTGAAAGATTAAATTTTGCCTCTACGAAAAATATTCCTGCTTATCCGGATTTTCTAGACATTCAGGTAAAATCGTTTAAAGATTTTTTTCAATTAGAAACGAAATCAGATGAGAGAGGTAACGAAGGTTTATACAAAACCTTTATGGAAAATTTCCCGATTACGGATACACGCAACCAGTTCGTATTGGAATTTTTAGACTACTTCGTAGATCCCCCACGTTATTCAATTGAAGAATGTATTGACAGAGGTTTAACGTATAGTGTTCCTCTAAAAGCACGTTTGAAGTTATATTGTACAGATCCAGAGCACGAAGACTTCGAGACCATCGTACAAGATGTGTATCTGGGTACTATACCGTATATGACACC
The DNA here is from genome assembly GCA_040396655.1 of Flavobacterium sp. GTDB lineage: Bacteria > Bacteroidota > Bacteroidia > Flavobacteriales > Flavobacteriaceae > Flavobacterium. The sequence continues at coordinate 51,756 of JBEBOB010000021.1, read as the reverse complement.
TAGCGGAACGTTTGTAATCAATGGTGCGGAACGCGTTGTTGTTTCGCAATTACACCGTTCGCCTGGAGTTTTCTTTGGACAGTCATTTCACGCAAATGGTACAAAATTATATTCTGCGCGTATTATTCCTTTCAAGGGATCTTGGATCGAATTCGCAACGGATATCAACAGTGTGATGTATGCCTACATCGACCGTAAGAAAAAATTACCTGTAACAACTTTATTCCGAGCCATTGGTTTCGAAAGAGACAAGGATATCCTAGAGATTTTCGACCTGGCAGAGGAAGTTAAGGTTTCAAAAACAGGACTTAAAAAATACATCGGACGCAGATTGGCTGCCCGTGTATTGAATATCTGGCATGAGGATTTCGTAGATGAAGATACTGGAGAGGTGGTAACAATTCCTCGTACCGAGATTATTTTGGATCGTGATATTGTTTTGGATAAAGACAATATTGAAGAAATCATTGAAGCGGATGTTAAAACAATTCTTTTACATAAAGAGGACAGTAATCTTGCTGATTATACGATCATCCACAATACGCTTCAGAAAGATCCGACGAACTCGGAAAAAGAAGCGGTTGAATATATATACCGTCAATTAAGAAACGCATTGCCTCCGGATGAAGAAACGGCCAGAGGTATTATAGATAAATTATTCTTCTCTGATCAACGTTACAATTTAGGTGATGTAGGTCGTTATAGAATGAATAAGAAATTAAATTTAGATACCCCGATCGACAAACAGGTGTTAACGAAAGAAGACATCATCACGATTGTTAAGTATCTTATTGAATTGATCAATTCAAAAGCTGAGATTGATGATATCGACCACTTGTCAAACCGTCGTGTACGTACGGTAGGCGAGCAGTTGTCGGCTCAGTTCGGAGTTGGTTTGGCACGTATGGCACGTACGATCCGTGAGCGTATGAACGTTCGCGATAACGAGGTGTTTACGCCGATTGACCTTATTAACGCGAAGACATTGTCTTCTGTTATCAACTCGTTCTTCGGTACCAACCAGCTATCACAGTTTATGGATCAAACGAATCCTTTGGCTGAGATTACACATAAAAGACGTTTATCAGCCCTGGGGCCAGGAGGTCTTTCCCGTGAAAGAGCAGGTTTCGAGGTTCGAGATGTTCACTATACCCATTACGGACGTTTATGTCCTATTGAAACTCCCGAGGGACCAAACATTGGTTTGATTTCATCGTTAGCGGTATATGCCAAGGTTAACAACATGGGATTCATTGAAACGCCTTATCGTAAAGTAAACGAAGGAGTACTTCAGTTAAATGAGGAACCGGTATATCTGTCTGCTGAGGAAGAAGAAGAAAAACTTATTGCTCAGGCTACAATAAATGTAGCAAAAGATGGAACTATTATCGATGACAGGGTAGTTGCAAAACAAGATGCGGATTTCCCGGTTGTAGAGCCGAAAGAATTAAATTATGCCGACGTTGCACCTAATCAGATTGCATCTATTTCTGCATCGTTGATTCCGTTCCTTGAGCACGATGATGCGAACCGCGCCTTGATGGGATCGAACATGATGCGTCAGGCAGTACCTTTATTAAGACCAGAATCTCCTATCGTGGGTACCGGTCTTGAAAAACAGGTAGCAACTGATTCCCGTGTTTTGATTAATGCAGAAGGTGAGGGAGAAGTGGTTTATGTTGATGCGCAGAAAATCATTATTAAGTACGACCGTACAGATGATGAGCGTTTGGTAAGTTTTGATTCTGATGAGAAAACCTATAACCTGATCAAATTCCGTAAAACCAACCAAAGTACTTCTATCAACCTGAAGCCAATCGTGCGCAAGGGTGACAGAGTTACGAAAGGACAGGTTCTATGTGAAGGATACGCTACACAAAACGGTGAACTGGCACTTGGACGTAACTTACAGGTAGCGTTCATGCCATGGAAAGGGTATAACTTCGAGGATGCGATCGTAATCTCTGAGCGTGTTGTACGTGATGATATCTTTACATCAATCCACATCGACGACTATACGCTTGAAGTACGTGATACCAAACTGGGATCGGAAGAGTTGACAAACGATATTCCGAACGTTTCAGAAGAGGCAACAAAAGACCTTGATGAAAACGGTATGATCCGTATTGGAGCAGAAGTAAAACCAGGTGACATCCTTATTGGTAAGATTACACCTAAAGGGGAGTCGGATCCTACACCGGAAGAAAAATTATTACGCGCGATCTTTGGAGACAAGGCCGGTGACGTTAAAGATGCTTCTTTAAAAGCTTCTCCGTCGTTACGCGGTGTTGTTCTTGACAAGAAATTATTTGCACGTGCTGTAAAAGATAAACGCAAACGTTCTAAAGATAAAGAAGATATAGCTTTGCTCGATACCCAGTTTGAAGTGAAATTCAACGAGTTGAAAGAGCGTTTGGTAGATAAATTATTCCATTTGGTAAATGGTAAAACATCACAAGGGGTAATGAACGATTTAGGTGAAGAAGTATTGCCGAAAGGAAAGAAATTCACGTTGAAAATGTTACATGCCATCGAAGATTTCACCCATTTGACAAAAGGACAGTGGACAACGGACGAACATACCAATGAAATGATTACCGACCTTATCCACAACTATAAAATCAAGTTAAACGATATTCAGGGTGTACTTCGCCGTGAGAAGTTTATGATTACGGTTGGAGATGAGTTACCGTCAGGAATCCTTAAACTGGCAAAAGTTTACATTGCCAAGAAACGTAAATTACGCGTTGGGGATAAGATGGCAGGACGTCACGGTAACAAAGGTATCGTTGCTAAAATTGTCCGTGATGAAGACATGCCGTTCCTTGAAGACGGAACACCGGTGGATATCGTATTGAATCCGCTTGGGGTACCTTCACGTATGAACATCGGTCAGATTTATGAGACCGTGTTAGGATGGGCAGGTAAAAAATTAGGTAAAAAATATGCAACGCCAATTTTCGATGGTGCTTCTTTAGAAGAAATCAACGCATTGACAGATGAAGCTGGTGTACCACGTTACGGACATACGTATCTGTATGACGGAGGTACAGGAGAACGCTTTGACCAGAAAGCTACGGTAGGGGTTATCTACATGCTGAAACTAGGCCACATGGTTGATGATAAGATGCACGCACGTTCTATTGGTCCGTACTCTTTAATTACGCAACAGCCTTTAGGAGGTAAAGCGTTATTTGGAGGTCAGCGTTTTGGAGAGATGGAGGTTTGGGCTTTAGAAGCCTACGGAGCATCTGCTACATTGCGTGAAATCTTGACTGTTAAATCGGATGACGTTATTGGTAGAGCTAAAACTTACGAAGCAATCGTAAAAGGAGAGCCGATGCCGGAACCAGGATTACCAGAATCGTTCAATGTATTAATGCATGAATTAAAAGGACTTGGTTTAGATATCAGATTAGAAGAATAACATCGTATTACGAATGATGCTTGAAAAAGCATCATTCTATTACAAAAGCTTTAAAAGTAAAGGGTTTTACCATGAAACAAAATAAAGATAAAAATAATACCGTTAAAAGATTTAATAAAATCTCTATCGGATTAGCATCTCCGGAATCGATTTTAGCCGAATCGAGAGGAGAGGTTTTGAAACCTGAAACCATTAACTATCGTACGCACAAGCCAGAGCGTGATGGTTTATTTTGTGAGCGTATTTTTGGTCCGGTTAAGGATTATGAATGTGCTTGTGGAAAATATAAAAGAATTCGTTATAAAGGGATTGTTTGTGATCGTTGTGGGGTTGAAGTTACAGAGAAGAAAGTACGTCGTGACAGGGTAGGACACATCAACCTTGTTGTGCCTATTGCGCACATCTGGTATTTTCGCTCTTTACCTAACAAAATTGGTTACATCCTGGGATTGCCTTCAAAGAAACTGGATGAAATCATTTACTATGAGAAATATGTAGTGATTCAGGCTGGTATCGCAAAGCGTCCTGATGGAGAATCGTTGAACAGACTGGATTTTCTTACAGAGAATGAGTATCTGGATATCCAGGATACCCTTCCTATGGAAAACCAGTATCTGGATGACAATGATCCGAATAAATTCATCGCCAAAATGGGTGCTGAATGTATTATGGACCTGTTAGAGCGTATTGATTTGGATGCACTTTCGTACCAGTTGCGTCATGCAGCTAATAATGAAACATCTAAACAACGTAAAACAGAAGCTTTAAAGCGTTTACAGGTTGTAGAGGCATTCCGTGAATCAAACCTGAACAGAGAGAACCGTCCGGAGTGGATGATTCTGAAAGTTGTTCCGGTTATCCCGCCTGAATTGCGTCCTTTGGTGCCGCTTGATGGTGGTCGTTTCGCAACATCAGATTTGAACGATCTTTACCGTCGTGTTATCATCCGTAACAACCGTTTGAAACGATTGATGGAAATCAAAGCTCCGGAAGTAATCTTACGTAACGAAAAACGTATGTTGCAGGAAGCTGTGGATTCCCTGTTCGACAACACACGTAAAGCAACAGCGGTTAAAACAGAATCACAACGCCCGTTAAAATCATTATCCGACTCGTTAAAAGGAAAACAAGGACGTTTCCGTCAGAACTTGTTAGGTAAACGTGTGGATTATTCTGCCCGTTCGGTAATCGTTGTAGGTCCTGAATTGAAATTATACGAATGTGGTCTTCCAAAAGATATGGCTGCAGAGCTATACAAACCGTTTGTAATCCGTAAGCTTATTGAGCGCGGTATCGTGAAAACGGTTAAATCTGCGAAGAAGATCATCGATAAAAAAGAGCCTGTAGTGTGGGACATCCTTGAAAACGTAATCAAAGGACACCCTGTATTGCTTAACCGTGCTCCTACGCTTCACCGTTTGGGAATTCAGGCCTTCCAGCCTAAATTGATCGAAGGTAAGGCAATTCGTTTACACCCGTTGGTATGTACGGCATTCAACGCGGATTTCGATGGGGATCAGATGGCGGTTCACTTACCGCTTGGACCTGAGGCAATCCTTGAAGCACAGTTATTGATGCTGGCTTCTCACAACATCCTGAACCCTGCGAACGGGGCGCCGATTACGGTACCTTCTCAGGACATGGTACTTGGATTGTATTATATGACGAAGATCCGCAGATCAACACCTGAGCATATCATTAAAGGAGAAGGATTGACATTCTACTCTGCAGAAGAAGTTCATATTGCCATCAATGAAGGCAGATTGGATCTTAATGCACCGGTAAAGGTACGCGCAAAAGACTTCAATGCTGAAGGAGAACTGGTTTACCAGATCATCGAAACTTCGGCAGGACGTATCTTGTTCAACGAAGTGGTTCCGGAAGCTGCGGGATACATAAATGAGGTATTGACGAAAAAATCGTTAAGAGATATTATCGGAAAGATATTAGCTGTTACGGATGTTCCTACAACTGCTAAGTTCCTTGACGATATGAAAGATATGGGATACGGATACGCATTCAGAGGAGGATTGTCGTTCTCTTTGGGTGATATCAAGATCCCGGACCAGAAACAGGGAATGATTGATGACGCCAACAACCAGGTGGAAGCCATTACCATGAACTACAACATGGGACTTATCACCAACAACGAGCGTTACAACCAGGTGATCGACGTTTGGACTTCAACCAATGCTATGCTGACAGAGCTGGCTATGAAAAACATTCGGGAAGATCAGCAGGGGTTCAACTCTGTATTCATGATGCTTGATTCTGGTGCCCGTGGTTCCAAAGAGCAGATCCGTCAGTTAACAGGTATGCGTGGATTGATGGCGAAACCTAAGAAATCGACAGCTTCTGGTGGAGATATTATCGAAAACCCGATCCTTTCGAACTTTAAAGAAGGTTTATCGATCCTTGAATACTTTATTTCAACGCACGGTGCCCGTAAAGGTCTTGCCGATACGGCATTGAAAACGGCTGATGCCGGGTATCTGACACGTCGTTTACATGACGTAGCCCAGGATGTAATCATCAATTCTGAAGATTGTGGTACATTAAGAGGTATCGACTTTGAAGCGTTGAAAAAGAATGAAGAGATTGTTGAATCATTAGGAGAGCGCGTATTAGGTCGTGTTACGATCGACGACGTGATCAACCCGTTAACGAACGAGGTAATTGTTCCGGCAGGTGAAATGATCAATGAAGCGCATGCAGCCAAAATCAATGCATCGCCTCTTGAAAAGCTTGAAGTACGCTCGGCACTTACATGTGAGGCCGATCAGGGAATCTGTGTGAAATGTTACGGACGTAACCTGGCAACGAACCGTATGGCCCAGTTGGGAGAAGCGGTTGGAGTAATTGCAGCTCAGTCTATTGGTGAGCCTGGTACGCAGTTAACGTTACGTACGTTCCACGTAGGAGGTACTGCAGGTAACATCTCGGAAGTTTCAACGATCACTACGAAGTTCAAAGGACGTTTGGAAATTGAAGATTTAAAGGTAGTAAAAGGAGAAGATGCGGAAGGAAACGAAATCGATATCGTAATTTCCCGTTCAACAGAGCTTAAGCTTGTTGACCTGAATACAGGTATCGTCCTTAATACGCACTATATTCCATACGGATCAACTATATATGTACACGACAAGCAAGTTGTGGAAGAAGGTACTGTAATCTGTAAATGGGATCCATATAACGGGGTAATCGTATCTGAGTTTACAGGTAAGGTTGCATACGAAGACATCGAACAAAACCAGACATTTATGGTAGAGATCGATGAGCAGACAGGTTTCCAGGAGAAAGTAATTACGGAATCGAGAAATAAAAAGCTTGTTCCAACCTTATTGATCTATAACAAGGACGGTGAATTGATCCGTTCGTACAACTTACCGGTAGGTGCACACTTAATGGTAAACGACGGTGAAAAGATTAAAGCAGGTAAAGTGTTGGTGAAGATACCGCGTAAATCTTCTAAAGCAGGGGATATTACAGGAGGTCTACCGCGTATTACCGAGTTGCTAGAGGCCCGTAACCCGTCTAACCCGGCTGTTGTAGCGGAGATCGATGGAGTTGTTTCATTTGGAAAAATCAAACGTGGTAACCGCGAAATCGTGGTAACTCCGAAATCAGGAGATGACGATGCCCGTAAATACCTGGTAAAATTATCGAATCAGATCCTGGTACAGGAAAATGACTTCGTTAAAGCAGGAATTTCATTGTCGGATGGAGCTATTACACCGGACGATATTTTAAGAATCCAGGGGCCTTCTGCTGTACAGCAGTATTTGGTAAACGAGATTCAGGAAGTATACCGTTTACAGGGGGTGAAAATTTCAGACAAGCACTTTGAAGTGGTAATCCGTCAGATGATGCGAAAAGTGCAGATCCAGGATGCCGGAGATACTTTGTTCCTTGAAGAGCAATTGGTTCACAAAGATGATTTCATGCGTGAAAACGATCGTTTATTCGGAATGAAAGTAGTAGAAGATGCCGGAGATTCATCTATTCTGAAAGAAGGACAGATTATTTCGGTTCGTGAATTACGCGACGAGAATTCGATCCTTAGAAGAGAAGATAAGAACCTGGTAGTGGCGCGCGACGTTATCACGGCAACGGCTACTCCGATTCTCCAAGGTATTACACGTGCCTCGTTACAGACAAAATCATTCATCTCGGCTGCATCGTTCCAGGAAACAACCAAGGTGTTGAACGAAGCGGCTGTAGCCGGTAAGGTAGATACATTATCCGGACTGAAAGAAAACGTTATCGTAGGTCACAGAATTCCTGCAGGAACAGGTATGCGTCAGTATGACCATATCGTGGTAGGAACGCAGGAAGTTAAACAGGAAGTAGATCTTAATTTCTAATATCGAAACGCTGTTTAAGTAATTGAAAAACGACTTGGGCTTTTTGTTAAAAGCTTGAAAAATAGAAAAAGCCACTCCATTAGTTGAGTGGCTTTTTTTTTGTTAAAAAAGGAAATAATGTAAGATAGAAATTGAATTATCATATGTTAAAAGTTAAAAAAAAATTAATTTTGTTTTAAGATATCCAAAAAAAAGATTTAAGTTTATCAATCAATTAATCAGTTATAAATTTATTTCTTTATGCGAAAAATTACACAATTACCAAGGCTAAAGATACGGTGGTTAAACATACAGACTCTTGTTATGCTGCTGTTTCTTTGTGTACCTTTTCTGCAATCAAATGCGCAGACCTATTGTACACCTGCTTACAGTACGGGTTGTACCTTTGATGACGACCTGAACAGTTTTGTAATAAACGGAGAAGGTACATCTGTTATCAGTGATCTTAATACCGGATGTAATACCGGAAGTTACCTGGATAATACTGCTGCGTTTACTCCTGTAAATCTTATGCAGAGTAAGGCTTACCCGGTAAAAATCAATACTACGTATTATGATCCTACTTACGAACTGGCAAGTATATGGATTGATTTTAATGACAACGGAACGTTTGAAAGCACAGAAAAATTGTTGGCAGATCTTCCATTAGATGAAAGTCCGGCTTTTGCTACTGCTTCCATAACCATTCCAATTACGGCACCGATTGGTATACATAGAATGCGTGTGCGTGTAGTATACAACAGTACCGGTGCTGACCCGTGTACTTCCTACTCATGGGGAGAAACGCATGATTACAGAGTAAATGTGGTTGCACTCCCGCCATGTTCGGGAACACCAACGGCAGGTACTGTGTCTGCAACAACCAGAACATGCAACAGCCAGCCATTTACATTGTCTGCTGCAAATACAACTATTGCGGGGAATATGACTTATCAGTGGCAGAGATCTCCACAGGGAGCCAATAACTTTACCAATATTGCAGGAGCTAATAATACTTCTTACACGGTAACAGGACAAACGGCATCTACAGATTATCGTTTTGTTGTAACGTGTAATACAAGTGGAAATAGCAATACTTCCAATGTTGTTTCTGTTTCCCAGTTAGCTGCCGCAACGGCTTTTTTTGAAGGTTTTGAAACGACACCGGTTGGGAGTTCTTCAAATCAGAATGCTCCGGATTGTTGGACAATGCTAAATACAACGGGGTATCAATGGAATAATATGTATGTTTCCAATTCTTATTCAAAAACAGGAAACAGGTCCTATTATATGTACCGTTACCCTATAGCGACTGCCAGCGGCGATATGTTGCTTATATCTCCTGAGACAGATAATTTAGGAAATGGCACCAAACAGGTACGTTTCTCTGTACGGAATCCTACATCTTCCTATACTCCAAAACTTGTGGTGTATAGTATGGATGGTACTACAGCTACCGCTACGAAGACTAAAATACTGGAGTTTCCGGTTCCGTATAATACATCTTTCAAGGAATATATAGTACCGTTACCGGTAACTACAGATGATTATTTTGCTTTTGCCTTAGAGCATACAACTCCTAGTGAATATCCTTACTTCTATATTGATGATGTTTATTATGAAGATTTATCACCATGTGTATTTCCTTTAAATATCCAGGCAAGCAATATAACAGGAACAACAGCTACCATTTCATGGGACGCATCATTGGCAACAGGTGTTACAGGTTACGAATATGAAATCAGAACTTCTGGAAATGCCGGTTCCGGGGCAAACGGACTGGTAAAAACGGGAATCGTCACAGGAACAAGTGCAAACATTACCGGATTAAGCGGAGGAACCGTATATTATGTATACGTTCGAAGTATTTGTGGAAATTCTTCAGGAATATGGACGATGTACCCGGCTAAATTCAATACGGATTGCGTTACCATAACAGGAAATTTCTTTGAAGGTTTTGAAAGTGCAGCTACGGGGAATTCCTCAAACAATACGGTGCCTATATGTTGGACGTATTTAAAAACGGCCACATCTGCTTCTGTTTACGGATATACATCAACAACAGCTCCGAAAACAGGAACCAAACATTTTTATACCTATCGTCCTGGGAAATCAGGTACAACTTATACAGGTGAATCCTTATTAATTTCTCCGGAAACGGATAACCTTGGAAAAGGTATGAAACGCTTGCGCTTTTCTGCGAGAAATTGGTTCTCGGGAAGTTATTCTACGAATTTGTATATCTATTCGATGGATGGTACAACTGCTGGTGCTAAAAAGACATTGCTTAAAACCATAAATGTTCCATCTACAAGTTATACCGAATTCATTGTTTATTTCCCGCCAAATACTACAGATGATTATTTTGCTTTTGGTTTCGATGAAGAAGGACTATCAAAATATATCTTTATTGATGATATTTATTATGAAGATGCACCTAGTTGCAGACCGGTGGAAGCAAGTACTTTCGTCATAAGTGCAATAGATAAAAATAAATTCACCTTAAAATGGACGGATATTTACAACATGTCGCCTGTGGCTTATGATGTAGAGGTACGTGCTACAGGAAATCCGGGTACTCCGGGAGCAGCCTTTACGGCTACTACTGCTGTTGGAGCTAATTCAATTGTTGTAACAGGACTTACCCCTGGTACTGATTATAAAATATACGTGCGTAGTCACTGTTCAGCTACAGATCAAAGTGTTTGGAGTGATGCAGTAAGCGTTGCGACTTTATGTGATTATCCGGACTTGGTATCTTATACCACTTCGGCAACTTATTGTGGTCCGCAGAAAGCTGATTTAACCGCTACGCTGGCAGATCCTGATGGAATTGCTTCATGGTATGATAAGGAAGATGATATAATTCCTTTGTTTGATGGGCCGAATTTTATTTCAGATGATGTAATTACCCAAAACAGAAGCTTCTGGCTAAGAACGAAATCTTCTGAAGATAATGTTGCGATGCAAGTAGGAAGGGGAACATCTACCGGAACAACTTCAGGTACGTTTTTATATCATAGCTACGGAGGTTATAAACACCAGTATATTTTCACTGCTGATGAGTTGAAGAAGGAAGGTCTGATCCCAGGACCTATTACCGCTTTAAAGTTTGAAGTTATGTCTACAGGTGCTGCTACGAGAAATAATTTTACTATTTCTCTTGGAAAAACAACACAATCTGTTGCAACAACTACACACATTGATAATGGTAATTTGACCCAGGTATATAGTAATGCGGCTGAAACTTTTGCAGTAGGAGTCAAAACCTTTACGTTTACAACACCTTATGTTTGGGATGGAGTTAGCAACATTGTGGTACAAACCAACTGGAGTAATCAAAATACAGGTGGTTCTAATGGAACATTAAAATACCATACTACTACTGCCGGACCAAGAACAACTTATACTTATGCTGACAGTAAATCGGCTTCTGATTTTCTTGCTACCAATACAGGAAGTGTGAATGGAAGCGGGGGAACGACGACTACGAGTGACAGGCCTAATACGGTTTTCGTTGGAGTTAAGGGATGTTTGTCACCGGCAATTGAGATTCCGATTGTGATTGAACCTAAACCTCTTTTCGAATTGTCTACTGATAAGGTAACTTCATGTGAAGGAGGAACAACATCTGTAGTAACGGTAGCAACCAACCAGGGAGGTTATGATACTTTTGTATGGACGCCTTCTACCGGTGTAAGCGGTAATGCGGCAACCGGATGGACGTTCTCAACTACTACCGAGCAACTTTATACGCTTGTGGCTACCCAGTCTACAGGTATATGTGAAGTGGTGAAAACGGTATTGGTATTCGCCGGAACCCAGCCGGAAGCCAATCCGAACCTTGCAGCGTCTTTCGATGTTTGTAAAGATGTGGTAACCAAACTCGATCTTTTAAAAGCATTACCTGCCCAGGCTTCTATAGGAGCTGCCAAAACAACTACAGCAGCTACTCTTGGAATGTCGGCTTTTGTTCAGAGTTCGGTTTACTCCAGACAGCAGTTTATTTACAGTGCAGCCGAATTAACGGCTCAGGGAATCACAGGAGCGGGTTATATCAGCAGTCTCTCTTTTGAAACTACAGATGCAGGAGCAAGCCTCAGCAATCCAAGCTATACGCTTAAAATGATGCTGAGCCCGAATACGTCTTTTGGTAATACAAGCTTCTACACCGGAAACTTCTCTACGGTTTACACCAAAGTAAACCATACACACAGCTTCCAGGGTGTACAGACTTTTATATTTGACAATGCATTCTACTGGGACGGACAGTCGAACATTGTATTGGAAATCCTCCAGGAAGGAGAAGGTGGCGGCAACAATGCCAAAACCTACTATTCAGGTGTAACAGGAACCAATGTTGGGCTTTATGCAGGAAGCGCCACGGATGCGAATCCATTAACAGGAACTTTAACCGTTAACCGTTTGAATACCGTATTCGGATTCAAGCAGGCAGCGGTAACCTGGTCGCCAACAAACAACCTTTACCTTGATGCAGCGGCTACAGTGCCTTATACCAGTGGAGTAGATGCTCCAACGGTTTATACGGTATCGAGCACAGGCGGCAGCCAGGTTTATACGGCTACTTTAACAGGAGCCAACGGTTGTGCAACTACTAAGGCCTATACGGTTAATACGGTAGATGTAGGAATACTTTCGGTACAGGATCAGGTATTCTGTAAAGCGGTTCCGGTAACCGATGTGGTGGTAACAGGAGCTCCTGCAGCAAGCTTAAGCTTCTACAGTTCTGCAACATCCACAACCCCGATTACGACAATTTCACAAAATGGCACCTATTATGTAGAAGCAAAATTAGGAAACTGTAAATCGGCAAGAATACCTTTTAATGCGTCTATTGTGGCACTGGCATTGCCATCAGCACAACTGACCCAGGTAATCTGCGGATCGGGAACCATAGCCGACCTTTCAGCAAGGGGAGCCAACGGAGCCCAGATCAAATGGTACAGTTCTGCTACATCCACAACGCCACTTCCGTCAACACATGTGCTTACAGATAATACGACGTATTATGCATCGCAATCATCGAACGGATGTGAATCGGGACGTATTGCCGTACTGGTAGATATCAACCCGGCACCGGCAGCACTTGCACCACAGACGATCTCTATTTGCGGAGCCATCAACTACGGCAGTGTGAATCTGAACCAGGTAACGGGATCGGAACTTGTTTGGTACCAGTCGGCTACTTCACAGCAGCCCATACCGAATACAGACGCAGTTGTCAGCGGTACGTATTATGTGTCGCAAAGAGTCAATGGATGTGAGTCGCCTCGTATACAGATTATTGCAACTGCTCAGGGCAGCGTTGCAGCGCCTAGTGCAACCATCCAGAATATGTGCGGTGGCGGAACAGTAGCCCAGCTTGTGGCCCAGACGCTACCTAATGCAACAGCAGAATGGTTCAGCAGCGCGACTTCAACGGTTCCGCTTGCCGGTACAACTCCGTTACTCAACGGTACCTACTACCTGGCTCAGAGAATAGGAAACTGTATGTCGGTAAAAGTACCTGTTGCAGTACGTGTAATCAATATAACAGCACCGGTGGTAAGTCCTTTCACCTTATGTGAAGGATCAACTGTTGCAGATTTAGTGGTACCGGCAGGTACGGGAATTACCCATAAGTGGTATACAAGTGCTACGTCCACAACTGAACTTCTATCAACAGATGTACTGCAAAGCGGTTTCTATTTTGTAGAACGCGAACAAAACGGATGTACTTCAGGCAGAACGCAGGTTCAGGTAACCATTGGTACCCGTCCTGGCAGCCCTACAGGAAATTCACCACAATCTTTTGATAATTACGCTGAAATAAGTAATATTGCAATGGATCAGCCAAATGTGGTATGGTACCTTACATTTGATGATGCGATAAAAGGAATCAACGCGCTTCCTCAGAATATGCCGCTTGTAGACGGGGCTACTTATTATGCTGTGATCATCGGTGCGAACGGATGTCCTAGCGACCCTACGGCGATCCAGGTAATCGTGAAACTGGGCTTGAACGATTTCGACCTGAGCAGGTTGAAATACTATCCAAACCCTGTAAGCGATATGCTGACGGTTCACTACAGCGAAGTAATAACGAAGGTGGAAGTGTTCGATTTGAACGGACGCCTGGTTATGACGCGTAATTTCGACAAACCGGAAGTTCAGCTTGATTTCAGCGCGCTAAGTGCCGGAACCTATATGCTGAACATACAGACAAAAGACAACAGTCAGTTTGTGAAAATTGTTAAAAAATAGTTTAATAAACCAAGAGCATTTATGCTCTTGGTGTTTTTGTAATTTTAATATTTATGAGGAAATTTCTATTATTTTTCACTTTCCTAATGCCTTGGTTTAATTGGGGGCAAACAACTCCGCTTCCCTATACCGAGAATTGGGACACTGCGATAACAATGAGTCCGTGGACTAATGTTGTTCAGATATTTAATCCTACCGGTTCACTTCCTTGTCAGGGGGCTAAAAGTATTGCCGTTAACCTGCAGGGTAATCAGACTATGGGAACCGCTATTTTAAGATCAGGAAAATTTGGCCCTACTACTGGAGGACTGGTTACGTTTTCATTTGATTATAAATGGCTGGTCAATAATACAGGGTTTCCTACTACACCACCTGTAGGTGCTCCGGCAAACAGGCTCGATGTAAAATGGCAATGGTCAAATTCGTCAACAGGGCCTTGGTATACTTTTAAAAGCATTGGTGCTGCAAACCACCAGGTTTCAACAACTTGTACTACCGTGACTGCATCTTTTGTACCTCCTGCTGGAGATTTGTATCTACGGGTAGTGGCTTCTAATTTGAATGCAACAGGTAACAATTATTTTTACCTCGATAATTTTAATTTGTCAGAGGGGGCTGTTCCTACATGTAAGCCACCTTTAAATCCATATATTGATAATAAAACGAATTCTGGTTTCAGAATTAACTGGACTGCGCCTGCAGGTCAGACAGCGACAAGATATGAATGGGAAGTAAGAACTTCAGGAGATCCTGGAAGCGGAGCTACAGGGCTAGCTGATTCGGGAACAGCGACTACTACTTCTGCATCTACTGGAGTGGTATTACTCCCAGAAACCAATTATAAAATATATGTAAGAGCAGTATGTAGTGCTACAGACAGCAGTGAATGGGTTGGTCTCGATACCACAACTTTTTGTACAGCTCCAACATTTACTCCACAGGCTACCTATAATATATGCGGTATTCAGGAAGTTGAACTCGACGCTGGTCCTGGTGGTGGTACAACAATTTGGTACGATAATGAAGGAGAAGAGGTAGGTAAAGGAACTACTTTTAAAACTCCGGAAATATCAGAAAGTACTAAATATAGGGTTGTCAGAGGAAACCAGACAACTACTATCGGTGATATTGTTATTGGAGCGGGGCAGGCAGTATCCAGTACTGGTGTTCCTTTTAGTGAATTTAAAGCAAATAAAGTTCAGTATATTTATCTTGCAAGTGAATTAAAGGCTGCAGGGTTTTCTAAAGGAATTATACGGTCTTTTGGATTCCGAAACGGTACACTTCCTGGTACACTTCAAAGAAATCAGTTTGTTGTCCGTATGGGATTAACGACACAGGATGAGTTTAATGATAAAAATGAGTTTATTCCAAGCTCTAGCCTACAGATTGTGAAAAACGCGGGTGACCAGTTATTGGTTTCCAACGCCATCAACAGGATTATTTTTGATAATTCTTTCAACTGGGATGGGGTTTCCAATATCGTGGTGCAAATCGCTTATGGAAACACCGGTGCAAAACCTAGTGTTACCAATGCTCAGGTTTCTAATACAACCAACGTAAGGAGATCAATTTATGTAGGAAATGATACGAGTAATCTGACCCAAATATCAAATTTAGGAACAGGTACACGTTTAGATACAAGGCTTAACGGATATTTCCAGGTACTTGATGGATGTTTCGCTGAAATGAAGACGATTGAGATCAACTATACAGAAGCTCCGAAACTTGTTTTATCTACTTATACAGTTAATAATTGTGCAGGTAGTCCTCCTGAAAAACTTTATCTGTTAACAGGAGCAGATGATTATGATACTTATGTGTGGAGTCCGAATCCTCCAACTAATCCTACTGTTTCTGGAGATGCAAAGGTAGGATGGACTTTCAATCCTACAGTTCCGACTACTTATACATTGAAAGCCAGTAATTCAACAGGATCAAGATGTGTTATTGAACAGGAAGTAAGCGTAGAGCTTAATCCTTCCCCTACAATGCTACAGCTTAATGATGAATATAGCTTATGTTTTGGGGATGTTCAGGAATTAAAAGTTGATAATTTTGTAAACGATACAGCTACCAAATATTTGTTTAACGGTGGACTCAACGGAGTTACGATGGCAAATGCTGCAGTAGGTGATGCTATAACGAACGATACGGGGCTTTTCTCCGAAGGAACTGGAAGTTTAAAAGTATCATACGGAGCACAAACCAGTGCAACGGTTGATATTCCGGCAGCGATCAATTTGTTTAATGTTGGATCTGTAGTTGTTGAATTTGACCATATTGCAGGTTTACAGGCAACAAACACTGCTGTTATGGACTATGCATATGTTGAGTATTCTACGGATAACGGAACAACATGGAAACCTTTCCTTGCTGCTGATTATACGGGGTTGGCAAGTAAAACGCTTCCGTCTCCTAACGGACAGCCAGGATTACAAACGATGTTCTTTACAAAAACTTCGTACAGTGACTGGTCTACGATTCAGCAGGCAACAGGTCCTACTAATGCAATGTGGAAAAGCGAAAAATTCGTAGTTCCGGCTAATGCTTTAACAGGAAGCGGAACCTTTAAGCTTAGAATGAGAATAGGTTCAGATGGTAACGTACAGTTTCCAGGATGGTATATCGATAATTTAAGAATTACACCGATGAGCAATTACACCGTTTCATGGAGCCCGGTTTCTTATCTTTATTACGATCAGAATGCAACAATGCCTTATGACGGATTAACCAATACAGGTACGTTATATCTTAAAGGATCTACAAACGTATCCAAAATACCTTATACTGTAACGGTAACCAACCAGTTCGGTTGTAAAATCAAGGACGATTTTAAAGTAAGTATTGGTCTGAAAAAAGATCCGGTAGTACATAATATTACATTATGTGGAGCATCATTAGATGTAGCCGATACAAACTTTGTAAAAGAACCTAACGGAATTTTAAATTATTATGCAAGTGCTACCGGTACAGCTACGATCACCCAGATCACAACATCAGGAGTGTATTATGTACAACAGGAAATATCAGGATGTTTATCTGCAAGAGTTCCGTTTACGGTGACAATTAATCCTAAGGCTTCTGTTCCGGTAGTGGTTTCAGCTCAGTCTTTTTGTGGAAGTGCTACAGTAAATAACCTTAAATACAATCCGGTATCAGGATTCCAGATTAAATGGTATCAGGTGGCTACAGGTGGAACAGCATTGGCTGCAAATGCGCCTATAGCAAACGGAAGCTACTATGCAGAATTTGATAACGGAGTTTGTGTTTCTGATTCAAGAGCAAAGGTTGATGTAACAATAGGAGTTGCTCCACCAGCTGTTTCTGTAGCAAATGTTAGCATCTGCGGAACATCAACAATCAGCTCTATCAATGTTCCTGTTGCTCCAGGAGCTACGGCTTATTGGTACCAAAATCCGCAGGATACGACACCGCTTGCCGGTTCAACAGTACTAAGTACCGGAGTTTATTATGTTGCTCAGAAAATCGGGGTATGCGAGTCTGCTAGAACTGCTGTAAATGTTACCACAATTCAGAACCTTCCGGCTCCTACTTCATCAGCTCAGACTTTCTGTGGATCTGCCACAGTAAGTAGTCTGGTAGCAACCGGACAGGCAGGAACAACAATTAACTGGTATAGTTTCAGCGCGTCAGATACTCCTTTGGCGCCATCCGCTCCATTAACTACAGGAACGTATTATGTTGCTCAGGCAATAGGAGACTGTGTCTCTGTTAAATTAGCTGTAAGTGTAAAAATACTTAGTGTGAATGCACCGGTAATAAACGCTCTTAGTGTTTGTGGAGATGCAACGGTTTCATCGTTGCCGTTAAACGCTACACCGGGATCGAATTATAAAGTATACAATTCACCTTTCGCTACAGCCGAGATGGGACAAAATGATGTAATTACCACAGGGACGTATTATATTTCTCAGGTACAGTCAGGATGTGAAACAGCCCGTGCTACTGTAAGTGTTACAGTAACTCCTAGACCATTGGCTCCAACAGGAAATGCAACGCAGAAGTTTGTTGATTCGGCAATGGTTTCAAATTTCGTAATGAACGAACCAAATGTAGCATGGTTTGCTTCGTACAACGATGCAGTAAACAATGAAAACCAGTTACCGTCTTATCACCCTTTAGAGGACGGTAAAACATATTACGGTGTTATTGTTGGACCTAACGGATGTACAAGTTTGCCAACTGCGGTTAAAGTTCAGATTACGCTTGGTACCAACGATCTAGACCTTGCGGCACTAAGATACTATCCAAACCCTACAGATTCTGAGCTGACTGTTTCTTATAAAGACGCAATCAAACAGATCGAGGTTTACGATATATTAGGTAAACAGGTAAAAACACAGGCATTCGATTCTAAAGAGGTTCGTTTGAATGTTTCCAACCTTGCTGCGGGAACTTATATGGTAAAAGTCAAAACAGATGCAGGATCACAATTTATAAAGATTGTGAAACGCTAAGTTTTCAAACATAAAAACGGAAGGTAATACCTTCCGTTTTTTATTTCATAACATTTAAACAATATTACCTTAAACACCTATTAAGGATAATGCTGTTTCTTTGCAGAAATTTAAAGAAAATCATTTTGAAAAAATTGATTTCAGTGTGTGTAAAGTCCTAAGCAATTAGGACTTTTTCATTTGCACTATTTATTTCTCTCCTTTAATTAAAAATAACTTATTTTATTTTCAGATATACATTTGAAGTCTTATTTTTGCTTATTACCAAATAGACTATTTAGGTTGAAGGTAAAAAACTTTATTTATATTATGAGAGAGATTACTAAAGAAGTATACTTAAAATGGTATGAAGATATGCTGTTTTGGCGTAAGTTCGAAGATAAACTGGCAGCTTTGTACATTCAGCAGAAAGTAAGAGGATTCCTGCATTTGTATAACGGACAGGAAGCTATTCTGGCAGGGGCATTGCACGCAATAGATTTGTCGAAAGATAAAATGATTACCGCATACCGTAACCACGTTCAGCCTATTGGAATGGGAGTTGATCCGCGCAGGGTTATGGCAGAATTGTTGGGGAAAGCTACTGGTACATCTCAAGGTTTGGGAGGATCTATGCACATCTTTTCAAAAGAACATGGCTTTTTCGGAGGGCATGGAATTGTAGGAGCTCAGATTCCTGTAGGTGCAGGTATGGCTTTTGCCGATAAATACCTGGAAACCGGA
Organism: Flavobacterium sp.; assembly: GCA_040396655.1. GTDB lineage: Bacteria > Bacteroidota > Bacteroidia > Flavobacteriales > Flavobacteriaceae > Flavobacterium. Next base: position 32,518 of record JBEBOB010000021.1, on the reverse strand, counting down.
GGGGTATCCTTAACTTATTTTGGTGATGGAGCTGCCCGTCAGGGATCACTTCATGAAGCTTTTAATATGGCGATGTTATGGAAGTTGCCTGTTGTATTCATTTGTGAAAACAACGGCTATGCCATGGGAACTTCAGTGGAGCGTACGGCCAACCATACCGATGTTTGGAAACTTGGATTAGGATACGAAATGCCTTCATATGCAGTAGATGCTATGAACCCGGTGAAAGTGGCGGAAGCTATTTTTGAAGCAGTAGAGAGAGCCAGAAAAGGGGAAGGGCCTACTTTCCTTGAAATGAAAACGTATCGTTACAGAGGACATTCTATGTCCGATGCACAACACTACCGCACGAAAGAAGAGGTAGAAGAATATAAGAAGATAGATCCTATTACGCAGGTTTTAGATGTTATCAAGGAAAACAATTGGGCAACCGAAAGCGAAATTGAAGAAATCGGTAACCGCGTGCGCGACCTGGTGCTGGAATGTGAGAAATTTGCAGAAGAATCTCCGTACCCGGATGTAAACGTTATGTACGATGTCGTTTACGATCAGGAAAACTATCCATTTATTTCTCATAAATTATAAGACATGGCAGAAATTATTACAATGCCGCGTTTAAGCGATACCATGACAGAAGGTACCGTGGCATCTTGGTTAAAGAAAGTAGGTGATAAAGTATCAGAAGGTGACATCCTGGCTGAAATTGAAACAGACAAGGCAACGATGGAATTTGAATCGTTTCATTCCGGTACATTGCTTTATATCGGAATTAAAGAAGGTGAGACAGCGCCTGTTGACAGCGTACTGGCCATTATCGGAAATGAAGGAGAAGATTTTCAGTCCCTTTTAAACGGCAATGGAAAGGCAGAAGCACCAGCTTCGGAAAAGCAGGAAACGAAAGCAGAAGAAGCTGCCCCGGCCGCTGATCAAACTGCTTCAGAATTGCCGAAAGGTGTTGAAATCATTACAATGCCTCGTTTAAGCGATACCATGACGGAAGGTACTGTTGCTGCGTGGTTGAAAAAAGTGGGGGATGCGATTTCTGAAGGGGACATCCTTGCCGAAATTGAAACCGATAAAGCAACAATGGAGTTTGAATCTTTCTATTCCGGTACATTGCTTTACATCGGGATCCAGGAGGGGCAGACCGCCCCGGTAGACAGTGTTCTCGCAATCATAGGCCCTGAAGGTACAGACGTAACGGCATTTACCTCTGGTAAGCCGGCTGCGGCAAAACCGGCCGTTGAGCAAAAAGAGGTGACACCCGAAGTAAAAGCAGAATCAAAAGAAGAGGCTCAGGATGTAAATACAGCCGGAAAGCGCATTTTTGCATCGCCTCTGGCAAAGAAAATAGCGCAGGATAAAGGCATTGATTTAGCTAAAGTTAAAGGATCCGGAGAAAACGGGCGTATTGTAAAAGGAGATGTAGAAAACTTTACTCCTGAATCTAAGGTTGTTGTAGATGTGAAAGCACAGACAGCAGAACAGCCGAAAGCACTGGTACAGTCGTTTGTACCGGCTGGTGAAGTTTTTTCTGAAGAAGTAAAGAACTCGCAAATGCGTAAAACAATTGCGCGTCGCCTTGCAGAATCCAAATTTACGGCACCTCATTATTACCTGACCATTGAAATAAACATGGATAACGCTATGCAGTCGCGTTCCTTGATTAATTCATTACCCGATACAAAAGTATCCTTTAATGATATGGTAGTGAAAGCATGCGCTATGGCATTGAAAAAGCACCCTCAGGTAAATTCACAATGGACAGAAGCCGCTACGATTATTAACCATCATGTAAATGTTGGGGTAGCAGTGGCAGTTGAAGACGGCTTGGTGGTACCTGTGGTAAACCATACCGATTTAATGAGCCTTACGCAGATTGGCGCAGCTATTAAGGATCTTGCAGGAAAAGCCCGCAATAAAAAACTACAGCCAAAAGAGATGGAAGGATCTACGTTTACTGTTTCCAACCTGGGAATGTTCGGTATCGAAGAATTTACATCCATCATCAACCAGCCGAATTCAGCTATATTGTCCGTAGGGGCTATTATTGAAAAACCGGTGGTGAAAGAAGGGCAGATCGTAGTAGGAAATACAATGAAGGTTACATTGGCTTGTGATCACAGGACAGTTGACGGTGCCACAGGAGCTCAGTTTTTACAGACCCTGAAGCATTTTATCGAAAACCCGGTAACAATGCTGGCATAAAACCTTTACATAATCGATTAAAACCCGTTTTGAATTTTCAGAACGGGTTTTTTTGTATTTTTGTAAAAACAGACTTTTATATGAAAAAAATACTTTTTCTGGCACTGCTCGGACTGGCCGCATGTAAAACTTCAAAAATAAATCCGGAATCCTATAAGGTGAGTGAAACAAGCGTAGAGGAAACATTGAAATATCTGTCTTCAGATGAACTCGAAGGAAGGGACAGCGGAAGCAGGGGAATTGAAAAAGCTGCAGCTTACCTTGAGCAACAGTTAAAACAGCACGGGGTCAAACCTTATTTTGCGTCTTATAAGGATACTTTGTCCAATTATAAGGATACCTCTTATAACGTGGTAGGGGTCATCAAAGGAACCGACCCAAAGTTAAAGGATGAATATGTGATATTGGGGGCACATTACGACCATATCGGTATTACGGAAAAAGGCTTTGAAGGAGATCACATCAATAACGGGGCTAACGACAATGCTTCGGGAACCACGGTACTTTCAGAGATAGCAAAATACCTTGGCGATGCACATATTAACAAGCGAAGCGTGCTTATTGTCTTCTTTTCCGCAGAAGAAAAAGGGCTTTTGGGATCGAAGCATCTCGCAGAAAAACTCAAAAAGGAAAACATGAACGTATACGCCATGCTGAATTTTGAAATGCTCGGCGTTCCGATGGATTACGATTTTGAAATGTTCCTCACAGGATATACCAAATCAAATATGGCAGATAAACTCAATGAATACGCAGGAAGCAAATTGATCGGAGCATCTGAAGGTGCAGAAAAATACAACCTCTTTGCAGCTTCGGACAACTTCCCGTTTTATAATGAGTTCAAGGTTCCGTCACATACCGTATCGGCTTTCGACTTCTCAAATTTTAATTATTACCACCATCCGAAAGATGAATTTCAGGAAATGGACACCAAATTCATGACGGCTGTTTCTCAGAAAATGATACCCGTTGTAGTGAAAATGGTAAATGCCGGAACAAAAGAAATACAATTAAACTAAACGATGAAAAATATTCTTATAACAGGCACAAGCCGTGGAATAGGGCAGGAACTTGTTTTACAGCTGGCTAATGAAGGTCATACGGTTATTGCATTGTCCAGAAAAAGTAATCCGTTGTTCAACGGTTTGCAAAACGTACATTTTTATTCAGTTGATCTGGCCGATGAAGCTGCTGTGTATTCCTTTTCAACCGAGATAGAGGAACGGTTTCAACGTATAGACATCGTAATACACAATGCAGGTGCTATCGTGAACAAACCTTTTAAAGAGCTTAGCATGAAGGAATTCGGATATGTGTATCAGGTAAACGTAATGGGTGTGGCAGCACTGAACCAGGCCGTAATTCCGTTAATGCCGAAAGGCGGGCATGTCGTAACGGTAAGCAGCATGGGAGGAATCCAGGGAAGTCTCAAGTTTCCGGGGCTGGCAGCTTATAGTTCAAGCAAGGGAGCCGTTATTACATTATCAGAGTTGCTGGCAGAAGAATACAAAAGTGAAGAAATCGCATTCAATGTGCTGGCACTTGGAGCTGTGCAGACCGAAATGCTGCAGGAAGCATTTCCGGGATACAAAGCGCCTATTGATCCTGTAGGGATGGCACACTATATTAAAGATTTTGCTTTAACGGGGAACCGTTATTTTAACGGCAAGGTGCTTCAGGTTTCGTCATCAACCCCGTAATCCGTATCATTTGAAAGATATCCTGTTTAAATACCTCCCAGAGCATGCGGTAGATCCTGTTTTCGAGCTCATCAAGGCGCATCATGTGCATTTGAAGATTGTCGATGAACGGGCAACTCGCCATGGAGATTACAGGAGAAATCACGATGGCAGCCATTCCATTACCGTGAATGCAAGCCTGAACAGATACCGCTTTTTAATTACAACCGTTCATGAAATGGCACACCTGGTGGCATTTCAGAAATACGGACAAATGATCAAACCACATGGAATCGAGTGGAAACAGACCTTCCGACTGCTGATGCTGCCTTTTATCAATCCGTTGATTTTTCCGAATGAAGTACTGCCTTTTATCGCAGCCCATTTCAAAAATCCATCGGCAAGCAGCGATACCGATGCCATTTTGTCTATGAAATTAAAGAAATATGATCCGCCTAGCGAAAAATTATTTATAGATGAATTACCTTTGGGAAGTCTCTTCCGCTTAAAGGACGGAAGGATTTTTAAAAAAGGACGTTTGAGGGTCAAACTGTTTGAATGTTTGGAAATGCGGACAAATAAGGTATATTTGTTTAAACCCAATGCAGAAGTTGAACTTTTGAATACAAAAGATTAATGAATAAAAATTATTACGCCATTATCATGGCCGGCGGTGTAGGATCGCGTTTCTGGCCGGTAAGTACACCTGAATTTCCCAAACAGTTTCACGACATGCTGGGAACGGGAGAAACGCTCGTACAGAAAACGTTTGCACGGCTAAGCCACCTTATCCCGAAAGAAAATATTCTCATACTGTCAAATGAGAAATACTGCGCCATCCTCAAGGAGCAGCTGCCCATGATTACGGATGAACAGATTGTACTGGAACCCGACATGCGCAATACAGCGCCGTGTATTCTGTATGCCTCTATGAAGATCAGAAAGCAGAATCCGGAAGCCGTGATGATTGTGGCCCCTTCAGATCACTGGATTGAGGACGAAGAGCAGTTTGTTTCGAACCTGCAGCGTTCCTTTAATGAAAGTGAAACCCGCAATACCCTTATGACGCTTGGAATACTTCCTACCTTTCCAAATACCGGTTACGGTTATATCGAATTTGACAAGCTCGATGAAAAACCTATAAAAAAGGTAGTGCAGTTTAGGGAAAAACCGGATTACCTTACCGCTAAGAAATTTATTCAGGCACGCAATTTCTTATGGAACTCGGGAATTTTTATCTGGAGTGCCCAGGCGATATTGCAGGCTTTTGAAAAATACCAACCCGAAATGTTCCAGTTGTTCAGCGCAGGCCTCGAAGTATACAACACCGCTGGTGAAAAAGCCTTTATTGCGGAAAATTACCATAAGGCCGACAACATTTCAATTGACTATGCCGTAATGGAAAAAGCAGATAACGTTTATGTATTGCCTGCTACCTTTGACTGGAATGATCTGGGAACCTGGGGGTCGCTTTATGACAAGCTTCCCAAAGATAAATTTGAAAATGCGATGGTAAACGGAAAACTGTTTGTTGAAAATGCCTCGAACAATGTTATCCGTACAAACCCGGATAAGATGGTCGTAATAGGCGACCTCGACGACTACATCATCGTAGATAAGGATGATGTACTGTTGATTTATCCCAAAAAGAAAGAACAGGAAATCAAACAGATAGTGACCAAAATACAGGAAGAGAAATCGGGCTTTTAAGCCCGGTTTTCTTTTAGGTAAAACTACCTGCTTCTTTAAACGGGTAGTTTTACGGGGTGTCAGAAATAAAAATACAGCTACTTTTATATCGGTAAAAACAGGAGGAAAAGATAACGGATCCCGATATCTTTATTCCAGATTGCAATCAGTCAAAGGCAACAAGTGTTTTCCCGGTATTCTTGTTTGTTGTTTTTCGGAAAAAGACTGCCTTGGCTGGTGCGCAATGAACAGTTCGGTTAATGAAATTAAAAAATACATCCGGTATAAACATATAGTTGTAAAGTCGGTCAGAAATAAAAAAAAGAATTAATTTAAAGGACTGAAAAAAAGACAACATGGAAGAAATTATTTTAGCATTGCGAAATTGGCAGGCGCTTAGAAGTGACCGTACGGCCCTGATTGATTTTTTTAATTCGAAAAAAGGATTTGAACTGGACGTTACAGTATTTCCGCTGGGAAAAGCAATTCATGCCTATCCGGCTATTAAGGACAATCAATTGTATTTTATTGCGATTTCAGAGGAAAACGATATCCAGTCTCCGATCAGTTTCCTGAACGAAAACTGTTTTTGGCTTAAGTGCAAGGAGAGTCTGAACAACGACCAGGAAATTCCGGTCGGGATCGCCCTGGAACGCATAGCCGATTGGGATAATACCTATCCGTTATGGATTGAAAAAACGATTGACCAGGATGGAGCCGTTTATCAGACGTTCCATATACCCACAAGCGGTTTGCAGAACCAGGCCTATTCCGTGTTTTTTGCCCTGAAAGCAGGTGCAGAAACCAACGGTTTGTTGGTCGCCGATCTGGTGTTGAAGAGCAGTGCCGGGTTGTTTTTCGATACCGTAAGGGCACAACCTCCTTACAGGGATCGTCAGAAATACTACCTCCTCGATTTGATATAATACATGGAGAGCTACTATTTTATATTTGATATTGTTGCCTGTATCAACACCCTTTTATTGGTTCTTTACGGATTCTTTGGAGGATACGTTTTGAGTAAGGAATATGATAAGAAATTAAAAATAGTAGCTTTTTATCTGTTGTTCAGTTGTTTTTTTGATGTCGTTTCCCAGATTGTCAATATTTTCCTTATTCCGGAATACCTGGCGGATTCTCTGTTCCTTAGTATTATGTACAGGCTTGGGGAACTTCTTATTCTGGGCTACCTTATAAATTACAGCTGGCTGAAAAGCCGTTTTTTCTGGTGGATGATAGGTGCAGGTGCAATATATCTGGCCAGTGATTTTTTTAGCTACAGGAATAACGGCGTTTTGAATTATGTAGCATATTCGCAGATTTTCGCAAACGTGCTGTTGTGTATACTGGCGATCACCCAACTCATAACACAGTTAAAGAGCGGCAGGGCGTTCAGTGCAACAGGGCAGATCCTGGGCATGATTTTCCTATCCTATTTCTCCATCCACGTCATCTATACCGTTATACAGAACTTTATTATAAATCAAACATTCAGCGATCAAAGCTTTGTACTGTTCTATTGCAGTTATGTGCTATTGCACATATGTTATTATTTTTCACTGGCTTTTGTGCTGCTGAAAGCGGTAAGGAGCAAAAACAGAAAAGCTTTGCGTTAGTTTATCATCAATTTAATCAAGACCGATACTTATGGAAAAATGGCAGGACCCCGATACTTTTCTTACCTTGATCATCATTATTCTGGGGGTAATGATCCTGCTGGTAGGTACACTGCTGACGGTTTTTTATATTTCCTATAAAAAAATCCTCAAATCAAAAGAAGAAGAACTTAAGACTAAGATGGAGTATCAGCGCAGGTTGTTGAATGTGAGCCTTGATGCGCAGGAAAAGGAACGCATACGTATTGCAACGGACCTGCACGATAACATCATCAGCAAACTGACCGTTATACGGCTTAAGACGGCAATCGGGACCGATCTTATGGAGATTGACCGACTGCTGGGAACCACTATAGATGAATCAAGGCGTATTTCACATGAACTTTCTCCTCCGCTTTACGAAGAGAAAAGCCTGGAAAACGTGCTGGCATCCGTTTTAAAAAGCTGGGAAAGTTTTTATAATATCGGCAGGCATATAGATGTAAGGGAAGAGGTTGCGGTAGAGAAAAACACCAAATTGCAGCTGGTGCGGGTGCTGCAGGAACTTATTCAGAATACGTACAAACACGCAAAAGCTTCCCGGATTGATTTCATGTTGCGCATTACGGGGAAATACGTAATTTTAAAGGTCGGAGACGACGGGCTGGGCTTTAACCGTGCCGTCACGGCCAAAGGAATTGGTCTGCAGAATATTGAATTAAGGGCCGATAACCTGAAAGCTCAGTACAAGTATAAAAGTGCAGAAGGAAAAGGAACCCGTTTTATTTTTGTTGTAAAGAATGGAAAAGATAAAGATAGCCATACTGGACGATGATTACCTCATTGTAACGCTTTTAAAGAGCTTTTTTGGCCAGAATGAAATGATGGACGTCGTGTTCGATGCAACCGATGGATACCAGCTGTACAAATACCTCGATGAAAAGGAGGCTAGGCTTCCCGATGTTTTGCTGCTCGACCTCAAAATGAAAACGGTGGACGGGCTGGAAGTATTAAAGCAGGTAAAAGTAAAGAATCCTGAATTAAAGGTCATCGTTATCTCATCCCATTATCAGGATAATTCCATAGGTTTTATGGTAAAAGAAGGAGTCGCTGCATTCCTGCCGAAGGGTATTTCACCTTTTGAACTCATCGACATCATCAGGCAGGTACAGGATACCGGTTTTTATTTTAATAAAAAGCAAATGGATGTTTTGCGTGAGCAGATATCGTCAAAGGTTCCAAAACCCCTGGTTGAAACGGAAGAAGCGCTCACCGAACGCGAAACCGACATTATAAAGTTGCTGTGCCAGCAGAAAACGGCAAAAGAAATAGGAGAAATCCTTTTTATTGCACAGCGTACCGTTGAAGGACATAAAAACAATATTTTCATCAAAACAGGGGTTCGGAATGTGGCCGGACTTATTGTTTATGCATTGCAGAAGCAGATCGTGTCGCTTGATGAACTTCCGCTGTACTGATGTGTTGTTTTTACATCCTGTTCCTTAAAATCGAAAACACCGCCTTCAGCCGGTCCTTATTTGCAGCCTCCATGGGAAGGCAGGCCAGTTCTATGAGCTGTTTCATGTCTGAATCCTTATAAGTATTGTAAAAGGCAGTTTCTTCAACAGCGTCCGGAAAACGTTCTTTAAGGAGTTTTTCCAGTTCGTGAAGTGCCTTTGTATGCACGCGTTTGTGATTGTGGTATTCAAAAAGCAGTGAACTGTAAAGGTAGTCGATGTCTATAAATTCCTGTTGTATATTCTGAAGGTTCAGCGGAACCATAAGCTCATCATCATCAAACGACTGTCGCGTAGCCACATTTACATTTCCCGCATTGCGGACTTCGCTGATGTGCCGCGCGTGAAAATCCCTTAGGGCCTCTTTATATTGCCTTTCCGACCATTCCTTTGTACGTACTTTTTGCTTATATCCCTCTATAAGTTTGCCGAACCCCAGTTTTATGAGGTCCTTTTCCAAAGTGTTTTTAAAAAACGAAAACATGTGCTGCGACTTTATGGTATAGTAAAAAATCGAGAAAGATCCCGATTTATTTATTTGTGTGAAAACGTCTTATTTCCTTTAAAAGCTCTGATGAATAAACAAAGTCAACAATGTCTTCGTTATCCGTCTGCATAATCTCCTTGCTGTTCCCTTCCCATACGAGCTTTCCGTCTTTAAGGAATACGATATGCTCGCCTATCTGCAGAACCGAGTTCATATCATGCGTGTTGATAACCGTAGTGATTTTGTATTCATGCGTGATCTCCTGAATAAGTTCATCGATTACGATAGATGTCTTTGGATCGAGCCCCGAATTGGGTTCATCACAGAACAGGTATTTGGGGTTGTTTACGATGGCACGTGCAATGGCAACACGCTTCTGCATACCACCTGAAATTTCCGAAGGCATTTTCTTATTGGCATCCACAAGCTTTACACGGTCAATAACCTCCTGTACACGGTCGCGTATTTCCGAATTGCTTTTGTTGGTAAACATTTTGAGCGGAAAGCCGATGTTTTCCTCCACCGTCATGGAATCGAACAGGGCGCTTCCCTGAAAAACCATTCCCATTTCGGTTCTGAGGTTCCTTTTTTCATTCGCATCAAGCGTGGCAAAATCCCTTCCGTCAAACAAGATTTGCCCGCTGTCGGGCTCATGCACCCCTAATAATGTTTTCAGCATAACCGTTTTTCCAGATCCCGACTGCCCAATGATAAGGTTGGTTTTTCCGGGTTCGTACGTAGTGGTGATCCCTTTAAGGACTTCCTTGCCGTCGAAAGATTTTTTTAAGTTCTTTACTTCTATCATTAGGTCAGTAAAATTTGAGTTAGGATATAATTACAAACAATGATGGCAACAGAGGTCCATACAAATGATTTGGTTGATGCCTTTCCAACCTCTAATGCCCCGCCTTCCATATAATATCCGTAAAAAGAAGGAACCGTGGCCAGGATAAAACCAAAACAGGCTGTCTTAATAAAGGCATATACAACGTGAAACGGTGTAAAATCGTCCTGTAGTCCCTTTACAAACTCCTCGGCTGCGAGGTAACCTCCGAAAGAACCAGCTACATAACCTCCGAGAATTCCGATGAACATACTCAGCGTAATGACGAACGGATAAGTGATAGAGGCAATAAGTTTAGGAAATACCAGGTAGTTGAGCGGGTTGATCCCCATAACCTCAAGGGCATCGATTTGTTCGGTAACCCGCATTGTACCAATACTCGAAGTGATATATGATCCCATTCTTCCCGCCATGATGATGGAAACGAACGTTGGGGAAAACTCCAATATGATAGACTGACGCGCAGTAAAACCAATAAGGTATTTGGGAATGATGGGGTTGTTGAGGTTCAATGCCGTTTGAATGGTCACTACCGCACCGATGAAAAACGACAGGAAGGCTACGATTCCTAAGGATCCGATGATGAGCTCATCTATTTCCTTGAAAATTAACCCTTTCATTATGCGCCATTTAGTAGGTCTTCTGAATATTTCACCTAACATAATGAGGTACTTACCTACGTTATTTAACATTTTGATCATGATCCTGTTTTAAGATGCTAAATTATCAAATATAATTTTATTTTGAATTACAAAAGTCAAAAGATGCGTTTTAAAAATGTATTTTTACATCAACATATAGCGTTATCCGGATGAAACTTATTTCAATCGTCGTACCCGTTTACAATGAAGAGCTCAGCACAGGAATTTTTCTCGATGAATTCCTTAAATTCCGGTCTGCCTTAAATTCCGGTGATTATGCTTTTGAACTGCTTTTTATTGACGACGGCAGTACAGACGATACCCCGGTTATCCTTCACAAAACGGTAGCGGATTATCCGTTCGTTCGTGCCTTGTTGTTCTCACGGAATTTCGGCAAGGAAGCGGCTCTTTTTGCCGGGCTCGAAGCCGCTTCGGGGTCTGTTGTGATTCCTATGGATGTGGATCTCCAGGATCCCTTTCATGTTATTCCGCACATGCTCGCAAAATACGAACAGGGCGCCGATGTGGTTCTGGCGAAACGTACAGACAGGGGCAGTGATACTTTCCTAAAACGCTTTTCAGCCCGTTGGTTTTACAGGTTTAACAACAAAATGTCCTCTGTAAAGCTCGAAGAAAATGTAGGCGACTTCCGCCTTATGAGCAGGCAGGTAGTCGATGAGGTTGTGCGGTTACAGGAAAACCAGCTGTTTATGAAGGGCATGATGAGCTGGGTAGGATTCAAAACCGAAATTGTAAACTACCGTCGTGAAGAACGGAGCGGGGGCACCACTAAGTTTAACTACCGCCGGTTATGGAACCTTGCTTTGCAGGGCATCACTTCCTTTTCGACTATTCCGTTAAAAGTATGGACTTATTTTGGAAGTGTGATCGCGGTTATTTCATTTCTGTACGGAATCAAAATCATTATTGAAAAAGTGTTTTTCGGAATTGCCGCCTCCGGATACGCATCCCTTATGGTAGCCATCCTGTTTTTCGGCGGTGTGCAGCTTATCGGTATAGGCGTGCTGGGAGAATATCTTGGAAGAACCTATCTCGAAACAAAGAGAAGGCCAAAATACATCATTAAAAAAATACTTAAGAATGAACGAAATCAAGAACCTCCTTTCTGATAAAAAATCCTTATACCTTACCCTCTTGCTATCTTTGCTGTATTGCATACCGCTGGCACTTGCAGATTATGATTATCTTGATGATATGGGGAGAAACCTTTGGGGTTACGGATGGCAGCACGACGGAAGGTTCCTGGCAACCTTATTGGGCGAATTGTGGTCTATGAACGGTAAAATCGTTTCTATTTACCCGTTTTCGCTTTTTCTCAGTGCACTTATTCTGGGATTTACGGGCTATCTGTTGGCCGCTTATTTTGACATCGAAAAAGGATACAGGCTCAAATGGTCTTCGTTACTCCTTTTAACAAGTCCTGCATTTCTGGGAAACCTGGTATTCAAGTTTGATTGTCTTCCTATGGCATTGTCACTTATGGCTGTAGTTGTTCCTTATGTTTTTTATACATCGCGTTTCAAATTTGCAGTCGCTTCCGTTATCGGGGTATTCCTGTCTTTGGGCTTGTATCAGGCCGGCGCTACCGTATTCTTTATCGTAGGATCCCTTTTTCTGATAAAGGAGCTGGGATTTGGAAAATGGCGGGCCTTTTTTGTGAATCTGGGATTGATGGTTGCATCATTCCTTATTGCGTTTCTGGGGCATATCGGCATCATCAGGATATGGAACCTTCCCGTTTCAGGCAGAACCGAAACCATATTTGGAATGGCTGGTTTTATCAACCTTATTGCGGAACGAAACAAGCGTTTTATAGAACGCATCGTGCTGTTATTGCGCTCCGGTTGGTACGCTTATTTTGTTTCCCTGTTTTTAATCTTCTGTTTTTTAGGAATGTGTTATTATTTCCATAAACAAAAAAAGCATTCCAGATTATCTGTACTTGTTCCCAGTCTCATATTTATTATAGTGGTCGATTTCTGGCTTATTTCAGGAGTAAATATCATCATGAAAGATTCCTATTGGGACCTCAGGACGTTTTGCGGTTTGGGCTTCTTTTTAATGGTATGTATGTATTTTCAGCAATACCTTAAAGGAATTTCAGCCAGAGTTGGGCGGCTGGCCCTGTTTTCAATTGTAGCCTTTTCATTTGTGCTGGTGGCACAGTTTGGAAGTGTATTAAAAAGACAAAAAGAATTCCAGACTGCCGTTGCATTGCATTTAGAATCTTACTTCAGGGACGGATCGGTTAAAAAGCTGGGGTTGATGGGCACGTTGACTATTGCGCCTGCGAATAGGTTTGTTTATTCCTTATTTCCCCTTTTCGAGAATCAGTTGAGCAGTCCCATTGGGAAGTATTCGGCCTGGAGTAAAGAAGCATTGAACAAGTTCAGCATCATGGACCCTGTAGAAATCATCAATTCAGATCAAATGGAATGTAAAGGAGAGTTGGTTGAGAAAACACCTTATTACTATATCCGCAGAGTGGGCAGCGATACCCTTATTATTGATTTTAATACAAGCTGTCCTTAAAAAAGCTTCTCCCGCATTTTCTTCCAGCGGTATCTTCTTATAAATTTGGCCTGTTCCGGTGTTACAAGTAACGGCGCCTTTTTAGATTTGGCCCTGAAAAAACCGGAGAGGTAATCAATAAACAGCAGCGGCCTTTTTTTTCGCAGGGCCAGCTTTAAGCCGGCTATCGAAGTAATAGGAAAACCATATCCCAGCCTGTAGAAGGCTTCCCCTTGTTTATACCGGGCTGTTTTGCTGTAACTGGCTCCCGTAGGTTTCAGGTGTTTCACCTTTAAGCGGGCAACCGTTACAACTTCCCAATTATAGAAACGGCATAAAAGCTCGTCAACCGTATCCCATCCCATAGCAGGTTTAAGTCCGCCGATCTGTTCAAAACAGGCTTTGCGGTATGCCTTAAAAGCACCTCTGATGTGCTCTTTATCTGTCAGGTTTTCCAGTACCCATTGGCCGTTTTGTTCAATATAGGCAAAACCGCCTGCCATTCCGGCTTTCGGGTTGGATGCAAAGATGCGTGCAATGGTCTCAAAATAATCAGGCGGCAGGATGAGGTCTGCGTCAAGCTTTACAATAAAGTCGTAGGCATCATCAAGCGTTTTAAGTCCTTTCTGGAAAGCACGTATGACCTTGCTTCCGGGCAGGTGCACCTGTTCCGATATATTGATTACCTGTTCCAGTACCGGATAACGGGCTTCCAGTTTCGAAACAATCGCTGCGGTCCCGTCTGTAGAATGATCGTTTACGATCACCACTTTTTTAGGAGGAAGCGTCTGCGCCAGGATTGAATTCAGGGTTGTTTCTATAAAGGCCTCCTCGTTATAGGCCGGTATGACAATGTAGTAATCCATATCAGCTTCGTTGTGCGTATACCATATAATAGCGTGGGGTAAACCTGCGGAGTAAAGGACGTATACCCATTTTGTTAACAGGATGTGCCCATTTTTCACGGGCCAGGATTTTAAATCCCGTTTTCTCAAGCAGCCAGTCCAGTTGCCAGTCTTCAAATTCATGATAATGACGGTCCCACTGATCCGTTTTACTTCGGTAGGCTGTCGAAAACCAAAGCCTGAGCGGCACCGAGATGACAATTTTCCCGGCTCTGCAGTTTTTAAGCACCGTATAAGGATTGAGCAGGTGCTCAAAAATTTCGAACCCCGTCATAACATCGTAAGCATCTGTTTTCAGAGCGCTCTGGTCCTCATCCAGATCTTCCCCCGACGTGTTCTGTACGTTGAAACCTTCGGCTGTCATAAGTTGTGAAAGCGGGTTGGGTACCCCCAGATCCAAAATACGGGCGTCTTTGGGAATATGCCTGTTCATGAAATCCATCGTTATCTTAAATCGTTGTGCAGGATAGGTCTTTTCGTACATGCCGGAAAAAAATTATAGAATCAAAAGTAACTAAAATCAATTTAAAGATTCGTTTATCTTTGTAAAAATAAGCAAAAAATGAACGCTAAGTTTTCAACCGGACAGGCTGTATGGTTTGCCATCATCAATTATGTTGGGGTGGCCATCGGCATGGTATCCACCTTGTTCATTTATCCGAACGATAAGGACCTGCTGGGTGTGATCCGTTTCATTGACGGCTTCGCCCAGATATTGTATCCGGTAATGGTACTGGGCGCATCGACGGCGCTGCTGAATTTTCAGCCCAGGCTTTCCGAACTGTTACAGCGCAAGCTGTTTTCATACAGCATCATTTCCATACTATGGATGATTTTGTTTTGCGCAGCCGCCACCGGGTTGATCTATATGTTCGGTTCTATGAAAAATACCGAATACTTTATCTATGGTTTCGGAATAGCCGTATGTCTGGCCTTTGCCGATTTATTCAGGCGGCAGGCAACGAACCTGCAAAAGCTGGCCGTTCCTACCTTTTATGAAAAAATCATTCCGAAACTTTCACTGCCGCTCGTGTTTGTCATTATTTTGTACGCTTCGGTTTCCCTTACCAAGGGGTTGGTGATCTATACGGTTTCTTTTGTGCTTATGATGGTGCTTACGGGAACCTATCTTTTCCGTTTCTTCAAGCCGGTGTATACATTGCGTTATGAAGACCTTTTCAGTGAAATACCCAGAAAGCATTATTACCAGTACAGCCTGTATGCATTCTGTGCGAGCCTGGGATCGTTTTTTGCGTTCCGGATCGATTCCGTTATGATTCCCGAATTTATTTCCAATACGGCAAACGGAGATTTCAATATCGGTGTCAACCTGGCCAATGCGCTTATGATTCCGGCTACAGGAGTGTTTACGCTGTACAGTCCCGTTATTTCTGAAGCACTGAAGAAGAACGAACTGGGATTGTTGCGTGTGAAGTATGCCGAAGTGGCCAAGAACCTCTTTTTCATCGGAATCCTTATGTACGGTTGCGTGGTTTTGGGAATGCAGGACTTTTTCATGCTTTTGCCTACTGCAGATAAACTGTTGCCGGCCTTACCGGTACTGTATATCCTTGGTGCCAACGTAATTCTGAACATGGCTACGGGTTTCAATACCGAAATTATCGCCTATTCAAAATATTACCGTTTTAACCTTATCGCCATCCTGTTGCTCGCGGTGCTTAACGTAGGGCTTAATTACTATGTACTCACCCGAACCAACTTCGGGATCGAAGGGGTGGCCTGGGCATCTTTTGGATCTATGTGCATGTTCAATTTATCAAAACTTCTTTTTATCTACCGGAAATTCCACCTGTTGCCGGTTAATTCGGCCTATTTAAAAACCATAGGTTTGTCGCTCTTTTTACTTTTGTGCTGCTATCTGCTGCCTCTTCAGGTGCTCGGACCGATGGCTTTTGTGGCGAGATGCGGTGTTTTTGCAGTTGTATTTACAGGGGCTGTATACCGTACGGGCTGGGTTCCGGAATGGAACAATGCCGTGAACAGGATTTTAAGAAAATAATTTCCTTTCTGTAAAATAGTTATTGCACAACTGTTGTTAAATTCTTATTTTTAATAGGATATCTTTTTTTAACGCTTATGCTGCATTTTATTTAAAACAATGAGCCTGAAATTAAACAGTAAAAATAGTTGTTTAGTTAACTATTGTTTTTGTAACTTTGTAGTTGTTTAAACAACTAATGTATTATGGAGCTATTGTCAAATGAAAACAAGTACAACCTGCTGGCAGGACGTGTGCCTTTGCTTTTAAACCGCTTTTTGTCTCAGAATTTTAAGGCAAGGGGCATTCATCTTACAAGGGAGCAATGGTCGGTTCTCGCCGTATTGTGGAAAACCGACGGTTGTTCGCAGCAGCTTATTGCGGATACTACAAGCCGTGACAAACCCAGTATAACCCGCCTCGTAGACAATCTGGTCAAAGAGGGGTACGTAACCCGTGAACAGCATGAATCCGATCGCAGGACCAACCTTATCTATCTCACCCAAAAGGGAAAAGAGGTCGAAGTTCCCGTTATGGAAGTGGTCGATGAAACCATTGGCAAGGCGACCTGTGGATTAAGCGAAATGCAGATCGAAGTCATCAGGGATGCATTCCAGCTGATTTACGATAATATAAAAAATGAAGAAAAATGAAAAGAACGTTGTGTTTATTAAGTGTCATGATGTGGGCGGGATCCGGTTTTGCGCAGATCCGGCTGAGCGCTGATGTAAAAAAGGCCGTTGATGCTGCCCTGGTAAAAGACGTTATCATTGTGACCCAGGACATCGAAAGGCAGAAGCTGGAACTGGAACGCAAGAGCGTTTTAACCAAGTACATCCCCAAGGTCGAAGCTACAGCGCTTTACGGCTACCTCAACAGCGAAGGTTCGCTGGATCTCCCTACCGTACAGCTGCCTGTTTCAGGCTGGCAGCTTTTCAGCGGGGCATCCGGTTTTTCTACAAAAGGGCAGGCTTTTCACGGAGGGGTCATGGCGAAGGCTGTCCTTTTCAGCGGAGGTCAGATTTACAACGGAGCCCGGGCGCTGGCCTATAAAAACGAAGGAACAGGGTATATGATGGATCTTCAGAACGATGTTGTCATAAAGGACATCATACTGAGTTTCGATCAGCTTCAGATGTTGAAAACGGCCGAGAAGCTCATCGATGAAAGCGACAAAAGGCTTGGTAAAGAATCCGAAAGGGTAGAAAAGGCCATTTCATTGGGCCTTGCCATTCCTTATGACCGCGATAAGATAAAGCTGGCTGCGCTGGAACTGGCTTCTAAAAGAGCCGATGTACAGAACAAGCAGGATTTGCTAGTATTAAAAATAAGTCAGGCAACGGGCCTTGACGCGGAAACGGTAATGCAGCTACAGCACACCGTTGACCCCATCCTTATTCCCGAAGACCTCAGCACCGGAAACCGCAACGAGATTAAGGCGTTGGAATCCTTTCAAAAGGCGTCTGAATTTGCATTAAAAAAGGAAAAAGGAACCTTGCTGCCTACTTTGGGAGCCTTTGGAGGCTATAGTTATACTTCGATCTTCAATGCCGAAATAGAAGCACCCTTAAAGTTGGTAGACCAGACGGCACGTTTAAAAATGAACAGCCTAACCTTCAACCCTACCTGGATGGTGGGCGTGGCAATGAAATGGGAATTGTTCAGCGGTTTTGAACGCAGGCATAAAATAGAAGAAGCCGAACTCAGTGCAGAACAGGTCGACCGCAAGCTTGAAGATACAAGGGAAAAGCTTGTACTGCAGCTTAAGAAAAACAGGACCAATTATGAAAACATGCTGTTGCAGGTAGGTATTTCAAAACAACGTGAAAAAGTAGCGCGCAACAACAATGAAATGGCCGTAAAGCAATATCAGGCAGGGCTTATAAGCGTTACCGACAGGTTAGCGGCCGAAAACGACATTTACAAAGAATCATTAAACAACATAGAAACCATCATCAGGCAACGGGAAGCAGCCATCGAAACCTATCAGTCGGCAGGCAGCCTTAACTCGTTCATCACCATATATTAAAGTTATGAAAAAGACAATATTTTTATTAAGTATGGCCGCCTTACTGGCTGGCTGTCATAAAAAGCCGGAAGTATCAGGGCTTATTCAGGGAAAGGTAGAGCGCGACGAACTGGCCGTTGTAGGGAAGATTGCCGGCAGAATTGACAAGATTCTGGTTCATGAAGGCGATTTTGTAAAAAAGGGTGACACGCTTGCTGTTCTGGATATTCCCGAAGTAGAAGCGAAAAAGGCGCAGGCGCAGGGAGCCGTTAAATCGGCAGAAGCGCAGTACGATATGAGTGTGCGCGGGGCAACGGCCAACCAGCTCAAGCAGCTCAATGCCAAAAAAGCAGCCCTGAACGAACAGTACCAGTTTGCACGCAAATCGTTACAGCGCCTTGAGGCCATGGTCAAAGATTCCCTTATTCCGCAACAGCAGTACGATGAGGTTTTTGCCAAGTATCAGGGTGCACAGGCCCAGCTTATTGCCGTAGATGCAGAGATTGCCGATGTAAAAAACGGCGTAAGGATGGAACAGCAAACCATGGCGCTGGGACAGCAGGACCGTGCATTGGGAGCTTTGCAGGAAGTAAAGGTAGCCGAAAAAGAACGCTACATCCTGGCTCCGCAGGATATGCAGATCGAAACCATTACGCTGAAATTGGGAGAGCTCGCATTGCCGGGATATACGCTGTTCAAGGGCGTACTGCCCAATACGGCCTATTTCCGCTTTACCATTCCCGAAAGTGCTGTGAAGTCCTATGAAAAGGGAAAGACCGTCGCAGTAACATTACCGTATAGCGGTACGACCCTAAAGGGGACCGTTCAGAACGTTAAACAAATCGGTGCCTATGCCAATATTGCAACGGCTTATCCCGATTACGACCTGCAGGACCCCTTGTACGAACTTGTGGTAAAACCCTCGGGGCAGGACGAGGTAAGAAATCTGCTGACCAAATCAACCGTTACCTTAAAACCCTGATGTATGAAGAATTTTTGGAAGCTGCTCAAACGGGAATTCAGACTGTTTTGGGGCAATAAGGTACTTAAAGTACTGTTTTTCGGAGCCCCTTTGCTCTACGGAATCCTTATAGGCTATATTTACAGTAAGGGTAAAGTAACCGACCTGCCCATCATTGTGGTGGATGAAGACCGAAGCAGCATGAGTGCCAAGGCCATTGAAATGATGCAGGATAATGAGGTGCTGCATATAGCCTCGCTGCAGTTTGATGCGCATAACATCAACCGGCTCATGGTAGAAAAGGAAGCGGCCTGCGTGGTTATGATCCCCAAAGGGTTTGAAAAGGATGTTCTTACCAAACGCTACCCTGAAATCACCACGGTGGTGAATACGGCCAACATCCTTACGGCCAATTATGCGTCGGGTGCATTGCAGCTGGTACTTGGAACCCTTAAAGTAGGAACCCAGCTTGAAACGCTGCGAAAGCAGGGAACACCCGAAAGCCTTCTTATGAACCAGTACGAACCTTTCCGTACCACGTTCATTAAACAGAACAATCGCAGTACCAACTATATGTATTTTTTATGGCCCGGAGTACTCGCTACGGTATTGCAGCAGGTATTGCTGCTGGGGCTGGCTCTTTCATTCGCGGCAGAGTTTGAAAAAGGGACTTTCAGGGAGCTTGTGCAGCAAACGCGTTCCACACTGTTGCTTATGGCCGTAAAAATTCTGCCTTACCTGTTTATGAGCTTCATTGTATGGCTTATGTACTGGGCATTTACCTGGTGGTTTTCCATCCCGTTTTACGAAAACCTCGGAGCACTTACACTTGTGGCGGGCTTCTTTATCATGGCCGTATGCTTTATCGGCATATTGGTAAGCATCCTCATTCCCGACCAGTTAAAGGCTACGGAAGTGCTCATGGTTGTGGCCACGCCGAGCTTTATGCTTTCAGGGTTTACCTGGCCGCTGAGCCAGATGCCCGAATGGATCCAGATGATCGCACAGGTTATTCCTATAACCCATTTTCTGCCTGCATTCCGTATCCTTATCATTGAAAACGGGTCGCTGCAGTCGGCTAACCCGTACATATGGAACCTTACGCTTATTTCCATCATAGGATTTGTACTGAGCTTTATTGCCCTGTACATCAAAAAAAGAAAAATCCTGCGCGAGATGCGTGACGAAGAATCTTTATAAAAAAACCGCCCTCTAAAAGGGCGGTTTTTTTATAAGAACAGTAAAAGCGTCAGGACGTATTTTTAAACTTCAATCTGGTAAATCCGGGAATCCTCATCCCAAGGGTGGTATCCCTGCCCAATGTAGCGGAACCCGTATTTCTCGTAGTATCCCATAAGGTCGGTACACAGGTTTAAATACCGGAATCCGAATTTACGGGTATCCTGTTTCACGCGTTCCATCAGCAGGGCACCGTAGCCGTTCCCCCTTTGTCCTTCGTCAATAAACAGGGCGCACAGCCAAGGGTAAAGATCCATCCGGCTGATGAAGTCGTTGGTAACCAGTCCGCAGCATCCAATAATTTCAGCATCCTTTTCGAGCAGGTACCACTGCGGAAGCGGCTGTTCGGCATCAATGCAGTTGGTGATGCAGTTTTCATAAATCACGGGCGATACTTCGGACCAGCTGTCCTGCAGGTAACGGATCGCCTTTTCTTTGTACGCGGGTTGCTCGCGTACCGATATAAGATGAATCATAGACGTTTTTTTTTAGTAAACACGATTAAGAACAGTCCGGTCCTGTGTAACCTTAAACCGGAGACCGGGATCGGTACTGTTTAAACGAAGGCTTAAGCCTTTAAGTACGAAAGTACGTAAAAAGCCTTGTTTTTCGTTGTTTTGGCAGAAATTAATAGCTGTTTTTGGTGATTTTTTGCATAAAAGCAGCCAGGGAATTAACTGGGAATGGTTTTTTTTTATATATTTAATACCAATAAAAATTGCATTATGGATAACAAAACAGTTTCAATCGTTTCTTACATCACCATCATCGGATGGCTCATTGCGTACCTCGTAGGTAAAGACAACCTCGATGCTTTTGCAAAGTATCATCTGCGCCAGAGTCTTGGACTGGCTCTTTCGGCTATCATATCGGGGGTCGTTATCGGGATCCTGCTTATGCTTATTCCGGCGTTGGGGCTTATAACCTGGGTCGTGAACGTGTTCTTCTTCGTGCTGTTCATCATCGGCATCATCAATGCGGTGAACGGGCAGATGAAGCCTTTGCCTGTGATCGGTAAAATGTTCGAAGATAAATTCAGCTTTATCGGATAGCAGATCAGATTTTTAAAGTATACGGCACCTTATGAAACATAAGGTGCCTTTTTATTGTTAAAGATTGTTAATAAACATTTTTGGTTTCCTTTCTCGCCTTAAATTTGATGCCGGAATGAAAACGTTTTTTACCCATATATTCGCTGTACTTTTCCTGCTTATCGTGGCAGGCAGCCGGCTTGTGGGGATTTCGCAGGATACTCCTGCCAATTATACCGTTGAAAAGGTTGTTCCGGCCCATACCCACTCCCTTAAGATTGTGGAGCACAGGGTAGCAAAATCCTACCAGGCCGATTCCGGATTTACGACCATTGAGGCCGATTCCGGCGATATCGACTTTTCAGATCCTTTTGTGGTTTTGGCAACCCTTGCTAAAATCATCGTTTTTGCCTTCATCGTTACTTCTTTAGGCAACAAATTAGGAAAACGCAGGCTTTTCTACGAAGCGTTTGTCCGTATATTTTCACATAAATACATTGTATTGCGCACGATGAGAATATGATATTCTCCTGCGCTGACTATTCATTGCATTAGGCAGGCAAACCCTTTTGGCTACATTTAATGCAAGGATACTTCGTGCTTTTTTTTAAGCAAAAACTCCTACTGTAAAATCAATTATTTATCATTTTATGAAAAGAGCAGCATTTTTTGTTTCTCTAAGTACTGCGTGCGTATTGTTCAGCTGTAACCAGCACAAGCAGGAAAAAGAAGAGGTTAAGGATTTTCCCGTAACAAATCCCGTTACATTAGACACCATTATTTCCAAAGATTATGTTTCACAGGTAAGATCTGTGCAGAATATCGAAATCCGTGCCCAGGAGCGGGGATTTCTTCAGGAAATCTTTGTAGACGAAGGACAATACGTAAAGCAGGGGCAGCTTTTGTTCCGCATTAAACCGCAGCTTTACCGGGCCGAGCTTGCCAAAGCGCAAGCAGAGGTGAAAGAGGCCAAAATAGAATTGCAGAATGCCAAAACGCTGGCAGACAACAATGTTGTTTCCAAAAACGAACAGGCTGTAGCCATGGCAAGGCTTGAAAAAGCCCAGGCCGAAATGCAGCTGGCACAGATACACCTGTCGTTTACCGATATCCGGGCCCCGTTCTCAGGGGTTATCGACCGTATACCGAAACGCTTGGGAAGCCTTATTGATGAAGGGGAACTGCTGACCTCGTTGTCGGATAATTCCAATATGTACGCCTATTTCAACGTATCGGAACAGGAATACCTAAACTATGAAACCAATGCAAAAGAAAAGGGTGGCGATGAGGTTCAGCTTATACTGGCCAACAACCAGCCGTTAAAATACAAAGGAAAAATCCAAACCATTGAAGGGGAATTCAACAGCGAAACCGGGAACATTGCCTTCCGCGCCAAATTCCCGAACCCCGACAAGCTGCTGCGCCACGGAGAAACAGGTAAGGTGCGCATGACGCTTCCTATGACCAACGTACTCATCATCCCGCAAAAGGCCACCTATGAAATCCAGGATAAGAAATACGTTTTCATCGTAGATGCCAAAGGACAGGTACATTCGCGCCAGGTACAGATCAACAGTGAAATGCCCGATTTGTATGTGATTGGAAAAGGACTTACGGTACAGGACAAGGTGCTTCTTGAAGGAACCCAGATGGTAAGGGAAGGCGACAAGATCAAGCCGCATTATGTAGATCCTAAAAAAACGATCGCTGCCTTGCGCCTCAAAGCAGAATAATCATTGTTAAAGTAATACGAACACCTTATGTTTAAAAGATTTATCCGCAGACCTGTTCTGTCGATCGTAATATCACTGATTATTGTTTTTCTCGGTGTTTTATCATTAGTTAAGTTGCCTGTAACCCAGTTCCCGACGATCTCGCCTCCAAAGGTGAACATCACGGCCGAATATCCGGGAGCCAACGGGGAACTTATGATCAAATCCGTGATCATACCGCTGGAACGTTCCCTCAACGGGGTACCCGGAATGAAATATATGACATCCGATGCCGGAAACGACGGGGAAGCTTCTATACAGATTGTATTTGACCTTGGAACAGATCCCAACCTGGCAGCCGTAAACGTGCAGAACCGGGTGTCGGCCGTCATCAACAAACTGCCGCCGCTTGTGGTACGTGAAGGGGTAAAAATCACCAGAGAAGAGTCCAATATGCTTATGTACATCAACGTTTACAGCGATGACCCGCATACCGACCAGAAATTCCTTTACAACTATGCCGACATCAACATCCTTTCCGAACTTAAACGTGTAAACGGGGTAGGGGTTGCCAATATATTGGGTAACCGGGAATACGCCATGCGTATCTGGCTCAAACCCGACCGTATGACGGCCTATAAAATTTCGGCCGACGACGTTATGAAGTCGCTCGAAGAACAGAGTCTCGAGGCTTCACCCGGAAGAGCGGGGGAAAGTTCGGGAAAACGTTCCGAAGCTTTTGAGTACATTTTAAAGTATTCCGGACGCTACAATACCGAAGAACAGTATGGAAACATCATCCTGCGTTCAAATCCCGATGGGGAAATCCTGCGGCTAAAAGACGTGGCCGACATTGAATTCGGAAGTGCCATGTATGATATTTATTCCAACCTCAACGGAAAGGCTTCAGCCGCTATCGTCGTGAAACAATCGTTCGGAAGTAATGCCAGCGACGTAATCAAAAACGTCAAAACCCTGATGACCGAACTCAAAGGCAACTTTCCTAAGGGAATGCATTATGAAATCAGTTACGACGTTTCCAAGTTTCTCGATGCCTCCATTGAAAAAGTGGTACACACGCTTTTTGAGGCCTTCATACTCGTGGGTATCGTGGTGTACCTGTTTCTAGGCGACTGGCGTTCCACGCTTATTCCTACGCTGGCTGTTCCCGTATCGCTTGTAGGAACCTTTGCCCTGATGAACGCTTTCGGTATCACGCTCAACCTTATTTCACTGTTTGCGCTGGTTATGGCGATCGGGGTGGTGGTCGATGATGCCATTGTGGTTATCGAGGCCGTCCATGCCAAGATGGAAGAAAAACACCTGTCGCCCTATAAGGCAACACAGGAAGCCATGCACGAAATCAGCGGAGCCATCGTGGCCATCACTTTCGTAATGGCGGCTGTTTTCATTCCCGTTGCCTTTATGACGGGACCTGTAGGGGTTTTTTACCGCCAGTTTTCCATTACCATGGCAACGGCCATTATTTTGTCGGGTATAGTGGCGCTTACGCTTACACCTGCCTTATGTGCCATGATCCTAAAGAACAACCACGGAAAAGCACGTAAAAAGACACCTGTAACACGTTTTCTTGAAGGGTTCAACAACCTGTTTACCAAAGGAGCCTATAAATACGAGAAGCTGTTAAGAAAAATCGTAAACAAACGAACCCTTACCTTCGGAATCCTTGCCGCTTTCTGTGCCGGGGTCTTCTTCCTGAACAACAACCTCCCTTCAGGGTTCATTCCGAACGAGGATCAGGGAATGTTCTACGCCATCATACAGACGCCTCCGGGCTCTACTTTGGAGCGTACCAACCAGGTAGCCGAAAAGTTACAGAAGATCGCCGAGGGGGTAGAAGGGGTACAATCGGTTTCTTCACTTGCCGGATATGAAATCTTAACCGAAGGAACCAACGCCAATACAGGAACCTGCCTTATCAACCTTAAAAGCTGGGAAGACCGTTCCCGTTCTTCACAGGAAATCATTGAAGAACTCGAAGAAAAGTCACAAGGTCTTAAAGGAGCCAACATCGAGTTCTTCCAGCCACCTGCCGTACCGGGGTACGGAGCAGCCGGAGGGTTCGAACTGCGTTTACTCGACAAGTCAGGTAGCGGTGACTACCAGAAGATGGAGCAGGTAAGCAAGGACTTTGTAACAGAGCTAAGCAAACGTCCGGAACTGGGATCGGTGTTTACCTTTTACAGTGCCAGTTTCCCGCAGTACCTGTTAAAGATCGACAACGACAAGGCCGAACAGAAAGGTGTATCCATTGCCAATGCCATGGAAAACCTTTCCACCCTTATTGGAAGTAACTATGAAACCAGTTTCATAAAGTACGATCGTCCGTATAAGGTAATGGTGCAGTCACTGCCGCAATACCGGGCACTTCCCGAAGACCTTATGAGCCTGTTCGTAAAGAACGAAGAAGGAGAAATGGTGCCATACTCGGCCTTTATGACGATGGAAAAAACATACGGACTTTCCGAGATTACACGTCATAATATGTACCTGTCGGCAGAGATCAGCGGGGCTCCGGCACAAGGGTACAGCAGCGGGGCGGCCATTGCGGCCATCAACGAGGTAGCCAAACAAAAGCTCCCAAGAGGATACGGTATCGACTGGGCCGGTATTTCAAAAGATGAGGTAGCCCGGGGTAACGAGGCCATCTTTATCTTCGCCGTTTGTCTTGGATTCGTTTACCTGATCCTGGCTGCGCAGTACGAAAGCTTCATCCTGCCGTTGCCGGTGATCCTTTCACTGCCAACCGGTATCTTCGGTGCCTTCCTTTGCCTGCAGGCTGCCGGACTTGAAAACAACATCTATGCGCAGGTGGCTATGGTCATGCTCATCGGGCTGCTTGGAAAGAATGCCGTACTGATTATTGAGTTTGCCGTACAGAAGCGGCAGGAGGGCAGCACCATACTCGAAGCGGCCATTGAAGGAGCCGCTATGCGTTTCCGTCCCATCCTTATGACGTCGTTTGCCTTTATTGCCGGGCTTATTCCTTTGGTAATGGCATCCGGGCCAGGTGCTACCGGTAACAGGACCATTGGTACGGCCGCAGCCGGAGGTATGTTTATAGGAACCGTTTTCGGGTTGGTAATCATTCCGGGACTTTACTATATATTCGGAACCATTGCCGACCGTCATAAGCTGACCAAGTATGAAGATGAACAGCCTTTAACTGAAGATTTAGAGTTCGATGAATAACACAGATATAAAAAAAATAGGCGTACTGCTTGCAGTCGCAGGCAGCATATGGGGGTGTAAGGCACCCCAGGCTGCTTCCAATGTAGAAAACAGACCCGAAGTGCCGCAGACCTTCGGTGTTGAAACCGATACGGTAACCTCGGCCCTTGTGCCGTGGCGTCAGTTTTTCACCGACCCCGACCTTGTAGCCCTTATTGAAACGGCATTGAAAAATAACCAGGAGCTTATGATCACGCTGCAGGAAATCGAGATAGCCAAGAACGAGGTGATGTATAAGAACGGAAAACTCAAACCTTCTGTTTCTGCTAAAATCGGTGCCGGGGTAGAAAAGGTAGGGCGCTATACGAGTGCCGGTGCCGGTGATGCCTCTACCGAAATAGAACCCGGAAAAGAAATGCCCGAACCGCTCGGCGATTTTTCCGGAGGTCTTGTAGCCAATTGGGAGGTCGACATCTGGAAAAAGCTGCGCAATTCCAAAGAAGCAGCCATCAAGCGCTACCTCGGAACGGTCGAAGGAAAGAACTTTGTACTTTCTGGACTTATAGCAGAAGTAGCCGATTCGTATTACGAACTGCTCGCGCTCGATAACCAGCTCGACCTTACGCTGCAGTACATCGAATTGCAGAAGCACGCCCTGGAAGTGGTAAAGATACAGAAGCAGGCGGCGCGCGGAACCGAGCTGGCCGTTAAAAAGTTCGAAGCGGAACTGGCCAAGTCGCAAAGCCTTGAGTTCAGCATCCGGCAGCAGATTACGGAAAAAGAAAACCGCATCAATGCACTGCTGGGAAGATATCCCGTACCGGTGGTACGTAACAAGGCAGCATTCCTGGATCTTGTGCCTGCTGCGGTACAAACCGGTATACCGTCACAGTTGCTGGCCAACCGTCCCGACATCAAACAGGCCGAACTGGAGCTCGAAGCCGCAAAGCTCGATGTAAAGGTGGCACGGGCTGAGTTTTACCCGTCGCTCGATATTTCCGCAGCCATAGGCCTGCAGGCGTTTAAACCTTCCTACCTCGTGAAAATGCCCGAGTCGATCCTGTACTCCCTTGCCGGGGACCTTGCCGCACCCCTTATCAACAGGAGTGCTATAAAGGCCGAGTTCAATACGGCCAACGCGCGGCAGATCCAGGCATTGTATGAATACGACCAGACGGTATTGAGCGCTTATCTCGATGTGGTAAACCAGATGGCTAAAATTGAGAATATGCAGAAGGTGTACGGCTTTAAAGAAAAAGAAGCCACAACGCTGACCGAATCGGTGGGTATTGCCGGAGAATTATTCAAATCGTCGCGGGCCGACTATCTTGAGGTCCTTATGACACAGCGCGATGCCATGGATGCCAGGCTGGAACTCGTAGAAGCAAAAGCGCACCAGTTTAATGCCGTGGTTATGTTGTACAAAAGCCTCGGTGGCGGCTGGAAGTAAAAACGGATTTTTTGTTGATTTACAATAGTTGAGTAGCGGGTTCCTTTCGGGGAGCCCGTTTTTATGTTTAATGCAGGTAAATAAGATTTCCTGTATTTATTGATTTTCCAACGAAGGTGGAATCGCTTGAAATTGAAAAAAATGCAGTATGTTTGCCGCAGGTCACCTTACAAAAAAGAGGGACGGTGACTTCATAACCTTAGCATAAAACATCATGAAAAAACACATTTTAGCATTGCTACTGCCGTTTACGGCCTTGGCCCAGGTACAGGTAGGAAACACCCTGATGGGAAGCGACAATGAATATCTGGGTGCTTTGGGTGTAATTTCAGACGACGGACAGGTACTGGCCGTTTCTGCTCGCGGACTTTATTATAACCAAACCGGTATCCGTATTTTTAAAAATACATCAGCAGGCTGGCAGCAGCAGGGGGACGATCTTTTGGGAAGAGATCTGTATGACTACAACGTGGTACGCAGCGTTGCGCTTTCTGCAGACGGCAGTATTGTAGCTTTTAGCTATCCTTATGACAATCAGGATACGGGCTATGTAACGGTTTATGAAAACAAATCCGGTGTCTGGAGCCAGGTAGGAAATACCATCGAAGGAGACACCATTTATGCGCTCAGTGGAGATAAAATTGCACTTTCGGCAGACGGAAGCATATTGGCAGTAAGCGAGCCTTGCGGGACAGGAGACTGTTTAGGACAGGTAAAAGTATATCAGAACACTGCGGGGGTCTGGACCCAACTCGGAAGTACCATAGTGAACGATGGTGATCGCGGCAAATGCAGTATCGACCTTTCGGCAGACGGAACCCGTTTGCTTGTCGGGACCGAAAACAGCAGTGGAAGCGGTACGACATATGGAAAAGTAAAAGTATACCATTATGTTTCGGGCGACTGGGTGATACAGGGGTATCCTGTGGCGGGCCAGGCTTCTAGCTATTCCGGTATAGGCGGAGCTTTGTCACAGGACGGTCAAACGGTTGCTTTTGCTGTTGAAGGATATTTTAGTATTGGATATAGAAAAAGTGTACACGTATACCGGCATAGCTCGGGTATGTGGTCTAAAATAGGGCAGTCTGTTCTGGGGGACGATATGTATGACAGAATGGGTGAATCATTGTCGTTGTCGGCCGACGGGACCATTTTGGCGGTGGGCGCAACGTATGATAATAACGGGGGCAAATTTTTCCCATATGTGCGCGTATACCAGCTTATCAACGGAAGCTGGGTTCAGGCCGGAGAAGATATTAAGGGCGAGGAACTTTATGACCGTACCGGAATCTTTGTATCCCTGTCGGCAGACGGTACGAGGGTTGCGGTTGGATCACCTGATTTTCAGGGAAACGGCAGTGTTGAAAATCCCGGACAGGTACGCGTTTTCGACCTGTCGGGCGTATTGTCATCGGATGCGTTTGTGGCGCTGCGCACGGCCGTTTATCCAAATCCCGCTACCGATGTAGTATACATCGAACTTAAAGACGGACTTATGCTTAAAGAAGTAACCGTTTACAACAGCCTGGGGCAGGAGGTAAAGAAATCGAACAGCAGTACGGTGCAAATAACTGGACTGGCATCCGGGATTTATTATGCCGTGATTACGACCGATCGCGGTAAGGCTGCGCATAAAATAGTGATTAAATAAACAAAATATACAACTCTTTAAAAACAGCCTTTGATTCTATTCAGGGGCTGTTTTTATTTTAAATGGCTGCCGTTTGCAGTATGGCCTGTTTTTTGAAATAATTAAGTTACCAATCAGTCGCTTGTTTAATAACAAAAAATTAGGCAACGATAAAGAGCCTGCATTTGCAGGCTCTTTTTATTTGGTTAGCAGGTAATCTGTATTGTTCAGGCTACCTTTACGGTTCTGTTTCCGGGTTATTTAATGAGTTTGTTGAGCAGGTCTGCGAGGAGTTTTTCCCCGTTCTGCCCGTAAATAAACCCATGTCCGCCCTGAGGAACCGATTCGAAATGCCAGTTTTTGTTTTTGTGCGCATCGTATATGTTATGTACATCGGCATAAGCAAAAGCCTCGTCGTCTTCTGCGTTCAAAGAATAGAAGGGTTTGTTTATATTGTTGAAGGTAACAGGGCCCGTTGCAAGTTCCGGGTTGGCCGAAACGGCAAAAAAGCCTTTGTACGGGGTGCGTTTTTGCGAAGCAAACCAGAAAGCCGCAGATCCCCCGTTCGACATACCGCCGAGGTAAACCTCTTTTATGCTGTACCTTTTCTCGACCTGTTTTGTGATGTTGAGTACGTTTTCAAAAGCAGCGGTCTGGTCTACCCATCCGAAATCTTTTTTCGCGAAAGGATAAATCACAATAAGTCCGTTTCGCTCCGCATATTTAAAAATAGGTTCGGTCGCTGTTTCCGGTTGCAGGTAGCGGAATTCCTCTGTATTAACAACCCCACCATGCAGGTACACGATGGCTTTTACCGAACTTCCGTTACGGTAGTCCGAAGGTACGTATACAAGGTACGGCACTTTTTCCCCCTCCGATTCGGAATAGTACAGGGCAAAGCCGGCAGGCACCTGGCCTTTAAAACCGGGGGCGATGCTGTTTTCCGTTATGGTTTTATTCCATTCGGTCATGCGGCGTACATCATGCGCCTGTTTTTCACTGCGTTTCAACTGAGCCGTAGCCATGATCTTTTTCCATTCATCGGTTCTGTGAAGTTTTGAAAAGGCTTCTTCCTTTTCAAGGTATTCCAGTTCCCCTTCTTTTGCACCCAGCCCCAGCTTTGTGGCATTATCAAGCCACATAAGGCTTTTTTCCGCATCACTGCACTTTATGGCAGCAACTGCTCCATGATAATAGTCATAAGAACCAGCAGGTGTTTTGCGGTTAAGATTGTTTTTGAAAATATCGAAGGCCTGGCAGTATTCTTCTTTTTGCATAAGGTCGGCGGCTTCCGACATGGCGGCCTTGTAGTTTTGTGAAAACACGGGCGCAAAAGCCAGTGAAAGCAGCAGGGTAGCGTAATTTTTCATCATATTTTCTCCTTAAGATTATACGGCCGTTAAATTAACATTTTTTTAATACATACAAGCACAACGACATTTTTTTTAACATCCTGTTCAGGCAATAAAGCACGAAGCCCGGCTTTTTTGATGCTGTCCCTGTAGTTGTCTTGAGAACCTGAATGCAAAGGAAATTTTGAACGGTTTTATGCGATAGCCCGTTGTTTTGCTTTTTAAATGTAAAAAAGTGATTATATAGTTTAAAAAGTATTTGTTTTTTATAGCAGCATTTTTTATTTTTAAACGTCGTTAATTTATTATAGCTTTGCCGTACAAAAAAACATTTATGAAACACTGTTACTTACAGTTCAAAGGTTTAGCCCAAAACCTCCTGCACTTCCGTATTAAAAAAAATCAAATAACTAACATCCTTAAAAACATGAAGAAACACGCACTGACGCTGTTTCTGGCGCTGTCTGTTTATTGCGGATACGGCCAGGACGTGGTATGGCAGAAAACCATCGGCGGCGAGCATTCGGAATACCTTTTCGATATGGTCCCCACGGTAGATTACGGCTTTCTTTTGGCGGGCAGTTCGCTGTCGGACAAAACAGGTTTAAAAAAACAGGCCGGCAACGGCAGCCTCGACTATTTCATCTGGAAGATGGACCAGCACGGTGAAGAAGAATGGCAGCTGAGCTTTGGCGGCGAGGGCCAGGACATCTTGAAGAACATCAGTCCCACAAACGACCAGGGATACATCCTGGGAGGATATACCGATTCCGGCAAAAGCGGGGACAAGCAAACCGAAAACAAAGGAAAGAATGATATCTGGATCGTAAAGATCAACGCACGCGGCGAGCAGCAGTGGCAGCAGAGCTACGGAGGGGAAGGCGACGACCGCCTGGTACAGATCCGGCAGACGGCAGACGGGGGCTACCTCATAGCCGCCACGACGAATTCCGACAAAGGTCCCGATAAAAAGGACGCCAAACAGGGAGGGCTGGATTACTGGATCCTCAAAACCGACAAGCTCGGCAAGGTAGAGTGGGAAAAAACGCTGGGAGGTATCTATAACGACGAACCGCGCACCATCGTATTTACAGAAAAAGGCTACCTCATAGGCGGAGTATCGAACTCCCCGGCATCGGGTACCAAACAGAAAGACACCTATGGCGGATACGATATGTGGATTGTGGAACTCGACACCAAAGGCAACGAGCTGGCACAGTACGTACTGGGCAGTGAAAACGACGACGAGCTCAACCAGGTGTTACTGTCAGCCGATAAAAAAAGCTATACCGTAACGGGCAGCACTTATGGCGAAGGCAGCAGCGGCAACCTTACCCAAAAGGCCGAAAACGGAAGCGACTTTGTGGTGATCCATACCGACCTTCGTTTTGAACCCCAAAAACAATTCAGCTTCGACCTTAAAGGATCAGAAGTGCTGACCTCTACGCAGACCACGCCCGAAGGGAATTTATTGCTCTCGGGCTATAAGCAGGACGCCAAAACAAGAAAGAAGAGCTATGCGGCCGTACAGGTAAACACAAAAGGCGAGCAGGTATGGGACAAGGAACTCTCTACAAGCGGGGACGATTTATTGCGCAAAGCTGTGATCACACGCGATGGCGGATTGGTGTTTGCGGGTAACTCCACGGGAAAAAGCGCCCAATACAAAACGGCTTCCGTAGGCCGTGATGATTACTGGGTGGTGAAGCTGCATACCAAAGGCGAAACAAAACAACCCGAAATAAAGATCGAGGCCATTCCGAATCCCACAGACGGTTTTACGAACATTGTCATCAACCATGAGTACAAAGAAGGCGTGGTGAACGTATACGACCTTAACGGGCGTT
>JBEBOB010000020.1:0-55466 GCA_040396655.1 Flavobacterium sp. | reverse complement strand
TCTTAAAACACGATTTTTATATTTATGCATTGTTTGAAAAAGGGGAAGTCTTCACGATGACTAAAATACATAAAGATTTTTTTAAACTAAACAGTAAATATACAACACCAATTTACATAAAGGAAGTCGATGAAGAAAATAATCTCAGAAATTATTTACAGAAGGAAACTGAAATTAAAATAATTAATAAACATGAAAAATGATATAATCAAAATCAATGATTTGTTATTGACAAAGCATAGTGAAATAAAAGAAATAAAAAATAATAAATACTTACTATCAAGGGAAGATTTTATTAAAATAAATAATAATAAAAGCGATGACTAAATCATCGCTTTCTCTTTTAATATTTTCTTTACTTTTTGAATTGTATTCACACTTTTTTCTGTTAACATTGAAATTTCTCTGAGAGAATTTTTGTTCAGTTTAATATGTTTAACAATGTCGGCATGTCTTATCAATAGTTGTTCAGCAGTTTGCAAACTTCCAGATTTCCTCCCCGAATAGACGCCGTTTTTCTTTGCCTGCAAAATTCCCTCACGCTGTCTCTCTTCCATATTTTCCTTTTCACTTTGTGCCAAAGAAGACAAAACTGCAACAGCTATTCCAAACATTGGATTTTTTTTACTATTATCTAGAAATAACTTAATGCCTAGATTCGTAATCGAAACTTGTATATTTCTTTTCTCTAAAAATTCAATAACTTTTAGTGAATCAACTGCATTCCTTCCTATTCTTTCAACTGCATGAAATTCAATTTCTGAAACAAACCCTTTTACAACATCCTCAAGAAGCCTTTGTGCAACTGGTCTTTCAAAAAATGAAATTTTGCCTGATTCTTTTTCGATGTACATTTTTACTGATTCATCTTTTTGTCTTGCTTCATTTTGGCTGATTGTTGAAACTCTAATGTATTTGGCTTTCATAAAGGAATAAATTTGCGTATCAAAAATAGGGTATTTATTTTTGATACGCAAATTTATCTCCATTAAGCTATATATTCAATGTTTAAATTTATATTAAGTGTGTCAAAAATGAGTATACTCTAATATTGATAGTATGACAAAAACTTATCGAATAAATTTTAATTTTAATAATTGTCTTATATTTGAACGAACCTTAAAGATGACATTATAAATGTTAGATAAAATAGAAATAAAAGGATACAAGTCAATTAAGGATTTATCACTAGAAATAAAACCTATTAATATCTTAATAGGTTCTAATGGAAGTGGTAAAAGCAATCTTTTATCTTACTTTAATTTTCTTAAGCAGATTTATAAGCAAAATCTACAACAATATGTTGCTTTAAATGGTGGTACTGAGAAATTCTTACACAAAGGAGATAAAGTCACAAATGAAATTTACTCAAAAGTAACGTTAGGATTAAATGCCTATTCTTTTAATTTAAAAAAAGGAGAAGATAGATTTATTTTTAACGAAGAAGGTCTGTGGTATGACAGAAATCCTTATTATGACAATCCTTTTAAATTAAATTCTTTTAGTTCAGAAGCAAAAATTAAATTCAGTACTGTAAGAAGAGCTGATTACATTCGTAGTTATTTAGAATCAATTGAAAAATATCATTTTCATGATACTGGGGAAAATACTCCTTTTAATCAGAGTTCAAATATCGCCACGGACATCTACTATTTATATAACGATGGTAGAAATTTAGCTGCGTTTATTTATGGTATAAAAACTTCATTCCCTCAAAATTACAATTTCATAGTTAAGACTATTCAATCTGTAGCTCCTTATTTTGATGACTTTTATTTAACACCTGACTCAAGTAATAATATAAAACTATTATGGACTTCTAAATATAGCTCAACATTATATAGTGCAAGAGATTTATCGGACGGTACGATACGCTTTATAGCTTTAACAGTTTTGTTTATGCAACCTAAATTGCCAATGACAATAGTTATAGATGAGCCAGAATTAGGACTGCACCCTTTTGCAATAAATAAGTTAAGTGGTTTGATAAAATCTGCTGCTATGAAGGATACTCAAGTTATTCTAGCTACACAGTCAGCTGATTTGATTAGTTATTTTACCCCTGAAGATATAATTGCAGTAGATTTAATTAACGGAGAAAGCCATTTTCAACGTTTAAAACAAGAAGAATTAAACTCATGGTTAGAATTATATACAATAGATGACTTATGGAAAAGAAATATAATTAAATCTGGGCATCCAAATTTATAGAAATATGATTAGACTTATAATAGTTTGTGAAGGAGAAACTGAACAAGAGTTTTGTAAACATATACTTGCCCCACATTTATTACAGATGAATATTGTTTTAGAATTCCCTTTGATAAAACGTAGTGGAGGAGGAATAGGAAGCTGGGAATCTTTAAAAAAGCAAATTAAAGGGCATTTGTCAGAAGCTAACGCATATGTAAGCTTGTTTATAGATATGTATGGAATAAAAGATTCTTATAATTTTCCAAACTGGCTTTCTTCAAAGGCTATTGGGGATGTAAAGCAAAGAATGAGAGATGTTGAATATGGTATGGAAATAGAAATCGGAAATCCAAGGTTTATTCCCAATATTATTGTTCATGAGTTCGAAACTATTTTATTTAGCGATGGTGATATAGTCAAGAGTCAGATACCACAGAATGAACTAGACGAAACAGGTTTAAATCATATAATATCATCCTATCCTGATATTGAACTTATTAATAATGGAACAACTACGGCTCCATCTAAGAGATTAGAGATTATTATTAAAGGATATGTAAAGAGCATTTATGGTCACTATCTGGCTGAGGCAATCGGACTGGTGAGAATTAGAGCAAAATGTTTTAAATTTAATCAGTGGATAATTAAATTAGAGGCTTTAAGATAATTAAGTTTCTATTGAGGAGTCTATTTCAAGAATTTATTTTTCAAATCAAGTAAATAACTTTTTTGTTCATCAATCAAATTTTCTAAATCATCAAAAATTTGTTCTGTTCTTAATTTATTATCATCATGAAGTTCTTCACCAGCAATTTTTATTATAGCTATGTCATTTTTGAATCTTGCAATCGAATCAATAATCTGTAAAAAATCTAATTCATCACTCTTTAAAAATTGCTTGTGTTCTTTCATCCATTCTTCATCTTTATTCAATAGATATTGATAGAGATGCATTTGAATAACTTTATTAAATAATTTTTCAGAATTATTTTTAACTAAATCAATAAAGCCAGCCCACTTGCTATCACGTGATGAAGTTCTGTATTCCATCCAGTTTGGGAAGATACCGTCTTCCTTTTCTTCCTTTAAAACTTGCAATATTTCTATAACAGGATTTAAATTTTGTATAGGGTTATTAATTGGTAAATTTTCTTTTTCAGACCATAATTTTAAAATAACCTCACAACATTCTTTTTGCAACTGTTTTTTTTCAATATCACATACTGCTTTATCAATATTCACAATTAATTCTGCAAGATAATGAGACATCCATCTTGCCAGCGTATCTGTTGAATATTCTAAATTTAATTCTTTGATTATTTTTTTACCCAATTTTATAATCTCTTCCTCTGAGTGTTCTAACTGTTCCATTTTGGTTAATTAAATAGAGTTTAACATTTTTTGTATCATCATCATACCTATTTTTATATTTTCTATCTTCAAGTTGTCTTTCAATAGTGCATCTTACTATTAAGCATTTATCTTCTTTCTTTAGAAAGTTCAATAAAAAAGTACTATTTACCTTAAATATACTTCCCGATGTTTCTATACCATTTTTATATTTTCTATAATCGTAGTCATCATCGGAAATTTCGTTCCAGTTTTGATAAACACTTATTAATTCATTTCCTAAATAACTATTCTTATATAAATTGTCATATTTAACATCTGAATGTGAATGAACCTTTGTGCCAAATTTTACATAGCCTTTTGAAGTTTTATTAAATAAAGAATCATCAGAATCAAGTCCTTCATTTTCACTCATAATTTCTTTCAACCAACCACAAAATGTAAACCCATCTTCTTCAATTGCCTTTCTGTCAAATCCATCTTCTTCTCCTTCAAGTGGCATAGAGTAATCATAACTATCTTTGGTCGTATGGAGAGCATTCAATAATGCGTTTGCTCCTTTCTTGGAAACTAAACATGAGCGAATGCTTACAGTCTCTTGGTTAATTCCCATATTTTTAGTAATTCCACCATAAAGATTTAGAAACTTATTATTAGTTAAAAATCCAATGTTGTCATCAAAACAATCTTCGGAGATATTATCTCTCCATTCAATGTCAAATTTTTCAACATCACTTTTCCAATATTGTTCATTTAAGGGTAAAGGTACTTTTAAATCTGACAACCAAAAATTTTCAAAAGCATTTGCTTCTGACTTTAGCCACTCTTCCCAGCTATACCATGAATCCGTTTCTACTATAGGTTTAGTTTCTAATAAAAAGCCAGCTGCACAATACATAGAATGATATTCGAAGTAAATTGATAAATCTTCTATTTGAGGTTTATTTCCATGGCGATTTCTCGTTAAATCCCACTCGGATTGATGGAGTTGCTTTCTGATATAATCATCCTTATTTGGATTTCCTATATATCCCCATTTTTCGGTGATAAACTTGTCAGCAATCTCAGCTACAGCATTTTCAGAAACTCCAAAAGCATTTCCAACTCTTCTAAACCAATATGGAAGTGTGTCCAACGCGTCAAATTCATATGTCCATTTTTTTTCAGATTTTTTTGTCAAACTTCTATAATTATTATCCTCATTGTTATATCCTAACTTAGTTTTATTTACTTCTTGAATTTTTTGAAATTCTTCCTCGGAGTATACAGATTTGTCAAAGTTATAAAGATTCAAACATGATTTTTTTACATAATGTTTTATAAGGACATGAGGGTATTCATTGTCAAGTAATTCATTGAGGAAAATATCTCTGAAAGGAATAAGTGCCTCTGGATTTTCAAGAGAAATTCTATCTATTGCAATCCATAAATATAATTTAGCAGACATCCAATAATAAGTGTACTCCTTATTTTGAAATGGGAAACATTCTTTATCATTTTGTGTATTTAATAAAATTTCCAGTATTTCAACATTCTTAAGGTTTACAAGAGTTCTAATAGAATGAATTGCTTTCCAACGTAATCTTTTATTCGGGTGTCCTAAAATGAATTTTAATAAATAAGCAATGTTTTTATTGGCAGATTTAAAGGGAATTAAGTTTTCTGTCCAATTACCATCAGCTATTTCTGGTTTAATTTTAGAATTCCACTTTTCTAAAATCCATTTTAATAATTCTTCATTTTTTAAAGGTGATAATTTGCTTTTAATTAATTCAAATGAGCTGTATATAGATTCATCAGAAAGCAATTCTATTTTTTGAGGTAAAATATCTATAATAATATCTGTTAATAAAGAGTCACTTATAGAAAATAAGTTAGCTAATTCTGTTATAGAAGAGATATTTAGGTTTCTTCCATAATCTAGATGTTGAAATTTAGCAGATAATATGTACTTGAATTTTTCGTGTTTCCAACTCTTTACTTCTGGGTAATAACTCCAGTCTTTTATAGCTATAATAATTATTTCTTTGAATGATTGAAAATCTAATAACATATCATTGATGTCAATCAAAGCATTTAAAAAATGAATGTATTTGTTTGGAGTACATATATTCTTTATGTCATATAAAAAATTTTTAATACTCCAAGTAGAATAGTAATCATTTACACTACTCGTAATTATTTGGTCAATAGCTTTTTCCAGTTCATTAGTTGAAGTGTAGTCTAATTTTGTGATATCAATATTATGTTTAAATTCTTCTATTTTAAAATTGTTTTCAAAGTCCTTTTTATCTTCTCTAGTTTCAATTGTATCTAGGAAGTCTAAATAGTTTTTTATCTTAAAAAGAACATCTTTGTCAATATATCTACCTGACTTTATATCTTCATAAATCTTTTTTAACAAATGATTATTCTTTTGCAATCTTAAACTTGAAAATATTGATTCAATAAATCTCGTTTTTAATATTGAATTTCCTGCATCATCAAACTTTAGAATTAGTAATTGATATAGACTTTCTAATTCCTGATGATTATAATTAGTATTTATATTGATTAACGAGTAAGAAACAACATGGTCTATATACTCCTTTTCTAAAGCATTTTTTATTATTGAATTTATTTCTGTATCTATTTCAATTACATTCCTATGATGCCATCTAGATATTGTTGAAAACATTGAAGGCATGTCCATATTACCTATCCCTAATAATCCTTGATTATAAGGGAAATATTCCTTATCATACTTTCCTAGTTTTATATCACAATACTCTATAAAACGTGCATATTCATATGCTAATTTTGCGTTTGGATGAGTAATCCCTGTGCATGACAAATCATAGATACATTTTATTTGAGCAAATGCCCCATGGTCTATTTCTGAAGTTGCTTTTATTGCTTCATCGAAAAAATACTTACTGAAAGAATTATCAATTTTACTACTAAGTATTAAACATTTAATATAATTCTCAGTAGCTTCACTGGCTGACAGTTCTAAATCTTTAATTAGTGAATCTAGTTCATTTAATAATTTATAAGAAATAGTACCTAAATCTGTAAGTAAAATTATTTTATTTAAAATTTCAAATCGAAGTCTCAATTTGTTAGAGTCACTACTACAAGTATTAAGAATATAGTTTATAAATTTCTCTTTATCATCAAAGAGTAGTGCAATTTCTACCAATTTCCCAAACAAAAATAATAATCTATCAGTTGCTTTAAAGCTAGAGATATGTTTAAAATTATAATCGCTAACTATCTTATTGCAGATTTTCTCAAATTCAATAATATTCTCCGATTGCAAAAAATGCTTATTTAGTATATCTGAATGCAGTTGATATATTGAAATTGCGTATTGATAAAATATAGTAAATTCATTTTTATCCCTTTCTATCGTATTTCTTGCCTTGTAATCTTTAATTTTATCAATATCTCTAAATTTATCAGGATAGAATTGTTCTATAGTTGTTCTCTTATTTTCTAAACAAGATATTAAAGTTTCTTTGCTTAAAGTAATGTCCATTAATGTTTCCTCTTTTCTATCAGAATAATCATTATAGAAGTAAGGTATTGTTTTTGGAGGATTGATAGTAAATGACTGTAAAATTTCTTTAATAATTTCGTTGTCAATTTTATAATGAACTAATACTTTGCAAAATCTAACGATTAGTTGAAAGAATCTTTCTTCAAAATTAATTTCTTTTCTCGATAAAACTTTTATAAGAGCATGGGCTATAGTATTCAAATCTAAATTAATAGATTGATGATATTGAAATAATTTACAGATTATGAATAATTTTACATCAATTCGAAAATTTTTATAGTTTAACCAATTATCAATTTCTGGTTGTAATGTAAAACAAATTATATTTTCAACTAAATAATTCCCTGCTGATAACCTAACTTCTTTTGGACTCCATCTATTAATTGTTTTTATGGCTCTATCTATTCCATATATTCTAAGAATAGCTTCTACCTCATAGGCTATATCAACACTAGTAATTGGATAATCTTCTAACTCTTCTTGTTTTTTCTGTCTTCTCCAATTTAACCATTGGTTAGCTGTTTTTAAATGTTTTATAGTTAACTCTTTTTTCTCTGGTTGGCGAGAATATATTCCTGCTAATTTTAGATAGAATGCTCCTGCCCACGGTTTTTCATCTGATTTGGATATTAGCCTAACCAATGAGGCTTCGTCGCCAAATCTTGCAACTAAGTCAGGGTAGTTTATTAGTAGTTCAGTTAGAGCTTTGTCTGTTTTAGATTCTTCAGCAGCAATAAATAATAGTTTAAAGTAAGTTACGTCATCTTGAATATTTTGGCTTACTCTTAAAGCTAATTTAGCTCTGTTTATATAAATTTCTTTATTCCTAATAGAGTCTTTTGGAAAGGTTAATAACTTTTTGTTTAGCACTATGTCTACTAATTCATCTTTATAACCCGAATTAAATAAAAAGTTGCCTAGGTTTACAGAAGCATATTCATCTGTTTCTGATTTATTCAAAAACATTTTTGTTATTCTTTCTCTCTCTTGTTCAGAAATTATGTATTTTTCACTAATATAATTTTCAAAATCTTCATCTCTAAAATTAAAGTAATTATCTTCTAAAATAAGTCCATTCCAAATGTCAGAGGACAAGTCTTTTAGGAACTCTATATTCACCTCCATCATTTCACTTAGATAGTTCATAGGTACTGGTCTTGGTAGCGAAATCAATAACCTAAAAAAATGGTCTACCAGATGTTTTTTTTCTTTACCTATTCTGTTTTTTGCATGTTCAATTTTATCTAGAATTAAATCCTCTACATTTTTACCGTTAGGTTTTAAATAATTAATTATATCGCTTATACCTTGCCTTTTTAGATTTAGAGAATAAAACTGAACTCTAGGAATCCCATTAGTATATTCATGGAAATCTATGATTTCCTTCTTGCTTATATTTGAAAAATTATTATTTGTAAATAGGGTAGTTTCTTGTAAACTGAAAGGTTTTAACTCAATATTTACATGACTATCAGGAAGATTAAGTGTGTCTTTTCTATAACTTCTTGAAGTTACAATGATATTGCAACCTTCTGGAATTTCAATGTTTACAAGTTCTTCTACAAAACTTTTCGTGCCGTCGTGCTTTGCTGCTGTAATACTATTGTCGGCTGCATCAATTATAAATACTAAATAAGCTAGGGGATTTCTGTTTCGGAGAATTTCAACACCTTGTCGAATTCGTTTAATAAATTCTTTTAAATAGCTATCATCCGATTCATTTTGTATTAGTGAAAATTCTGTTCCTACCCTTTTTGCCAATTCATTTGATAGCTGAACAATAGCATTTTTATGTAGATGTCTCTTATCTTCAGGATTTTGATATTTTCCAGCTCCATAACAATCGAAGAGAATACATTCAGTATATTCAGGTAAAGAATTTTTAATTTGATTTACGATGGTTGACTTTCCAATTCCTGCACCTCCATGAATACAAATTGGTAGAGAGGTTGTGTTTTCTATTGTAGATATAATATCTCTTAATTGTTCTCTTTCAATACAATTATGAATATTTTCGAAATTTTGTGATACTGGAAATAGATTCTCAATACTATTGAAACCGAAGTTGGCTACAATATCAATAAATGTTAGTGTTCTTTCTTCTCGTCTTTCGGGCATCATCTTATTCCATATCATTTGGAATAAAGAATTAAATTGATTGTGAGACTTTATACTTGTGCTAGCAATTGACTTTATTAATTCAAATTTAAGTGTTTGTCGAGAAGTAGTACCACAATCTGTAAAATCTAATAGCCTTATAAAATCTGTAAATTCATTTAAACTTAGTTTCGAAGCTTTCCTTAATTTAGAAAAAGGCTCTGTGGATATTGAAGGAAAGTCTTTTAAAACAGAGTTAAAACTTAATATCCTTTTATTCTTGATTAGATAGTTTTGTATTTGTGTAATCTGATTTAATTGCGTGGTATTTATATTTCTATTACTAACTAATTTTATCTTGATTTTTTGTAAAACTTGCTCTCTCCCATACTCGTCTAAAAATGTTTTAAAAATTGATGCAAATCTATGAATGATTGAACCCTCATGGGATTTTGATTTTTTTCCTTCGTAAAGTTTTGAAAAAGTGTAATTTTCATGAGTTCTTCTTGTACTATATTTTAATTGGGATATAATAATAGATTCAGAATTTTCAAAATCATGTCCTCCATAGTATTCTGTTAAATCAATTCCTAAAAAATTAGCTCCTGTAGGGTCTAACGTTTTAGATTTAGCAGAGTCATAACCTTCAATTGTAAGAGCTTTTAATGATGCTTTATTGAAGTTTAATAATTCAAGAGACTTTTTTATAACCCAAAGAACATGGAAATCATCTCCTGCATTTGATAAATCAGCATCTGGAATAGTTTTGTATTGGGTCATGTCTTTACTAAGTGTTTAATTTACTAAATATAGTATTGTTCTTTATAATTAACAAAAATATTCTAATGTAAATAATTTGAATAATTGTTGTGAGAAAAATCTTCCAATTACTTTTTTAAATAAAAAACATAATTGAATGTGAATTAATAAATTTCGTGAAAAGTTTTAAGTGTTGTTTTGTGTTTTTATATATAGAATAAATTGTATACCAGATGTATTTTAATGTTTTGTTATTAAGTAGGATAGGAATCCAAACCGTGAATAAATATGACACTTCCAGAAGATTAAATTCTATAAAAAATGTAAAAGTTG
This sequence comes from Flavobacterium sp., assembly GCA_040396655.1. Taxonomy (GTDB): domain Bacteria; phylum Bacteroidota; class Bacteroidia; order Flavobacteriales; family Flavobacteriaceae; genus Flavobacterium. The sequence goes on along the minus strand of JBEBOB010000020.1, from coordinate 45,193 downwards.
CTTATTATAAATATCAAGGAAGATATAGATTTTGGTTTATTCATGAAGACTACATCAAACTTATTCAAAAGAGAAGTTGAAGTTTTAAATATATATCAGAAAACTTTTCAAATGTGTATTTAAAATATTTACAACACAAACTTAATTATTTTAGAGATTTACAATTAGAAATCTCTCAAAAAATCATCTTTAAAAGAGTAGAATTAGAAAGTGAACTTTCAATTACAAATGAGCTTTATTTCCTTTACAATCAAAGTAACAGAATCGCAGAGAAAATTCAAATTTTAGAGATAGAGATTCAACTTATGAAGAAAGTTAAATAACATTAATTATCTTTGCATTTGATATCAAAAATTGAATAAAGAGTAGTTTTTTTTGTTGCTGATTCGTTACTAATGAAAATAAAAACAGCTCAAAATCAAATGATTAAGAGCTGTTTTGTGTACCTGAGGTGGGAATCGAACCCACACTCCGAAGAACACGAGTTTGAGTCGTGCGCGTCTACCAATTCCGCCACTCAGGCTTTTTGCTTGAAATTGTGGTTGCAAATGTAAGAACAAAATCAAATAAAACAAATTAAATCTTGAAAAAATGCGATTAAATTAAATTATTTTTTAAATTTGCATCCTCAAATACAACTAAAAACAATAACTACTAATTTAAGCAACAATGAGTTACTTTGAACCTGAAGCAAAAATATTTGCATGTTCGCAAAGTAAAGGTTTGGCCGAAGAAATTGCAAGACACTATGGTGTCGAGCTGGGAAGCGTAACCTTATCGCATTACAGTGACGGTGAATTTCAGCCGTCGTTTGAAGAATCGATCCGTGGTTTGCGCGTATTCCTTATATGCTCAACCTTTCCAAGTGCAGACAACCTCATGGAGTTATTGTTGATGATCGATGCTGCCAAGCGTGCTTCGGCCCGCCACATTACGGCTGTGATCCCTTATTTCGGATGGGCCCGTCAGGACAGAAAAGACAAACCGCGTGTGCCGATAGGGGCGAAGTTAGTGGCAAAAATGCTCGAAGCTGCCGGAGCTACACGTGTTATGACGATGGATTTGCATGCCGACCAGATTCAGGGATTCTTTGAAAAACCGGTGGACCATTTATATGCTTCTACCATTTTTCTTCCGTATATCCAGTCGCTGGAACTGGAAAACCTTACCATTGCTTCTCCTGATATGGGAGGTTCTAAACGTGCCTATGCGTATGCCAAATACCTAGGATCTGAAGTCGTGGTTTGTTACAAGCAACGTAAAAAAGCCAACGTCATAGATACGATGGAGCTTATTGGAGATGTAAAAGGAAGAAACGTAATCCTGGTAGACGACATGATCGATACAGGAGGTACCCTGGCAAAGGCTGCAGATGTGATGATGGAACGCGGAGCCTTGAGTGTACGTGCAATATGTACGCACCCGATTCTTTCCGGAACGGCTTATGAAAAGATAGAAAACTCATCTTTAACAGAGCTTATCGTAACCAATTCAATCCCTTTGAAAAAGGATAGTTCCAAAATACGCGTTTTAAGCTGTGCGGAGCTGTTTGCTGATGTAATGCATATGGTGCAGAATAATACATCGATCAGCGACAAATTTATTATGTAATTTTTTATTAATTTTTAAATATCTAAAATGAAATCAATTTCAATTAAAGGACAAGAAAGAGAAAGCGTAGGTAAGGTAGCTACCAAAGCCGCACGTAATGCTGGATTGGTTCCTTGCGTAGTTTACGGAGGAGAACAGCCAGTGCATTTCACAGCAGAAGAAAAAGCGTTCAAAGGCTTAGTGTATACTCCAAACGTACACACGGTTGCTGTTGATTTAGGATCTAAAAATATCGACTGTGTTTTACAGGATATCCAGTTTGATCCGGTTTCTGACAAAATCTTACACATCGACTTCTACCAGTTACATGCTGACAAGGAAATCACTATGGAAGTACCTGTGAAAGTGGTTGGAAATTCTAAAGGAGTTATGGCCGGGGGTGTTTTACGTTTAAACCAACGTAAATTAAAAGTTCGTGCTTTACCTGCAAACCTGCCTGATTATGTAGAAGCTAACATTTCTGATTTGGAAATGGGTAACAAATTATACGTTACTTCATTGCCTACAGACAACTTCAAATTATTGCACCCGGATAACACTGTAGTTGCTCAAGTACGTATTTCACGTGCTGCAATGAAAGCTGCGCAGGAAGCTGCAAAAGCAGAAAAAGGAGCAAAAAAGAAAAAATAATCAAACTTATTTTTATACAAGAAAGCCTTCGATTTTTCGAAGGCTTTTTTTATGATTTTATTTGGGTAAACCCCTTTGGGTCGGGCTTTATGTTGCAATCTTTTTATTCGTACCTCACAAAAAGGATTTTCACTTCAATCCCTTTTACACAATAAAAAAGGTAATTCCCTGCTAAGAATGACCTTTTTCTTTAATTAACTTTTTTATGTTTTTTCTAAGCGATTTTTTAAATGTGCCTTTTTGAAATCCGGATTCAGCACTAACTACCTCTCCATTTTGATTGATAATGACGGTAGTGGGAAAAGCACTGATTTTTAATTTTTTAGAGATATTTGTGTTTAATTTATATGTAGAAAGATAATTGACTTTCTTATAACTATAATAGTCATTTACATCGTTTTTGGTGTCCATGTCATTTATCCCGATAATCACTAAGTCATTTTTAAATTCTTCTTGTAATGCTATTAAATCGGGTATTGCTTTTAAGCAAGGTAAACAACCTCTGTACCAAAAATCCAATAAAATTATTTTGTTCTTTAAATCGGTTAATTTAATGGTTTTTCCATTGTTCAGTTCAATTTCTTTTGGAATGTTTTTTTGTATGACTTCTTTTTCTTGTGCCGGAACTGTTGTTGTACACCCAAAAGCAAGAAAAAGAAATAATAGGTGTCTAATTTGTTGTAACATTGTTTATATTCTTTAATTGATTTTGAAAATTCTTATACAATTCAATAGCGTTCAATTGTTGGTTTTCTTCAATTTTAAAATTGTCAGGCGAAACTTCTGTATTAATAGACAAATATTCAATTTCGTAATAATTGTATTGTTCCATATTTTCCCATCGTAAAAAGGAATGGTAAGCTATGGGTAAAAAATCTGTTTTTCTTATATAATGTTTTTCTACATGATCTCTGGTGGTATCTTTTCTGTCCTTATGGGAAATATTTACAACATAGACAGGAGTTCCGTGAAGATTTTCTTCTGTAACGTTTATATCTTTCAGCAATGCTTTTACCAGCTTTGTTCCATAAGCTTCAAGACTGTTGTTTTTATCTAAATATTGTTTAAGTAAAAAATTATTGTAATTCTCTACTACAGCGTATTTCATTTTTTTCTCACTGTATATTTCTGGTGTTTCATTTGTCGTTAAAGAATCTACCGCACGGTTATAATAAAGAACCTTTTCTCCGTTGTATATTCGTTGCCCAAAATACTTGTCGCCGTTTTCATATTCAGATTCTAAGTTTATTTTGTGATAGGATTTCATTTTATCTTTGGGCATACGGTATAGAGAGCAAATAGCCGTTGATTGAATAGTGTCATTCTTTGCTAAATATTTAGTGAAATAATCCACCTTATAAACAATAGTGTTTATGTTGTTTAGTGATTCATCTGTTCTTTTTAGAAGCTCTTTAATTTCGATTTTTTGTGCATTTGGAGAGAAAGTCACTCCGAGAAGAATGGTAATGGTTAAAAAACAGTTTTTTTTCATAGCAATGTTTTATTTGAAAAAGGATAACTATACCTTATACAGCAATCTTTCAAGATTGCTGTATAAGTAAGATAGAAAAATTATTTGAAAAGCCCTAGAATTTTATTGCAATATCAGTTGTAGTATTTAAAGGGGGCTTTGTTGATATTGCATAGTTACATGTGCCTCCTTCGTTTTTATATTCGTATTACGTTAAGTTGAAAAGTTATTTTTTTCAAAAAAGGCAAAACGAAAGGTAAGCAGGTTGAATGAAAAATTTTTAACATAAAAAAACCATTCTACTTTAAGAATGGTCTTTGAAGTTGTTTTTATCTAGTCAATTTCTGACACTCTGAGCGTGTTTACCATCCCTTTTTCATTTAAGGGCATTGAGGCCAGGTTTATAGTAAAATCACCCGTTTTTACATAATTGTTTTCTTTGGCAATCATATTGATATCCTCAATGGTGATGTCGGTACTTTCGTATTTGTCGTACCAGAAAGCGGTAACGCCCCATAACAGGCTTAACTGGGTTAACATGTGTTTGTTGGAAGTGTAGGCTAGGATATGGGCATTAGGCCTCCATGCAGAGATCTGGAAAGCCGTGTAACCTGAATTCGTCAGCGTGTTGATGACTTTTGCTTCAATATCGTTGGCCATAATGGCAGCATGATAGCAGATCGATTTGGTGATAAACCGTTTGGTACGGATTTTAGGATCGTTCACAGGCAGCTTTATGAGTTCTGAATCTTCCACACTCGTAATAATTTGCGTCATTTTTTCAATAACCTGGACCGGATAGTTACCTACAGAGGTCTCTCCGGACAGCATTACCGCATCGGCTCCGTCCATAACGGAATTGGCTACGTCGTTTACCTCTGCGCGCGTCGGTGTAAGGCTTGTAATCATGGTTTCCATCATCTGGGTAGCAATAATTACGGGAATACGGGCATATTTGGCCTTATGCACCAGCTGTTTTTGTATGAGCGGTACTTCCTGTGCCGGAATTTCAACACCAAGGTCGCCTCTTGCTACCATGAGCCCGTCGCAGTGCGAAACAATTTTGTTGATATTCGCAACTGCTTCCGGTTTTTCAATTTTGGCAATGATGGGAATTTTATGGTCACCGTGCTCTTCAATAAGCAGACGAAGGTCTTCAAGGTCTTCCGGGGTACGGACGAACGATAGTGCAATCCAGTCTACATCCAGCTTAATGGCGAATATGGCATCCTTTATGTCTTTTTCGGTCAAAGCAGGTAAAGAAACTTTGGTGTTGGGAAGGTTGACCCCTTTTTTTGATTTTAAAGGACCTCCTTGTACCACCACAGCCTTTACTTCATGTTCCCCGTCGGTTTCCAGTACGTTGAAAATAAGTTTGCCGTCGTCTAATAAAATAGCTTCTCCGGGATTAACGTCTCTTGGGAAACTCTTATAGGTCATATAAACCCTGTCTGCAGTTCCCATGAATTCTTCCCTGGTTGAAAAGGTAATGATGTCTCCTTTTTTGAGGACCACTTCATCCTTCATAACCCCTACACGTAGTTTTGGACCCTGAAGGTCGGCAAGAATAGAGGTGTTGTAATTGAATTCGCTGTTTAATTCACGAATGATCTTTACTTTATCTTCAATATCAAAATAGTCGGCATGCGAGAAGTTAATTCTAAAAACATTCACACCGGCCTCTATCATTTGTTTGATTATCTCTTTGGTGCTACAAGCCGGCCCGAGGGTTGCGACTATTTTCGTTTTTTTTCTTGATAACATATTAGAAAATTAAATTTTTTTGAGATTTTATACTTAAAGAATCGGCTTCCACGATGAACTGGGTGGAAACATTCTTAATTTTGTCGAGCTTCTCTAAAAGTTCCTCCTCATCGAAAAGATGATCCGCATTTTCAACCAGAATAAAGTAATCGATGGTTTTCCATTCCTGTATCAGGTATTCGGTTGAGGCAAACAGGTCGCTTTCATCTTTAAATAAAGGGCCTGCTTCTTCTAAATTGCTGATGGAATAGTTCGACTTATTTTCGATGAGCCTCCAGTTGAGATGATTTTTACAGTCTTCATATTGGAAATTTCTGAAATACGTAATACCGTTTTCGGTGGTCAGTGAAATTTCCTGCAGGAGCTTCTCGAGCCGTATGCCCAGGCTGCGGTTTAAATGGTAAGCCATTTTGTAATCGGGCATATTCGATTTTATCGCAATGAGCACAATGTGTTCATGATCATCTTCGTCATAATCCAGCTTATGAACAATTTCACCTGTATTTTTTTTAGAAGGAGTCATCTATTAACAAAAATACAAAATTTATAGACAGTTTTTGATTAATCGGGCGATTTAATCATTTTTTAATGTTGTTCTGCATCTCTTTCTGAAGGACGAAAAAGGCGCGCTGTGCAGCTTTTTCCTCTGCTTTCTTCTTGCTTGTAGCTCTGGCCCTTGCAATTACTTTTCCGTCGAGAAGGAGTCTGACGCTGAAATGTTTCAGGTGGTCTTTTCCGTCGTCGTCATACGCTTCGAATTTAAATGTCTTTTTATGTTTCTGACAGTATTCGATATATAAACTCTTGTAGCTTGTTACCTTGTTTTCGAGTTGTTCGAGATTGTCGAAATCGACAAGAATGTTTTTGTAGATGAACCTTTCGCAGCTGGAAAACCCTGAATCAACATATATTGCACCTATGAGCGCTTCAAGAAGGTTGCCATATACGTTTTCTCCGAACTGTGCGGGAGAAGCCTTGGTTCTGATGTAATGCAGAAGATTCAGCTTTTTTCCAACATTGTTTAAATGCGATCTGCTTACAATTTTGGACCGCATCTGCGTAAGGTATCCTTCGTCTCCTTTTGGCGCATTCTTATATAAATATGCGGCGATTACAGATCCTAGGATAGCATCACCCAGGAATTCCAGTCGTTCATAACTCACTATTTCTCCCTTTTCATTGGTTCTGTTTACAGAACGGTGTGTAAACGAAGTATTGAAAAGTTCGATGTTTCTTGGTTTGTATCCGATGATTTGGGCAATGGCAGAATAAAAAATCCCACTATTATTGATAGGGGATTTTTTATTCAATATTTTGCGAAACCAGTTCATCTTATTTATTCTCTAATTTCTTTACCAAAATACAGGCATTGTGACCGCCGAAACCGAAAGTGTTGCTCATAAGCACTTTTACATCGCGCTTCTGAGGTTTGTTAAACGTAAAGTTCAGTTTAGGATCTATGTTTTCATCATCAGTAAAATGATTGATCGTCGGAGGTATCATGCCGTGCTGTAAAGCAAGGATGCATGAAATGGCTTCAACCGCTCCTGTTGCACCTAGTAAATGCCCGGTCATGGATTTTGTCGAGTTCAGGTTCATGGTATAGGCATGTTCTCCGAAAACTTCAAGAATGGCTTTTGACTCGGCTATATCTCCAAGCGGTGTCGATGTCCCGTGCATATTTACTCCGTCTACGTCTGTAGGTTGTAATCCGGCATCTCTGAGGCAGTTTAACATTACATTTTTAGCGCCAAGACCTTCAGGGTGCGGAGCTGTGATGTGATGGGCATCAGCCGACATACCGCCGCCGCCTATTTCACAATAAATTTTGGCTCCACGTGCTACCGCATGCTCGTATTCTTCCAGAATCAAAGCTCCTGCACCTTCACCAAGGACAAAACCGTCACGGTCCTTATCCATCGGGCGGGAAGCCGTTTTTGGATCTTCATTTCGCGTTGAGAGTGCGTGCATGGCGTTAAAACCACCGATTCCGGCTATGGTTACAGCAGCTTCAGAGCCACCTGTTACAATCACGTCGGCCTGACCTAAACGAATATAGTTGAATGCGTCGATTAGTGCATTTGTTGAAGAAGCACAAGCCGATACAGTTGTAAAGTTAGGTCCTCTTAACCCGTATTTCATTGAAATAAGTCCGCCTGCAATATCCGCGATCATTTTAGGAATAAAGAAAGGATTGAATTTCGGAGTTCCGTTGCCTTGATTGAAATTCGTTACCTCGTCCTGAAATGTCTGAAGGCCGCCGATACCGGAACCCCAGATAACGCCTGCTCTGTCCAGATTCAGCTTGCTCAGGTCAAAATTCGCATCTTCCATTGCTTCCGTGGCGGTAACCATGGCATATTGCGTATACTTGTCCATCTTGCGGGCTTCTTTACGGTCAATAAAATCTTCTACATTAAACCCTTTAACTTCACAAGCAAACTGTGTTTTAAAGTTAGTAGCGTCAAAATAAGTAATTGGCGCAGCCCCACTCACTCCGTTCATAAGACCATTCCAGAATTCAGGAATATTATTTCCAATAGGAGTTAAGGCGCCTAATCCAGTAACAACAACTCGCTTTAAATTCATAATGAATATATTTTTTTAATTAAAAAAATAAAACCCAAGTTTCAAGGTGCAGGAAACATTGGGTTGCTATAATTTATTAGATTGAAATCTAAATTCTTAACTTAAAAAGAATGAAAATAATAACACCTACGCAATATAAAACTGCGTAGGATGTATTAAGTTATTATTTTTTAGCCTCTTCGATGTAAGAGATAGCTTGACCAACTGTAGCAATGTTTTCAGCTTGATCATCTGGAATCTGAATGTCGAATTCTTTTTCGAACTCCATGATTAGCTCAACAGTGTCTAATGAATCAGCTCCTAAATCATTTGTGAAGCTTGCTTCTGCTACAACTTCGTTCTCGTCAACTCCTAATTTGTCAACGATAATTGCTTTTACTCTTGATGCAATGTCTGACATAACCTTTTCTATTTTTAAGTTTAATTGTTGTGGCAAAAATATGAAACTTTCATATATAACCACGTATTTAATTGTTTTTGTAACTGCGAAGTTAAAAAAATAATTTTTAAATGGATATTTTTTTCGAATTTTGTATCGCTTAAAATCATGCCCGCAGTTTAATTTAAGGGAAATACACCGCTAAGTATATGAAAAACATTGTTTTATTGGCTTCAGGTTCAGGGAGTAATGCCGAGAATATCATTCGCTATTTAAGAGATAAAAAACTTTCGTGCAACTTTCACATCATTACCAATAAAAAAGATGCTTATGTTCTGGAAAGGGCAAAAGAACTCGGCGTACCTGCTGAAATATTCACTAAAAAGGATAATGAAGACGGAAAACTGTCCGAAAGAATAAAGGAGCTTAACCCTGATCTCATAGTGCTTGCAGGTTATTTGCTCCTGTTTCCCTCCGATATCGTAACTTCTTACCCGGATAAAATAGTGAATGTTCATCCCGCCTTATTGCCTAAATACGGAGGAAAGGGCATGTACGGAAATTTTGTCCATGAAGCAGTTGTGGCCGCGAAAGAAGCAGAAACGGGAATTACGATTCATTATGTAAGCGAACATTATGATGAAGGTGCCATCATTTTTCAGGCATCCACAGCAGTCGGTGAGACAGATACGGCCGCAGATGTTGCAGGCAAGGTACATAAACTGGAATATGAGCATTACCCCCGTATAGTTGAAATGCTTCTCAAAAGTTAAAGAGCACCGGCGGCACCTTCCAGAACGCCGCCTATAATGCCTTCGGCCTCTTCACGGCTTAAATACCGCCGGATGCATTTTTCTGCAATCCATAACTTTACGACATCTGTTAGGATGTTTTTGGGATCGTCAAAAATAATACGGTCGTCCTTTGTCCTTATTTTTGCCGATTTTCCATTTTCCATATCCGTTACTTCCAGTTTTCCGAACAACGGCCGGGAAAGCCGGTAACGTTTTTCCAGATACAATTCCTGTTTGCTGTAGGAGCCGATTTCGTATACCAGGCTATCATCAAGGGCATAGACAGTATCGTTTTCGAAAACGTAGTAATCGTTGATGATTTTCCTGCCTACAAGATCAATATCGGTATGGTTGTAGTCGTTTCCGTCCCATAATCTGGCAATGCTGTCGTTGGGAATGTCGAAGTAGATGGTGTCGTTCTGTAAATACTGGGCGCGGCTGTAATGTATGCAGCATATAAGTGCAATGGAAAAGAATGTTTTCATATGCTGCCTACAGTGGTATTAACGGTGGTTTTAGGGGTTTGTGTGTTTTTGTAAAACTGCGTCTCTATAAAGGTTATTTCACGTTGCAACGCTGCCCGTAGCGCCCATACCTTAACAACTTCCGGTAGTTCGGAAGCATCTTCCATAAAGGAAATGGTGTTTTTGGACTGTTTTAACCGGATCCACGCTTTGTTTTCTTTTTTTCTTACCGCAATCCTTCCAAGTGCGGGGCGTTTCATCTCGAATGCCTGCTGATCGGCTACAAGGAGATCTTCATTGTAAAAACCGATTTTTTCCAACATGCCGTTTTCCCGTTTATATACATAACCTTCTTCAAGGATATAGTCGGTATGCATAAGTTGGTCGTCAAATGCATCATATTCAAGGGTTATCTCGTAATTGGTCCACAGCCTTGCTACTCGGTTCACAAGGTTGTAATCGAACTGATATTCCGCATTTTGAGCAAACAGGGAAGTTGTCAGGAACAGGCTGAATAAAAGGAAGTATTTTTTCATGTTTTGAGTTTTTCTTTAGCCATAACAAAATAAATGCCAAATTAGAATTGTATTTTTGTAAAAATCTTAAAAAAACATGCAGCCTGAAATTCTTTTATATACCGATGGCTCTTCGAGGGGGAATCCTGGTCCTGGGGGATACGGTGTGATTCTACATCTGAACAATACCCGGCATTATAAGGAACTTTCTCAGGGATACCGTAAAACAACCAATAACAGGATGGAGCTTATGGCGGTTATTGCCGGACTTGAAGCGCTTACAAGAGAAGGGTTGAGCGTCCTCGTGGTTTCCGATTCCAAATATGTAGTGGATTCTGTTGCTAAAGGCTGGGTTTTTGGCTGGGAAAAAAAGCAGTTTGCCGGTAAAAAGAATGCCGACCTTTGGAAACGCTTCTTAAAGATTTACAGAAGACATACGGTGCAGTTCCAGTGGATTAAAGGTCATAACAATCACCCTATGAACGAACGCTGCGACGTACTGGCGGTCGAAGCTTCGAAGAAAAGCGGACTGCTTGTCGATGAAGGGTACGAAGAAACAGGTCTTAATCTATGTTAAGGAATCATAAACGGATTTGTTTATTATAGGGTTTCGTATTATCTTTGCATCTTCATTTACATACAACTATATGGGTAAGTTATTGATTGTAGGTACCGTTGCTTTTGATGCTATCGAGACACCTTTTGGTAAGACCGATAAGATATTGGGCGGAGCTGCAACATATATAGGTTTGTCTGCAGCGCATTTTAATGTTGATGCAGCAATCGTATCTGTAATCGGAGAGGACTTTCCGCAGGAATACCTGGACATTCTTTCAAGTAAAAATATCGATATTTCGGGAATTGAAATTGTAAAAGGTGGAAAGACCTTCTTTTGGAGCGGCCTTTATCACAACGATTTGAATTCGCGTGACACGCTGGATACCCAATTGAACGTACTGGCCGATTTTACACCGGTTGTTCCTGAAAAAATCAGGGACTCGGAGGTTATTATGCTCGGAAACCTGCATCCCAATATTCAGATCAGCGTACTGGACCAACTGACAGCAAAACCCAAGCTTGTTGTGCTTGATACGATGAATTTCTGGATGGACTGTGCTTTGGAAGAACTTAAACAGGTGTTGAAACGCGTAGATGTTATTACGATAAACGATGAAGAGGCACGTCAGCTTTCCGGAGAGTATTCGCTTGTGAAGGCGGCTGAGATCATCCAGGCTATGGGACCAAAGTATGTGGTAATTAAAAAAGGAGAACACGGAGCACTGCTGTTCAATGAAGCACAGGTGTTTTTTGCTCCTGCCTTGCCCCTGAAGGAAGTTTTTGATCCAACAGGAGCAGGAGATACGTTTGCCGGAGGTTTCTCAGGATATATGGCGCAACAGGGAACCGTATCGTTCCATAATATGAAGAATGCCGTGATTCACGGATCCAATCTGGCCTCGTTTTGTGTCGAAAAGTTCGGGACACAACGCATGGAAAATCTGGATAAGCACGAAGTCCAGGCCCGTTTACAACAATTTAAAATGATTACCCAGTTCGATATTGAGCTGGCAGAATAATAAGATAAAAGTCTCGTTACGGGGCTTTTTTTGGTTTAACAACACACACAACAATACGAATGAGCGATGCTTTACAACATGAATGCGGGATCGCATTTTTAAGATTAAAGAAACCTTTGTCTTTTTACAAAGAAAAGTATGGATCAAGTTTCTATGCGATCCAGAAAATGTATTTATTGCTTGAAAAACAGCACAACCGCGGTCAGGATGGTGCCGGATTGGCAAGTATAAAACTGGATATGGAACCCGGCGAGCGCTACATCAGCCGTGTGCGTTCCAATAAGCCGTCGCCCATTCAGGATATCTTTTCACAGATCAACGGCCGTATCAATGAAGAACTGGAGAGAAAACCGGAACTTGTAAACGATATCGATGCCCTTAAAAAAGAAATTCCTTATCTGGGAGAAGTATATCTCGGACATGTCCGCTATGGTACTTTCGGAAAGAATAATATTGAAAGCGTACACCCGTTCCTTCGCCAGAATAACTGGATGCACCGTAACCTTATTGTAGCCGGTAACTTCAACCTTACCAATGTAAAGGTACTGTTCGACGATTTGGTTCGTTTGGGTCAGCATCCTAAGGAAATGGCAGATACCGTTACGGTAATGGAAAAAATAGGGCACTTTCTTGATGATGAAGTAGAAGAACTATATTTTGAACTTCGCGATAAGGAAGGATTGTCTAAAAAAGAGGCTTCTCCGGTAATAGGGGAGCGACTGGATATTGCACGAATTTTACGCAGAGCTTCCAAAAACTGGGATGGTGGTTTTGCCATGGCCGGAATGCTGGGGCACGGTGATGCATTTGTATTACGTGATCCTGCGGGTATCCGCCCTGCTTTTTATTACGAAGACGAAGAAATCGTCGTGGTAGCTTCAGAACGTCCGGTTATTCAAACGGCATTGAATGTTCCGTTTGAAGAAATCAAGGAACTTGATCCTGGAAAAGCTATTATTGTAAAGAAAAACGGAAATGTTTCATTTGAGCAGATTCTGGAACCGCTTGAAAGAAAAGCCTGTTCTTTTGAACGGATCTATTTTTCAAGAGGAAACGACGCATCAATTTACCAGGAGCGAAAAATGCTTGGTAGAACCATGATGCCGATGATACTGAAAGAGATTAACGAAGATGTTGAAAATGCGGTATTCTCTTACATTCCAAATACGGCCGAGGTTTCATTTTTCGGTATGATGGAAGGTGCGCAGGATTTTCTCAATAAAAAGAAGACAAAAAGGATATTGGAAGAAGAAGGTAGCTTATCTGCGGAAAAGCTGCAGGATATCTTGTCTACCACCATCCGTACTGAAAAGATCACCATTAAAGATGCGAAGCTTCGGACATTCATTACCGACGACAGCAACCGGGACGATATGGTAGAGCATGTGTACGATGTAACGTACGGAGTGGTAAAACCGGAAGACACGCTTGTTGTAATCGACGACAGTATTGTGAGGGGGACTACCTTGAAAAAGTCCATCATTAAAATGCTTGATCGCCTGAATCCAAAGAAAATAGTCGTTGTTTCTTCGGCTCCGCAGATACGTTATCCGGATTGTTACGGCATCGATATGGCAAAGCTTGAAACGCTGATTGCTTTCAATGCAACACTGGAATTGCTGAAAGACCGTAATATGTACCATATTATTGATGAGATTTATGCAAAATGTAAGGCACAGGAAAACCTGCCCGATGACCAGGTAGTTAATTATGTAAAGGAAATGTATGCACCTTTTACAGATGAGGAGATATCGGATAAAATATCTGAAATGCTGCATCCTGCGTCGGTTAATGCAGATGTGAAAATCATATTCCAGACCGTCGAAAACCTTCACATATCTTGTCCCGATAACCTGGGAGACTGGTATTTCACAGGAAATTATCCTACGGCAGGAGGAAACAGAGTGGTAAATCGCGCATTTATGAATTTTTACGAAGGAAAAGACGCAAGAGCATATTAAAGCAGTAATACTGTTTTGGAATATATAAGCACCGGATTTTGTTCCGGTGCTTTTTTGTTTACCGCAGAATCAGGTGCATTTACCGTGATTTGAATATTTTTTTATAACTTTTAATACTTTGGCATGCCTCTTGAATTTCACTCATCAGATAAGAAGTCTAATATTAAAAACCCAGATTATGAAAACAATATTTACAATAGCATTAGCAATACTTAGTTTAGGTAGTTATGCACAGCAAAGACAATTGGTAAGAGAACAGGAACATCATTATCAGGACAGCCGTTACCGCGAAAGAGAGACGCAATATAAATACGGTAACTTTAGTTTTTCCCGCTTGAATTTAACGAACCGTCAGGAACGGCAACTCGTAGATCTTTTAAAGGATAAACAGCAGGAACACCGCTATATTCTGAAAAAATACAGAAACCCTGATGCTAAACTCAGATTGCTCGATCGTGAGTACGACCGCAAAATTTAGTCATTGTTAAGTCGTTCTCAATACGATAAATGGAGCCGTATTTATGCCTATCAGTATGAAGTGTATGGAAACAAACGTTGGTCATAATTTAACTATTTTTTACATAACGTGAAATCCCGGTCTGTAGTACAGTTCGGGATTTTTTATGTTTAAATTTGCGTATGGTTCGTTTATTTTGTTAAATTTATAAGATTAAATTACAGAGTATGAGAAGATCTATGTTTGCAGTATTGATCTGCACGTTGTTTGGTTTTTCGGTAAACGCACAAAGCCATACCACCCTGAAAGCGGTGCCTTCTGCTCAGAATGAACAGGTACAGGAAGATAAAGGAATTGCCAAGATAAAGATTGTTATAAATTTGGAAGAAAAGGAATTCCGGTTGCCCGAATATGTAAAAGAAAGTCTGAGTTATAAAGCAGGTATGGATTATATGAAGGAACTTATGGATGAGCTAAAGGAAAAAGGGGCAAAAATAACGAAATACGACTACGATTGGGTATCTTATAAAGAGCTGAAAAAAGAAAAGAGGTAGTTTTCCTATTTATCTGTACGGTTTACCTAAAATTAAGAACACGAAGACAAAATAATTGTATTATTGTGTTGGATCTTAAATAATTAAATTATGAAACAGTTCATGTTATTCATAGTCCTCATGATTTCAATGGCGACCTATAGCCAGACAGAGGGTACACGAGATAAAGAAAAGGCAAGCCGTACGGAAAGAAAAAGCAGGGAAGGAAGAGAAGCTCGTTTTCTTGAAGATTTTAAGGAATTAGGTCTGACGGAAAGCCAGCAAAACCAGCTTAAGGCCCTTTTTGAGAGGGAACGCAGCAGCATGCAGCAAAACCGCCAGCGATTCCGCGGTGACGAAGATGCCCGGCCCTCTGCCTCTGAAATGAAGGAAATGCGCGAAAAAATGAAAGCCCGTGCACAGGTTCTGGACGGAAAAGTAAAAGAAATCCTTTCAGACGAACAATACATAAAATGGAAGGAAAAGAGGGAGCAGCGAATGAAAGAATTCTCCGAAAGATAAAAAAAAAGCGTCTGATTTCAGACGCTTTTTTTTATTTGTTCATTAAACTTTCAATTTCATCAGCTTCCAGAGGGATGTTTTTCATTAAATTAAAAGGGAGTCCTTGTGACTGTATTACATAATCGTCTTCCAGACGAATGCCGAACCCTTCCTCAGGGATATAAAAGCCCGGTTCGTTTGTGAATACCATACCTTCCTTAAAATCATCGGTTAAGATTCCGTAATCATGCGTGTCCAGTCCCATATGGTGCGACGTTCCATGCATCATGTACTTTTTATAAGCTGGCCAGTCCGGATTTTCGTTTTGAACATCGGCTTTGTCTAACAGGCCGAGTCCCAATAATTCGGAAGTATATATCTTTCCCATTTCTTTATGGTAGGCATACCAGTTATTTCCGGCTACAAGCAATGTTTCTGCTGCTTTTTTACAGCGTAATACAGCATCGTATACCTCGCGTTGACGTGCAGAATAACGCCCGTTTACAGGAATGGTTCTCGATAAATCAGAAGCATAGTTGGCATATTCGGCAGCAACGTCGAACAGGATGAGGTCTCCGTCTTTACATTGCTGGTTGTTTTCGATATAATGTAAAACGTTTGCATTGTTCCCCGAAGCAATGATTGGTGTATAGGCAAATCCTTTTGAACGGTTGCGAAGGAACTCATGTGCGAATTCGGCCTCGATTTCATATTCCCAAATTCCGGGTTTTACGAATCCCAGGATCCTGCGAAACCCTTTTTCCGTAATATTACAGGCCTGTTGAATCAGGGCTATTTCTTCTGTTTCCTTTACCGAACGAAGGCGTTGCAATATTGGATTTGAACGCAGGTACTGGTGCCCCGGATAATCCTGTTTTAATTTCTTGATAAAGCGGTCCTCGCGCGTTTCAGTTTCAACGGAAGCACGGTAATGTTCATTGGTGTTGATGTATACATTTTCAGCTTCTACCATCATTTTTCTAAAGACAGAAGGGAAATCAGATAACCAATAAACGGTACGGATTCCTGATACTTCAAAAGCACGTTCCTTCGTTAGCTTTTCACCTTCCCATACGGCGATATGTTCGTTCGTTTCACGTAAGAACAATACTTCGCGGTGCTTTTCTTCAAAAGCATCCGGGAAAAGAACCAAAACAGATTCTTCCTGATCAACTCCCGACAGATAAAAGATGTCACGATGCTGGGCAAAAGGAAGCGTGGAATCGGCAGATACCGGATAAATATCGTTTGAATTAAATACGGCAAGACTCTGAGGTGCCATCTGTGCGGTAAACTTTTTACGGTTTTTGATAAAAAGCGTACGGTCTATTTGATGATATTTCATGATTTTAAATTTTTTAAAAACATTGTTTTCTCAAAGATACAAACTTTTAGAGAAGCGGAGGTTACCATAGGAAAACTAAAATACCATAAAAAGGAAAGCCGGATGAATATTAATGCATCCGGCTTTCTTATGATATGTGAAATATGTTAGCTTTGTATCTGATTCATTTTAAGCAACCAGTTTTTGATCGATACTTCCTTTTCAATAATGTTTTTAAGGTCGGAAATAGCTACACGATCCTGCTGCATAGTGTCGCGGTGGCGGATGGTTACCGTTTTATCTTCGAGCGACTGGTGATCTACCGTAATACAGAAAGGGGTTCCTAAAGCATCCTGACGGCGGTAACGGCGTCCCACCGCGTCTTTTTCGTCATATGCAACGTTAAAATCCCATTTAAGCTCTTCGATGATTTCACGCGCAAGTTCCGGGAGTCCGTCCTTTTTTACCAACGGCAATACAGCAGCTTTTGTAGGCGCCAGCACTGCAGGTAATTTCAATACGGTACGGGTTGACCCGTCTTCCAATGTTTCTTCTTTTAGTGAATTTGAGAATACAGCAAGAAACATACGATCCAGTCCAACAGACGTTTCCACTACATACGGAACATACGAAGAGTTGCTTTCATTGTCGAAGAACTGCAGCTTTTTGCCTGAAAACTGTTCGTGGGCCTTTAGGTCAAAATCGGTTCTGGAATGGATTCCCTCCAACTCTTTAAAGCCAAACGGGAAGTTAAACTCGATATCTGCCGCAGCATTGGCATAATGGGCCAGTTTTTCGTGGTCGTGGAAGCGGTAGTTTTCTTTACCGAGTCCAAGTGAAAGATGCCATTTTAGACGGGTATCTTTCCAGTATTCGTAATACTTCATTTCCTCTCCGGGCTTTACGAAAAACTGCATTTCCATCTGTTCGAATTCACGCATACGGAAAATGAACTGGCGTGCCACAATTTCGTTTCGGAATGCTTTACCTGTCTGGGCAATACCGAAAGGAATTTTCATACGGCCTGTTTTTTGTACGTTGAGGAAGTTTACAAAAATACCCTGAGCGGTCTCGGGCCTGAGGTAAAGATCCATTGCAGTATCTGCGGAAGCTCCAAGTTTGGTTCCGAACATAAGGTTGAACTGACGTACTTCTGTCCAGTTTTTAGATCCGGTTTCCGGATCGGAAATGCCCAATTCGTCGATAAGTGCTTTTACATCGGTGAGATCTCCCGTGTCGAGTCCGCGCGCCATACGCTCAAGAATCTCTTTCTTTTTGGAAAGGTATTCCGTAACCCTCGGGTTGGTCGCGATGAATTGTGCTTCATCAAAGGCTTCTCCAAATCGGCCTTTTGCCTTTTCGATTTCTTTTTGAGCCTTTTGCCAGAGTTTTTCGCAATAGTCTTCTATTAAAACATCGGCTCTGTATCTTTTTTTGGAGTCTTTATTGTCAATAAGGGGGTCGTTGAAAGCATCCACATGCCCGGATGCTTTCCAGGTGGTAGGATGCATGAATATTGAAGCGTCAATACCCACTATGTTGTCGTGCATCTGCACCATGGATTTCCACCAGTATTCACGGATGTTACGTTTTAACTCTACACCGTTCTGCGCGTAGTCGTACACCGCGCTTAAACCATCATAAATTTCACTCGACGGAAAAATATATCCGTATTCTTTAGCATGTGAAATAACATTCTTAAATAAATCTTCTTGCTTTGCCATAGTGCAAAAGTACTAAAATTGAAGTTAGTTGTAATTAATGCGGTAAATGTTTAAACGATACCGATTTTTGTCGTAATTTAACACAAAGGTACACAAACTTGTTAGAATGCATTGGATTAAAAACATATTTGGATTGTTTTATCCTCATTTTTGTTACGGCTGTGATGAGGTATTGCAGCAGCAGGAAGATGTTTTGTGCGATGCCTGCCTTCTGAATCTTGACCTTATTCCTTTTACTTTTTCGGAAAACAACGAAATAAAGCGCAGGTTTTATGGAAAGCTTTTAGTGAAATATTGTACATCTGTACTGTATTATTCGGAAAATGGAAGTTCGAAAAAGCTGTTGCACCAGTTAAAATATCACAGGCAGCGGACCATTTCTGCATTCCTGGCCACACTGGCACTTCAGCATCTGAATGGGCATGAGGTACTGGGGTGGGCCGACCGGCTTGTTCCCATACCGCTGCATCCTTCTAAAGAACGTAAACGCGGATATAACCAGCTCGATGGTTTCGGAAAAACACTGGGTGAACAGCTTAATATACCTTATTGCAAGGATTATCTTATTAAAAAAAACAGGTCCAGGACGCAAACGCATAAGAATATGGTGGAACGCGTTCAAAGTATGGAAGGGTTTGCCATCAATCCCAAATATGCCCATGTACAGAATCAGAATATTTTACTCCTGGACGACGTAATGACAACCGGAGCTACCCTGGAACTGGCAGGGAATCACATTCTGAAGAATTCAACCAATAAAATAAGCATTCTAACTATGGCCTATACACGTTAAAAATCAAATAAAAATAGTTACTTTGCATGGTAAATTTAGTTTGATGAGATTTTTAAGATATTTTAGTTTTTTCCTGGTTTTATCTTTATTGCTTTTTACAAACTGTGCAAAGCGCGGTACTATTACGGGAGGACCGAAAGATACCCTTGCTCCGGTAATTTTATCAAGCAGTCCTGAAAACTTCAGTACTCATTTTAAGGCCAACACGATTCAGATTAATTTTGATGAATTTGTAAAGCTGAATAAGGTAAATCAACAATTGATCATTTCTCCGCCTATGGAGACGCAGCCTGAGATTATTCCAATGGGGTATCCAAGTAAGTTTATAAAAATTAAGATTTTTGATACGTTAAAGGAGAACACTACTTACAGTTTTAATTTCGGAGAAAGTATACAGGATAATAACGAGGGAAACCCTTATTCTAATTATAAATATGTTTTTTCGACAGGAAGTTATATTGATTCGCTAAAGCTTGCCGTAACATTTAAGGATCCGTCGAGTCTCAAGAAATCAGGGGGAACGGTAAATGTTTTGCTGTATGAAGCAGAGGGCTTTAATGATTCTACGGTTTATAAGAAAAAGCCGCTTTATATAGCGAGTTCCAAAGACAGCCTGGGAATAGCAGATCTCGAAAATCTTAAAGAAGGAAGTTATTATCTCATTGCATTACAGGAAAAGTCGAGCAATTATAAGTTTGATCCGAAAACGGATAAAATTGGGTTTCTGCCTCAAAAGATCAGCATTCCTTCCGACAGTACCTATCATGTTACTTTGTTTAACGAAACGAAGAAATCTAATGCTTACCGTCCTATGATGGTTAGTCAGAACAAATGGCTCGTGCCGTATGAAGGAGATGTAAAGGAGCTCAGGGTATCGGTAAAGGGGGATGACAAACCGGTTAAGAGCTTTTTCAGTAAAGTTCCGGATAAAGATTCAATTTATGTTTATACGCCACTACAGAAATTTGATTCCATTCAGTTTGATTTTAATGCGGAGGATTATCAAAAAACATATAAGCTTACACAGCGGAATGTAAAACCAATCGATACGCTGCAGGTAAAATTTAACAAGAGCGGTTCGATTCATTTCAGGGATACGCTGTCATTTACTACAAATACGCCTGTTTCAGTAATTAATAAGGAACTTATAAGCCTGGTAGGTAAAGATTCGGTTCAGATCTCTTTTTCAATCAAAACCGATACGCTTAACAATCTCGTGAAAATATTCTTTGATAAGAAAGAAGATGAAAAATATACTATAAGGCTACAACCTAACAGTATCACCGATTTTTATGACACGAGCCTCAAAACAGAAATAGTCCAGAGTTTTCAGACAGGAAAGGAAACTGATTACGGAACCATTGCGTACAAAATCTCCGGAAATATTCATTACCCGGTCTTGTTTGAGCTGTTGACCAAAGATGAGAAGGTATATGATGTGATTTACCTGGAAGAAGCTCAGGAAGTTGTTTTTAAGTTGGTTGCCCCGGATAAGTATTATGTGCGTATTATAGAAGATGCAAACAGGAATAAAAAATGGGATTCAGGAAGCTACCTCGGAAAACAACAGCCCGAGAAAGTGTACCTGTTTCAGAAAGAATTTGACGTCAGAGCCAATTGGGATATAGTAGAAGAACTGGTGATGCCCTAAATAAAAGCGCTTTCTAAATAGAAAGCGCTTTTATTTTAGTTCAAAGGCATCTGAATCTTTAAGAAAATTGAATTTTAAACGAGCTTCTGACAGGGTCTTTTTATTAAGCTCGATTATAGGAGTTGAACTGCCTGTTATGGGTTCTATAATGTGGTGACCCAATGGATCCAATACCTGAGAATGCCCGCTGTAGTTTACGCCGGACGGATCAGAACCACTGCGGTTGACTGCAACTACATAACTCATGTTTTCAATTGCCCGAGCTTTTAAAAGGCTGTCCCATGCATAAATCCGGCGTTCGGGCCAGGAAGCGACATAGATCAGGAGGTCGTAATTTTCATCAACAATTCTGGAATAAACGGGAAAGCGCAGATCATAACAGATAAGGGGGCAGATGTTCCATCCTTTGTATGAAACGATGAGTTTGTCGGTCCCGGGTTCATAAACGTTTTGTTCGCCTGCAAGGGTGAAAAGATGCCGTTTGTCATAGGTTTCATAAGAGCCATCGGGATAAATGAAATAAAGCCTGTTGTAATACTGTTCCTCGTCTTCTGTAATCCAGCTTGCCGTTATGGCAACCTTATTGTTTACCGCCAGTTGCTGTAGGGTTTGGAATGTAGGCCCGTTTTCAAGCTCGGCAGAACGTTCTGGAATCATGGTAAAGCCCGTAGTAAACATTTCGGGAAGTATTACCAGGTCGACATCCTGTGGCAGCAGTTTAATTTGATTTGACACATAATCCAGGTTTGCCTCCTTATCTTCCCAAAGGGTGTCAAATTGCATCAGGGCTATTTTCATGTTTTTTTTCATTAAGTCAGCATTAGATGATCTGTTTAACTTGAAAAAGCTTCCAGCTTTTTGCTAATATACGAAAACATAAAACGATATTTGGCATTCATATAGATGCCGCGTTCATCTTCGGAAGATAGTTTCTGACTTTTGCGGTTTGCTTTAAGATAGGCGGTGACTTCATCGGTAAGTTCTTTCTCCATATCATAATACTCTTTGAATACGGCTGTATTTTTATCGGCAAGCTGGTCTATGAAATCAGAGAAATTTTTATTGTTTGGAGCCAGTATTTTAAGTTGCGGAAGGTTATGTTTGTCCTTTACTCCTGCTAAAAATTGTACATAATAGGTTTTGTCCGAATTTTTTAACCTTACAAATAAGTTATACTGATCGTAAACAGAGCTCCCCCTGTTCAGATACAGGTTGGAATACATCACAATGTATTCGTCTACCTTCGGAGTCTGGATCATCATAGCCGGTTCGTCGTTTTTTATTTCCAGTGTCTTTTTTTTGAAGCGGTATACATTGATGCGGTCGAACCTTAGATCTTCATCACCTTTAAATGTTATATGCTTTATATCTTTTACGGGTATTTTTTCATATTCCGTTTTTCCTTCGGGTTTGAATTGGATGTATTCCACCTCTACATTAGCATGTCTGAAGGAAGAAGCATCCTGTGAAAGAATGCGGAGGACCATATGGTCAGCTTTATTGTTTTTGACCTTTCCTATCCTGGAGGTTGCATCGTTCATAACGAGTTCTACCTGCTCAGGCGCCTCTTCGTTAGGCTTCATATGAACAAATTGGGAAAAAACGGAATTTGCTGTTAAAAGCAGCAATAAGGTGTAAAGATGTTTCATATTTTGTTTTTTTGAAGGTGCTAAAATATAAAAAACCGGACATATGTCCGGTTTTTCTTTATAATATTTGTTAAATACTATTATTTTATTGATGCGGCAAGATATTCACGGTTCATACGTGCAATATTTTCAAGAGAAATCCCTTTAGGGCACTCTACCTCACACGCTCCGGTATTCGTACAGTTACCAAAACCTTCATTATCCATAGCTTCTACCATGTTAAGTACACGCTCTGTTGCTTCAACACGACCCTGAGGTAGTAAAGCGAACTGTGAAACCTTAGCAGATACGAACAGCATAGCGGAAGAGTTTTTACAGGTAGCAACACACGCTCCGCATCCGATACATGTTGCAGCATCGAAAGCTTTGTCTGCATTGTCTTTACGGATTGGTAAAGCATTTGCATCCTGTGTATTTCCTGAAGTATTTACAGAAACGAAACCACCTGCGTGCTGTATACGGTCAAAAGAAGAGCGGTCAACAACCAAATCCTTGATTACGGGAAATGCTTTAGCGCGGAAAGGTTCGATATAGATCGTGTCACCATCTTTAAATTTACGCATATGCAGCTGACAGGTCGTAATTCCGCGATCAGGCCCGTGTGCTTCTCCATTGATGAATAATGAACACATACCACAGATACCCTCACGACAATCGTGATCGAACGCTACCGGATCATCTCCTTTTTCAACCAATTCGTTATTTAAAACGTCCAACATTTCAAGGAATGACATATCAGGCTCAATACCGCTGATTTTGTAATCAACCATCTGACCTTTATCTTTTGCGTTTTTCTGACGCCAAATTTTTAATGTAAGATTCATGAGATTCGAATTTTTACAAAAGAGCTGGATAAAAGAGGATGAATCTTTTATCCGGGCTCCAATATTATTTATAACTACGAGTTACCATTTTAATGTTTTCATATACTAGAGGCTCTTTGTGAAGGACAGCTTCACTAGGTTTCCCTTTGTATTCCCAGGCTGCAACATATGAGAAGTTCTCATCGTCACGTTTTGCCTCACCTTCTTCTGTCTGGTGCTCTTCGCGGAAGTGACCTCCACATGATTCTTCACGGTGTAGGGCATCTTTGGCAAACAACTCTCCTAATTCAAGGAAGTCGGCAACACGCAATGCTTTTTCTAATTCCTGGTTGAATGATTCTGCGCTACCAGAAACTTTTACGTTTTTGTAAAAATCTTCGCGTAAAGCGGCGATTTCTTCCATTGCCTCATTCAATCCTTTTTCGTTACGGGCCATTCCCACTTTGTTCCACATGATCTTCCCTAACTTTTTGTGGAAGTAGTCAACTGAATGTTCCCCTTTGTTATTCATAAGGTGGTCAATCATGTTGCGCACGTTTCTCTCCGCTTCTTCAAACTCCGGCGTATCCGTTGAAATTTTTCCGGTACGGATGTCGTCTGATAAATAATCTCCGATTGTGTAAGGTAATACAAAATAACCGTCTGCCAGACCCTGCATCAGGGCAGAAGCCCCAAGGCGGTTTGCTCCGTGATCGGAGAAGTTGGCCTCTCCTAAACAGTAACATCCTTCAACGGTCGTCATCAGGTTGTAATCAACCCAAATACCTCCCATCGTATAGTGTACTGCCGGATAGATCATCATTGGAGTAGTATATGGATCCTCATCTACGATTTTGTAGTACATTTGGAAAAGGTTTCCGTATTTATTTTCTACTACTTTCTTACCTAAGTCGTATACTAGTTTGGCGTCGTTTTCGTCTAAATGGTGAATACGGGCCTGTTCTTTACCGTAACGGTCAATTGCTGCTGCGAAATCAAGATATACTGCTTCACCGGTGGCGTTAACTCCGAATCCGGCATCACAACGTTCTTTAGCTGCACGAGATGCAACGTCACGAGGAACAAGGTTACCGAATGAAGGGTAACGGCGTTCCAGATAATAATCTCTGTCTTCTTCGGCAATTTGTGTTGGTTTTAATTTTCCTTCACGGATAGCCTGAGCGTCTTCTAACTTTTTAGGAACCCAAATACGCCCGTCATTACGAAGTGATTCGGACATCAAAGTCAGTTTTGACTGATGGTCACCTGTAACAGGAATACACGTAGGGTGGATTTGCGTATAGCAAGGATTGGCAAAATAAGCTCCGCGTTTATGCGCTTTCCACGCAGCCGTTACGTTGGAACCCATTGCATTTGTTGACAGGAAGAAAACGTTACCGTAACCTCCGGTCGCAATAACAACCGCGTGTCCTGAATGACGTTCTATTTCACCTGTAACAAGGTTACGGGCAATGATTCCGCGAGCCTTTCCGTTTACGATAACCAGATCCAGCATTTCGTGACGGTTGTACATCTTAATTTTTCCACGTCCAATCTGACGGTTCATGGCAGAATAAGCACCCAATAACAATTGTTGCCCTGTCTGACCTTTAGCGTAAAATGTACGGGAAACCTGAGTTCCACCAAATGAACGGTTGTCCAATAAACCACCGTATTCACGAGCTAAAGGCACACCCTGAGCTACACACTGGTCAATGATGTTTACAGATACTTCAGCTAAACGATGAACGTTTGCTTCACGGGCGCGGTAATCTCCTCCTTTTACGGTGTCGTAAAACAATCGGTATACCGAATCCCCGTCTCCCTGATAGTTTTTTGCAGCATTGATTCCCCCCTGCGCTGCAATAGAGTGCGCACGGCGAGGTGAATCCTGATAACAAAAAGCTTTTACGTTATATCCTAATTCTGCAAGCGTGGCTGCAGCAGAACCTCCTGCCAGACCTGTACCTACGATGATTACATCGATATTACGTTTGTTGGCCGGATTTACTAATTTAATATGATCTTTATAGTCTGTCCATTTCGATGAAATAGGACCTTGAGGAATTTTATTGTCTAATGCCATAATCAATCTTCTTTAATGATTATTTAATGAAATGAATGTAAATTGGAATAATTGCAAACAATAAAGGAACAATGATTGCAAAAAATTTACCTAATCCTTTAATTAATCCGTTGTATTTAGGATTATTAGCCCCTAATGATTGAAATGCACTTGCAAAACCGTGAAGTAAGTGGAATGCCAGTACTGCCATGGAGAACACATAGAAAAGAGTAAAGATAAGTCCGTATTGCGGGTCTTTAAAGAACTCTATTGTAATTTTATAAAGATCTTTATATCCTTCACCTACTTTTACATTGGTTCCTTTTGCAAAGAATTCTTTATTGTTGCGGATGTCTAATTCCCCTTCCACCTTATCGAAATAAATGGTTTTTCCCTCTTGTTCAATCTGGTAAACCATTCCTCCGTTAATCGTGCTAAGGCCTTGTGCTTTTAACTCCATTCCTGGCATCGGCTGGATCTTAACTTCCTGTTGCTGTAAAGGCATGTGAGAGAAGTGCATCTTAGCCCAGAAATTTACCATGTGTGTTGCAATGAACACTAATAGTAAAGTACCTAATACGGCCATGTTTCTTGACTGCCATGTACTGTTTGATGCTGCATTGTTCTTAACGTATCCAACCGGACGCGCCTTTTTGTTCTGGATCGTTAGTAAGATTCCGTCAACAGCGTGAAATAAGATTGAGAAGTACGTTAAGTACGATAAAATTTTTACCGCCGGATTAGTAGTCATAAAGTATGCATATTGATTGAACTGTAAATCAGTTCCGAAAATCAATTGCAGGTTACCTGCCAAGTGGCCTACTAAAAACAAGCATAAAAATAACCCCGTAAGTGCCATCCAGTACTTTTTACCGAGCGACGACTTTAATAGTGCAGATTTTGCCATAATGTAATGTTAATAGTTTTTCTTCTTAAAAAATCACACAAAAATACAGCTAATTATAAAAACAAAAAAAATGTTAATTGGTTTATTTTGTTATTTATAATCAGTTTAAACAAATTGATATTTCCGTGTGAATCAGCGTATTTGTTATATTATTCGTAACTTTTAGGTACATCTGCATCTACAACAATCAGGTAATCGGCCTTTCCGTAATGTTCCTTTTCCGGCATTTTAACACTTTCCTGCTCTACTACGGAAAGCGTACGGATTGATGTGCTCTTACGATACTGATTTATGTACCACGCAATCCCTTCGTGATAATCGCTGTGAAAAGATCCGTTTAAATGAAGGAAAATGCTGTTGGGTTCTATGCGCTGCGTTAGAAAATAGGCCATGGTGGCATCTTTAATTGCCTGAGATTTGGGGAAGTTTTCGTTGGAATGGTTGCTGTCCTTGAACATGTCCATCATTTTTACATAACACGAAAGGTTTTTGTCGTAAGGATAAGGCAATGGGGCAATCCATGATTTTTCCTCGGCAGTTAGTGTGTCGAGTGCTTCAACGCCCTTTTTGTAAACCAGGCTGGCATATTTTCTAGGAACATTCGTGGCTATATAGTCTATGTTTTGTGATTTTGCATAGCCCAGCAACGGTTTGTAGTCTGTTTTATAGTTCGGCCAAAGGCGCATCTGTTTTTCAAATTCCTTTTCATCCATCTTTCCATTTATATAACCTTCCAGTAACTGGGCCTGATCGCGTTCAAACATTTCGGCGCCGATGATGAGTTTTTTAGATTTGTTTTCTGCAAGAAACTTAGCGACTTTTATCTGTAAAAAATGAGCTGCGGAATTGTTGTGCAGTTCTCCAAATAAAACCACATCAGCTTTCTGGAGGTCCTCGGCCATTTTCTCAAATGAAATTTCTTTTCCTTTTGAATTGAATATCCTGTAAGGCTGTACCTGTGCAAAAGTTCCTGAAACTGAAAAAAGGGCCAGCATCGCAGGCAGAAGTTTTTTTAATATCATAATTAAGATTCTTAAAAGGGCTATGTATGTTTACACGAGGTAGGAACCCATTTTGTTAATACATTACAAAAATAGGGATAATACTTTGCTTTCAAAAATGAGATTTTATGGGAGAAGTTAGTCTTCCAGATTAAAAAGTACAATTTTTCAATGAGTGATATAATACTAAAATTTTAATTTATTCGTTTATCTTTGAAAATTAAATATGATGAATTATGAAATTTTTTAAGCTGTTAACCGTTTTAAGTATTATTACAACAGTGTTTGTAGGATGTAACGATGAAGAGCCGGACACGAAAGGACCTACAATTGAAATTACCAATATCGCAGATAACAGAGAATTTAAATTTGGAGATAATCTCACAATGAAGTTCAAGTTTACCGATGAAACGGGTATTTACGAATATAAGTACGAAATATATGCAAAGGATTTTACCAACAAGAGCTTTACTGCGGAAAAGCATATTATTTTTGAAAGTTTTTTTAGTGAATTAAATGAATCTCAGTCTGTTCAGCTGCCGGAAAAAACGACCACTCTAAGTTACCAGGAGGGGGATTATCTTATAAAAGTTCGGGCTTCAGATATAAATCAAAGAGTATCGACCTATTATAAACCGATTAAAATTACCTACCCTGTAGAATAAATTAAGATGAAAAAGATTATTGTTCCGTTTTTTCTCATTTGCGGATTCACCCTTTTCTCATGTAAAGATGATGACAATGTAAGTGAAGTTCGCAAGTTGCCAAAGTCGATTATAAGTACTCACAGTAATATGATTTTTGGATACAATACCAAAAACCAGCTCATAAAGGTGGTAGATAAGGATTCTGAGTCGGAATATTCCGAAACCATTTTCAGCTATGATGATGCCGGGAGGCTGACGAAGTTTGTCAATGCTTTTTACGAGCCGAATAATGTAACAACGGAAACATATTCGATTTCTTATATCTCCAATACTCAGTTAAGAGTAGCAGATGAAGACAATGAATATGTTTTGGTTAATTTGAATGATAAAGGTCAGGCTGTGAGTTTTAACACCCTGGACGGAGTTACCAAATTCTCCTATGATACCCGTGGAAACCTGGTGAAAATTGCAGATGATTTCACAACGATTACTGCCAGTTACGATAACGGAAAAGGCATTTTCAGCAGTGTGGGAGTTGCTAACTGGGTATTGTTACTAAACGAATTCGACTTACAGTTCTTTGCAGTTAACAATCCGGTGAGTATTACGACTGTTGAAAGTGACAACGGTAGTACATACACTTCTTCCCGGACGTTTACTTATCCGGCGGAACATATAATAGCCGGATATCCTACCCGTATGTCTGTTAATTATACCGAAAACGGTTCTACTTCCAACGAAGTGTACAGTATCAACTATTAAAATACATCTTCTTGATTATAAAACTCCTTTCTTGGAAATTAAGAAAGGAGTTTTATATTTGTACCTTTAAAAACACAAAAATACTTATGAGAAAACTTCCTTTTTATCCAGGTCCTATTTTTATTATAGGATCATATATAATCACATCTTTTTCTGAAAAATAATCGGTCCTTATATCATTTATTCGTGTTTCGGTATGCGCTTCTTTAACCATAAATAATATATAACTTTAATAATTAAATCTTATGAAAAAACTCGTTTTATCAGCAATTGTACTGACTGGTTTTCTTTTTACCTCATGTGATGATAAGGAAAATGAGAACAACGATGGTAAGGTAGATGTAACCAAAACATACCTGCCTTTAAAAATATCAACGAGCGATTACACGACTAGTTTCAGCTATAACGACAAAGGGCAGGTTGTGAAAATAGCAGAAAGTGATGGTTATGAGTATGTTTTTAACTACAACGGGAAACAGCTTGTAGAAATTGTTGAAGACAGTGGTGCTGCAAATGGAGGGTATAAAACAGTATATACCTTTACACAATCTGGCAATACTGTTACATTGAACATGGAAGCCCTGATAGACGGCCAGAAATACCAGGATAAAGAAAACCTGTTATTGGATGCAAAGGGAAACCTGTCACATGACGGGTACTTTACTTATACCTATGATGCCAACGGAAACGTTATAAAAATGGCTTCAGATGATGGGGAGGCAACATTGACTTATGATGCTAAAAACGGAATCTTTAAGAATGTAAACCTGCCACAGTGGGTGTTGTCGTATATTTTGAGTTATCAGATTAACCATGTGAACAATGTGTTGACATTCAGTTTTGTAAGTGAAGATGTGGAAGATAACAATTCCGGTACTGCAAAGTACGAGTATAACGCAGACGGCTATCCTACGAAGGCGACTATGGATTCTGATGACGATGACCGCGAGGTTCAGATTATAGAATATACCAAAAAGTAATGGTTCATTAAATACAAACTTGCCCACGTCGGCAAGTTTTTTTATTTTGCAGCAAATCAAAAGTATCAAAATGAAAAAATTTGTAAGCTCTGTTTTCGTTGCATCCATCATTGTTTCACAGGCAGTGAATGCACAAAATTCTAAGATAAAATATCCGGAAACATCTAAGAAAGAAGTGATCAGCACTTTTTTTGGAGAAAAAGTTTCCGACCCGTACCGATGGCTGGAAGATGACCGGTCTGCGGAAACAGCAGCCTGGGTAAAGGCTCAGAATAAAGTGACTTTTGCTTATCTTGACAAGATTCCATACCGTAATCAACTTAAGGAGCAGTTACAGGAAAAGTGGAATTATGAAAAAATTGGTGCACCGTTTGTAGAAGGAGCCTATACCTATTATTATAAAAACGACGGTTTGCAAAATCAGTCTGTTCTTTACCGTAAAGATAAAAATGGAAAAGAGGAAATCTTCCTGGATCCGAATACTTTTTCAAAAGACGGGACAACCTCTCTGGCCGATGTTTCTTTCACAGAAGACGGTAGTTTAATAGCCTATGCTATTTCAGAAGGAGGTAGCGACTGGCGGAAAGTCATTGTGTTGAATACGGCCGATAAATCGGTTATAGGAGAAACACTTGTAGATGTTAAATTTTCAGGACTTTCCTGGTATAAAAACGAAGGGTTTTACTATTCAAGCTACGATAAGCCCGACGGTTCGGAACTTTCTGCAAAAACAGATCAGCATAAACTGTACTATCATAAACTTGGAACTTCTCAGAAGGAAGACCGTGTTGTTTTCGGGGATAAAACCAAACGACGTTATGTTGGTGGGTATGTAACCGATGATCAGAAATACCTTGTAATCTCAACGGCAAATGCAACGTCAGGAAATGAGCTTTACTTGTGTGATCTATCTGTTGCGAACGCCCCGGTAAAGAATATAGTAACAGGATTCGATAATGATTATTCTATTGTTGATTCAAAAGACGGGAAATTGTACATTGTAACCAACCTCAATGCTCCGAATAAGAAGCTTATGGTGGCCGATGTTAAAAACCTGGATCTGTCTGAATGGAAAGAAGTGATACCCGAAACGGAAAATGTACTTGACCTTTCTAAAGCAGGAGGATACTTCTTTGCACATTACATGAAGGATGCGGTTTCAGTTGTACGACAGTTAGACTATACAGGAAAATGGGTTCGTGATATCAAATTGCCTGGATTAGGTACTGCATCGGGATTTGGAGATAAGAAGAAGGCTACACAGCTTTATTATTCTTTCACAAATTACATTACGCCGGGAACCATCTATAAAATGGATATTGCCTCTGGGAAATCGGAAGTTTATCAAAAACCTAAAGTAAAATTCCGTTCAGAGGATTATGAATCAAAACAAATATTTTATACCTCAAAAGACGGGACAAAGGTTCCAATGATGATTACGTATAAAAAGGGTACGAAATTAGATGGGACGAATCCGACAATGCTTTATGCATACGGAGGATTCAATGTTTCCCTGACACCTAGTTTCAGCGTTGCCAATGCGGTATGGCTCGAAAATGGAGGTATATATGCGGTACCGAACCTGAGAGGAGGGGGAGAATACGGTAAAAAATGGCATGATGCAGGTACTAAAATGCAAAAACAAAATGTATTCGATGATTTTATTGCAGCAGCTGAATACCTGATCAAAGAAAAATATACATCATCTGCAAAACTGGCTATTAGAGGAGGATCGAACGGAGGTCTTCTGGTTGGAGCAACCATGACCCAACGTCCCGATCTTATGAAAGTTGCCTTACCTGCTGTAGGAGTGCTTGATATGCTGCGTTACCATACTTTTACCGCAGGTGCCGGATGGGCCTACGATTATGGAACTGCAGAAGATTCAAAGGAAATGTTCCATTATTTAAAAGCCTATTCTCCGGTTCATAATGTAAAAGAAGGAGTAGCATACCCGGCTACCATGATTACGACCGGTGATCACGACGACCGGGTGGTTCCGGCGCATAGCTTTAAATTTGCTGCGGAACTTCAGGCCAAGAATTCGGGTACGAATCCTATGCTGATACGAATCGACGTCAATGCAGGACACGGTGCTGGAAAATCTGTACAGCAGACAATTAACGAAAATGCCGATATTCAGGCATTCACCCTATGGAATATGGGAGTTGAAAAATTAAAATAATTTTAGCTATAATCCGGTATCGTAATAGTACCGGATTTTTTAATTTTATAAAAAAGAGATATATGAATGCAAAAGCATACGCAGCTTTTAATGCAACTGATGCATTAGGGCCGCATACAATTGAAAGAAGAAAGGTGAATCCTAAAGATGTATCCATTAAAATCGAATATTGTGGTGTGTGTCACAGCGACCTGCATACAGCCAAATCAGATTGGGGACCGACCAATTATCCGGCAGTACCGGGGCACGAAATCATAGGGCGTGTTACGGAAGTTGGTGAGGAAGTAACGAAATTCAGGGTAGGAGACATCGTGGGGGTCGGCTGTATGGTGGAATCATGTCAGCATTGCCGTTCTTGTGATGAAGGCCTGGAACAATATTGTGAGAACGGGTTTACAGGAACCTATAATTCCAAAAATTCAAAGTACGGAGGTATTACATATGGCGGTTATTCAGAGCACATAGTTGTGGAAGAAGACTTTGTTCTGAACGTTCCTTCCAATCTGCCATTAGAAAATGTAGCGCCTTTGCTGTGCGCAGGAATCACTACCTGGTCACCGCTACGTCACTGGAATGTGAAAAAGGGAGACAAGGTCGGAGTAGTAGGTTTAGGAGGACTGGGCCATATGGGTGTTAAATTTGCCAAGGCAATGGGAGCTCATGTTGTCATGATCACGACTTCTGAAGAAAAAGGAGCAGATGCAATGAAGCTTGGAGCCGATGAGGTATTGATTTCGAAAGATCCTGAACAGATGAAAAAGCATCAGTACTCTTTCGACTTTTTATTAAATACCATTCCGGTAACACACGACGTTAATCCGTACCTGCTGCTGCTAAAGCTGGATAAAACAATGTGTATGGTTGGTGCTATAGAGCCTTTCCCTATTCATGGAGGTGTTCTTATAAACAAAAGACGCAACATTGCGGGATCTTTAATAGGAGGTATAAAAGAAACTCAGGAAATGCTTGATTTTTGCGGGGAACACGGAATCGTATCAGAAGTTGAGGTTATACAAATGAAGGAAATTAACGAAGCTTATGTTCGCATGCAGAAATCGGATGTGAAATATCGCTTCGTTATTGATATGAAAACGCTTTAATTGTTATACAGCCTCTATACTAAAAGAAAGAGTACGGCGTTTATAATACATTAACGATTAAAAACATTCTGATGAAAAAAGTTTTTTTAAATGTATTAGCCGCAGCATCGGCGATTACTACGGCAGCATTCCTTTTAGATGGAGATGTTAAAGAACCCAGTGTAACAATGCGTTTCATGGAATATACAGTCATGTTGGGTATTATATTCGCGATGCTGGTAGCAGCCACCTACACATTCAGGTTTGTCGGCAAACACATCGCAGCCGGAAATTAAAAAAAGCTCCCGATATCGGGAGCTTTTTTTTAGTGCATTTAGGTATTTTTTTCTTCAAATCCTTTAAATCCCGGATCCACAATGCGTTTCCATTCAGGATGCCTTTTTATGTAAGCAAATACCAGGGGGCATAACGGAACTAATGTAAAGTGTTGTTCTTCGAGATACATCAGCGTTTTTTCAATCAAAGCCGTTGCAACACCACGTCCGGCAAGCTCTTCCGGGCTTTCTGTATGTATAAGCCTTACGACCTGATCTCTTTGTTTAAAGTCAATAAATGCGGTATAACCGTCAACGGTTAATTCAAAACGGTGTGTGGAATCGTTTTTTACTACCTGCAAAGGGCTGAATTCTTCTTTCATGATGCTTGTTTTTGTAAAGATATTAAGTGGAACAGTTAATACACTTAACCTATATTAAATACGACAGGCCTTTTTTTGGGAAACCCGATTTGTCTGCCTAAACAAATGCAGAAAAGCCCGTTATACTCCGTCCTACAATAAGGGAGTTAATTTCTTTGGTGCCTTCATAAGAATAGATGGCTTCGGCATCTGCAAGGAAACGCGCAACATTATATTCAAGAAGGATCCCGTTGCCTCCCATTACCTCACGTGCACGCGAAACAATATCGCGCGTTCTCAATGTACAGAAAACCTTGGCCAATGAAGCATGTTCATCCTTTAATTTTCCCATGTCCTGAAGCTCGGAAAGCCTGAAAACCATGGTTTGCATTGCTGTGAGGTTGGAAAGCATTTCTACCAGATGGTTCTGAATAAGCTGAAACGAAGCGATGGGCTTTCCAAACTGCTCGCGTTTTGTAGTATAGGCCAGCGCATTTTCGTAGGCACCCCTGGCACATCCAACCGCCATCCAGGCAACACCCGCCCGGGTTGCCTGCAATACTTTGGCCGTATCTTTGAAATTGTTTGCATTTGGAAGACGGTCCTTTTCATCGATTATACAGTCCTTTAAGGTAATCAATCCGTTTTGTACAATACGAAGGGCCATTTTGTCTTTTATCTTCTCAACGGAAAACCCGGGAGCGTCTGTTCTTACTATGAAGCCTTTGACCTGTTGGTCGGCCACATCGCGCGCCCAGATAATAACGATGTCTGCAAACGTAGCATTACCAATCCATTTTTTCTGACCGTTGAGCTTCCAGCCCTGTTCTGTTTTTTCGCATGTCGTGGTAAGACCTCCGGCTGCACCTGAACCTACTTCAGGCTCGGTAAGGCCGAAAGCGCCGATTTTTTTAAACTGTTGAAGTTGCGGAATCCATTCCTGTTTCTGTTCTTCAGAACCGCAGCGGTATATCGATCCCATGCAAAGCCCGCTCTGAACACCGAAAAAGGTTGCAATAGAAGAATCAACCCTGGCAAGTTCACATGCAATGATGCCTTCCAGCAGGGATGATTTACCGGCGCATCCATATCCTTCAAAAGAGATTCCGCAAATATTAAGCTCTGCAATCTTGGGAATGATGTCTTTAGGAAATTCATCATGCAGCCAAAATTCATTGACAATTGGAGCCACCTCACGTTCCATGAACGAACGTACCCTGAGTTGTATTGCACGTTCTTCGTCCGTTAACCGGTCACTGATATCGTAAAAATCAGCATCTATAGGCGGAACTTCATGCTTTTTTCCTGCATTGTTTAAAAGGTGGACAATGCCTTTTAGCTGATCCTCATTCAACGAACTTACCGATTCCATTAACTGCTTCAGGTCCACTTTCTCGTTCAGCTTCTGTAATGCTTCCAGGTCTATTGACTGGATGAGCGCTATGGTATTTTTGATTTTTTCCAGCATTGTTTTCTTTTCAAGTTACGAAAAGAAATAAAAAAACGGCCTGAAAAAGACCGTTTTTTTTATGATAAGTCGGATAAATCAGACATTGGAGGCAATTCAACTGCTGCCTGATTTTGACGGAAGAGGCGTGCGCTGAGCGTTCCTTTTAATGTGATTTTTGCGCCCTTTACTTCAAGCCAGCTGCCTTCACGAAGTCCGAGAACAGGTTGAGAATTGAACTGATGGAATTCACGGATACGCATTTCACGTGTTTCTCCCATATGAGTAGATCCCTCTTCAGGATCGAGATAATGAGGGTTGAGGTTGAAGGAAACCATTCCCAGTGTCTTGAAGCTCGGCGGGTATACTATTGGCATATCATTCGTTGTTTCCATTGTGAGCCCCGTGATGTTGCTGCCGGCTGAACAACCAAGATAAGGAACCCCCGTTAAAAGCAACTCTTTTAATGCTGACATTACACCTGTTCTGTAAAGCTGCTGTACGAGTAAAAAAGTATTCCCTCCTCCGGTAAAAATCCCTTTTGCCTGTTTAATTGCTGCTGCAGGGTCCTCAAAGGTATGCAGTCCAACGACCTTTTTGCCGATCCTGGAAAAGGCTTCTGTTGCTTTAGCTGTGTAATCATCATGCGAAATGCCGCCCGGACGGGCATATGGGATGAAGATAACAGTATCTGTTTCTTTAAAATGATTTTTCAACGTTGGCAACAGATATTCTAAATATCCTAAACCGTAAACCGTGGAAGTACTGGCAATAATTAAATTCTTCATTTTGATACACATAATGAGCAAACTTATTTATTTAACAATTGTTTACCAATACGATGGTGCGTTTTTAACATTTTTGACGATATTTTTGTCGGGTTCTGCTTATGATATCATCAATTTTGTATGCTTTTTGATTATTTGTTGGGAAAGCTGAAGCAGACAGCCGGCATCTGAAAGATCATTACTTTCATATGTCGTTAAAATCATTATAATAAAAACGGTGAACCATTAAAGAATCAATAGCTTTGTAACATGAATAAAACGCTTACTTCTAAACTAATATTCCTTCTGATTATGTTCGCTGCCCTAAATGCAGTAGCACAGCAAAAAACGGTTTTGGGAAAAGTTATTGCGAAGACAAGGGATCTGGAAGGTATATATGTAAAGAACAAAAATACCAATGTTTCCACCCTTACACAGAAAGGAGGTTACTTTTCTATAGATGCAAGCCCTAATGATACTTTGGTTTTTTCGGCCGTTCACCTGATAGGAAGGGAAAAAGGATTAAGTTATAGCGACATGAACAAGGCATTGGTATTTGTTCCTATGGAATACGCTGAAAATATACTGGAAGAATTGGTAATAGACAGAAGGGTCACAACGGAAAGTCTCGGCCTTGGAGGAGGCCGTAAACTTACACCTGCCCAAAGAAGGTTGCACACGGCAACATCATCGGGAGGTGGTATACTACCTATAGACGCCATCGTAAATGCGATTTCGGGAAGAACCAAAATGCTTAAAAAGGCCGTTGAAATGGAAGAGGAGTTTATGTTCGTACAAAAGTTACTCAATAAATTTCCAGAAGAGTTCTATTCCCAGAAGTTAAAAATTCCTCAACAGTATCATCAGGCATTCGGGTATTTTATGGCTCAGGATCCCCTTATCGTAACATCCTATCAAACAGTGGATATTACCCAGCTTAATCTGATGTATACAGAAAAGGCTACGGAATTTTTAGAAATTGTAAACGTTTTAAAATAATACTTTTACGTAACTTTGTATTAAAACAATAAAAATGGGTTTAAATCTATATATAGTTCCGCTCTTTTTGGGAATAGGTGGTGGTGAAATGGTGCTGATTATGGTTGTAATCTTAATGCTGTTCGGTTCTGATAAAGTTCCGGAAATGGCACGGGGACTGGCCAAGATGATCAATCAGGTAAAAAGTGCATCTAATGAAATCAAGTCTGAAATTACGAAAAGTGTTGATGATTCGGGTGTGGTTAAAGACATTAAAGAAGCGATTAATGTAGAGGACATAAAGAAACGGGTTGGTTTAGATGAGTTTAAGGACCCCCTGAATCTTGACAGTTATAATCCTTTGAATGATGTACAACAGGAGATTGACAAAGCCAAAGAAAATATTGAAGATATGACCGGACCTATAAAAAGGATGAAATAATGCTGGAAACAATTATTGAAAAAGACCAGCAGCTGCTAATTTACCTGAACGGTCTGGGCAGTACGTTCTGGGATCCCTTTTATATGTACATTACCCATCAGATCAACTGGTGGCCTTTTTTTGTTCTTATCATTTTCCTGCTTTTAAAGAAAATATCTCTAAAACAGTTCGGTTTGCTCGTATTGGTGCTGGCTGTTTTTTTTCTATTCACAGATCAGACAACCAACCTTGTAAAGAATTCTGTTGAACGGCTTCGTCCGGTTAACGATCCGCTTATTGAGCCCTACCTGAGAATAGTGCGGAAAGCAGGAAGTTTCAGCTTCTTTTCAGGACATGCATCGAATTCAAGCGGGGCTACGCTGATTTTATTTCTGATTCTTAGAAAATATTATCGTTATGCCTGGGTTATATTCTTTTTTCCGTTGTTATTCGCCTATACGCGCCTGTATCTCGCTTTACATTATCCTTTGGATATCTTATGCGGGTATATTTTCGGGATAAGTTCGGGGTTTATGTTTTTCTACCTATTCAAATATTTAAATAACAAATACGGCTTAAAAGATAAACAACAAAAAAATGCATTCGGATAGAATGCATTTTTTTGTTAGAGAACACGGCTAAGAGTAAGACCGTCCCTTATAGGCAGTAATACGGTTTCAACTCTGGGGTCATTCCGGGTGATCTCATTGTATTCTAAAAGGATTTTTGTGGATTTGTCGTTCTTTTTAACTTCCTCAAGAACCTTTCCGCTCCAAAGCACATTATCAGAAAGGATCACTCCGCCTTTGTTCATCATAGGCAGGATGAGGTTCCAGTATTGAATGTAGTTTTCTTTATCAGCATCAATAAAAACAAGGTCGAACTTCTTTTTAAGCGTAGGAATGATATCAAGAGCATTTCCAAAATGTTGTATGATCTGGTCTCTGTACGGTGATAGCTCAAAATATTTTTGCTGGATTTCTTCCAGTTCTTCATTAATGTCTATAGTATCAATACTGCCTCCGGTTTTGAGGCCTTCAGCCAGGCATAATGTGGCATACCCGGTATAGGTTCCAAGTTCCAGTATGTGTTGCGGCCCTGTAATTTTGCTTAAGATACTTAATACTCTTCCCTGAAAATGACCGCTAAGCATTCTGGGCTGCAGGATCTTCTGGTGTGTTTCCTTGTTAAGCTGCTGAAGAAGTTCAGGCTCTGCTTCTGAATGTTGGGCTATATAATCTTCTAATGCTTCTGAAATAAAATGCATGGTTACTGTTTTGTATAAAGGTACTAACATTTTTGAAACGGAGAAAACGGAAGGGGATGATAAAAAGAACAGGTTTGTTGTTAAAATTTAAAATTATTTTATCGTTAAGCTTCTGTATATAAAAAAATTGGTATATTTAGTCCACTTAACAAACATAACACATGAACACTAACTTAAAAAATATTATTGTATCATCCGGATTTTTGGGATGTGCAGTAGTCCTTACTGCTATTGTATCGTTAGGTACCAATAAAACAGCCGACGTAAAAAAATCAGATGTAGAATATACGCTTAAATCCAAATTACTGCAACAGCCCTCGTCTGGGACAGAACAGCATACT
The DNA here is from genome assembly GCA_040396655.1 of Flavobacterium sp. Classification (GTDB taxonomy): domain Bacteria; phylum Bacteroidota; class Bacteroidia; order Flavobacteriales; family Flavobacteriaceae; genus Flavobacterium. Next base: position 6,519 of record JBEBOB010000020.1, on the reverse strand, counting down.
TCAAAATAAAACTATTTTTGTTGTAACTTTGCAAAATGGATACAGCAAAAAAAGATATTCGAAGTTTAACCAAAGACCAGTTACGTGAGTTTTTTGTGTCGCAAGGTGATAAAGCCTTCCGCGGAAATCAGGTATATGAGTGGCTATGGAGCAAAGGAGCGCACGGTTTTGAAGACATGACCAATTTGTCCAAGGATACACGTGTGATGCTTGAACAGCACTTTGTGATCAACCATATACAGGTGGATACGATGCAGCACAGCTCGGACGGAACGATTAAAAACGCTGTTAGATTGCACGATGGTTTGGTTGTGGAATCAGTATTGATTCCTACAGAGACACGTACTACGGCTTGTGTTTCATCGCAGGTAGGATGCAGCCTCGATTGTAATTTTTGTGCCACAGCACGTTTGAAACGTATGCGCAACCTGGCGCCGGATGAAATTTACGATCAGGTAGTAGCCATTGATCAGGAAAGCAGACTTTATCACAACAGGCCTTTGTCCAATATCGTATTTATGGGTATGGGAGAACCTTTGATGAATTATCCCAATGTCATGAAGGCCATTGAAAAGATTACTTCTGAAGAAGGACTTGGCATGTCTCCAAAACGCATAACTGTTTCCACTTCAGGTGTCTCCAAGATGATTAAAAAAATGGCAGATGATGAGGTTAAATTTAAACTGGCCGTATCACTGCATTCAGCGATTGAGGAAACGCGGAACCGCATTATGCCCTTTACGAAGAGCTTTCCGTTGCCCGAACTTCGTGAGGCTTTGGAATACTGGTACCGTAAAACAAAAAGCAAAGTTACTTATGAGTATGTGGTATGGAAGGGTATCAATGACGATAGAAAGGCTATTGATGCCTTGGTAAAGTTTTGTAAATATGTACCCTGCAAGGTAAACCTTATCGAATACAATCCTATTGACGACGGTGAATTTCAACAGGCCGATCCGCTTGTTACAGATGCTTATATAAAAGCTTTGGAACATGCAGGAATAGTAGCCAAGGTACGTCGTTCCCGCGGAAAAGACATCGATGCAGCATGTGGCCAGCTGGCTAATAAATCATAAAGTTTATAGAAAAGTTTGAAAATCGGAATCCTCGCAGGTTCCGATTTTTTATTTTTTTTCATGCGGATAAGACGTATCTTTAAGGAACCTAAAGTTGTGAATTATGAAAACAGAATACCATCGCGATGAGATAAAAACACACCTCATACATTTAAAAGAAGAAGAAATCAGGAGTCTTGAGCAGGCTGCCGGTACTTATGTAAAAGATGCTGACCTCGATGAGGAAGCGGTCATTGATGCTGACGACCTGTCGCACCAGAACCAAAGTACAGAGGCTGCACGAAATGTTTATGTGCAACTTGAAGAGGCTATGCAGCAGTTGGAGGCATTCCGGAAACTGCATCCTGAAGATTCTTCAATCATAACAGACGGAAGTATCGTGATTACAAACCAGGTGAACCTGGTTATTGGCCTGTCGTTCAAAGATTTTGAATGGAAGGGGGTACGTTTTGTCGGGATTACGACGAAAGCCCCTATTTTTTCTGCTTTGTCCAATAAACGGGCAGGCGACTCTTTTCAGTTTAAAGATACAGAATATGTAATTGAACAAATATTATAGGATGGAGCATATTAATATTATTGATTTAAATTTCCAGAACGTCAGAGAATCCATAGGTTCTTTTCTGATCCCTACAGATAAGGGACCAGTATTGATAGAGTCCGGGCCAGAATCCACATTCCAGGTTTTAAAAGAAGGTATTGAAAAGGCAGGTTATAGGGTCTCGGATATTTATGCAGTTCTTTTGACGCATATTCATTTTGACCATGCCGGTGCCGCCTGGAAATTTGCCGAGGCTGGTGCCAGAATTTATGTCCATGAAGCCGGGCTGCCTCATTTGGCTAACCCGGAAAAGTTATGGAATTCGGCGGCCCAGATTTATGGGGAAGATATGGATCGGTTGTGGGGAAAGATGGAGCCTATAGCCCAGGATCGTTTGTTTGCGGCTAACGACGGGGATGTTATTGATTTTGGAAATGTACAGTTCAGGGTAATATATACACCGGGACATGCCGTTCATCATAACGCCTATCAGCTTAACGACTGTATATTTACCGGTGATGTGGCAGGATGTAAGATAGAAAACGGCCCTGTGGTTCCTCCCTGTCCTCCTCCCGATATCAATCTTGATTTATGGAAGACATCTATTAAGAAACTGAAGGAAGCCAATCCGTCTTGTTTATATCTTACGCATTTTGCAAGACACGATAAACCACAACAGCTGCTAAACGATCTGGAAAAGGAGCTGGATAGTTGGGCGGAATTTATAAAACCTTTTTATGAAGCCCGGATTCCTACAGAGGAAATCATTCCAAAATTTATGAAATTCACTTCAGATGCATTCAAATTAAAAGGTCTCAGTGAAGAGGAAATCAAAGTTTACGAATACGCGAATCCCAGTTGGATGTCGGTAAACGGACTGCTTCGTTACTGGAAATTAAAAGAGCAGGGCAGAATTTAAAAAAGCAATGAGTATTCATTGCTTTTTTTTATAGATAACGTTTTACACAGGGATTAAAAAGACCTGATGAAAAAAAATTAAAAAAAAGAAAAGCCTTACAACCTTTTGCATTTCTTTTGCGTCTATATAATCAAAGAACTTAAAGTTTGAATTTATACGTATTAAATTTTTCAGAAACTCAGCTTATTGAACAGGTGATAAGCAGGAACAGATTGGCGCAGAAACAGTTGTTCGAACAGTATTCACCTAAGATGCTAAGCACATGCAGGCAGTATATTAAAGATTTTCACGATGCTGAAGATGTGATGCTGCGCGCGTTTATGAAGGTTTTTGAAAATATAGGACAGTATAGAAAAGACGGGAGTTTTGAAGGATGGATCCGAAGGATTATGATCCGTGAAAGTATTTCTTTTCTAAGATCCAGAAAGCAACTGGTTTTTATTGAAGATGCAGCTCAATCGGAATTAGGGAATTTGATGGAAGATGCGGAAACGTTCGGCGATTATCAGAAAATTATTGATGAACTGCCCAAAGGTTGTAAATATGTTTTCATATTAAACGCAATAGAGGGATATAAGCATCATGAAATTGCGGAACTTTTGAATATATCTGTAGGTACTTCCAAATCTCAGCTTGCATATGCGAAAAAAATACTGAAACAGAAAATAGAATTTAAAAGATAACATGATGGAGGATTTTGAAAAAAGGATGAAAGAGTATTTCAGGGAAAGGGAGCTCGGGGTATCGGAAGATGCCTGGAGCCGGATGGAAGCGCTTTTAGATGAAGCTCCGGAAAAGAAGGTTAGAAAGGAAAGGAAATATATTTGGGCAATAGCAGCTTCTCTTATTCTTACCATTGGGTTATGCACGCTTTTTAAAAAGAGCGTGTTGGTTAGCCCTGAGGGACTGGAAAATAAGCCTGTTTTTGTTGTCAGCGATACGGTGAAGGAGAAACTTAAGGAACATACAGAAGGTAAAGCCTATGTACACTCAAACAAAAACAGGTTTGGGCAAAGACCGGCTTTAGATGATGCGCCGCAAAGTAGGAATAAGAAAGAGGAGGGACAAAAAGAAGGAAAACCAGTGTTGTCAGATTTGAAGGAGTTGAAGGATGAGGAAATTGCTGTAACAACGAGGCCGGCGGAAAACTTGGTTAAACCGGAAGCAATAGCTTCGGTACATAAAGAAGAGCAGATCCGGATTTATGTCAATCCAAACAAATTGCTGAGGAATGCTGAAATAGAACGACAGCTCGATAATGTCGTTACAGACGGGAAAAGTTTCTGGAACAAAGTAAAGGAAATCAATACAGTAGTGGAAAATTCTAATTAATAAACTTATGATAAAGACAGCATTATGCGCCATCATTACATTCGTATGTTTTAATGTCCATGGACAGGAGGTGTTCAATACACCACGTTATTCGCAGACAGCGGATGAATTTACAAGAAAAGTCAATGATATATCATATGATATTGATGTGATCATCAAAAATAACAAGGACAAACTTAAAAACGAGTTGAACGAAATCGAGAAAAGAGTTGAGAACAAAGAATTGACAAAGGAAGAAGCGGACAAATTGCGAATCGAAAAAGCGGAGATTTATGCAAAGTTAATAGAGGAAGAAACAAAGGAGCAGGAAGAAAAAATAAAAGTACTTATCAATAATAAGATTGAGGATAATATTAATTTCAGTACCGATATGAGCGCCTATCAGCGAAAGCTTATTGAGAATAAAGTGCTTTTTGTAGAAGAATTGTTCTTTGGGAATAGTACCATGTTATTCGACGGAAAAACCAATAAGGATGTTTATAAGCCGATGGCCATTTCTTCATTTGGATTAAGTCTTGGAGTTAAAACGCGAATTGGGAAGGAAACATCTCATTTGTTCTGGAAATCTGATCTTGGAATGACGGCTCATATTTTCAGATTGCAGCATAACCGAACCATCGTAGATGCGGGAAATGAGACCCTTTTGGAAGAAGTGCCTTTTGAAACGAAAAGTTCAGGAATTTCATTCCTTGATTTCAGGCTTTCAAACTATATAGAATATGATTTTTCAAAAAAGAAGTACGATGATTTCGGAAACCAGATCATCAGGTCCCGTAAATCATTTTTTGTAGGATTAGGGGGCTATGTGGGATTGAACTCGAAAATGGATGCAGTGCTTAAATATGAAATGGACGGAGAACAATACACACAAACAACCAATTCTCGTTTTAATTCTGAAAGATTTATATACGGAGGAGGTGTTTATGTAGGATATAAATTTATAAGCCTAAAAGCCACTTATAACTTTAATCAGGTATTCAAAAAATCATTCGCAGATCAGAATATATTTAATTTGAGTTTGGCAATTCAGGTAATATAGAAATGCCTTTAGGATGCCGATAAGGCATCCTTTTTTAATTATAAAGTCAAAGTTATGTTAAAATGGCATGCCCTTTGTTTAGAGTTGTAACAAATGAACAATTCAAGTAACTTACTTATAAAAATAAACGATTTATGAAAAAAATATTATGTATTGCTTTAATAGCATTTAGTATGTCGGCTCATGCCCAGTCAGTCGGAAGTATAATTGAAAATAACGAAGCAATAAATGCTGCTTCTGAAAATCCGGGGTTGACTCTTAAAGAAAAAATCGCGGTTGTGAATAATGAAGTGGAAGCAGGAAGCATAACAAAAGAACAAGCGTTCCTTATTATTGCGGAATTTTCCGATAAAGCTCCGGATGAGGCAGTGGATGTTGTGAGTTCCGAATCATATAGTGAAGAGTGGAAAGGTATTCACAATCCTTTTGAAGAAGCTATGGAAGTTAAAATGGATACGGTAGTAAAATACCGCACGGAAATTTCGCCTTTTATTGCGTTTGGAGTTGGGAATGTTGCTACCGATAAGATGTTTGCAAACTCTGAATTCGGATACATGCGTTCTAATTATGTGGAATGGGGAATTGCACTGCGTACACCTTTCAGTAAAACAGATAACAGGTGGGGGGTACGTTACGGTTTGAGTTTTAAGTATAACGGACTCGCAACTACGGGAAATAAGGAATTTATATTGAATGGCAACCAAACGCTTACGGCAGTATCAGATAAAAACCTGCGAAAAGGATATGCCTACTTAAGAAACACTTATATAAGTGTTCCTTTTTCACTGGATTTTACTACAGCCAACAAAACATATAATGCAGCGAACCGTAAGTTTGTAAAGAATGCAGGATATAATTTTGGTATAGGAGGTTATATAGGATATAACATCAATTCAAAACAGCATTTACGTTACAATGATGAAAATGGCTATAAGGTTTACGAACAGCAAAAAGGAGATTGGAATGTGAACGATTTTCAGTACGGTGTTATGGCTTATATAGGTCAGGATAAATTTAAGATTGTCGCAAAATATGATCTAAGTCCGGTATTTAGTGATAACACGGTGGATCAGAACTATTGGAGCCTTGGACTTCAGATAGGGTTTTAAGACCCAAATAAAAAAAGCCAACTTATTAAGTTGGCTTTTTTTATTGCACGGGTGGAGGGATTCGAACCCCCATCAACGGTTTTGGAGACCGCTATTCTACCCTTGAACTACACCCGTAGTTGAGATTCGGTTGCAAATATAAGTGCAAAATGAACATAAAACCTAATGTTTTTAAGAATTGTACTGTAATATTTTTTAAGTGACTGATATTGAAGTAGCTCTGTAATTGTTTGGAATCTTAGCTGATATCGGTATAGTTCATAGGGAGAATTAAATAAAGACTATAATAAATGGATTTATTTCAATGCAGTAAATAATTTAGAAACGTTTTTGTGGTCAATACATGCCGGCTTTTTATTTTCTAAATTCCTTTTTTAGTGTTTTTTTTGAGCTGAGGTATTGATTTCTCTGTGAAAATACTGAGTTTTTAAGGTTGTTTTGGTGATTTTTAAAATGTAAATATTTGATTTCTAGTAATTAGAAAAATAAAGAGAAAAAAGATG
>JBEBOB010000019.1:0-59211 GCA_040396655.1 Flavobacterium sp. | reverse complement strand
GTACTGCATTTTAATGTGGGAGAGTATGTCGCTGCCTTTCTTTGAAAGCCTGATTATTATGAGTCAGGCTTTTTTTATGGAATAAAGTCTGGAAGATTTACCAGCTTTTGTTAGAGAATCAATGGAGAAAAAAGGCATAAAAAAAGGGATCGTTTTCAAACGGTCCCTATTCTGTTTCGATCTCTTTATTTTTGATACCATCTAGCAAAATAAAGTGTTACAAATTGCAAATATGATACCTTCCCGATGTAACGATTTTGATTTTTGGTTACTAATTTTATAAACCTTAATTATGATCAAAAAAATAACTATTACACTGGGTGTTGCCTTAGCCTTTAATATGGGATTATACGCCCAGAGTATCGATGCGGCAAAACTAAACAGCTATTTTAAAGTACTGGAAGAAAACAACAAATTTATGGGTACCGTGGCAGTTTCAAAAAATGGCAGTGTTGTCTATGAACAGGCTAGCGGATATGCTGATATTTCCTCAAAAAAGAAGAATAATACTAAGACTAAGTACCGAATTGGTTCTGTTTCTAAAACATTTACGTCCGTTTTAACGCTTAAAGCTGCGGAACTAAAGATGTTAAAGCTGGAGGATAAGATTTCGATCTATTTTCCGAACCTCAAAAATGCGGATAAAATAACAATTTCCGATTTGTTATATCATCGAAGCGGTATTCACAGTTTTACGGATGAAATGGAATATCTGTCCTATTACACTTCCAAAAAAACACGTGTGGAGATGCTGCAGATTATCAATAAATATCCGGCAGATTTCGAGGCTGGAGCCAATGCTGAATACAGCAATTCCAATTATGTATTGTTATCTTACATCGTAGAGGATGCTTTTAAAACGGATTATGCAACGGCATTGAATACTTATATCGTAAAGCCATTAAAGCTGGAAAGTACGTTTTTAGGGGGGAAGATCCATTTGGAAAATGAGGAGGCATATTCATATGATTACGAGGGAAAATGGGTGAAATCGGAAGAGACGGATATTTCTGTACCTATGGGAGCCGGAGGTATCGTATCAACTCCAGCCGATCTTATGAAATTCATGGAAGGGCTTTTTAGTGGAAAGATCATTAGTAAAAACAGCCTTGATAAAATGATTACCCTAAAAGATGATTACGGAATGGGGATTTTTAGCTTTCCTTTTAACAACGAAGTAGGTTACGGGCATGATGGCAGTATAGATGGTTACAGATCGATGGTTTCCTATTACCCGGATTCGGGGATTGCGACAGCCGTAATTGCAAACGGGAGCAATATGAATCTTGCCGATGTGAATACGGTATTGCTTAAAGCAGCAAACCAGATGCCTTTCGAGATTCCTAATTTTAATAAAAGAACGGTAACTTCAGCTGATTTAGATGTTTACCTGGGCACTTATACCTCGGAGCAGATTCCGCTGAAAATTACGATTTCCAAAAAGGAGAACGTGCTTTATGCGCAGGCAACAGGCCAGCTGGCTTTCCCGATGGAGGCTCTTGAAGACCACCGTTTTAGTTTTGAAACAGCCGGTATCGTCATACAGTTTAATGTAAAAGATCATTCGTTCACGCTGAACCAGGGCGGAGGTAAATTCGTCTTTACAAAAGAATAAAAAAAGCCATCCAAACGGATGGCTTTTTTTATCAGAGATGGAGGACTTCAAAAATTTCAGCTAGTATAAGGTTTCGTTTACGATCGAAATCTGCTGTTTTTTCTTCTTCCAAAGAGTGTTTCGTTCTGAAGGAGAAATAAACGGGTTTGTCCTGTTTAAGGTAAATTCCGATTGTCCAGTCAATTTTTTTTCCCAGATAACTTGTAGAGCTTGTATGTAGGATAAGGTTTTTATCGACAGAAAGACGGCTTATTAAAAACTGTTGCGCATTTTCGGAAAAAGGCAGTTTTTTTTCATAAAGGTCTTTCAGAAAAAAGATCATGGTATTGGGATTTGTTAAACCTGAAAAATTCCAGAAGTATTCTACCTTATTGTTTTTAACTTCTTTAAGAAAAGAGGCATTTTCTATATTCTTATGATAGCTGTCTTCGTTTAAAAGTATTTTAAGCCGGGCAAAGTACCAGTCGTTATGGCTTGCAAGTGCATCTGAAAGATTCATATCCCTGTTCCAGTCAGGTCTGCGTTCTTCGAAAAAGGAGCGTTTTACTCCGTCCCATTGCATGAGTTCTTTTTCATCAGTAGTAAAGACTTTTTCCTGCAGCCCAACCAAGGTTTGCCATAAATGGAAATGTGCAGCAGCCGGGGTATTGGTAAAAGCTTCGGATTCACTATTGAAAATCCATTCACCTGTATTCTGATTATAGAGGACAATTGCCCCTTCGATCCCTTTGGATTTAAAATAATAATCAAGATAGCTCTGGCTTCTTGCTGTAATAGAAAAAAAAAGGAATAAAATTAGAACCCTCATTTAGTTTTTTTTCAAAAATAGTAAAAGTAATTTTAACCAGGTATCAGTTAAGGATAAACATTTGGTTTCATCATATATTTAGTACTTTTGCATAAATTTTTGGAAATCATGCGTTTCGTGTTTTTACTTTTATGTATCGCTTCCTTTTCATTTGCGGAGGCACAGGTACCGGTATATTACCAGTCTGTAGATTTTAACCTTAACGGAGACGGCCTTAAAAAGGAACTGTCGCATCTTATTAGCGCTACCCATAAAAATGAATTAATTTATACACCCGGTATCTGGAATGTCCTTAAGGAGTCCGATATAGCCCCTTCCGACTCAAGTAAAGTACTGCTTATTTATGGCTACAACGATACGGATGCTGTGAGCAGTAACGACAGAACCAGAGCCAGAAATGCCAGCTGTCATTCTTCAAACTGTAATGGTAAATGGGTAAGGGAGCATGTGTTTCCAAGGTCAAAAGGAACGCCGAATCTGGAGTTTGAAGGACCAGGAGCTGACGCACATCATCTGCACGCAGTCGATTATGACCGGAACGGGATGAGAAGCAATTATAAGTTTACCGAAAACCCTACCTCTTATATCAGCTATTCGAGAATTATAAAACAGAACGGAATCGATTATTTTTACCCTGGAGATGAGTGGAAAGGAGATGTGGCCAGGATGATTATGTATATGTACCTGCGGTATGAAGACCGGTGTCAGCCTGTAAATGTGGGAGCAGGTCCTGCTTCATTCTCACCGAACGGGGACATGCCCAACATCTTTTTAAAGTGGAATGCGGAGGATCCGGTCTCATTGCATGAAATAAATCGGAATGAGCAGATCTACAAGGCTCAGGGAAACAGGAATCCCTTTATCGACAATCCTTATCTGGCAACGAAAATTTGGAACGGGCCATTGGCCGAAAATAAATGGAAAACGCTGGATAATGAAAATGACCCTTTGTTTGAAGAATTTAAATTTTACCCTACTGTAACAGATGCATACTTAAATATTGAATCAGGACCAGAGGCATATACCATAAAAATACTGGACATTACCGGCAAGTTGGTTTACAAAGGAAACGACCTAAAGAAAGTAGACGTTACGAATTTTTCAAATGGTTTATATTTACTGATAGCGACAATACAGCAACGTTCCAAGACGTTTAAGTTTATAAAGAAATAAAAAACACCGGAACTAAATTTCCGGTGTTTTTGCGTTTTTATGATAAAATATTTTTAGGTAAGCATACCCCCGTCTACGTTGAGCACCTGTCCTGTAATATAAGTTGCCATATCCGACGCTAAAAATACGCAGGCATTGGCTATATCTTCAGGAGTTCCTCCTCTTTTTAACGGAATAGCTTCAGTCCATCCTTTTACTACATCTTCTCCCAGTTTAGCGGTCATCTCTGTTTCAATGAATCCCGGAGCGATAACGTTACATCTGATATTTCGGGATCCCAATTCAAGGGCAACCGATTTAGAGAATCCGATTATTCCCGATTTAGAGGCGGCATAATTGGCCTGACCTGCATTTCCTTTGATTCCTACAACGGAACTCATGTTTATAATAGATCCGTTTCTGTTTTTCAACATCGTTCGCTGAACAGCTTTGGTCATGTTGAAAACAGATTTAAGGTTAACGTCTATTACATCGTCGAAATCTTTTTCAGACATGCGCATAAGCAGATTATCTTTCGTAATTCCCGCGTTGTTAATAAGGATGTCAATATTACCAAAAGTCGTCATGACATCATCGATCAATTCCTGCGCCTCTGTAAAATCTGCGGCATTGGATTTATAGGATTTAGCTTTGACACCTAAAGCAATTAATTCATTTTCTAAAGAAATTGCAGCTTCCTCGGAAGAACTGAAGGTAAATGCCACATTGGCACCGTGTTTTGCAAACGTTAACGCAATTCCCCGTCCAATCCCTCTGGTGGCACCGGTAATAACAGCTGTTTTATCCTGTAATAATTTCATATACTTTTTATTGTAAATTAAGCGTAAAAATAAGAATTAATTTATATAATCGTGAAGATGTTGTTTCAAGGTCGTGAATTTAAGCTTCAACCTGATACACACCAATTGTTTTATCGGTAATAACAAAGTTAAAATTATCCTTTGTAAATTGAGCCTGAATAATCTTAAGCGTATGGCGGTATCCTGTTACCTGGCCTGAAGGATTGGTTACGGGGGTCGATTCAATGCTTAAAGAGCCGTTGCTGCTTGACCAGTCCTCTTTAACAGGTATGTCAGGTAATTCACATGAATTGGTGGTGAAATTGTTCCTGAACAAAAGATAACGTGCAGGAGTTGTTGCGCTAAAAGATATGGTCTGGGTTTCTTTCTTAGTTGGAAATGTAAAGCCTTCGGGCAGGGGAATCTGAAAAATTTCATTCATGGTATTGCAGACGAAGACCCCGTTTTCACAGAATTCGAAATTGGCAAAATTAAAGGAGAGCCGGTTTGACTCGTAAATATAGGATCCGAAGGGGAAAGTAGTATATTTTATTTCGGACGCGCCATTGCTTAGTGTAATGTTTTCAAAGTTGATGGTATACATGTATGTTACATTTACACTTCCTTCCGTTACGGCAGGATTCATGGTTCTCGTATAGTTGATTACACCGCCGTTTACCGAAGTATATTCCGCAGTAACTTTTGGATTTGCGGGAGGCAGGATGGAACAGATGCTTGTCGCATTAAGCGTTCCGTCGTAGGTCCGGTATACAATTTTATTCGTATTGTTTGTCTTAAAGGATTTTAAGGTATTTAACGGAGCCAGCGAATCGAGCTGTGATCCCGTTTTTCCGAAAGAGAAATCCACAAGCAGTAATTCGCGATCGTTGATTTTAAAGTAAAGCTCGTTCTCTTCACATTTTTGGATTGCTTTTCCCTCAAAATTCAGATTCTGAAAAACCATATCCCCATCGTCGCATGCCGTTAAAGAAAACAGGACTATTAATAACCCTAAAACTTTTTTCATAGAAATTAATTGTTTATTGCAAAAATAACTTTTTTATAAGCAAAATAGCTGTTGTTGATGCAAATTTTTATATTTGGTTTTTTAATTAATATTCAAAATGAATCAAACGGTAAAAACTAATTATCCGGCTTTATATACCCTTGTTGTAGTGTTCTTTTTCTGGGGATTTATGGCAGCGGGAAACAATATTTTCATCCCATTTTGCAAGGATTATTTTCATCTTGACCAGTTTCAGTCGCAGTTGATTGATTTTGCCTTTTATACTGCTTATTATATCGGGGCATTAATCTTATTTGCTCTGGGAAATATAAAAGGCAAAGACCTTGTAAGTCACTGGGGCTATAAAAAAAGCATAGTGTATGGATTGTCTTTTTCGACGATCGGGGCCGTTGCAATGATTCTAGCCGTAGAAGCGGATGTCTACTTCGGAATGCTCATAGGGTTGTTTACGGTAGCATTGGGCTTTTCATTGCAACAGACAGCGGCCAATCCGTTTGCTATTTTGCTTGGTGATGAGAAAACGGGTGCAAGCCGTGTTAATTTGGGAGGCGGAGTGAATTCGCTCGGTACCACCATTGGTCCCTTAGTGGTAGCGTTTGCCCTTTTTGGAACTACTGCTGCCGTGACCGAAAACCAGATCAAATCGTTAAGCCTTGACAAAGTAGTACTCTTATATGTCTGCGTTGGATTGTTGTTTATCGGGGCGGCTGCTCTGTTTTATTTTTCAAAGAAACTGCCGCAGGGTAAGAGTACAGAGCCTATAGAAAAGGCACCTAAAGCATTGCGCATCCTCGTTATAATGACTGTTTTGCTATTTGTTTGCTTCACTTTTGTATTTTCTACCTACCGGGATGCTTCTGTACATACCGATAAGGCCTTGCTGGAAAATACGAGGGTTATGTGGTTGTCGCTGGCTTTTGCGGTTGTGGTGCTGAGTTTATTGTTTTCTTATAAAAAGGCAGCTTTAAAGCCGGAAGGATGGGGCGCAATGCGTTACCCGCAGCTGGTTTTGGGAATGCTGGCTATTTTTATGTATGTTGGGGTAGAGGTGGCAATCGGCAGTAATTTCGGAGAGCTTTTAAAAACACCGGAATTCGGTGGTTTTTCCGCATCAGAGATCGCGCCTTATATTTCCATGTATTGGGGAAGTATGATGATCGGCCGTTGGGCCGGAGCGGTAAGCGCTTTCAATCTCAGCAGATCTAAACAATTCTGGCTGACGATCATTATGCCTTTGCTTGCATTTGTTGTTGTTATTGCAGCTAATACACTTGCACAATACGATATGAGCCATCTGTATGCTTTTGTAGGCTGTGTGGTTTTACAGATTGCCCTGATTTTACTTACCAAGAATGCGCCAGCCAAGACACTCATGGCTTTTAGCGCGTTTGGGGCAACAGCTTTGATTACCGGTTTAAATACTTCAGGTATGGTCTCGGTATATGCCTTCCTTTGTGGAGGACTCGCTTGCAGTATTATGTGGCCCGCCATCTATAATTTAAGTCTGATGGGATTGGGAAAATATACCGCACAAGGGTCATCATTTCTTGTTATGATGATATTGGGAGGCGGTATTATTCCGCCTATTCAAGGGAAGGTAGCGGATATTATCGGCATCCATTCCTCGTATGTGGTCTCGCTTATCTGTTTTGTTTATTTATTGCTGTTTAGCGTTATTGTAGTGCGTTTGCTGAAAAAACAAAATATTTCCATAAGCTGATCAAGCTGCACTTAATGAAAAAACATTGTCAAAAGGACAATGTTTTTATTTTTTAATCAGCTCAGCCAGTTTCTTCTCTAATTCCGTACCATACAGATCCCGCGCTAAAATAGTGCCTTTACGGTCAAGGAGAAACATTCTGGGAATGCTTGTTATTTTATAAAGATCCGTTACAGGATCGTTAGAGTGTTTTAAATTAGATAGCTGAAGCCAGGTAAGTCCGTCTTTTGCTATAGCGTTTAACCACTGGTCTTTATGTGCGTCAAGCGATACACTTATGATGTTAAGGCCCGCATCTTTATATTTTTCATAAAGCGTTACCAGGTGCAGGTTTTCTTTTCTGCAGGGAGCGCACCAAGAAGCCCAGAAATCAAGGATTGTGTAATTTCCAAGATTTTTATAGAGGGACTGTTCCCGGCTTTGCGTATCAGGTATTACAAAATCGCTGGCTTTGGCCCCTGCCTGAACCGTTTCATAATCTCTGAGAAAAGCCTGAAGTTTTTTACCTCCTTCGCTTTCCTTGAAAGATTTATCAAGGTTTTTATAAAAAAACTTAAGGGCATTGAAATCCTTTTCAAAGAAATCCCGTTTAAGCTTTTCTTCTATCAATATTTTGGTATAGGCTTCTTTCTTATGGTTCAGGATGAAATCAAATTTAGCCTGTTCGAGTCTTTTCCGGGCAAGATCCACATTTGCAAGATAGGCTTTGTAGGTATTGCGTTCTTCTTCAGAAGCATATTGGAACGCAGGAGTATGAGGAGGTGCTTCTAAGAGGGATTGCAACCCATCCTCAAACGGTCTTAAATATGAAAGATAGAGGTAAAGACCTTCATTTAGGGCAGTCCCTTTCACGCTCAATTCCCGGCTTTCTGCATCAAAAAGAATGTTTGTAGCGCCTTTTACGTTGTAAAGTTTAACATCGCTGAGCTTCTTTTCGTCATTGGCAGACACATAAATAAAATCGTCGTTTTCCGGTATTGTAAATGTGAATTCGTTTTTTTCAGTCGTGATACTGTCCACTATCACCCAGTTGAACATAAACTTTTTAACGTATATAGTACTGGGAGTGCCGGCATGCTCAATTTTTCCATGAATTACATGTTGCGCGTGTGAAGCTGTGGCAATAAAAAAAAGCAGTGAAATTTTCTTCAGCATAAACATAAAATAAAAAAGCCGGTATGAAGATACCGACTTTTATACTGTATTAAAAGAATTATTTTAAAAGCTCTGCTATTTTAGCATCTAATTCAGCCCCTCTAAGATCTTTTGCAACGATTGTTCCATTTGCGTCAAGAATAAAGGTTGCAGGAATAGCTTCTACAGCATATTCTTTAGCGATTGGGTCTTCCCAGAATTTTAAGTTGGAAACCTGTAGCCATTCAAGTTTGTCATCAGCAATAGCCTTAACCCACTTTTCTTTTTCTTTATCTAAAGAAACCCCGATGACTTTTAATCCTTGAGCTTTGTATTTGTTGTATAAAGCTACTACATGAGGATTTTCCTGACGACAAGGTCCGCACCATGAAGCCCAAAAGTCAACAATTGTAACTTTTCCCAAGTTTTTTAATAAAGATTCCGGTTTCCCATCCGGCGTATTTGCGGTGAAGTCTGGAGCTTTCTGTCCTATTGCGACTTTCTGTTGTTTTGCAAGACTCTCTTTTTGAGATTCCTCAATTTTCTTCAGGTTCTCTGCAAATTCCTTACCTTTTTTAGTATCTTTTATCGATTGGTCAAAATCGTTGTAGTACTTTTTGATTTCTTCGGGTTTTAATGCATCAGACATAGCCAGCTGTGTAAGAAGCATTAACGAAACGTAAGAGTCTTTATTGGTAGAGATGAACTTTTTGTTCTGATCTACATATTTGTTCTGGATTTTACCCACTTCATCCATTAAAGACTGCATAGTAGCCTGATCGCCTTTTTGCTGAGCCTCCATGAATTTAGCCTGGTTTTTTTGCTGGAAATCCATGATTTCCTTTTGAATTTTATAAGCCTCCGTATTGTATGAAGTCATTAAATCATTGTTTTTAGTACCAACAACTTTAGTGTCTTCAGGTTTGGCTTTATCAAAAGTAAATTTAATGTCCCCGTTTTCCCATATAAAAGGAAATGCAAATTCCTGAGTTTTTCCTAACTCAATAAAATATATATCCAGTTCCGGTTTTGTTCCTTCAAACTTAAACGTACCCCCTTTGATTTCAGTAGAATCCACTTTTACGAATCCGTTTACATCTTGTTTGTTGATATAAACTACAGTTCCATCTTCAAAACCTTTTACTTCTCCGTTAATCGTGTATCCGTCTTTGTTACAAGATACCAAAACAGCCGTAGCAAAAGCAAGTGCAAAAATTTTTTTCATTTATTTTATGATAGTTAATTAAATTCTGTGTAAATGTATAAAATATAATGTTAATAAAAATAAAATTAATTCAAAGAGTTAAATATTATCAGAATCCAGGCACACAATAGTAAAATTCCTCCAACTGGAGTTAACGGCCCCAGTATTTTAATCTTTTTGTTGAGAGCACTGCTGATACACAGACCGTAAATACTGAAACTGAATAGGACAATGCCGGCAGTTAGGCAGTAATACAGGGCCTGGATATATTCGTTAAAAATATCCGGATGCAGGCCTGTTACAATTAGCAGCAGGGCATGGTACATTTGATACTTTACACCGGTTTCAAAGTTTTTTAGCTGATCTTCACTGAAGATTTTTTTAAGCGCGTGAGCCCCGAATGCGCCTAGGATAATTCCCAGTGCCCCGAAAACGGCACCTGTGGTTATAAAGATGTTCATTTTAATTTAGTGTTAGTTCCCCCAATATTTCTTCCGACATGAACGGACCACCCGGATACTTCGCCGTATAGTCAAGGTTAAGCCATACCTGCCCGCGTTCATCTATATGGTAATGAATTGTTTTTCCTTTAGATTCTTTTACGAACAGGACCTCTTTGATAAGGTAAATAATTTTTTCAAGATCGGCCTTGTTACCTATAAGCATTTCCGGATACATATGCTCCTTGGTGTGGATGAGCCTCGGAGTTCCTCCGATGGCACGTACTGAGGCGGCCATAAGTATGGAATGATCATCACAATCACCTGAAAAATGTTGCAGCGATTCGGATGCCGTTGCAATATATTCCCTGTTTTTAGGGTCGTTTACGTAATTCCAGCGGCTCTGGATTTCCTTGAAAATTGCAAAACACTGTATGATCTGCCTGTATTCCCGGTATCCCTTGACGTTCCTGAAATGCTTGGTTGTTGCAGATAAGGCAAAATTCCGTACCTGTGGGTTTTCGAACTCTATAGCCTTTAATATTTTGGTCTTATTGGGAAAAGGAAGAAGCTTGGATACGATAATGTCCTGCGGATTCGGATTGTCGCTCATGGCAAAAATCATGGACCGGTAATCTTCATAAACCGCTTTAAAGCCATATCCTGCAAATACCGAACCGTATAACAGCACCATAAGGTAGATCACAATAATAAAAAAAAGAAAACGCTTTATATACTTTAAAATGTAAGTGACAACAGCCGTAATCGTGACAAACAACAATATACGGTCAAGATGAAAGGGCCATTCCGGATCAACAAGGTTCTGGTGCATAATTATGAACACCGGAATAAGAATGAGCAGGGTTAAAAGCAAAACTATAATAGTATCCCAGGGCTTAGGTACGCTAAGCTTGTTGAGGAAACGTAGTACTTTTACTTTTGATGGCTTCATTTGGGATTATGGTGCAATGACTTCGGAATATTCCAGTGGTTCACTCAATATGTTATACTTAATTAAATCGCTGACGATTTCGTCGAATTGTGCTTTACCCGGTTTTTTCTGCGACCACCTGGTAATTTCCAGCCATTGCCTTATATCTTCAAGTTTCTGGTTAAAGACGCTGGCCAGCGTTTTGTCTATACTTGGGATCATTTTAAATTCGCGCGTCGTCCGGTTGATGATTTCAAGAGTATGGGAAACGACGGCTTTATTTTTTTCGTAAAAATCTTTACGGGCTACGATGAGAAAACACGGCCAAGGAGTAGGACATACGCCTATACGCCGGAAAACGCCTTCGTCAACAATAGGCTGGGTCATGAACCGGTCCCACATAAAATAATCTGCCGTATTCTGCGTGAGTGCCTCTACAGCGCCGCTAAGTGTGTGGACGATTTCGAACTGAACGTCGTCGTGGTTCCAGCCTTGGTTCGAAGCGTTTACATACGCCATCAGTTCTGATCCCGATCCTCTGCGCGAAATAGCCGCTATTTTTCCCCGCAGGTCCTGAACGGTTTCAAAACTGCTTTTTGCATTGACATGGATTCCCCATTGCAGCGGTGACTGCACGTAGGTTTGCAGTACCACCACCTCATTTCCATTGGCGATATCCCTGAAAATACCTTCGGTTAATATAACGGCAATATCGGTATCGTTATTCCGCAGCATTTCACAAAGTTTTCCTGTTCCCTCAGGAACATCTGTCCACTCCGCATTTATACCCGCTTCATTGAATAGCCCTTCATCAATGGTGAGCTGCCAAGGAAGATTAAAATGTTCCGGCACACCTGCAATTCTAACAGTTTTCATCTAAGATCAATTCCTATAAATTTACGTAAATGTACTATTTTAATTTGTTATTTAACAGGTTTATTAACGCTTCATATTTGGAAAGTTCTATTAATTCGCTATCGGTTAAGGCAGTATCTGCCAGGCCGTTTAAAAAGCGTTTGGCAATTTCTATTTTCTTTTTTGCGGCTACAGGCTGTTTTGAACCAATGGCGTCGATTATTTCCTGTGTAAGCTGATGTAAAAGGGTTAAATCCAAAATCGTAAATTTTATACTTATGCAAAAATAAGCTTTCGGTATTCTTTCTGTATATTTGATATTAAAATTTATCATTAAAATGGCGAAAAAAATATCGAGTTTGGAAGATTTAGGAGGATTTGTATTTTCTACGAACAAGGACTTTGACTTTGATACAAACCACGAACCGGATGAAACGCCGGATCCTAAAGACCAATTGCTGGAAGCGCATCTTGACAAAAAGAACCGCGGGGGAAAAGTGGCAACGGTGATAAAAGGGTTTGTAGGAACCACTGATGATCTCAAGATGCTGGGAAAGGAACTAAAAACGTTATGCGGCGTAGGAGGCAGCGCCAAAGACGGGGAGATCATTATACAGGGGAATTTCAGGGATAAAATCATGGAATATCTGAAAAATAAAGGATATAAAGTAAAAAGGGTAGGAAGCTGATGGAACATATTAAAGAATCTGAACTGATACTCAATCCGGATGGAAGTGTTTACCATCTCAACATAAAGCCGGAACATATTGCGCGGGATGTTATTTTTGTAGGAGACCAGGACCGGGTGGTGGAAATCACAAGGCATTTTGACCATATTGAGCATACAACGCAGAAGCGCGAGTTTAAAACGCAGACCGGTGTTTACAGGGGAAAAAGGTTAACAGTTATTTCTA
This sequence comes from Flavobacterium sp., assembly GCA_040396655.1. Taxonomy (GTDB): domain Bacteria; phylum Bacteroidota; class Bacteroidia; order Flavobacteriales; family Flavobacteriaceae; genus Flavobacterium. The sequence continues at coordinate 46,611 of JBEBOB010000019.1, read as the reverse complement.
CGGGGATAGGCCCCGATAATATCGATATCGTTCTCAATGAACTCGACGCATTGGTCAATATTGATTTTGCGACCCGGACGGTTAAACCGCAACATACGAGCCTTAATATTGTGCGCATAGGAACATCGGGATCGCTTCAGCCGCATCTTGCTGTTGATGCCTTTCTTATGTCAAAGTACGCTATTGGCACCGATAATATGCTGCGGAGTTATGACATTCAGGAGTTGACAGATGCTGATATGGAAACCGCTTTTATAGGACATACCAGTTGGGATAAACATAAAGGAAGGCCCTATGCAGTAAAAGCATCGGAAGTATTATGTGAAAAATTCAGATCGGAAGAAATTTCAGAAGGCATTACGGTTACGGCAGGCGGGTTCTATGGTGCTCAGGGACGTGTATTGCGGTTGAAGCTGCAGGACAGAGAACTCAATGATAAAATTGATTCGTTTACGTTTAAAGGAATGCATGCAACCAATCTGGAAATGGAAACGGCAGCTATATACGGACTTTCGGAACTGCTCGGCCATAATGCAGTATCTTTAAATGCTATTGTAGCCAATCGAAGAAACGGTACTTTTAGCGTAGATCCGTATAAAGCAGTGGAAAAACTTATACTGTTCGCCTTAAATAAAATTATTGAATAGTTTTTTTTATATGTTATTTTTTTTGTGAATAAAAAATAAATCTTAATTTTTTGTGTGATTGTTTAATAATTGTTTTAAAAATACGATTGTTTTTAATTCTGTCTTTTATTTGTTGAGTATTTATTAAATTTACCATAAAAGAATACCCGTTGTGGTGGACATAAAATATAACAATGGAGAGAATATTATTTAAGGATTATGAAAATAAGGTAATGCCGGCAGATAAGGCCGCATTATTAATTGACGATAATGCTGTGGTAGGGGCGAGCGGCTTTACAAAAGCGGGGGACAGCAAATCGGTTCTGCCTGCATTTGCTAAAAGAGCTGCCCATGAGGATGTCGCCATTACGCTGATAACGGGAGCATCTTTGGGATATACGACCGATGCCGATCTTGCCGCTAATAATGCGTTGCTCCGCAGGATGCCGTTCATGGCCGATCCGGCGCTGAGAAAATCAATCAATGAATATAAACTGAAATACATCGACCAGCATTTGAGTGAAACGGTGGAACAGTTGATTTGCGGTCACATTGCACCGATTGATATTGCCATTATAGAAGCCTCTATGGTCGATGAAAACGGAAACATCATCCCTACAACTTCTATTGGAAATTCTGCTTTTTTTGCAAGTCAGGCCCGTAAGGTCATAATCGAAATCAACACCCGTATTCCGCTTAATTTCAAAGGGATTCACGATGCAATTGTACCAAATTCATATCCCGATCGAGACGTAATCAACATTCACACGGTAACAGACCGCATCGGAGATCCTTTTATCAAGGTAGACCCTTCGAAGGTCGTAGCCATCGTATACACGGATATTACCGATCAGCCCGCAGTGGTAGCGGAGCCCGATAAAAAAACATCAGCTATATCAGATCACCTGCTCAGGTTTTTTGAGAACGAGGTAGCCAAAGGAAAGCTTACTTACAGTTTATTGCCTTTACAGGCAGGGATAGGAAAGGTAGCCAATGCCGTTTTAATGGGGTTTAAAGATTCTAAATTTAAGAACCTTACGATGTATTCTGAAGTATTGCAGGATTCAACATTTGAACTTATAGATTCGGGCAATCTTGATTTTGCATCAGGATCGTCCATTACCGTATCGGAACACTGCTATGAAAACCTCATTGCTAATTTTGAGCAATACCGTGACAAGCTGGTTTTGCGTCCGCAGAACATTTCAAATGCTCCTGAAGTCGTAAGGCGGCTGGGGGTAATCGGGATCAATACGGCCATTGAGTTTGACATTTACGGAAATGTAAACTCTACGCATATTTCCGGAAGCAAAATGATGAACGGGATCGGAGGATCTGGAGACTTTGCCCGGAATGCATACCTGAGTATTTTCGTTTGCCAGTCGGCTTCAAAAGAAGATACTATATCGCACGTAGTTCCTATGGTAACACATCACGACCATACCGAACACGATGTTGATATACTCGTAACGGATCAGGGATTGGCCGATTTAAGAGGGCTTGCACCAAGAGAACGAGCAGAAGTAATCATCAATAACTGTGTTCATCCGAAGTTCCGTGAGGAGATCAGGGATTACTTTGAAAGGGCCTCAAAAGAAACAGGCGGGCAAACACCGCATATTCTCAGTGAAGCGTTCAAGTTCCATACCCGGCTTAAAGAAACGGGATCTATGCTCCGCAATTAGAAAACAGCCAACAATAAAAATCCACCCGAAAGAGTGGATTTTGTATTTTATGAGCTTCAGTGATTAGAACTGCTCTCTTCCTGCGAAATGGAAAGCCGCTTCTATTTCTGCATTCTCATCAGAGTCAGATCCGTGAACTGCATTTTCTCCGATAGATTTTGCATATTTTTTACGGATGGTTCCTTCTGCAGCATCAGCAGGATTAGTTGCACCGATTAATGTACGGAAGTCTTCTACTGCATTGTCTTTTTCCAAGATAGCAGCAACGATAGGTCCTCTCGACATGAATTCAACCAACTCTCCGTAGAACGGACGCTCAGCATGAACTTCGTAGAATTTTTTTGCATCAGCAACGGTAAGCTGCGTTAATTTCATCGCTACGATTCTGAAACCTCCTTCAGTGATCATATTTAAGATTCCTCCGATGCTTCCTGCTTCTACAGCATCAGGCTTAATCATGGTAAATGTTCTTGTACCTGCCATTTTGTTTAAGTTTAATTTGTTTGCAAAAATAAATATTTTTATAAATATTTTAGGAAATTATATCATGAATAAGTTTTTAAATTTATAGCTAAGACTTAAAATAATGAAAAAGGACATTCAATCAAGGGAAGATCTGTATACGTTGGTAGCAGTTTTTTATGAACAGATTAAGCAGGATGAAGAAATTGGCCCGGTATTCCATAAGATTATTTCCGACTGGGAAAACCATTTGCAACGCATTACCGATTTCTGGGAACAACACCTTTTTGGTATACAGAAGTACAGGGGAAATCCGATAGAAGTCCACAATGAGGTAGACCGTAAGATGAATTATCGTATTTCGGCACGTGATTTCGGTACCTGGCTGTTTTACTGGATGAAAACCATTAATGATTTGTATGAAGGCAAGAATGCAGAACTTTTAAAATTCAAGGCCCGGAAAATGCAGACGGTGTTTTTTGTAAATATGCATGAACACAAGCCAAAGACGGTTTAGTCACAAACAGTGATAATGTTTCCCTCCGGATCTTCTATTACAAATTCACGGTTGCCATAGCTGCGAAGTGTAACGGCTTCAAGGATTTTAACTTTGTGCTCGGTGATTTCCTCAAAAAACAGTTCAATTTCAGGAATCCACAATAAGATATGCTGAGGTTGGTTCCTGTTCGGAAAAAGAGGATTGAATTTGGCAAAGTGTAACTGAAAACCGTCGCGTTCCACCATACCGTAAGCGCCGGGAATACTTCCTATGAGGCGGAAGCCCAGACTGCCGGTATAAAACCGGAGCATCTTTTCAATATCTTCTGTATAAAACCTTGGGGCAGACCCGATAAGGGAAGCTTTTTTCATTTTGTTATTTTAGGCGTTCTCCGAATTGTAAAAGGTACCCGTTGTTGTCCTTAATGGCAAACTCTTTCATATTCCAATCGAAAGCCTCAAGAGGATAAACTATTTCTACAACATCTTTTAATTGTTCCCATAAAGCCTGTACTTCGTTGGTTTCAAAGTAGAACGACCCCGAAAAACCTATTTTTTCGTAGTGCATATGCTCATGGGGGTAGGCCATCATAATTTCAACTTCATCAGTCTGAAGGCAGGCCCATTGCCATTCTTCGTTAAATTCGCTACATCTGAAACCGAGTATTTCTGTATAGAAAGCAATGGATTCCTGCAGGCTTTCGGTCCAGAGCATCGGGGTGAGTCTTTTTAAAGTCATAATTGTTAAATTAAAATATCGCTTTCCAGATCGGACTTCTCTATTTCGAAATTGAAGCCGAGGCGTTCCACTACTTCAATAACGAGTTTTTTATACCAGTTTTCCGATTTCGGGTGTATGTAAAGGCGTTCGATCATTTTGTTGATATCTATGGCTACTTTTACCCCTTCGTTTACATGCAGATCCAGATGGGTCACATCCGTTATCACGCGGATTTCATTTTCGTACTGGAAGCTTTTCCGTTTAAAAAGGAACGGGAAGAAATCATCATCAAAAGGGATGTGCTCCTTTTTATAGTCGATATAGTTGACTTCGCCTATGTACTGGTAAGCCCTTTCTTCAATAAGAGATTCTTTCAAATGCCCGATTGTGGACTGTATGGCAAGCCCCTCATTATTTTTGGTAAATACCTGCCACATGGCATAGCTTTCATAGGAATTGGAATGCCAGCTGCTGATGACGATGTTTTTACGTTTGGATTTATAGGCATCAAGATATTCCGGGTTATCGGCAAGCAGCTTTTTAATCTCCTCATAGGTAGGTTCGCTAAAGGTTCCTTCAAACTGGTCTTCAAACTTATCGGAACGGGCCATAAACATACGTTTAGACATGAGAAGGTCAAGGAACTTCGAAAGATCCAGATATTTCCAGATGACCGTGTCATCACTCGGAATATGCAGTTTGGGGTTTTCCTGGAACATAATGTTTTTCGACTAAGACTAAAACTTCGTTTTTATGTTGGGTAAATAGGATGTTAAGTCGTTTTTATATGAAGCAATTGAATGGCAAGGTCGATGTCGACAATTGATCCCGTGTGCTTTTTGGGTTCGTCGGAAAGTTTCACTACTCCGGTCCAGTTGGCGTTTTCCGGTTGCGCTTCCGTCATTTTTAGTACTATGTTCATTGGTTTCAGACCAACATCGTTTGTAAGGTCGGTTCCGATACCGAACGACAGGCCGATTCTGCCTTTACAATGCTGTACGATGCGTTCAACCTTTTCATAATTCAAACCGTCCGAAAAAATGATGGTTTTCGTAAGCGGATCTATACCGAGTTTTTTATAATGGTTTATGGTTTTGTCTCCGAACTCCAGCGGATCTCCGGAATCATGGCGGACGCCGTCGAAAAGTTTTGCGAACTTTTTATCGAACTGTTCAAAAAAGACTTCTGTTGTATAGGTATCGGTAAGGGCTATGCCCAAATCGCCCCTGTAGACATCGACCCAATGTTCGAGCCCCATGCTGTTGGCCATTTTAAATCCATATTTCGCCGCATGGAACATAAACCATTCATGTGCATGCGTACCTATAGGCTTTATATCGTATTTCATCGCCAGGTATACGTTGCTTGTACCAATGAAAGTGCCCGTCCCTTTCTCGCGCAGTATTTTTACGACTAAATCGTGTACTTCGTAGGAATGGCGCCTTCTTGTACCAAATTCGGCAAACTTTACCCCAAGCTTTTTGTACAGGCTTATTTTGTTTTCAACGGTATTTACGACAAGTTCATCTGGCTGCCTGAGCTGTCCTGTCTCCCTGTAAAACAATTCACAGATGAGCGCCATAATCGGGACTTCCCATAAGATCGTCCGGTACCAGTATCCTTCAACCGATACTTTTACATCTGTTCCGTTTTGTTCGATATGTACTTCAGAGGGATCGTACCTGTAACCCTGCAAAAAATCAAGATAAGTCGGATCCAGATAGGGACAGGTTGTTTTGAGGTATTCTTTTTCCTTGTAATCCAGCCGCAACCGGGCCATGTCATCAACGGCTTCCCGTAGTTTTTGCGCAAAATTTTCCGGAAATTCATGTTTCCCCCGGTTGATGAACTGGTATCGTGCCTTCGCATACGGAAAGCGTTTTATGACCGCATGCTGCATGGTAAATTTATAAAAATCATTGTCCAGGAGGGAAGGTAATACGGCTTTCCTTTCGTTCATTTTTTTTATTTTAAATATACAAAATAATAGAAAATGAACGGTTGTTGATGTAATATTTCCGTATGTGATTCAGTTTTCCTCCGGAGTATATTCCAAAATATCCGCAGGCTGGCAGTTGAGTTCCCTGCAAAGGGCTTCCAGTGTTGAAAAACGGATTGCCTTTGCTTTTCCCGTTTTTAATATGGAAAGGTTGGCTGTTGTAATACCGATTCTGTCTGCAAGTTCCTGTGATTGCATTTTGCGCCTTGCAAGCATGATGTCAAGGTTTATTATAATGGGCATACTTAGATGGTTAAGGCGTTTTCCTCCTTTTGCTTTTTTGCTTCATTGAAAACTTCAGCCAGTACAATGAAAAGGAATCCTGTGATGAGTCCGCCAAAGGGATGCTGCAGTTCAGAAATCAGCTGATGGGAAAAGTCGGTTGATCCGGAGGGCATTCTTTCTGAATGTATGGAGAAAACATTTCCCATCACCCATGTTATTGCATAAATAAAGATAAACAGATAGCCTATTATTCTGAAACGTCGGATAGTTTTAACATGAAAGAAGCTGCGCTTTTCAAAACTGCGCACACACAGATTGAACAACCATATGGCGTAAAAATACAAAAGATATAAAGCGTAGCAAATACCCAGAAACAGCAGCAGGTAATATTTATTGTCGGACGTACTGACCTCATTCCCCATAAAAGAGATCATCCAGTTTTTCTGGTCCGTATTGCTGAATTCAGAATAGAGCATAAGGGTGAATATGATGCCTAATAGAAAGACGGCTACAACAAGGAAATGCGAAAGCCATCCGAAAATCTTCAATGTTTTCATAAAACTTTTTTATTGACAAATATAAAATAATTATTGATAAACAATAATTATTAATTAAAAGAAAATCACTCCGAAAGAAGTGATTTTTATAAAAAAACAAAATTAGATCAATTTTCAAAAGATTGTAACGAAACCAGTTTTGCATACGTACCGTTTTTCGCAAGCAGTTCGTCGTGTGTTCCCTGTTCCGCAATTTCGCCGTGATGCATTACAACGATAAGGTCGGCTTTCTGAATGGTAGACAAACGGTGCGCGATAACCACAGAGGTACGGTTCTGCATCATTTTTTCAAGTGCATCCTGAACCAGGCGTTCGCTTTCCGTATCAAGAGCCGAGGTAGCTTCATCGAGGATCATTATAGGCGGGTTTTTAAGAACGGCGCGCGCAATAGAGATTCTCTGTTTCTGACCTCCCGAAAGTTTTCCTCCAGCATCACCGATATTCGTGTGGATGCCCTGCGGCAGGTTGTGGACGAATTCATAAGCATTCGCAATTTTTAGAGCCTGTATTATTTCATCTTCAGAAGCATCCTGTTTCCCGATTTTAACGTTGTCGGCAATGCTTCCGTTGAACATGATGCTGTCCTGGGTTACAAGTCCCATATGGTTTCGAAGTGATTCAAGACGAATGTCTTTTATATCGGTTCCGTCTACAGAAATACTTCCGGAAGTAGTATCGTAAAAGCGCAGCAACAGGTTGGCAATGGTACTTTTTCCGGAACCGGACTGACCTACAAGCGCAACGGTTTTTCCTCTAGGAATGTTCAGTGAAAAATCTTTTAAAACCGTTTGTTCTCCGTCATAAGTGAAGGTAATGTTGCGGAGATCGATCGAATGTTCAAAAGCTGTGATCTCTTTGGACTCTTCGGTATCACGTATCACGTTCGGAGTATCAAGAATCTCAAATACACGCTCAGCCGCAGCCATACCGTTTTTAACCTGGAAAGCTGCTTTTGAAATAGCTTTGGCGGGTGTAAGTATGTTGTAGGCCAAACCTATATAGGCGATAAAGAGTGACCCGTCAAGCGATTTGTCTACCAGAACAAGGCTTCCCCCGTAAAACAGCAAGATGGCAATAACCACTATACCCAGGAATTCGGACATTGGCGATGCCAGGTTGTTCTTTTTTCCTATTTTATTTGTAAGTACGTACAACCGGTCTACCGACGCATTGAAGATCTTTTTAAAGAAGCTTTCGGCATTGTAGGCTTTTACGACCTTTAACCCGCTTAAAGATTCTTCGACGATTGAAATAAGGAATCCGTTTTCCTGCTGCGCACGTACCGATTGCGATTTCAGGGATTTCCCTATCTTCGAAATAATGAACCCCGCAATAGGGATGAAGATAAATACAAAAACGGTCAGCTTCCAGCTGATATTGATCATGGCAATAAGCGAAAACAGGATCGTTAAAGGTTCTTTTACGATAAGTTCTAAAACCAGGAAAAACGAATTCTGAACTTCGTTGATATCTCCCAGCATACGGGCCATGACATCCCCTTTTCTTTTTTCGGAATAATAAGACACCGGAAGTTCCACTATTTTGGCATACATCTTTTCCCTGAAGTCGCGCAATACTCCCGTCTTCAGTTTCATAAGGTGCTGTAAACCCAGGTAACCCGAAAGGTTTTTAAATAAGAAGGTAATGATAACCAGTGAAACGGTAAGCAGCAGGGCATAATTGGCCCCGTAGGTTTCGGAGAAATGAGTCACGTAATAAAACAACGTATCGTTGAGATAGGTGTCTATTTCCATTATACCGTTGTAGGTAGGCAGTTGGGTAATCTTTTCCCCGTTTCCGAACAGTACCTTAAGTACCGGGAAAATCATCACCATTCCCAGAGTCCCGAACAACGCATACAGTACGTTGAAAGCAATATTCCATACAATATTGTTCTTGTAATGCAGGGCAAAAGGTAGTATTTTTTTTAAATTCTCGTCCATTGATTAACGTAATTGCATATCTTGAATGATCTGGTCGATTTTACTCTGAAGAAAATCGTCCGCGTCTTTTAACTCGTCTGTTGACTCTATCATGGTATTGGTGCTGAAATAGAACTTTATTTTAGGTTCTGTTCCACTTGGACGGGCACATATTTTAGATCCGTCTTCCAGGTAATAGATAAGGACGTTTGATTTGGGAAGGCTTAAGGGCTCTGTTTCCATTGAAAACATGTTCGTAGCAACGGCACTCTGGTAATCCTCTATAAACACCACGCGTTCTCCGGCGATTTCCTTTAACGGCGTGTTGCGCAGATTGGTCATCATGCGCGCTATTTCTTCTGCTCCGTCTTTGCCTTTCTTCGTAATGGAAATAAGGTGCTCCTTATAATACCCGAAATCAACATAAAGATTTTGTAATTCGGCATAAACCGAGGAACCGGCAGCTTTTGCGATCGCTGCTATCTCGCACATCAGAAGAGTTGCGGTAACAGCATCTTTATCGCGAACGGCATCGCCTACCATAAAGCCGAAGCTTTCCTCGCCACCCCCGATGAACTGTTGTTCAGGGAAATCCTTGATAAACTTTGCAATCCATTTAAAGCCGGTAAGTCCTACTTTGCAATCCACATCATAAGCTTCGGCCAGAGCCAGCATCATTGGTGTAGAAACAATGGTTGATCCTATAAATTGTTTTCGGTTGCTGATTTTTCCGGCGCGCTTCCACTGCTCAAGTAAAAAGGCCGTCATAACAACCATGGACTGGTTTCCGTTTAAAAGAACCATGTTACCATCATGGTCGCGTACAGCAATACCCAGACGGTCAGAATCAGGATCTGTTCCTATGACAATGTCCGCATCGATGCGGTTTGCGAGGTCGATAGCCATGAGTAAAGCTTCGGGTTCTTCCGGGTTAGGGGAATGTACTGTGGGGAAATCACCGTTAGGTTCAGCCTGTTCGGTTACGATGTTTACATCGGTATACCCTGCTGTTTCAAGTACGGGCGGAATAGACTTTATAGAAGTTCCGTGCAGGGAAGTGTAAACGATTCTGAGATTTTCACGCGCACCGGCTGGAAGGTTAAAACGGGCATTTTCAATGGATGATGCAATAAAGGCATCGTCAACAGCGCTTCCTATGTATTCAATAAGGGAAGCGTCGGATTCAAACAATATATCTGAATAATCCAGACCGTCAATAACCTGTATGAGTTCTTTATCCTGAGGCGGAACAAGCTGCCCACCATCCTGCCAGTATACCTTGTATCCGTTGTATTCCGGCGGGTTATGCGAAGCCGTTAATACAATTCCGGCGTGACAGCCCAGATGGCGTACCGCAAAAGAGAGTTCAGGTGTTGGACGCAGTTCTTCAAACAGAAATACCTTAACGGCATTTGAAGAAAATACATCCGCTACAAGTTTTGCCAGTTCTTTGCTGTTATGCCTGCAGTCATAAGCAATGGCTACTTTGATCTGTTCGTCAGGGAATGATTGCTTTAAATATTGTGAAAGTCCCTGGGTATTTTTTCCCAAGGTGTATTTGTTGATGCGGTTGGTGCCCACACCCATGATGCCGCGCATGCCTCCTGTACCGAATTCCAGATTTTTATAAAAAGCATCTTCGAGTTCATCAGGAGCGGAAGTAAGGAGTTCCTTTACCTGTTCCCGCGTCTGCACATCAAAGGGCAACTGTGTCCATAAATGCACTTTTTCTAATATATTTTTGGAAATTTCCATATTGTCTTCTTGAATTATAAATTATGTTGTTCCGTTATTTTGTAACGTATTTCGTTTGTTTTGCTGCGAAGAATGATTTCTCCTAGGAAACCTGCCAAAAACAACTGCGTACCGAGAATCATTGCCGTAAGTGCAATATAAAACCAGGGGTTGTTCGTAACCAGTATAGCAGGCTCGTGAACGGAGAGTTTGTATAGCTTGTAAATACCGATGAACGCTGCACTGCAAAAACCAACAACAAACATACCGACACCAAGTGCTCCGAATAGATGCATAGGGCGCTTTCCGAATTTCGAGAGGAACCAGATGGTAATGAGGTCCAGAAAACCGTTGATAAAACGGCTCATACCAAATTTAGAAACACCGTATTTTCTAGCCTGATGCTGTACCACTTTTTCGCCGATTTTATGAAAACCTGCATTTTTTGCCAAAACGGGAATGTAACGGTGCATTTCACCGTAAACATCTATGTTCTTGATGACGTTGCTGCGGTAGGCTTTTAATCCGCAGTTAAAATCGTTTAACTGCACTCCGGAAGTTTTACGTGCGGCCCAGTTAAAAAGTTTGGAGGGCAGGTTTTTGGAAACGACCGAGTCGTATCGTTTCTTTTTCCATCCCGAAACCAGGTCGTATCCCTGATGCGTGATCATCTCATACAATTCGGGAATTTCATCCGGGCTGTCCTGTAAATCAGCATCCATCGTAATGGCTACATCGCCTCGGGCAATGGAAAAACCGGCGTGAAGCGCTTGTGATTTCCCGAAATTCTTTTGAAAACGGATGCCTTTTACGTTGGAATCTTCAGAAGAGAGCCTGCCAATTATATCCCATGATTCGTCTGTGCTGCCGTCGTCTATAAAGATGACTTCATATGTATAACCGTTTTCGTTCATTACTCTTTTTATCCAGCTGTATAATTCGGGTAGCGAATCTGCCTCGTTGAGTAAAGGAATGAGTATCGAAAGGTTCATGTTTAGGCTTTAGGAGATATAAATTCAGATTTGTTGCGGAATGCTAAAGCTACCATAAGCCCGGGTATGCAAAGCATTAAAACCCTTGTTGCGGCAGACATAAGCAGTGTTCCAAAACTGTATGGGTTAGATTCTGTAACCATCTGAACCGATTGGGCAGCCTGCTCGGAAGGAACGCCGAAGTTATGCATTTGCTGCTGTGTAAGGGCAATGGAATCCTGTTTAACCAGTTCTGCAGTTTCAGTATCAAGAAGACCATACAGAACAAAAAGGAAAAGGGTACTTGCGAGAACGCCGATGGCTACAGTCAGGAAATAAGGAATAAAAGCTTCTTTAAATGTGAGGTATCCGCCTAGTTTCTGCTTTGCGATATAGGTAGACAGAATTCCAAAGGCAATAACGATAAATAATAAGATAAAACCGCCAATAATGGAATTCATGAGCTTATAATCAACAAAATAAAAGAACAAATAAGCAGCGATGAGCAATGCGGCTGCTACGCTGCCAAATTTAATTCCAATCTGTTTTAGGGTTGTATTCATTGAGATGTACTTGAATTAACGTACAAATATACAAATTTACCTATTATAAAAATTTGAAGATTTGTTATAAAAAACCGAAACTATTGTTTGCAGATTAAAAATATGTATTAAATTTGCAACTTAAAATAACAAAAAATAATTACAATAAAAGGCCTTCACTTGTTCATACCTTTTTGAAAAGAAAGCATCAGGACAAAGGTGGGTCATAATTTAAAAATCGATTTATCATGCAAAAAGGTATTCACCCAGAAAATTACAGATTAGTAGCGTTTAAAGATATGTCAAATGACGACGTATTCATCACGAAATCAACAGTTGAAACAAAAGAAACGATTGAGGTTGACGGAGTTGAATATCCGGTATACAAAATGGAGATTTCTCGTACATCTCACCCATTCTATACAGGTAAATCTAAATTAATTGATACTGCTGGTCGTATCGACAAATTCAAAACAAAATACGCGAAATTCAAAAAATAATCTTTGGATTCAGATAATAGAGCCTCACTTTGTGAGGCTTTTTTTATTTTGTGTGCCGGGTAAAAACGGGGAGGCGGGGGCTAAAGTAACGCTTTCGTTCAGTAGGCTTTCTTTGGTTTGCGGGTTAAGGAAATATTTTGATTAATTTCATGTTTTATTGAACGAAAGATTCTCTATCTTGCATTCAAACTTCGTACCTTTAAACGATTAAAAAAAGACCTGAAATGAACTATATACTGTATGACGGTACCGTGAGGAATGCCTTGCTGCCTTTTACTTTTACCCGGCCTGTAGCGGATATCCGTGTCGGAATTTTAACCATTCGTGAAAAATGGGAGAAATACTTGGGGAATACTACAACGACGGTAACCGAAGAGTATCTGGCCGATAAGTACCCGATGGTGGAAATGGACGAAAACATTATGATCAATGCTTCGTTCTGTCCGAATGATGTTTTGGTAGAGATGGTCGGTTTTCTGCAACCGCTTCAGGCTATCGTTAAAAATAATGAAATCGTCGCTTTTTACACGACGTCCGATCAGGAAGAAATTGACTTTGATGAATATGAACTTATTGAAATCGAAGAGGATTGTCTGCAGATAGAGCATAGCTGGGATATTTTTCAGAAAAACGATCAGGCAATCAGAGAAGATTTTGAATTCATTACAAACGAAAGAAAGTCGCAGCCAATACCGGGCACCGTTCAGGTTTTGGGTGCCGAGAACATCTTTATCGAGGAAGGAGCTGTTTTGAATTTCTGCACGCTTAACGCTACAACCGGGCCTATCTACATCGGCAAAAATGCTGAAATTATGGAAGGATCCGTAATCAGGGGGCCATTTGCTCTAGGAGATCATGCTCAGGTAAAGCTGGCTACCAAAATTTATGGTGCTACTACGGTAGGGCCTCATTGCAGGGTAGGCGGGGAAATCAACAATTCCGTTCTTTTTGCATATTCCAATAAAGGACACGATGGTTTTCTGGGAAATGCAGTTCTGGGAGAATGGTGCAACATAGGAGCCGATTCGAACAATTCGAACCTTAAAAACAATTACGAAAGCGTAAAGCTGTGGGATTACGAGACGGAGCGTTTTGTTAATACGGGATTGCAGTTTTGCGGACTTATGATGGGCGATCACAGCAAGTGCGGCATCAATACCATGTTCAATACCGGAACGGTAGTAGGAGTTTCGGCCAATATATTCGGTGCGGGATTTCCACGAAACTACATAGCCAACTTTACGTGGGGCGGGCCGCAGGGATCGCAGGCTTACCTGCCGTCAAAAGCCTTTGAAACGGCGAAGGTGGTGATGAGCAGAAGAAATGTGGATTTTTCGGCGTATGACGAGGATATACTGACGCATATTTTCAATGAAACGAAAGAATGGCAAAAATAAAACAGCAGCTTATGCTGTTTTTTTATGCATAAAAAATTTTACGTATAAAGAAAAACACCGAAGTTGCTTTTTGTAAGCAGAACTGGATTAACTTTGCATTTTATCCGTTCTATGCAAAATTTCAGATATTATTTGGCAGCCTTTCTGGCTTTTATGCTTTGGGGATTTTTCAGTCTGGCACTAAAACCTATTGCCTATGTTCATTCATTTGACATCCTGTTTTACCGGATCAGCTTTTCCGCCGTACTGATTATTTTATTTACGTGCATATTCCGCAGGAAAATCTTTGTCAGCGATCTGAATCAATTTAGAAAGTTGCCGGTGCGGGAAAGAAGAAAGGGGATGAGGTTGGCGCTTGTAGGAGGCGTTCTGCTGGGGGTTAACTGGTTCCTGTTTATCTATGTGGTCAATCAGATCAACGTACAGTCGGCTTCGTTTGCCTATCTCATTTGTCCCATTATCACCACCTTTCTGGCAAATATCCTCTTAAAAGAGCGTTTGCAAAAAAATCAGCGCATAGCCGTTTTAATAAGCTTTGCAGGATGCCTGGTTTATTTCTTTTCCAATGCCAACAACCTGCTCTTTGCCCTTTTGGTTGCGGCAACTTATTCCCTGTACCTCATTTCACAGAAGTCGAATGTTTATTTCGATAAGTTCAATGCATTGGTGTTTCAAATGGTTGTCATCTTTATACTATCGCTGCCTTATTATATTACGCACGGGTTTACAATACCCAAAGAAGCATCGTTTTATGGATACATATTCATCATAGCTACTGCTTTTACCCTTGTGCCCCTTTATCTGAATCTGTATGCGCTGAAGGGTGCGTCGGCATCGACCGTCGGGATCATGATTTACATTAATCCCATTATTGCATTTTTATTGGCTGCGTTTTATTATAAAGAAGCTATAAATCCTTTACAATTTGTTTCTTATTTCTTAATTTTGCTGTCGGTAATTATTTTTAACTATCAAGTGTTAACCAATTTAAAGAGGAAAACTATTCACCAATGAACCAAATATATTTAGATAATGCTGCAACCACGTCGGTACGTCCGGAAGTTGTGGAAGAGATGATCAAAATCCTTACCAATGATTTTGGAAATCCGTCTTCAACCTATTCAATAGGGCGCCATACGAAAGCATTAATCGAAGCATCACGTAAAACAATAGCCAAACAGTTCAATGTTACGGCGAGCGAAATTATTTTTACATCGTGCGGAACCGAAGGAAACAACTGGATCATACGCTCTTCAGTGCGCGATCTTGGAGTGAAGCGGATCATTACTACCCGTATGGAACACCACTGTACCCTTTACTCCATAAAGCAGATGGAAAAGGAATACGGTACAAAGATTGATTATGTACGGGTACTTCCCAACAGTGAGGTTGATTACGCACATCTAGAAGAACTGTTGAGTGATGGTCAGCCTACACTCATAAGCCTTATGCACGTGAATAACGAGGTAGGGACCATACTTGATTTAAAGCGTGTTGCAGAGCTTGCGCAAAAATACCATGCCCTTTTTCATTCCGATACGGTTCAGTCAGTAGGTAAGATCGAAATTCCGCTGGATGAGATCCCTGTGGATTTTATCGTAGCGTCTGCACATAAATTTCACGGACCAAAAGGAGCAGGTTTTGTTTTCATCCGTAAAAAGAATGTATTAAAACCTTTGATAGTAGGAGGCGAGCAGGAAAAGGGAATGCGTGCAGGAACCGAAGCTCCGCATCAGGTGGTTGGTATGGCAAAGGCATTGGAGCTTTCCTATCAGGATTTAAATAAGGACCGCGAAACCATTACGGGATTACGTGACTATTGCAAATCACAACTTGAACAAACCTTTGAAGGAATACAGTTTAACGGAAACGGCAGTACTTTTTATAACGTACTTAATATCCGTTTGCCTTTCTCACCGGAGAAAGCAGCAATGATGCTGTTTCAGCTTGATATGAAGGGCATTGCGGTATCGAGGGGAAGTGCCTGTCAGTCCGGCAGTCAGAAACCGTCGCATGTACTGGCAGAATTTCTAGATGAAAATGAAATTCAGAAACCAAGCCTCCGTTTGTCTTTTGGGCATGAAAATACCAAAGAAGAAATAGACTATCTCATTGACGTTTTAAAAAGCGTATAATAAAAAGCCCTGATTCAATCAGGGCTTTTTATTTCTTTTTATTTTAAGTCAGGTAAAATATCTAAAGGATAAATCCAAGTGCAATTCCGAGCAATATAGCCAGAAGTTTAGCCAGATTGAACTTATGTCCTTCGCTGCTTTCAAAAATGATTGTGGAGGATATGTGGAACAAAATACCGATTACAAAGGCTGATATTTCCGCATAATAATCCGTTAAAAACGGCAGTGAATGGGAAAGATAGGTCCCCAACGGCGTCATAAAGGCGAATACCGACATGAAGATGAGGATCGAGGTTCTGTTTAACCCGGCTTTCAGGAAAAACAGCGTAAGGATGATGGCAATTGGGAAATGATGAATCGCGATTCCCCATGCTAAATGATCGTGCTGACTTATAGGCATTCCCTCAAATAATGCGTGAATACACAGGCTTAAGAACAACAACCAAGGCATTGAAGTCATTTTTTCATGGATGTGTACGTGTCCGTGTTCGGCTCCTTTCGAAAAGTATTCCAGGACAATCTGAAATACGATTCCAAGCATAATGAACAATCCAATGATTTTCATTCCCTCATGATCATGATCGTGCGATCCATGTGAATGGTCATGATGTATCGAAGCTTCCAGTACGTGTGCATACACTTCCGGCAGCAGATGCGAAACAGTCATCGTCAGTAAAAAGGCCCCGCTGAAAGCAAGTAGAAGCTTGAGCAGTTTCTTGTTGTCGGGTTTTATGATCACAGCAACAAGATACCCGAGAACAACCGAGATGAGAGGAAGAATATAAGGTTCCATTTATTTAAAAATCATGATTAAACGATCCGATTCCTGCGGATCGTATTTGTGTAGTTTATAATCACCGAATGTTTCAAGCAGGAAGATTCCGGCTTCGTCCATCATGTGTTCAAAATCCTGCAGGGTCAGTGCTTTTACTTTTTCGGTAAAATCATATTGTTCTCCTTGAAATTCAAATTGAATATTCTTATAGATATGGTGGTCTTCAACCCATCGCTTTATTTGAAACGTGATTCCGTCTACCGTTTTTGTTTCCTGCGGAACCAACTGCTCTATTACTTTATGTACATTCATAAAGTCAATTACGGCAAAACCGTATTCGCTGAGACTGTCGCGGATGGCATTCAGCGTTATATAATTGTCCCTGTCGTTTGGAAAATAGCCGAAACTCGTAAAAAAATTGAAGATGGCATCGAATTTTTCTTCGAACGGCTCGCGCATATCCTTTACTTCAAAATGCAGGGTGTCGTTTTCAAATTCTTTGGCAAATGCGATGCTGTTTTTTGACAGGTCTGCCCCGGTTACATCATACCCCAGTTTGTTCAGATAGATGGAATGGCGCCCGCGCCCGCAGGCGAGATCCAGTACTTTTGCATGATCGGGCAGGTTCAGATAATGGGTAATATTATCAATGAAAAACTGTGCCTCGGCATAATCACGATCTTTATAGAGGATGTGGTAAAATGGTGTATCAAACCAATTGGAGAACCACGTTTTTTGCGTTTCTTGCATGTTGGAAATATTATGAATGCAAAAATAAACTATTTTTGTAGAATTAATGAATTTAATCGTTCCTGAAGGAAAGGAATTGCATATGGAAAATTTTAAAATGGTAGCCAAAACCTTTTTTGGTTTTGAAGATATTTTAGCAGATGAACTGTTTAAATTAGGTGCCCAGCGGGTTGAAAAAGGAACGCGTATGGTGAGCTTTTACGGTGACAAGGGCTTTATGTACAAGGCCAACCTGGCATTGCGTACGGCACTTAAAATACTGAAGCCGATAAAACAGTTTAAGGTTTTTAACGAAACCAGCCTGTATAACGGGATTCAAAGTATTGACTGGAGCGACTTCTTAAAGGTAAGACAGTCGTTTGTAGTGGATACCACCGTTTTTTCTGATCAGTTCAATCATTCGCAATTCGTTGCCCTCAAGACAAAAGATGCCATTGTAGATCAGTTCAAAAGTAAATTCGGAGATCGTCCGAATATTGATAAGGATCATCCAGATTTAAAAATAAACGTTCACATTCAAAATGATATTTGTACCGTTTCTCTGGATACCTCGGGAGCATCCCTGCACCATCGTGGATATCGTACTGCAACGAATATAGCGCCTATAAATGAAGTTCTGGCTGCTGGAATCCTGATCTTAAGCGGTTGGGAAGGACAGTCGCACTTCCTGGATCCTATGTGCGGATCGGGAACATTCCTCGTTGAAGCTGCTATGATTGCCTGCAACATTCCGCCGAACATCAACCGCAAGGAATTTGCTTTTGAAAAATGGAATGATTGGGATTCAGACCTTTTTGAGAAAGTAGAAGACTCCCTGTTGAAGAAAATTAAGGATTTTCCATATGATATAATGGGGTACGACAAAGCTCCTTCTGCTGTGGCGAAAGCAACAGACAATGCCCGTAACGCCAATCTGGATGAGTACATCAAAATAGAGCAGCGTAACTTTTTTGAAACGCACAAGGAAACTACTGGTCCTTTACATATGGTATTTAATCCGCCATATGGTGAACGGCTCGATATTGATCTGGAACGCTTTTACCGTGAAATCGGAGATACGCTTAAACAGAGCTATCCGGGAACCCAATCCTGGTTTATTACAGGAAACCTGGAAGCATTGAAATTTGTTGGATTAAAGCCTTCCAGAAAGATTAAGCTCTTCAACGGAAAACTGGAATCCAGACTTGTTAAATACGAGATGTACGAGGGAAGTAAACGAACAAAATTCCAAAACAGAAACGAAAATGACTAAAACAACGAAGATCTACCTTATCCAGTTTTTGTGTTTTGCGGCACTTTTTCTAATCGCGCGCTATTTAATTGCACACTTCGAGCTGCTGAGCGGGTTCATGATACCGGTTGCAAGCGGGTTAATTGCGATTGTTCTGGCTCCGCAATTCAAAATCTTTAAGATAGATGGAAAGGAAACGGTTTTTGTGGCATGGCTTTTCAGCAAAAAAGGCAAGCCCGTTACCTGGCTGTAAAAACAAAAAGCACTTCGTATGAGGTGCTTTTCTTTTTTGTAGTTCACAAGGCATGCAGAAGCAGTCGTTTTTTCCTTAAAATTTTCTATTTTTATTTAAAATAATCATATGAATTTAAGCACTAAAGGGCTTGTTCCCTTCATTTCGGCAGGTGAAGATCTTGAAAAAGGGACCGCATTCTATAAGGAAATTGGGTTCAAGGTAGAACATTGTGATGCGGATATCGCAATTTTGGGTATAGAAGGAAATAGGTTCATCCTCCAGAAATATCCCAAAGAATGGATGCAGGGCAATTTTATGATGGTACTCGAAGTAGAGGATGCGGATGCCTGGTATGAGAAGCTTTCCGGTTTGAATCTGGCTCAAAGGTATGAAGGAGTATTTCTTAAGGAGCCTCGGGATTTCCCCTGGGGTAAAAGAGTATGTCATCTTGGCGATCTGAATGGCGTTTTATGGCATATATCGGCTGAAATCCGTAAATTCTAATTTCATTTTAATCACCTTTACAACGCAGAAGCTTATTTTTGTAAATCAACAGTCAGAAAATGAATACGATACTTATAATTGAGGATGAACAACATGTGGCAGACCTTATCAAGCAGAGCCTGGAAGAAGAGGGGTACAAAGTGCTGCATGCACCCGACGGAATACAAGGAATCGAAATGATAAAAAAGGAGACGGTACAACTGGTTATACTCGATATACTGCTGCCTAAGATGAACGGATTGGAGGTATGCAGGCAGATAAGGAATGACGGTTATACGGAACTGCCCGTTTTAATACTTACAGCTTTGGGAAGTGCCGAAAACATTGTTTTGGGACTTGACACGGGAGCCGATGATTATCTGGCAAAACCTTTCAAACTTATAGAGCTTAAAGCCCGTATCCGGAATCTATTAAGACGCAGCGAATTTTTTGAAACAAACGGCTCCAAGGTAAACAATATTTATAAGTTTGCCGACCTGGAGCTTAATGATTATACCAAAAAAGTGACCCGAGACAACAATGAAATATCGCTTACTTCTACAGAATACCGACTGCTGCTTGAATTTATGAAAAATCCTAAGAAGGTATTGAACCGCAGTGACCTGCTCGACAACGTTTGGGGAATTAATTTCGATAACGGCACGAACGTAGTGGACGTATATGTAAATTATCTGCGCAAAAAACTGGATAAATTCGGAGAAAAAAAGCTCATACATACCGTAACGGGCATGGGATATGTCTTAAAAAATGAAGCATGAAAACCTACAGCAAGGCAGTTTTAACAATTGTGGTAATCTTTGTCGCCTATACTTTGATATTCACAGGATACATTTATTATTCGTTTTCAAATTTTGCATTTGAAGATTTTTACAAGCGCCTGGAAGTCCGTGCCGGAACCATTGCAACGATGCAGCTTGGAGAACCTGATGAGTCTCTAAAGGTAAAGGAAACGTACAACAATTTCCTTGAAAACCTGCCTAAACAGCAATATTATATATTACCGCTTAACGGTGAAAAGATCATAGGCAAGGTCCCGGATGAAATTCCCCCGAAGGTCATACAGAATATCCTTAAAAATAAGGAATTCAGTTACAATAAGGCAGCTGTCTTTTACTCGGGCCTTATTTACAGGGGAGCAGATCTGAAAAACTACATGGTAGTGGTTTCTGCCGAAAATTATTTTTACAGCCACCACATCATTTACCTGCGGAACCTGCTTATTACCTCCCTCTTATTTTCCCTTTTCCTTATTTTTGTGGTTTCCCATTTCGTGTTGCGTACCTTGGTACGACCGGTAAAATCAATCATAAAGGATGTAAACAAAATCGGATCTGAAAACCTGCATTTAAGGCTCGAAGTAGCCGATTCCAAGCATAAGGATCCCATAAGCGAACTTAAGCATACGTTCAACGATATGCTGAACAGGATTGAAACATCGTTTGAAACCCAGAAAAATTTTATCAGTAATGCGTCTCATGAACTCAATACCCCGCTTACTTCTATCATAGGCGAGGCAGACCTTATACTGTCAAAAGAGCGTACGATTCCGGAATACGAAAAAGCACTTCAGAATATACTGGATGAGGCCGAGAAGCTGGAACAGAAAACAAAGGCATTATTATTTCTTGCCCGTACGGGTTATACAGACAATACGCAGAAGTTTGACAAGGTACGTGTAGATGAAGTGCTTATGGATGTACAGGAAAATCTGCTTAAGGTTAATAAAAACCTCAAAATAAAAATGGACTTCAGCCTTTTGCCTGAAAGTCCGGAAAAGTTAAAGATCAAAGGAAATGCACAACTGCTTCACCTGGCAATTTCCAATATTATTTCGAATGCCTGTAAATATTCCGATAATAACGAAGTATACATCGCTTTAGGTTCTACGGAGGAATCCGTTATCATCATCATCAAAGACAACGGAATCGGAATTCCGGAATCGGATATGCCCTATATCTTCGATCCTTATTACCGTGCATCCAATACGTTTAATTATGAAGGATATGGTATCGGCCTTCCGCTAAGCCGCAACATCATAAGGATGCACAAAGGAGAACTCATGATTAAATCTGTCGAAAAAATGGGGACTACGGTGCAGATCAGCCTTCCTGCAGGACATTATACCTTATGATTCTAATGAGATTTTAATAACCTCCGTTTTTTCTAATTACTTTATAATTTTATTTTTAAATCCTTCTAATGGCTGCGGTTCTACCTTTGTTTCAAACAATTAATGAAATGGACGCAGTAAAAAAAGTATTGATACCAACCGATTTTTCCGTTAAATCGCTGAATCTTTTATTGGAATTTTTAAAACAGGCCTCTTCAGGCAAATTCGAAATCATACTGGCGCACGGATACGATGTTTCGAACTCCTTTTCCGAAATGCTGTTTTATTCTGAACATAAAATTCTGGCAAAACTGTTGACAAAGGAATTTAAGGAATCGTGCCACCTCATCGAAAATACGTATCAGTCACGGCTGCATAAATTCAGATTCAGTATCCTTACCGGTAACGGAAAACGATACGTCCGTAATTATGTCGAGGCTAATAAAATAGATCTTGTAGTATGCCCCAAAGAATATAAAATGAAATTCAGATCGGGCAATAGTTTTGATCTACAGCCTTACCTTAAGACCTCAAATGTTGAGGTGTTGGTGATGGACCGTTCGCAAAAGGTAGTATCTGAATTGGAAAATACCGAACAACTTGCCGACATTTTATTATCAAATATTGGACAATGAAAAGAACAGGGTTTTTAGCTTACGGCTTGATTTTGATATTGGTGTTCTGTTCGGGTATGGCTTTACTAAAAAGCGATAGCCCGGAACAGCTGATCATGGGTAAATGGGAGGAAGTGGAATGGCAGTTTGAACGCATCGATGCCGATTCGGCAAAGCTGGACCATAAATTGCTCGATTATCAGAAAAAAGAGCTTTACGAAAATATGATGATTCACAATGCAGAAGAGTGGGAGTTCTTTCCCGGAAAACTCCTGACATTGAGACAGCATGAGCACCAGGGAGAGAAAAAGCTGAAATGGCTACTGAAAGGGAGGGGCCATATTTTGGAACTGAAATACGGTAATGAGAAGGTAGAAAGTTTTCAGGTTTATAAATTAACGAAAGATACCCTCGTGGTTTATTATAACTTCGATCTGCAGATGCGGGGAAGTGTTAAGATCACCTTCAAAAAACAACAACAATATAATTATGCTCAGAAAATATAGTACACACAGAACGCACAGCGACAATTTAAAGCTCGGAGGGCTCACAGCCTTCTCCGCCGGAATGGTGAATGTTATTTCTGTTATTGTTTTTTTTGCATTTACTTCGAACATAACGGGGCATTTCGCCGTTTTTGCTCAGGAGATAGCGAAAGGGAACTGGTTTCAGGCGGCGGTGGTCATACTGTGGATTCTTTTATTCTTTTTTGGAAGCTTTACTTCTAATTTTCTTATCATACACGGGAATACTTATATTGGAAGGTACCTTTCACATGCCATACCGCTCATACTTGAGGTATTGTGTCTGCTGGTGGTAGGTGTTTACCTCCAGAACTTTTATAAAGAAAGTCTTCAGGAAACAGAATTTCTGGTAGGGCTGCTTCTTTTCGCAATGGGGCTGCAGAACGGACTTACTGCCAGTATTTCGAATTCCGCAGTGAAAACGACGCATTTAACCGGTTTGACTACAGATCTTGCTATTGCGCTTTCCATGCTGACAAAAAAGCATTACCGGAAAGATAAAAAGGTAATCGAAAAAGTACAGCTGCTCGGTTCCATTATGTTTTTCTATGTATTGGGAGGGGTGATTACCGGACTGTTTTACAGCACAGTTGAAAACTATACTTTCTATATCGTGTGTTTTGTATTAACCATCATCATTCTGTACGATTATTACAAACTCAGCATTCTTAAGTACAACCACAGGAAATACTTTATACTGAAACGGAATAAGGTCAACTACAAAAAAAGACCCGCAGACGAGGTATTTTGCACGGAAAATTAAACAAGAATTCCTTTTAATTAATTTACATATAAACAGAACGCTAAGGCTTGAGAAACCTTAGCGTTTTACCTTTTATCGTGTTTTGGATGTGGCGGCAGGCTGTGGTTGCTTCTTCTTCAAAGGAATAAGATAATTCAGCGTATAGCCAAAACCAACACCGATGTTTCCACTGTATTTCAGTCCGTAACCCGGATAATAAAGATTCTCGAAGCCTTCCGGCTGTTTTTGAGAAA
This sequence comes from Flavobacterium sp., assembly GCA_040396655.1. Lineage (GTDB taxonomy): Bacteria > Bacteroidota > Bacteroidia > Flavobacteriales > Flavobacteriaceae > Flavobacterium. The sequence goes on along the minus strand of JBEBOB010000019.1, from coordinate 22,898 downwards.
GCAGTCCTTTCATACGTACGTTCATGCCCAAAAACAGATTTTCCACAATTTCCACTTTTATCCCTACCACCAGTTCCAGCCAGTGAGCAGTTAAACCAGAAGATTTTAATTCCGGATATTGCATTTCTTCATCAAAATAGGCATTTCCCGTATTGACACGATAGCTGTGTAAGGTCTGGTCGTGTAAACTGATACCGTATCGTCCGCCTACGTAAATGAGGTTGTTCATGTCTAACCAGTTCTGGTGAAAATTACGGTCGGCACCGATTTTTAAAAACATCCCGCTTGTTGTATAGCTCAGCTGATCGTCTTTACTGAACCGGTCTTCAAACCCGGCTTCTGCAGCAATGTACCAGTTTTTGTTGTAGCGGTAATCGGCGTTCACTTCAAACCCCTTATAATCCTTATCCCAGATGTTCCTGCTGGCTTTTACCAGGTCGGTACCTATACGCAGTCCGTAAATTTCGGGGTACTTTTTCTTTACAAGGGTATCCTGTGCAAAAAGGGCGGAAGAGCAGCTTAGAAAAAGGCTAATAAAATAACTGAATGTGCGCATTGCTCTGATCGGTGATTTCGGTTGTTAATTTATAAATGCTTTGAATCCACGCATCGCCTGTAGTGTTTTCCAGCTTAACGGCATTGAATCCGAGGAAATTGGTTTTATACCCACAGGCTTTTGAAACGTATTGCGCTTCGGGTGTGTACGTAAATTTAAGGTCCTCTCTTTTAATAAGGGTGTCGTTGTTTGCAATAGGTTCGTAAAGCAATACTTTCCAGGTAGTTTCGGTTTTATTGATCTGTAAAGGCAGCTGTATCTGAGATCTGTTCCTAAAGACAATGGTGTCGTTGAAGCCTTCCGCAATGATGCATACTTTTGCGGCCGGTTTCAGGACCTCTGAATCCATCCGGTCGTACATATTGATTACAACGTTAGGCGTTGCCGACAATCCTCCGTCGCAGATATCGTCTTTTTCACAGGCAGATAAGTGAAAAAGGACAAAGAGCCCCAATCCGATTTTTTTCATAAAACAAATAGAATATGCCTTCAAAAGTACAAAATCATTTCCTAAAAAAAGAGCAACGGAACGTTGCTCTTTCAAATTTATCTTTTTTCCAGTAAAACCACATTCTCAACATGGTGTGTTTGCGGGAACATATCTACCGGGCGAACACGCACTACTTTGTATGTAGCATCCATCAAAGCCAGATCCCTTGCCTGGGTAGCCGAATTACAGCTTACATATACCACTCGTTTTGGAGCGATCTTTAAGATTTGTTCTACCACATCCTTATGCATTCCGTCTCTTGGCGGATCCGTGATGATGACGTCGGGATGACCGTGCTGGGCAATAAACGCATCGTTGAATACATTCTTCATATCACCCACATAAAACTCGCAGTTGCTGATGTTGTTGCGTTCGGCATTGACTTTGGCATCTGCAATAGCCTCCGGAACAGCTTCTACACCAATGACCTTTTTGGCTTTTTTGGAAACGAATTGCGCAATGGTCCCCGTTCCGGTATAGAGGTCATAGACAATTTCTTCTCCTGTAAGCCCCGCAAAATCACGTGTAATAGAATACAGTTCATAGGCCTGCGCCGAATTGGTCTGGTAGAAGGATTTAGCGTTTATGCTGAAACGAAGCCCTTCCATTTCTTCAAGTATATAATCCCGCCCGTGGTAACAGATAACCTTCTGATCGTAAATCGTATCGTTGAGCTTACTGTTGATAACATATTGTAAAGAAGTAATTTCAGGAAATCGGTTCTTTAGAAAATCAAGCAATAATTCGCGGTTGGCTTTATCCTCCTTAAAGAACTGTAACAATACCATTATTTCCCCTGTAGAGGCTGTCCTTATCATGAGTGTCCGCAATAGGCCCGTGTTTTCTCTCGGGTTATAAAACTCCATATTATGGGCGTTTGCAAACTCCCTTATTTCATTGCGGATCGCATTGGACGGATCCTGTTGCAGATAGCATTTCTTAATGTCGAGGATTTTGTCCCACATTTTCGGAATGTGGAATCCTAAAGCATTCTCTTTTCCGAGTTCTTCTCCCGATTTTATTTCGGTGTCGGTCAGCCAGCGGGCATTGGAAAAAGAAAATTCCATCTTATTGCGGTAAAAGAACTGCTCTTTTGAACCAAGGATAGGTTCAAATTCAGGCAGCTCTATTTTCCCGATTCGTTTTAAATGGTTCTCCACTTCCTGTTGTTTATAGCCTAGCTGGAATTCATAGCCCATGTTTTGCCATTTACATCCCCCACATGCACCGAAATGCTCGCATACAGGATCAACGCGTTTGTCCGAAAGCGTATGGAAAGCCGTTGCTTTTCCTTCATAATAAGCTTTCCGCTTCTTAAATGTCTGCACATCAACAACGTCTCCGGGAACGACATTGGGAATAAATATAACTTTTCCGTCGGGAGCCTTGGCTACCGAAACGCCTTTTGCACCTGCATCAAGGACTTCAACGTTTTCGAATACGATTTTGTCAGTTTTTTTTCTTGCCATGCTGCAAAAATACTAATTGTTTGGATATACTTTGTGTAGTATCCTTATTTAGATTGTTTATAAAAGCAGTGAGGAAGAATGTTTGGAAGTGCTGTGATATACTGTTAATAAAAAGCGCTTATCCCTTAAAAAATACATAATTATGATGGATTTCACAGTGTTTTTTTTAGTGTATTATTAACTAAAAAAGAGATAAGCTTGCTTTTGTTCTACTCTGTTTTGGATGGCTTTGCCTGTTCCTGCCGTGAACCGGCCAGCCACAGAAGTGCTCCAATGACAAGAAGGCCTATTTTGATTGCCCAGGCTACATTGTTGCCCCAGTTGTAAATCCATGCCAGAATTCTGGGAACTGCATTTACAAAATCCAGAACAATTGCAAAAAAGCCAAAGAATACCATTAATGATCCGATTTTTTTCATAGGTCTATTATTTGATTGTTAAATAGTCAGTATTTCTTTAAGGTTATAAAGCAAAGGTGCTGTTTTCATTTATAAAAAAAGTCACTGATTATAGCCATTTTGACAAACATTGGCGTTGCTTTGTAAAAAAAAAGCTTTTGCTCAAAACAATATCGAGCAAAAGCGATTCTCTTTTTCATAACAACCGACAATTTTCTTATGTTGCAAAGTGCTTGATTTGGTTGTTTATCACTGTTTTTTTCTAACCATACAAAGATCACTTAACGCAACGGGTTTCAAAATCCCCATTTATGGCTATATTAAGCATTATGGCTTTATGATAAGTCCGTATTCTACAGCGAGCGTTAATGCAGAGCTCAGATTCGTGGTTTTAAATTTTTCAATGAGGTTTTTACGGTGGCTGTCAACAGTATGGGTGCTTATGAACAGCTTATCGGCAATTTGTTGCGTAGTAAGTCCTAATGCGGCTTCGGTAAGAACTTCTTTTTCCCGGCGCGTGAGTTTTGGAACCGTATTTAAACCGTCTTTCTGTTTTTTAGAAAGTACATCCCGGGTCTGTGAGCACAGGAATATTTTACCATCGAAGATAGAATTTATTCCGTTCAGGATTTCATCTACGGCAGCATTTTTCTGTATGTAGCCCGATGCGCCTTCATTTAATGCGCTGTTTATGACGGCGTATTCGTTATGAACGCTGAGGATGATGATATGCATATCCGGATATTTTTTACGTAAAGGACCAATGAGCTCAATACTGTTGGCATCCGGCAGGTTAATGTCCAGCAGCAGGATGTCGGTTTCGTGATGTGCCAAATACTGTTGTAAGGCTGCTGCTGAGGTGAAACAATCTACCACTTCAAGGTTGGTTTCATTGTTGAGAATGTTTTTTAACCCTTCAAGCAATAAGGGATGATCGTCTGTAATTACTATTTTTATCATGGCTGTATCTTTGGAAATTGAAATTCTATGCTGGTACCTAGGTTTATTTCGGAGCGTATGCTGAGCTTACCTTTTAAAAACTGAATCCGCGATTCAATATTGCTGAGTCCTGCAGACCGGGCAGAATGCAGTTCTTCAACATCGAAACCGTTTCCGTCATCTTCAACAACTACGGAATACACCCGATCTTCTTCTACGAACTGTACAATAATCTGATGGGGATCTGCATGTTTTACGGCGTTGTTCACCAGCTCCTGGATAATGCGGTAAACAAGCAACTGTCTTTCCTGGTCTAACGATGAAGTATAGCTTAGAAACTGCACATCGATGTCCAGCTGTGGCGTAGACATACGGCCTGCATATTCCTTGAGAGCTTCTTCCAGTCCATATTTTGTCAAAAGTTCCGGCATGAGGTTATGTGCCACACGGCGCAATTCGTTTACGGCATCATCCAGCTGTGCAATTGATTTTTTTAGCCCGGGCCTTGCCGGGGCATCCAGCTGGTCGTTTAAATGGGTAAGCTGTATTTTCGTTCCAGATAATAAACCTCCGAGCCCGTCGTGCAGGTCCCTGGCCAAACGTGTCCTTTCCTGTTCCTGTCCGTCCAGAAGTGCTGTAAGAGTGGAAATTTTAGAATGCTGCCGTTCCTTTTCCAATTCCAGATTGTACAGGTCCTCTCGCTGTTTCATACTCTTTTTACGCTGTTTCATGGAATAAAGCATGAGTGTTAAAAGAAGCCCGAAGACCACAAGAAGGCTTATATAGTATTTGTTGATGCGTTCCCTGAACGATAGCTCCTGTTTATAGCTCGACAGTTCGTTCATCCTGTTTTGGTTTTCGAGGCGGGAAAGCTTGAGTTCCTGTGTTCTTTTTTCAGATTCGACTTCGGAAAGTTTTAGCTTTTTCCTTTGGAATTCCTCGCTTAATTTCGAGTTTTCAAGTTCCTGCAGCTGCTGTATTCCGAGTGCATGCATAAGCTGTATCTGCTGTTCCTTTTTTTCCGATTCCAGTTTCAGCCGGAGCATCTGCTGCTGCTGCCTTTCTTTTTCAAACTGAGATTCCAGCCTTTTGCCGATTTCCAGTTTTTCCTGATCGTAAATGACCTTGAATGTTTCAAGATACATTTTCTGGTAACGAAGGGCTTCGGCATAGTTGTCTTCCGCTTCATAAATCTTTGTAAGCCCGTTGTAAATGGCCAGTACAATATTCTGGTCGGCCAGCGCTCCCTTATGTATTTCCATAAGCGCTTTAAGCAGGTATGATTTCGCTTTTCCTGTTTCGTTTTTTTCAAGTGCCATTTCCGACATGATCCCGTAAGAGGAGGCAATATGGCTGGTTTGTCCCGTTTTAATCCCGACTTCAAGCGCCAGTTCGGCATAATGCAATGCCTTTTCATGGTAATTTTGTGGATAATAATGATAATAGAGGTTGGCGAGGTTGTTGGCTACAAAGGAAAGGTTCGATGGAAAAGGAATTTCATCCTTATTTTTCATATAGGTATTTACCGCTTTCAGATAATAACTTTCCGACAGATCCCTGAGCCGGATATCATCAGGTTGAAGGGTCAGGCGCTGTTCGTACAGATAGCCCATTGCCATATAAGCATCAAAAAGAACGGTTGGGTTGTTTTGCCTGATGGCGATGTCGAGCGAAAGTTTACTGTATTTTTCGTGCAGCTCCTCTTCATCCCAGTTTGCGTAAATGCTGGTAAGTTCCTTATATACCGATGATAATCTGGGTAGGAGGGAAGCTGAAGAAGGCGATTGCTCATACCATTTAACGGCATTTAAAAAATTCTTTACAGCCTTGGATTCTTCATTGTTTCGGACATTGAGCCATCCTTCACAGTAGCTTACGTATCCCTTGATTTCGGTGTCGCGGGTACGGCTGCTGTAGAGTTGGGCCTTTTCAATACTTTGTTCCGATGCCCGGTAATGTTCTTCAATACGATGATTCATAGCCAGGATGGCGAACAGGTAGGCGGCATGTTTGTAGTCTCTGTTTTGTTCGGCAGTCTCAGCATTTTCATTCAGTATATCAAATGCTTTGGCCGTTTGCTGGTTAAAGAAAAGAACCTGCGCGTATTTTCCTGCGGTTTCATAACGTTCGCTTGATGCAGGTGCTGTTCTGGCATAATGTTGCTGGTAATTCAACAGCATATCCTGTGCTATAGCCTGTGTATACACCGAAACAAATCCCCACAAGAGGAGGCTTAAAAAAAAGAATTTGGTTTTAAATGTATGCGTAGGCATCTTTAAATAAACTTAAATATATGTGCTAATATAGCTGAATCAGCTAAAATATAAAAAGAAGCCTGTTGAAACTATCCCTGTTAATAAGGATATTTATAAGGGGATTTCCGGTTAAGGCATTTTGAGAAAACCTCAGGGCTTTTTACTAAAATGAATGCGATAGTGGGTAATTTAACAAGATTTCGTACCTTGCACTAACGGATGATTTCTCTCCGGAAAAAGTAGGAATGGCTGTTTTTTTAATTATCATAAACTAAAAAAATGAATAGTTTATTAACAAGTAACGAAGCAATTGCATTAGAAGAAAAGTACGGTGCACATAATTACCACCCGCTGCCGGTGGTATTAACAAAAGGAGAAGGTGTTTATGTATGGGATGTGGAAGGAAAAAAGTATTACGATTTCCTGTCTGCCTATTCTGCCGTAAATCAGGGACATTGCCATCCTAAACTTGTGGAGGCCATTACGGCACAGGCACAGCAGCTGGCACTTACTTCGCGTGCTTTTTATAACGATAAGCTGGGAACGTACGAGAAAAAAATTACGGAACTGTTTGGCTTTGATAAAGTATTGCCGATGAACTCAGGAGCCGAAGCTGTGGAAACGGCAATTAAGCTTACGAGAAAATGGGCTTATGAAGTAAAACAGATAAAAGAAGAAGAAGCGGTGATCATTGTTTGTGAAAATAATTTTCACGGACGTACCACAACAATAATTTCGTTCTCTAACGATCAGGAAGCCCGTAAAAACTACGGTCCCTATACAGAAGGGTTTGTACGCATTCCCTATAATAACATCGATGCGCTGAAAGATGTTATCACGAATCATAACGTTGCTGGATTCCTTGTAGAGCCGATCCAGGGTGAAGCAGGAGTATATGTTCCGGATGAAGGATATCTTTCTGCAGCACGTGATCTGTGCAGACAGCACAATGTTCTTTTTATTGCCGATGAAGTTCAGACAGGGATTGCCCGTACGGGAAAAATGCTGGCTATCGATCATGAAAACATCAAAGCAGATATCCTCATCCTTGGAAAAGCACTTTCCGGAGGTATGTATCCCGTTTCTGCGGTTCTGGCAAATGACGAGATTATGGGTGTAATAAAACCAGGGCAGCACGGATCTACTTTTGGCGGAAACCCTATGGCTGCAGCAGTTGCAATGGCTGCATTGGATGTGGTGGTTGAAGAAAAACTCGCTGAAAATGCCCGTGTTTTAGGAGAGCTGTTTCGTGAAAAACTCAACGAATACATCAAAACATCTAATATATGTACGCTCGTGCGTGGGAAGGGCCTGCTAAATGCCATCCTTATTAACGACAGCGAAGACAGTGATACAGCGTGGAATATTTGTTTAAAGCTTCGCGATAACGGGCTTTTAGCTAAACCTACACATGGAAACATCATCCGATTTGCACCGCCTTTGGTTATGAACGAAGAGCAGTTGCTTGACTGTGTCCGTATTATTACACAAACTTTAGCTGAATTTGAACAATAATCTTATGGAAAATAATTTTGAACACAACGTGTCCCGAAGAGAGCTGCAGTTAACGGAAGTGATAAAGTCCAATCTGGTTGAAGCAGCCAAATGGGCGAAGTTTATTGCCATTATAGGGTTTATAGGTACAGGATTTATGGTTGTTGTAGGATTGTTTTTCGGAACCATAATGGGAATGGTAAGCCGGTTGGAAGGTACGGAAACAGCAGCGCTGCCCCCTTTTTTCGGAGCCATTATTGCAGTGGTTTATATTCTTCTTGCATTCCTGTATTTTTTTCCTATAAAATATCTTTATGACTTTTCTTCAAAGGTAAAGCGTGCAGTTGAGCTTACCGACCAGGATTTGTTTTCGGAAGCCATACTGAAGCTTAAATCGCATTATAAATATATTGGAATTCTGATGATTGTGATGATCGGCCTTTATATCGTCGGAATCATTATTTCCGTAATTGCGGGAATCGCAGCTGCGGCACTCAGCTAATATGCAAAACAAAAAACGCTTTCCTTAGGAAAGCGTTTTTTGTTTTCTTAAAACAGACTTTTAATAAGGTCCATTAAAGTTTGTCCGATTAACAGTAATAAATAAAACATAGTCGTCCCTTTTTTAGTTTATAGTTTCAGTTGTACTCTTCAATGTTCCGGTTTTGTCAAACCTGTAAATGTTTTTACCTTCCTCTAAATCCTGATACCAGATAAAATTGCTGTCTTTTCCGTTGAGTTTGATTGCCTGTTCAGGGGTAATATACACTTTTACACGCACATCATTATCTTCGGTAAAATTATTATACGTCGCTAATATACTGTTTGACAGTGCTAATGTATCATTTTTTATTGAATAATTATAATTTAATGTATGACTAAATTTACTTGATTCAATTTCAATGTTGTACTTTCCTAAACTTTTGATATTTAAACGCTTACTGTTAAACGTTTTTTCTTCTACCTCTACATAGGCTTTTCCAATACCCGATTCAAGGATTTCCACCGATACCCGCTGTATTTCACTGTAACGGTAATCGTTTTTGATGGTATCGTTTACATTGAAGATCCGGGGATCTTTCTCGAATACCAGGTTAAGGGTATCACGGGTATTCAGAGGAAGGTCTGCTTTTGTAAATTTCGTTTCATATGAGTTGTCAAACAAATCCTTTATCTTGTCTTTTTCAAAATCGGCATTGATCATACAGTAGGCAAAGATAAAAATTGCCAGTAGCCAGAAGAATCCAAGTATTCCCGATACAAGACCTATATGCTTGGTTTTGGGCTTAAGGATCTTAATTCCGAGAAGCAATATTACAATAAACGGCAGGCATGATACAAGGAACAAGCTGAGGTTCAGTACCCAGAACGGAATTCCTATTTGTGCTTCGTTGTATAAGAGTACATTTCTGAAAATAGTGTCTTTTTGAGCGTTGAAAGCTAAAGGAGCAAAGAAACTTCCGAAAATGGATATGGTTGAAAATACAATTAATATTATACCGATGATCTTGCGTATAATGGTTGCTGCAGATGATCCGGATGAATAGCTGTAATTTACGGGAACACCATCCTTAAAACGTTTCTCTATATTTGAAATGGTGACGGGTTCGCCAAGCATCTCCAGAATTTCCGAAGTATTTCTTGCCTTGGGAATCACGATCCATAAAATCAGGTAAACCAATATGCTTATTCCGTAAAGGAAGAAGAGCAATACAAAAATAATACGGATCCATACAGGGTCAACATTCAGGTAATGTCCAATTCCGGAACAAACCCCGCCGAAAACCCTTTTTTCACCGTCGCGGTAAATCTTTTTGGGCTGTTTGGATGAGATGAACTGCTGTGGAGCAGGTATTTCGTCATCGATGATGTAATCTTCCGGTTTCCCCATGATGTTGATGATTTCATCGACATGGTTCATTCGGATTACTCCGGTTTGCTGATCTACCCTTTCGGAAAATAATTCCCCGATCCGGCCTTCTATATCTGCAATGATTTCCTCTTCCCCTTCCTGCTGGATTGATCCGCGTACTGCGTTGAGGTAAGAATCTAATTTGTTGAAGGCGTCCTCGTCTATGTGATAAACAAATCCTGCTATATTTATGGTTACGGTCTTATTCATAGCTATGCTTTTTTGTTATGATGTTTACTGCTTCACTTAATTCATGCCATGTTACGGCTAATTCCTTTAAAAATAAAATACCTTGTTCGGTTAACTTGTAATATTTCCGAGGGGGACCTGAGGTCGACTCTTCCCAGCGGTAACTTAACAAATCGTCGTTTTTCAGACGGGTAAGCAAAGGATATACGGTACCTTCCACTACCAGTAGTTTTGCATCTTTAAGCATGTCCAGGATCTCAGACGTGTAACAGTCCTTGTCCTTCAGAAGCGAAAGAATACAAAACTCTAAAATGCCTTTGCGCATTTGGGCTTTTGTGTTTTCAATATTCATAGAACTTAATGTTTTTGTGTTCGTAATAATAAATTAAAGGGGAGTGAAAACGATAGGCTGTTTTTGGTTATTGAGTAAACTTTTTAAACTAATCAAATTAAAAAAAGCGGTCACAGTAGTGATGGTTTTAAATCCGGCTTAGTTCTCACTCGTCCTTTATTTTTTATCAGTGTTTCATTTTGATATAGCAAAGATATATATAAAAGCATGTACTTTGTATTGCATAGTACTATTATTTAACTTTTTTTTAACTTTTGTCTTTTTTTGGTCTTTGGGGTTATTTTTTCGTAAATTAGCGGTAAACCTTGATATTATGGAGTTCAACGTAAGAAATCTCAATTTGTATTTGCTAAAGAATCTCCCATCTGCTTATTTATGCGGTGTGCGGGTTTATGCACTTGATAAAGAATACTGTACGGTAAGAGTCAAATACGGATGGCTCAACCAGAACCCGTTTAACTCTATGTACTTTGCAGTTCAGAACATGGGGGCGGAACTTACCACAGGGGTTCTTGTTATGAAGGCGATTAAAGAATCAGGACGCAGGGTTTCGATGCTTGTTCTTAATCAGAAATCGCAGTTTACCAAAAAGGCTACGGGCGTTATTACGTTTAAATGTACAGAAGGAGCGCTTATCAGGACAAAAATAAAAGAAGCACTGCAGACTTCGGAAGGTGTTTCCTTCTGGGTACGTTCAGAAGGATTTGATGATAAAGGGGATAAGGTAGGGATTTATGATTTTGAATGGACGCTAAAAGCAAAATAAATGAAAATTTTAGTAACAGGGGCCAACGGATTTATAGGGAGTGCGCTGTGTGCTTTGCTGATGCAGCAGGGACATGAGATTCACTATGTGACAACTTCCTATAAAAAAATAAAGCAGACACCCAATTTCAGAGGATTCTTATGGAAACCGCATGCCGGCGAAATTGATGAAGCATGTTTAAAAGGAGTAAAGGCTGTTGTAAATCTGGCAGGCCATACAATAAATTGCCGTTGGAATAACCGTAATAAAAAACTCATTCTTGAAAGCCGTTTAAACTGCTCAGACGTCCTTTTTAAAATGCTCAGTGAAAAAGAACACGAAGTAGAATATATTGTCAATGCATCGGCTATAGGAATTTATGAGTCGAGTGAAACCACTTTATATACAGAAAAAACAGAACATTTCGGAAATGACTTTTTAGCAGAGGTCTGTCTGAAATGGGAAAACGCAAACAAAAGGTTTGAAAGCCTGGGCATTAAAACGGCTATCGTAAGGTTCGGACTCATCCTGTCTAAGGATGAGGGAGTGCTGCACGCCCTGGCAAACGTGGTATCAAAAGGACTTGGAGCCGGTCTTGGAAATGCCAGGCAATGGATGTCGTGGATTCATTTTGAAGACGTTATTCAAATCATAGATCTTTTAATAATGCAACAGCAAACAGGTGTTTTTAATATCGTAGCACCTTCTCCCGTAAGGCAGAAAGTATTGCTGCATATGCTGGCCACCAGACTTCACAAAAAAGTATGGCTTCCCAACATACCGTCATTGGTACTTAAAGCGGCACTCGGAGAACGGGCCGCATTGGTATTGTCGAGCCAGCAGGTACATTCTGTAAGGTTAGAACCTGCCGGATATCGCTTTAAATTTGAAGGACTGGATGCCGCCTTAAAAGACCTTTATCATTCCTGATCTTTAACTTTTGTATTTCAGCGGAAGATGTACCACCTTTTTTGTTTCAAAAAACGCGTCTTTGAAAAAAGTGCTCAAATCGTATAAAGTGGCCTTTGGAAAGTCTTTCAATTCCTCGCTTAAATCTCCTCCTTTCAGATAAAGGATGCCGTTCTGCAAATCATGAACCGATTGTTTCTTCGTTTTTCCCTTAACCCATGAAACAAAATCGGGCATATTGGTTACGGCTCTGCTTACGATAAAGTCAAAATGCTCCTGAACAAGTTCTGCGCGTTTTTGTTCTGCCTTGATGTTTTTAAGACCAAGTGCGTTCACTACTTCATTTACCACTTTTATTTTTTTGGCGATAACGTCGATGGCATAGAAATTTGTTTCCGGAAACATAATGGCAAGCGGAACCGCAGGAAAACCACCCCCTGTACCTACATCCATAATGTCGGTGCCGGGTTTAAATGATAGTATCTTAGCAATCCCCAAAGAATGCAGTACATGTTTTGTATACAGCTGGTCGATATCTTTTCTTGAAATAACGTTGATCTTCGCATTCCAGTCCTGATAAAGGGTGCCCAGTTTTTCAAACTGGCTGATCTGTAATTCAGTCAGATCGGGGAATTGGCTTAGAATTTCATCCATAAAAATAATTTTTGCGAAATTACGTAATTTCGGTCAAATTGTTTTTATATAATTTAGTGTTTAAGTAACTTTGAACAAACTAACATTGATTTAAAAATGAGTGCAAACGCGTTATCGGACAGAATCAACAGTCTGTCAGTTTCTCAAACCCTCGCAATGGCTGCAAAGGCCCGTGAGCTTAAAGCTTTAGGCAAGGATATTATAAGTTTGAGTTTGGGGGAACCTGATTTTAATACGCCCGATTTCATCAAGGAAGCTGCGAAAAAGGCCATCGATGAAAACTGGAGTACCTATTCACCCGTAGATGGATATCCTGAATTAAAGCAGGCCATCATAACCAAGTTCAAACGCGATAACGGTTTGGAATATAAACCAGCGAATATTGTGGTTTCAACAGGAGCAAAACAATCGCTGTACAACATTGCGCAGGCCATGATTAATGAAGGGGACGAGGTGATCTTACCCGCTCCGTACTGGGTGAGCTATTTTGAAATCATAAAAATGGCGGGGGGAATACCGATAGAGGTACCTACTACTGTTGATTCGGATTTTAAGATCACACCGCAACAGCTCGAAGCGGCCATTACCCCTAAAACCAAAATGATGTGGTTCAGTTCACCATGCAACCCGTCGGGCTCTGTATACAGCAGGGAAGAGTTTGAGGCGCTTGCTGCCGTTCTGGAAAAACATCCGGATATCTACATTGTATCAGATGAAATCTACGAACACATCAATTTTGCAGGGACATTTTGCAGTATTGCTTCTATACCGGGCATGTTCGAACGTACTATTACGGTAAACGGAGTAGCCAAGGCATTTGCTATGACGGGATGGAGAATCGGCTACATTGGTGCTCCTGAATTCATTGCAAAAGCATGCACCAAATTACAGGGACAGGTTACAAGCGGAGCCAATTCCATAGCTCAGCGTGCAACCATTACGGCTTTAGAGGCAGACCCGAAAGAGATTCGCTTTATGGTGGAAGCGTTCCATAAGCGCCGTGATCTGGTTATAGACCTGATTAATGATATCCCGGGATTAAAGGTGAACAGACCAGAAGGTGCTTTTTATGTTTTTCCTGATGTATCATCGTATTTTGGTAAAACCCTCAACGGGATCCAAATCAAGGATGCCGACGATCTGGCAATGTACCTTCTTGAAGAAGCAAATGTGGCAACCGTGACAGGAGCCGCTTTCGGAAATGCCGATTGTATCAGGTTATCTTATGCAACAAGTGAAGAATTACTGACCGAAGCTTTCAGACGAATAAAAAATGCTTTAGCTCTATAAATAAAAAACTCCCGTACGTAATACGGGAGTTTCTTTTTTGGCGCTGCCAGATATTATTTTGTTGCTTTTACAGCAACTTTTAATTTGATGTTGTCGTTGATTACTTTATCTCCTGCAAGGTCTTTCATAACAGATCCTGAGTTAAAGTTGATACCCCATTTTGTTCTGTCGATTTCGAATTCGTCAGATACAACGCTTACTTCTGAATCTGTAACCGTTACAGCAGCCGGGAACTTGATTCCGTGTGTGGCACCTTTCATTGTTAAGTTTCCTTCCACAAGTTGTTTTCCGTTTTCTTCCGTAACTTTTGTTATTTCAAAAGAAGCAGTAGGGTATTTGCTCACGTTGAAGAAATGATCTTCTTTTTCAGCCGTAGACCCTTTTAAATGCCCTTCCAAACCTGCTTTCATTTCAGCATCCGTAATATCGGTCACGACAATGCTGTTCATGTCAACGGTAAATTTACCTCCTGTTACGGCATTGTTTGTTACGAAGAATTGTCCGTCTTTTAAAGCGATTGTTCCGGTATGCTGGTCACCTGAAACTTTTCCACCAACCCAGTCAATTTTAGATTCGGCTGCATTTACATTATATGTTACGGCATCCGCAGTCTGAGTAGTTGTTTCAATAGCATCTGTTGTTTCAACAGTAGCGTTTTCTTTTTTACAGGCAGTTAACGATAAAGCTGCTAAAGCAAGCAGGGTTAATACGTTTTTTTTCATATGATACATAATTTTATTCTTACAAATATATTTATTTTACATTTATAAAAAAGAAAAAAAGCGTGAGGCAGCCATTTCTTAATCTAGATTAATATCAGTCGATACTGCCAATTTGTCCATAAAATAAGCTTGGCTTTAATTTTGTTTAAGGATGTACAGTTAAATACTGATGATTATGGAAAACGAAGAAATGAAAGATACGCAACAAAATATGGACAACGATTTAAAGGAACAACAGGAAATTTCCGATACTTCCGAGCAACTTTCTGAAAAAGAACAGCTTGAAGAGCAGTTGGCAACAGAAAAGGATAAGTATCTGCGTTTGTTTGCCGAATTTGAAAACTTCCGTAAAAGAACGGCCCGTGAACGTCTGGAGTTGTTTGCTACAGCAAACGAGGATGTTATGAAGGGAATTTTACCAGTTCTGGATGATTTTGACAGAGCAATCCTCCAGATGGAATCTGTGGGGGCAAGCGAGCATCTGACAGGTTTTAACCTAATTTCAACGAAGTTACGTGACAATTTGTCTTCAAAAGGATTAAATCTGGTTGAAATAAATGCGGGAGATCCTTTCGATGCCGATACAGCTGAGGCAGTGACGCAGATTCCTGCAGGCGATGACATGAAAGGTAAAGTGGTGGATGTAATTGAAAAAGGATACAAGCTTGGAGACAAAATCATTCGTTTTCCAAAGGTTGTAATCGGACAATAATAAGCTCAAATGAAAAAAGATTATTACGAAATACTGGGGATTGACAAAAGTGCCGATGCCGGCGCCATTAAAAAGGCGTACCGTAAAAAAGCTATAGAATACCATCCCGATAAGAATCCCGGAGATAAAGAAGCCGAGGAGAACTTTAAGCTCGCAGCCGAAGCATACGAGGTTTTAAGCGACCCCGATAAAAAGGCGCGTTACGACCAGTACGGTCATGCTGCGTTTGAAGGAGCAGGCGGTTTCGGTGGCGGTGGCGGCTTTAACAACATGGAAGATATCTTTAGTCAGTTTGGAGACATCTTTGGTAGCGGTTTCGGCGGCTTTGGTGGTTTCGGCGGCTTTGGTGGCGGTGGCCAGCGCAGGGTAAAGGGGTCCAACCTCCGTATCAAGGTAAAGCTTACCCTGGAAGACATTGCTTCAGGTGTAGAAAAAAAGGTAAAGGTAAAAAGAAAAGTACAGGCTCAGGGCGTTTCGTACAAAACCTGCGGGACCTGTAACGGCTCCGGACAGGTAATGCGGGTACAGAACACTATTCTTGGACGTATGCAAACCTCTTCTCCTTGTCCTACCTGTCAGGGATCCGGACAGGTATTAGATCATAAACCTGAAGGAGCAGATGCAGACGGAATGATTACAGCAGAGGAAACGGTATCAATCAGAATCCCGGCTGGTGTTTCGGACGGTATCCAGCTTAAGGTATCAGGAAAAGGAAACGATGCTCCCGGTGCAAACAGCATCCCGGGTGACTTAATCGTAGTAATCGAGGAGATTGAGCATGAATTCTTAAAACGCGAAGGTGAAAACATTCATTACGATTTATATCTGAGTCTTTCTGAAGCAGCTTTAGGCGGTTCAAAAGAGGTGGATACAGTGAATGGAAAAGTACGAATCAAAATAGAAGAAGGAGTACAGTCAGGAAAGATCTTGCGTTTGAAAGGAAAAGGCCTGCCAAGTCTCAACGGCTATGGAAACGGTGATTTCCTTATACATGTCAATGTCTGGACACCTAAAAAATTAACAAAAGAGCAAAGGGATTTCTTCGAAAAAATGAAGGATGACGAAAATTTTATACCACATCCTCAAAAAGGAGATAAAAGTTTTTTTGAAAAAGTAAAAGAAATGTTTTCGTAATTAAAAAATGTTTTATACATTTGTATTACACTTATAAAACGGTGGATTTTCTTTTTCATAGCAATTTTTCCCATCCTTGTGTAAGCAAGGATGGGTTTTTTTTAGGCATTTGAGAACCTGTCCGAATTAAAAAATAGTTTAAAACTATGCATTCAATACTTGAAGTTAAAAACGTTGTAAAAAAGTATGGTGATAAAACAGCTTTGAACAATGTTTCACTGGCAATACCCAAAGGAAGCGTATTTGGTTTACTCGGGCCTAACGGCGCAGGAAAAACATCCCTTATACGAATTATCAATCAGATTACCTTTCCCGATAGCGGTGACATACTGCTCGATGGTGAAAAGCTGGGGCCTCAGCACATCCGGCACATTGGATATATGCCGGAAGAACGTGGTTTGTACAAAACAATGAAGGTAGGAGAGCAGGCGCTTTATCTGGCACAACTTAAAGGAATATCCAAAGAAGAAGCAAAAAGGCAGCTGCAGTATTGGTTTGAAAAACTCGAGATAAGCGATTGGTGGAATAAAAAAATTCACGAGCTTTCAAAAGGGATGGCCCAGAAAATACAGTTTGTGGTAACGGTATTGCACCAACCTAAACTTTTGATTTTTGATGAACCGTTTTCCGGATTCGACCCCGTAAACGCAAACCTTATTAAGGATGAGATACTGGAGCTGAAAAAGAAGGGGAGCACCATTATTTTCTCAACGCACCGTATGGAAAGCGTAGAAGAAATGTGCGACGAGATAGCGCTCATCCATAAATCGAATAAACTGCTCGATGGAACGCTTATGGATATAAAGAAGCAGTACCGCTCCAATACTTTTGATCTGGGAATTATGACACAGAACCCGGAGCAGTTAAGAGATTTTCTAAAAACCAAATACCATATCGAAGACATTTTCTTTAAATCTCTTAACGAAGAGCTGCAGCTGTCTGTTGGATTGGATAAATACAGTGCCAACGAATTGCTTCAGGATCTGCTTCCGTACGGGCAGATTACGCATTTCTCCGAAAAAATTCCGAGTATCAACGATATTTTTATTCAAACTGTTACCAATAACTAATGGGCGTATTATCCTTAATTATTAAAAGAGAATTTATTTCCAAAGTTCGAAATAAATCGTTTATAGTCATGACTTTCGTTAGCCCGCTTATCTTCGTTGCCGTAGCGGTGCTTATCGCGTATCTGAGCTCGATGAAGACGGATGTTAAACACATTGGTATACACGATGAGACAGGTTTGTTTGTTTCGGGATTTAAAAGCAATGAAAGTTTTAAGTACCATGATGTTTCCAAAATAGATCCGGCTGTTTTAAAGGACAGCATTTCTCAGGCTAATTACGAAGGAATCCTGTTCATCCCTAAAAAGGAGAATCTTAAGGAATATGAGAAAAGCATAGAATATGTATCCGAAGACAGCCCGAGTTTAGGTTTTATATCGGATGTGGAAAGCATCCTTTCCGATAAGCTTACACGTCAGAATCTAAGTGGGAAAGGCGTTGACACGGTGGCACTGGATCAATCTAAAATCGATGTAAAAATGCACCTTACCAAAGCTTCCGGTGAAGAAACGGTAAAAGGTATTAACGAAATAAAGGTTGGTATCGGAGCGGTTTTCGGTTACCTTATCATGATGTTCATAATTATTTACGGGAATATGGTGATGCGCAGTGTAATTGAAGAAAAAACGAACCGTATTATCGAAATTATCGTATCATCTATCCGCCCAATTCAGTTGATGATGGGTAAGATAGTAGGTACCACGCTGGCCGGGATCTTGCAGTTTGTAATCTGGGCAGTCGTAGGGCTTTTGCTTATGTTTGTTGCTAATTCGGTACTGGGACTTAATACATCTACGCCTACCACGGAACTGGCTATGCAGACGGGAAAACTGGCCGATTTAAAACTTTATATTGCAGAAATAGCCAAGCTGCCTTTGCTTAGTCTTGTCTTTTATTTCATTATTTACTTTATTGGAGGCTATTTTCTTTACAGTTCGTTATATGCTGCAATCGGAGCAGCGGTTGATAATGAGACAGATACTCAACAGTTTATGTTTCCTGTCATCATGCCGCTGATGCTGGGGGTTTACATCGGGTTCTTTACCGTTATGAACGAACCGCACGGGACGGTTGCCACCATTTTTTCGATGATTCCATTTACATCTCCAATCGTAATGCTTATGCGCATTCCGTTCGGTGTTCCTTTTTATCAGATTGCCCTTTCAATTGCTCTTTTATTTGCTACCTTTATAGGTATTGTTTGGATTGCATCCAAAATTTACCGGGTGGGAATTTTGATGTACGGGAAGAAACCAACCTGGAAAGAACTTTTAAAATGGCTTAAATACTAAATATGGCTAAGATTTTAATTATAGAAGACGAAGCCTCAATCCGCAGGGTACTGGCTAAAATACTGGCTGAAGAAAACGACCAATACCTCATTTCAGAGGCCGCGGATGGGGAAGAAGGTCTTGAAAAGATAAAAGCAGAAGATTTTGATCTGGTGATCTGTGACATCAAAATGCCTAAAAAAGATGGCGAAGAGGTGCTTCAGGAAGCAAAAAAAATAAAACCCGAAATACCTTTTCTTATGATTTCGGGGCACGGTGATCTGGAAACCGCCGTGAATACCATGCGCTATGGCGCATTCGATTATATTTCCAAGCCGCCCGATTTAAACAGGTTGCTCACTACAGTAAGGAATGCGCTTGACAACAAGCTCCTTGTGGTGGAAAATAAACGTTTAAAGAAGAAGGTGAGTAAAACCTACCATATGATAGGAGAAAGCCAGCCGATCCACCAGATTAAGGAAATGATTGATAAAGTGGCCGAAACCGATGCAAGAGTTCTTATTACAGGCCCAAATGGTACGGGGAAGGAGCTTGTGGCTCACAATCTGCACGAAAAAAGCAACAGGGCGCAATATCCGCTTGTGGAAGTAAACTGTGCAGCGATCCCGTCTGAACTTATCGAAAGTGAACTCTTTGGACATGTTAAGGGCGCATTTACCTCTGCTGTGAAAGACCGGGCCGGTAAGTTTGAAGCTGCTGATAAAGGAACGATCTTCCTTGATGAGATTGGAGATATGAGCCTGGCAGCGCAGGCGAAGGTACTTCGCGCGCTGCAGGAAAACATCATCACAAGGGTTGGGGCCGATAAGGACATCAAAGTTGATGTGAGGGTCATCGCTGCGACTAACAAGGATCTGCGCAGGGAAATTGAAGAAGGAAGATTCCGTGAAGATTTGTACCATCGCCTTGCTGTAATCCTTATTAAGGTACCGGCACTTAACGACCGAAGAGACGATATTCCGTTGCTTATCAGGTATTTTACAAAGAGAATCGCGGAAGAAAACGGAAGTGCAGAAAAAGTGTTTTCCGACGAGGCTGTGGAACTGTTGAAGCAGTATGACTGGACAGGTAACATCCGGGAGCTGCGCAATGTGGTGGAAAGGCTCATTATCCTGGGAGGAAAGGAAATATCAAAATCCGATGTAGAATTATTTGCATCCAAGTAATATAGAAATGAAGTTAAAGAAAATAAATACACAGTTGCAACAGGCCCTTGTTGAAAATGGTCTTACAGAAGCTCCTGCGGTATTAAAGGAGGCCTTTGGAACAATCAAGTCCGGGAATGACGTGGTATTGATAATTGAAGATCAGGAAAACCGGGAAGAAGCCATCGCTGTTTCGGTAATCCAGCGGCTTGAAAAACCTTTTATGCTTTCGCCCCGCGCCCTCATTATCGTACAGGATAAAGAAGAAGCCCTGCGTATGGAAGCTGTAATGAAGGCACTCGCAAAATATACGGATCTGCGTATCTTTATGACCCATGATAAAACGGATCTGGACGAAGATAAAAACCAGATATCTCTGGGTATTGACGTCCTTATCGGGACGCCCGAGCGTCTGAGCTTTATGTTTGGAAACGCCGGGTTTGATGTGAACCAGCTCAAGATTTTTGTCATAGCCCATACCGATGAACTTTTGAAGAAGCGCCAGGATACAAGGCTCTACCGTTTATCTGAAAGTATCGGGAAAACCCAGCGCTTATACGTGTCCGATAAAGAAACAGAACGTTTGGAAATATTTGTCCATAAGACCATGCTGGACAGTTTCTGGTTCTCTGAAGACGAGTTTGAGGAGTATGACGAAGATGCTGCGGGAGAAGATGTTTAAAAATAGATATTATGAAAAAACAGCTGTACTTATAAAGTTACAGCTGTTTTTTTGTAGTGTTTAAAATGTTTTCCTGCCGACAGACAGAATAAAAGATAAAAAAACGACCCTGAGGTCGTTTTTTGTATTAGTCGATTTTATAACGTTTACGATCGTTTTCGTTTAAGTATATTTTACGTAAACGTAGCGATTTCGGAGTTACTTCCACATATTCGTCTTTTTGTATGTATTCAAGCGCTTCCTCAAGCGAGAATTTAATAGCAGGAATGATACGGGCTTTATCATCGTTTCCAGAAGAACGAACGTTCGTTAATTTCTTCGTTTTGGTAACGTTTACCGTCATATCATCTGCACGGGAATTTTCACCGATTACCTGGCCCTCATAGATGTCCTCGTTAGGATCTACGAAAAATTTACCGCGATCCTGTAATTTATCGATAGAATAAGGAATGGCTTTTCCGTTTTCCATAGAGATTAAAGAACCGTTGTTACGACCTGCAATTTCACCTTTGAACGGCTGGTATTCAAGAAAACGGTGGGCCATAATGGCTTCACCTGCAGTAGCTGTAAGCAACTGGTTACGCAATCCGATGATTCCGCGTGAAGGAATATTGAATTTGATGATCATACGGTCACCTTTTGGTTCCATAGACAACATTTCACCTTTACGTAAGGTTACGAATTCTACGGCACGCCCCGATAAATTTTCAGGAATGTCGATTGTAAGTTCCTCAACAGGCTCGCATTTAACGCCGTTCACCTCTTTGATGATTACCTGAGGCTGCCCGATCTGAAGCTCGTATCCTTCACGGCGCATGGTTTCGATCAGTACCGATAAGTGTAGAACCCCGCGTCCGAAAACCATGAATTTATCGGCAGAATCTGTTTCCTGTACACGCAATGCAAGGTTTTTCTCCAATTCTTTGGTTAAACGGTCTTTAATATGTCTTGAAGTAACGAATTTACCTTCCTTACCGAAGAAAGGAGAATCATTAATTGTAAACAACATGCTCATCGTAGGCTCGTCGATTGAGATCGTTTCTAAACCTTCAGGATTTTCGTAATCCGCGATACAGTCTCCGATTTCAAAACCTTCGATTCCGACTACGGCACAAATATCCCCTGCGCGCACTTCGCTAACCTTCATTTTTCCAAGTCCCTCAAATGTATAAAGTTCCTTGATTTTAGATTTAACAACACCACCTTCGCGTTTTACAAGCGAAATCTGCATACCTTCTTTTAAAACACCGCGGTGCAGACGGCCAATGGCGATACGTCCTGTAAAAGAAGAGTAGTCAAGTGAAGTAATAAGCATCTGCGGAGTACCTTCTTTCTCTTCAGCAGCAGGAATATGTTCCAGAACCATTTCAAGTAAAGGTTCCATAGTAGTCGTTGGTTTTTTCCAGTCGTCAGACATCCAGTTGTTTTTGGCAGAACCGTAAACAGCAGGAAAATCAAGCTGCCACTCTTCAGCGCCCAGTTCGAACATAAGGTCGAAAACTTTTTCGTGTACTTCGTCAGGAGTACAGTTTTCCTTATCTACTTTGTTGATTACCACGCATGGCTTCAAACCTAGTTCAATGGCTTTCTGCAACACAAAACGCGTTTGCGGCATAGGACCTTCAAAAGCATCTACAATAAGCAGTACCCCATCGGCCATATTTAACACACGTTCCACCTCTCCACCAAAATCCGCGTGTCCAGGAGTATCGATGATGTTTATTTTAGTTCCCTTGTATTTTACGGAAACGTTTTTAGATACGATGGTAATCCCTCTTTCTCTTTCAATATCGTTATTGTCAAGAATCAAATCACCGGTATTTTCATTCTCTCTGAATAGCTGACAATGGTACATAATCTTGTCAACCAAAGTCGTTTTACCGTGGTCAACGTGTGCAATAATTGCGATGTTTCTAATTTGGGTCATAAAAAAAATATCAAATGTTGTAGTTAGCCCGACAGGAGCATAACAAGAAAAGCTCTCGTTTTATAGAGAGCTTAAAATTAATGTATTTTAATAACATTTCTGCTTATTAAAGGGCAGAAACATGTTTTGTTAACTTAGATTTTAAGTTAGAAGCTTTGTTAGCGTGGATGATGTTTTTCTTAGCTAACTTGTCGATCATAGATGATACAACTGATAATTTTGCGATAGCTTCAGTTTTATCCTCAACCAAACGCAAAGCTTTGATTGCATTACGAGTTGTCTTATGCTGATACTTGTTCAACACTCTCTTTTTTTCGTTGCTTCTGATTCTTTTTAAAGCTGACTTGTGATTTGCCATTTTGTACTCTTTTAATTGTAATAATTATTTATAAACTATTAGTTAAATAAAGAAAAACCTCCCACAATTGAAAATCAATCACTTTGGTTTTAACTAATAAAATAAGATCCGAGACACCAAATATTATTTTATAAAACTTATTTACAACTAATTTTGTAGTCCGTAGGGGAATCGAACCCCTGTTACCAGGATGAAAACCTGGCGTCC
>JBEBOB010000018.1:0-66125 GCA_040396655.1 Flavobacterium sp. | reverse complement strand
AACCAGGGACACACGGATTTTCAGTCCGTTGCTCTACCAACTGAGCTAAGGTACCGAGTATAAACTCTGTATTTCTGTGGTACCTCCAGGAATCGAACCAGGGACACACGGATTTTCAGTCCGTTGCTCTACCAACTGAGCTAAGGTACCCTTAAAAGAAAGGCGTTAACCCCCTTAAAAGCGATTGCAAATATAGAATGTTTTTTTAAACAAAACCTAATCTTTTCAAAAAAAAAATTCAATACCTTTGCACTAAACGCACTAGGAAAACATGATTATTTGCATCGATGTCGGAAACACCAGAACCAAAGTTGCTGTATATGAAAACGGTACATTACAACAACTCATTATCTCGAATAATGAAAAACTGGTAAAAAATATTTCCAAACAGATACAGGGAATCGAAAACGATATAGACATCATCCTGTCATCGGTTGGCAACCTTGATAAAGACATCATTGTTCAGCTTGAAAAATTGGGGCGGGTAACCATTGTGACCCATCATTCCCCGATACCTTACAAAAATCTGTATGCCACTCCTCATACCCTGGGAATCGACCGTATTGTACTTGCTGCAGGGGCCGTACTAAAATATCCCGGGAAGAGCAGGCTTGTTATTGATGCCGGTACCTGCATTACCTATGATTTTATAAATAATCAGGATCAGTACCACGGCGGAGCCATATCTCCGGGGATCGGTCTTCGCTATAAAAGCCTTAACGACTATACGGCGAATCTTCCGCTGGAAAAGATCTCCGAACTGCATCCGTTTGTCGGGAATTCAACAGCCGGATCTATTCATTCGGGAGTTTTAAACGGTGTCATTGCAGAAATAGAAACCTTTATTGATCACTTTAAGCATCAGGATGAGAATTTAACAGTAATTTTAACGGGCGGAAATTCTGAATTTTTGGTAAACCGGTTAAAAAATAGCATATTTGCCAATCCAAACTTCCTGCTGGAAAGTTTGTTTTTGTTACACCAATACATCATATCCAATGATTAAAAAGATTATATTAGGAGCTGCGTTATTCAGTATTGCAAACGCTACAGCACAACAGGGAACAGCATCTCCTTATTCATATTATGGTTTTGGCGATAAACATTTTAAAGGTCCTAACGAGATCAAAACAATGGGATCTCTTGCCGTTTACAGAGACAGTTTACACTTGAATACACTTAATCCTGCTTCCTATTCAAAGCTTCAGACCACTACATTTTCCATGGGAGCTTCATATAAGGGAAATACGTTAAAAAATGCTAATGGAACTGAAAAGACAACAAGCGGATCATTCGATTATTTGGCCGTTGCCTTCCCGGCGGGAAAATTTAATTTCGCAGCAGGTGTTATGCCTTATTCTTTCGTAGGATACAATATTCAAAATACCAATAAAAACGGAGAAATGACCGAAGCGCGCCAGTATGTAGGCGACGGAGGACTAAACAGAACGTTTTTAGGATTAAGTTACAGGATTAACAAAAACTTCAGTCTGGGGATTGACGGTGCGTATATCTTCGGAGATACAGAAACAAGCCTTACCAAATTCATTACCGATGACGGACAAGGTTTATCGCTGGATCGTGGAAGTAGAATACGCAATCTGAATAATTACAGCGGTTTTACGATAAATGCAGGTTTAAATTACGAACAACTTTTAACTAAAAAAATTAAGTTGTACGCCAGCGGTACTTTCAGTCCTGAAATGACCCTGAAAAATGATCAGACAAAAATACTTTCAACCGTTGAAGCCAACGCCAATACAGGGTTTGTTGAAATTGATTCCAGAACCACTATTACTTCAAACGAAGAAATGCTGCTGCCTATGAATTATTCATTGGGTGTAGGTGTAGGAAATCATTTGAACTGGTTTTTGGGTGCCGAATATACCGCAACACAAACATCAAAGTACAATGCATTCTATAAATATGAAAACGCGACGTACAATGATTATTTTAAGATAGGAGTCGGTGGATTCTATACTCCCAAACATAATTCCTTCACCAATTATTTTGAAAGAATTACCTACAGGGCAGGTATTAACTTTGAAAACACGGGCCTTATCATTAATAAAGAAGAAATAAAAGGCTACAATGCCAATATCGGCTTCGGTTTTCCTGTCGGAATTTACAATTCAAACATAAACATAGGTTTTGAATACGGGCAAAGAGGAAACACCAACATGGGGCTCATAAAGGAAAACTTTTATGGAATCAACATCGGATTTTCGTTTAACGATATCTGGTTCCAACGCAGAAAATTCAACTAATTGAGAAAGTACCTTGCACATATTGCCGTATTTTGCCTTGTTTTAACAGCCTGCAACAACGATTTAAAAGACATTCAGAATCTGAATAAGAAACAGTTGTATGCAACCGGTGAGGCAGATTCCATTCATGTGAAATATACCGATTCAGCTCAGATCAAGGCTGAATTGTATGCTGTAAAAATGCTCGACTACAGTAAGGCAAAATATCCTTTTAACCATTTCCCAAAAGGAATTTCAGTCGTTGTATATGACAGCAACAAGAATAAAAATTTCATTGAAGCAAGACAGGCCACGGTATACAATAAAACTGGCATCATCGATCTGCAGGGGAATGTTAAATTAACATCGCATGACGGAAAGGTAATGCAAACCCAGCAGATGTACTACGATCAGAAGAACAACTGGTTCTTTACCGAACACTATTTTAAGGTGACAGATAAGAATAAAAGTTTTTTCGAAGGAATCGGAGTCGACTTCGATCAAAATTTCAAAATTGTTAATGCACAGCAAAACCGTGCAGAATTAAAAGACGTTAAAGATGAAAATTTATAAAATTATAGCTTATATTTATTTAGTATTCGGACTCGTTTTCCTGTATCAGGCTTATAGTGCCTACACAGAAGGATCCGATTATCTGATAAATTTATTATTAGCCGCAGCGGCCTTGTTCATGTTTATTTTCAGAATAAGGAGTTTAAAACGCTTCCCTCAAAACAAATAAAGTATGATCACGTTCGGGTTTATTTTTTTAAGCATCTTTATTCTGATCTGTTCCGGATTAATGGTAGCTTATTCCAATTCAAACAAAATCTACCTCAATCTGGAATCAAAAAAGAATGAAGCCAAAAATCAGTATCTAAAAACGGTAACCGAACAACCCAGATTATTTATAGGCTCTTTAAAAGTTGGCAACAGTATATCTATTACCGTTATCAGCTTTTTATTTTTTGTCACTTTTCTTGAAACCTATGAATTTAGCGATTCGTGGATGGTTCTGCTGTTCCTGCTCCTTCTTTATCTTATTTCAAAGTTTATTCCACAGACGTTTGTAAAGCCTTTTGCCAATGAAATCATTCTTACGTCAAAATTCTTTATTCGTCTCATCTTAAAAATATTCGGGCCAGCGGCAAAACTGTTTATCCACCTTTCGGAAAAATCCCTGGAAAAAAAATACCCACATTCAAAAGAAACCGATTTTAACCTTTTGAGTACCGGCGATCTCGGAACTTATATTTCACAACAGATAAAGGCCAGCAGTCAGCATGATCAGCTTGAAAACGAATTTGAGATTTTAAAAAACGCCCTGTCGTTTCCAAAAGTAAAGGTAAAGGAAATCATGACGCCGCGAAACGAATTTGAATTTGTCAATGAAGACGACGGAATTGAATCTATACGTAAAAAGTTTGTCGACACGGGATTTTCTAAAATCCTGGTTAGTAACAATACAGGAGAACACTTTATTGGCTACCTTCATACTTATGACCTGCTCGAACTCAGAGAACCGATAGAGCCTTTTCTGAGACCCTTTGTGTATGTTTATGACGACGTGCTTATTAAAGACCTTCTCAATACGCTTACACTGCGTAAAAAATCAATTGCGCTGATAAAAAATGCAGAGAACGAAATCACCGGACTCGTAACACTCGAGGACATCATTGAAGAACTATTCGGTGAGATTACGGATGAACACGACGACACCCTTATTTCCAAACAAATAGGACCTGGCGAGTACATTTTTTCTGCAAGTCTTGATATAGATGATCTGAAAGATAAATTCGGACTCCTGATTCCAGAATCGGAAAATTACCATTCACTCGGCGGTTTCATCTTTCACAATTTGAAAAGACATCCGAAAGCAAAGGAAATAATTACAATTTATCCCTATAAAATAAAGGTACTTGCCGCAACCTCAACCCGAATAAAAACGGTAGCTTTAACAAAGTTGAATTAATGTACCAAAAAAAGGTGCATTTTTTTTTAATCTCTTTTTTTTATTTAACAGATAATTGTATTTTCGCTCTCTAAATAGAATTCACATTATATAAGATGGCAGTTTTACAGAAAATTAGAGAGAAGTCTGGTTTACTAATTGGAGTAATTGGATTAAGTTTATTTGCTTTTATCATTGGAGGTTTGTTTGAAGGAGGCATCAATTTCGGTTCCCGTAACGTAGGGGAAGTAAACGGAATTGCCATTCCCACGGCAGACTATCAGAATAAAGTAGGTAACCTCGAACAAAGCGGGCAGGTAAAAGGATCACAGGCATACGCCCAGGTTTGGAATACCGAAGTCCGTTCCATATTATTTACCGAGCAGTTGGAGAAAGCAGGATTACGCTTAGGAAAAGATCAGCTCATTAACGTAATCAAGAATCACCCGAATTTTGGTCAGAATCCGCAATTTCAGAATGAAGCAGGAAAATTCGACGTCAACAAATTCAATGCTTTTCTGGCTCAGATGAAAGCAAGCGGTGCACAGCAATGGAATGCCTGGCTTGCTTATGAAGTAGAACTGGAAAAATTTGCAAAAGAGCAAATGTATATGACGATGATCAAAGGAGCTGTCGTAACCACTGCAGCTGAAGCGAGAATGGCATATAAAAACGAAGCAACAAAAGTTTCTTTTGATTATGTTACTTTACAATACAGCATGGTAAACGATGACCAAGCTAAAGTAACGAATGAAGACATCCAATCTTATATCAAAAAACACGAGAAACAATTTAAAACTACGCCTTCCCGTAAAGTGGAGTACGTTTTCGTACAGAACAAACCTTCAAAAGAAGATGAAGCTCAGGTAAAGCAATTATTGGAAGATCTAATGAAACCTTCAGTTGTTTTCAATAAGTCTACAAATAAAAATGATACTATTTCCGGATTTGCCAAAGTAACAGATGTAAGAGCGTTTGTAGATCAGAACTCAGATGTTCCTTATGATTCTACCTATTACGCTAAAGAACAGTTGCCTGTTGAACACGCAGCAAATCTATACAATGGAGCCATAGGATCTATATATGGTCCTTACGTATTCAATGATTATTATGCAGTTTCAAAAATCGTTGCAAAAAAGAAAACGGCTGAAACCGTTGATGCATCCCATATATTAATCGCTTATAAAGGGGCTATGAGAGCTGATGCTACAGTTTCTATTACGAAAGAAGAAGCGAAAGCAAAAGCAGAACAATTGTTAAAAGAAGCTCAGGGTGGTGCTGATTTTGCAGCACTTGCCTCTGCCAACACCAACGATTCAGGTTCAAAAGCTACAGGTGGAAAATATCCAAATATTCCGAAAGGACAGATGGTTCCAAGCTTTGACCAATATATTTTCAACAATCCTGTAGGAAAATTGGGAATTGTTGAATCAGATTTCGGATTCCACGTTCTGAAAGTGGATAAAATCAATGAAAAAGAAGGAGTTCAGCTTGCTACAATTGCAAAAAAAATCGAACCTTCTACTAAAACAGAAGATCAGGTATATGCCAGTGCTACCAAATTCCTTGAAAGTGTAGAAGGCGGAAAAGATTTTGCAAAACAGGCTACCGCATTAGGGCTTGTTTCCTTTCCTGCTACGAAAGTTACGGCGTTTGATGATCAGCTGACTGGTATTGAAGGACAGCAAACGGAAGCAATCCGTTGGGCATCCAACAAAAAAACAAACGTAGGAGATGTTAAGAAATTCGATTCTCCGGAAGGTCATTTAATCGTAAAACTTGTAAGCATCAACGATACAGATATTATGGATGCTGATGAGGCACGCCCAATGGTAGAGCCTATCCTGATGAATGAGAAAAAAGCGGCCATCTTACGTAAACAGATGTCAGGTTCTACATTGGAAGAAGTATCTAAAAATGCTAAAGCTGGTATTGTAAATGCAATTGACGTTACGGGGGCAAATCCAATGGTAAATGGTTTCCAGGAGCCTTTGGTAGTAGGAATTGCTATGGGTAAAAAAGTTAATGAAACATCCAAACTCATCGATGGCCGCAACGGTGTTTACATGATCAAAACGAAATCCGTAACAAAACCGGTCGAGTTACCTAATTACCTTACTTATAAACAAAAGGTGGCAACAAACAACCGCCAAATGGTAGATAATCTGGTATTCAGCGCTATGTATCAACACGCAAAAATTGAAGATAACAGAGCAAAAGTATTGCAATAGTAAAATTATTTCAATACCTAAAGTCCGCTTAAAAGCGGACTTTTTTTTATACATTATTTTCTTATTTTTGTAACAGCAAACTAACAATTTAAAATGAAAGCATACGTATTTCCAGGTCAGGGTGCCCAATTTTCAGGAATGGGTAAAGACTTATATGAATCATCAGAAACAGCTAAAAAATTATTCGATAAAGCAAACGAGATCTTAGGTTTTAATATAACCGAAATCATGTTTAACGGAACAGAAGAGGAACTGAAGCAAACAAAGGTAACGCAGCCGGCAGTATTTTTACATTCCGTAATTCTGGCTAAAACCTTAACCGATTTCAAACCTGAAATGGTAGCGGGACATTCCCTTGGAGAATTTTCTGCCTTGGTCGCAAACGGAGCCCTTTCATTTGAAGATGCCTTGCAACTGGTATCCAAAAGAGCCCTTGCCATGCAAAAAGCATGCGAAATCACTCCTTCAACAATGGCCGCTGTCCTTAACCTAGAAGACAAGGTAGTGGAAGACATCTGTGCTTCAATTGACGGGGTTGTGGTAGCCGCAAACTACAACTGTCCCGGGCAACTTGTTATTTCAGGAGAAACAAAAGCTGTGGAACTGGCCTGTGAGAAAATGAAGGAAGCAGGTGCGAAACGCGCATTGATCCTTCCTGTAGGAGGAGCCTTCCACTCTCCTATGATGGAACCTGCACGTGAGGAACTGGCAGCAGCAATTGAAGCTACTACATTCCACACGCCTATTTGCCCCGTATACCAAAACGTGACCGCTTCGGCCGTTTCAGATCCTGCTCAAATCAAAGCAAACCTGATTACGCAGCTTACAGCTCCCGTTAGATGGACACAATCGGTGCAACAGATGATTGCCGACGGAGCCACTTCATTTACGGAAGTAGGGCCCGGGAAAGTGTTAATGGGGCTCATCAACAAAATTGACAAATCGGTAGAAACCATTAAAGCATAAATAAAAAACGACTTTCAAAAAGAAAGTCGTTTTTTATTACATTGCGATGTTACCAGAATTTGCCGTTAAAAACTATCTTTGTTAAAACATCATTTTCATGATATCCGATTTACGCACCGTAACCGTTACACGCTACATTGCACCTTTACGCGAAGGCGGGTCTTTACCTGCATTGGCCGAAGCATGCGATGATTTTAAATACGTTATAAAATTCCGTGGCGCAGGTCACGGAGTAAAGGCCCTAATTGCAGAATTACTGGGCGGGCTTATTGCACAATACCTCGATCTGCCTGTTCCAGAACTCGTGTTTATAGAACTGGACGAATCGTTCGGACAGACAGAAGGCGATGAAGAAATCCAGGATTTGCTTAAATTCAGTAAAGGCCTCAACCTGGGGCTTCATTATCTTTCAGGAGCTATAACCTATGATGTGGCCATAAAC
This sequence comes from Flavobacterium sp., assembly GCA_040396655.1. Lineage (GTDB taxonomy): Bacteria > Bacteroidota > Bacteroidia > Flavobacteriales > Flavobacteriaceae > Flavobacterium. Next base: position 58,289 of record JBEBOB010000018.1, on the reverse strand, counting down.
GATTGTGACGCTTTACTGGCTTCCCGAATTGTGTGGCTGGACAGCTTTATAACAAACGTAGACAGAACGTATCGTAATACCAACCTTCTTATATGGCATAAGGAACTCTGGCTTATAGATCATGGTGCATCGTTCTACTTTCATCATTCATGGGATAATTGGGAAAAAACATCTCTTACCCCTTTCACTATGATTAAGGATCATGCCCTTATTGCCAAAGCATCCAGACTGGACGAGGTTCATAAAGAGTTTACATCCAAACTTAACGATGATGTATTACGAGACATTGTAAACCGCATTCCCGATGCATTTCTGAATTGGGAAGAGGGTCCCTCCAACGAAGAAATAAGAGATGTTTATTTTCAGTTTTTGTCCAACCGCCTGGCTCACGCTGATATTTTTCTAAAAGCCGCCCAAGATGCAAGATAAAGTTGTTTACGAATACGCCGTTATCCGTTTGATTCCCAAAATAGAACGCGAAGAATTCATCAACGTAGGACTTATTCTTTTTAGTAAAAGAAAACGTTTTATCCGTTTTGAGTATGAGTTGCCGGAAGCAAAAATTAAAGCTTTTTGCGAAGAGTTCGACCTGTTGCAGGCACGTGAAAATCTTGAATCCTTTGCCAGGATCTGCGCGGGGGCAAAAGAAGCCGGTCCTATAGCCCAACTGGAACCTGATGAGAAATTCAGATGGATTACTGCCGTAAAAAGCTCAAGCATACAGTCGTCCCGTCCGCATCCGGGATTATCCGCAGATCTCGACGCTACCTTTAACCGTTTATACAAAGAATTGGTTTCCTGATCCGAAAGGATCCCTTATCTTTACATCCATACAAGGAATCAGGTGAAATTCCTGAACTGTCGCGCAACTGTGATGATTACCCAATCTAAGTCAGGTCGTTGTATGAAATTATTTAACATGAAGCTTTCGCGACTGAAGCTATGGTTTGTCGATTCCATTCTTCACTCCTGCTTCTGTCGTATATCAAATACGATAAAAAATGACATTCAAAGAACAACTACAGCAAAAAATTGACCTCAAAACAAAACCTTTAGGAGCTTTGGGATACCTGGAAGACCTGGCTTTTAAAATCGGATCGGCTCAGCAGACCTTTAAACCGCAGCTCAGAAAACCCGTCATCGTCGTATTCGCTGCAGACCATGGCATGGCAAAAGAAGGCGTAAGTGCCTACCCTCCGGAAGTCACCTTCCAGATGGTGCATAATTTCCTCAATGGCGGTGCCGCCATCAACATTTTCTGCAAACACAACGGCATAGCGCTCCAGATTGTGGATTCCGGTATTAATTTCGATTTCGAAGAACATCCCCAATTAATAAGTGCCAAAACAGCATATGGAACGTTAAGCGCCCTTTCTCAAAAAGCCATGACGCGCGATCAGCTGGACTTTTGTTTTGAAAAGGGACGGGAAATTACGGATACTTTGTTCAAAGCGGGTTCCAACATCATAGGATTCGGTGAGATGGGCATTGGAAACACCTCTTCAGCTTCCCTTATTATGGCTTCCCTGCTGCAAAAGCCTATAGAAGAATGTATTGGCCGAGGTACCGGGATGAACGATGAACAGCTGCATCATAAAACAACCTTGCTGAAGCAGGCTCTTGATTTCCACGGAACCATAAAAGATCCCATGTCGATTTTGCAGACATTCGGTGGTTTTGAAATTGCGCAGATGTGCAGCGCTATGATGCAGGCCCGTAAAAACAATATGATATTCCTTGTAGACGGTTTTATTGCTACAGCTGCATTTGCAATTGGCCATGCACTAAATGCCGATATTGCAGAAAATGCCGTTTTTTGTCATGTTTCCGATGAAAGCGGGCACAGAAGCTTTCTAAACTATTTAGGTCAAAAACCTTTATTGGATCTCAACCTGCGGCTTGGAGAAGGTACGGGCTGCGCTCTTGCTTATCCCCTTATCCAAAATGCGGTCGCATTCTTAAACGAAATGGCCAGCTTCGACACGGCCGGAATTTCAACTAAATAATCATGTTTAAAAGAGAAGCTACTTACTTTTTAACCGCGCTTATGTTTTTTACGCGCATCCCCATCCCCTTCAGAATTGCTTATTCTGATGACATCATGAACCAATCACAGAAATACTACCCTTTAATAGGGCTCATCATAGGCAGTTTCAACGCGGTTATTTTCTGGTTGTTCCAGTACATCCTTCCATTAGATATCAGCCTGATTCTTATGATGGCGGCAAACGTACTGCTGACCGGTGCTTTTCACGAGGACGGTTTTACGGATGTATGCGACAGTTTTGGAGGCGGTTACGGAAAGGATAAAATCCTTACCATTATGAAAGACAGCCGCATCGGGGCATATGGGGTTATTGGCATCGTCCTGCTGCTGTTCCTTAAGTTTACAGGAATGAAGCACCTGGCCGAAACATCCGTTACTTCTTTTATGCTGATACTCGTCATTGCGCACGGAAGCAGCCGATATATGTCGGGGTTAATGATCCATACGCATCAGTATGTGACTGATATCGACCAAAGCAAATCAAAACCCATTGCCAACAGCGCCCTGCCTGCAAAAACGTTATTGGTCGGGCTTTTCTTTACGCTTTTACCGTTTGTCTTTTTACAGAATACCGTTTACCTCCTGGTTCTCCCTTTTGCCTATCTGGGAAAACTGTATCTAGGATGGTACTTTAAAAAGCATATCGGGGGATATACGGGCGACTGCCTGGGAACGGTGCAACAGGTAACGGAAGTATTAATTTATCTTGGATTTCTTATCATATGGAAGTTTATGTAATCCGTCATACGAAGGTTAATGTTGCTTCCGGTATCTGCTACGGACAAACGGATGTGGATGTTGCAGCTACTTTTGAAACAGAAGCCGAAGCCTTAACCGGTAAACTCCCCGTTTCTTTTGATGTGGTTTACAGCAGCCCGCTTAAAAGATGTATGCAGCTGGCCCGGAAATTCGGAAAGAACATCATAACGGACGACCGCTTAAAAGAAATGCATTTCGGTGATTGGGAACTCAAATGTTGGAATGAAATTCCTGAATCCCAGATTGCGCCATGGTATAAAGACTACGTTCATACCTCAGCCATTGGGGGAGAAAGCTTCAGTGCTGTTTACGAACGTTTGCATGCGTTTATGGAAGACCTCAGGAAAAATACGCACAATCAAAAAGTACTCATTGTGTGCCATGGAGGAATCATCAGAAGTATTTGGTGCTACATCTTACAGATCCCTTTGGAAAACGCATTTAAAATTCCCGTCGGATTCGGTGAAATTCTTCAAATAAAATTGGGTAAAACCTCAAAAGAAGATCATATTACTCAAAAAAAATAGCACTTTAAAAGTGCTATTTTTTTTATACAAATTCCAGAACGGCAGATGTAATATACCGAATCTGTTCATCATCAAGTTCTGTATGCATAGGAAGCGCAATCACCTGTTCTACCAACAGGTTGGTTACAGGAAAATCTGCATCCTGGTACCTGCTGTCCTCATAGGCCTTCTGTTTATGCAACGGAATAGGATAATAAATGGCACAAGGAATCCCTTTTTCCTGCAGATGGGCAAGCAGACCGTCTCTTTTACCGTTCGTTATGCGGATCACGTATTGATGAAATACATGATCGTTTACCTTATCGTCAAAAAACGGTGTTACAATATTTTCACTTGATTCAAATGCTTCATTGTACTTACGCGCCGCTTTTCTCCGGGCTTTGTTGTAAGAGTCAAGAAGCGGCAGTTTGGTATTCAGTACCACGGCCTGTATGCTGTCTAAGCGAGAATTCACCCCAATAACATCATGATGGTAGCGTTCATACATTCCATGATTTACGATTCCCCTTATAATATGGGCCAAAGCATCATCATTGGTAAATATAGCTCCGCCGTCGCCGTAACAACCTAAATTTTTGGAAGGAAAGAACGATGTTGCCCCGACATGCCCGATTACACCTGCTTTTTTCTGTTCTCCGGCTGCCGAAGTATAATCTGCCCCTATAGCCTGCGCATTATCTTCAATCACAAACAGTTTGTGTTCTTCAGCAAGAGCCATTATGGCATCCATATTCGCTGCACGACCAAACAAGTGTACGGGAACAATAGCTTTGGTTTTAGGTGTAATGGCTTTTTTAATAGCCTCGATGGAAATGTTCATCGTATCCTCTTCCACATCAACCAGTACCGGGGTTATCCCCAGAAGCCCGACAACCTCCACAGTTGCTGCAAATGTAAAATCTGCCGTAATTACTTCATCGCCTTGATTTAGTCCCAGTGCCATCATCGCTATCTGTAAAGCATCCGTACCGTTGGCACACGGAATAACATGCTTCACTCCCAGATATTGTTCCAGTTTTTCCTGAAATTCATGAACTTTCGGACCGTTGATATAAGCTGTATGATCCAGTACTTCCTGAATCCCTGCATTTATTTCATTTTTTATGTGTTCGTATTGACTCTTAAGGTCAACCATGTGAAGTTTTTTCATTGCGTTGAATAATGCATTATGATGGACAAATGTACTAAAATTAGTTCTTAATTATTACTTTTAGGGTACCTACTTTTGACTCAAACTAATTCGTATTTTTGCCGTAAGAATCGTTGTTTATGAATTTTTTATACCAGATTGGAATACAGCTCGCATCGTTTTTAATTCCTTTGGCAGGCTTGTTCAGTGCCAAGATGAAACTGTTTGTTGCGGGAAGAAGAAATACTTTCTCTGTATTAGAAGAAAAGATAAACAAGGACAGCCAATGGATCTGGATGCATGTTGCGTCGCTTGGTGAATACGAACAGGGGCTTCCTGTGCTGGAACAACTTAAGCAGGAACACCCCGGATATAAAATCATTCTGACCTTTTTCTCTCCCTCAGGATTTGAAATACGGAAAAACAATGAGATAGCGGATGTTACCTTGTACCTGCCTCTTGATACGCGGAAAAATGTAAAGCGATTTCTCGACCTCGTCAATCCGGTTATGGTATTTTTCATTAAATACGAATTCTGGCCTAACTATCTGAACGAGCTTGGGAAACGCCGTATTCCTACTTATCTGGTATCGGGTATATTTCGTCCTTCACAGCTGTTTTTCAAACGCTATGGAGGCTTTTACAGGAATGCATTGAAATCGTTCAACCACTTTTTTGTACAGAATCAAGCCTCTCTGAAGTTATTGCAATCTATAGGATTCTCAAATGTTACGGTAAACGGCGATACGCGTTTTGACCGCGTGGCACAGATTGTTGAGCGGGTACAGCCGCTGGATTTTATCGCAAGGTTTCAAAACGATACTTTTACCATTGTGGTCGGAAGTTCCTGGCCCGAGGACGAAGAAGTATATCTTCCCGTCCTTAACAGAAGTTCCGGCATAAAATGGATTATCGCACCACATAACATAAAAGAAGCGGAAATAACGGCATTGCTCAATAAAATCAGTCGTAAAACCGTCTTGTTCAGCAATAAGGAGGAGGAAGATGTTGCAGAAGCTGATGTCTTTATTATTGATACTATAGGAATCCTTACAAGCATTTATGCGTATGCAGACATTGCCTACGTTGGAGGCGGATTTAAAACCGGCCTTCACAACATACTGGAACCGGCTACTTTCGGCATTCCTGTGATTATTGGACCCGAATATGGAAAATTCCAGGAAGCAAAAGACCTTGTACAGCTTGGAAGCTGCCTAGTTGTACACAATACCGACGAACTTTCCCAGGTTATACAGCAACTAGAAGATACTGGTTACCGTAAAGAATTAGGCAGTAAAAACAAGGCCTTCGTTTTACAGAATAAAGATGCTACCCGCGCGGTTATGCAGTACATTTTCAACAAACAGAAAACAACATTAATGAAAAGTAGAAATTGAAACTTATGATAAAATTTGAATTACTCAAAGAAACGGAAATAAGCGAAACGGTCGGGCATATGGTACATTTCTATGCCATCGACGGTTATCCTATAAATCCGGAAGAGACCGGACATCTATTTAAAAATTTCATTGAAAACCCACATCTCGGCAGCTGTTTCCTCATCAAGGAAGAAGGGCGTATATGCGGGTACCTGATTTTGATAAGGTTTTTTAGTTTTGAAATGGGCGGATACGTACTGCTACTCGATGAACTATACATCAGTCCTGAGTTTCAGGGAAAAGGAATCGGAAAAAAGGCAATGACTTTTGTTAAGGAATATGCAAAAGAAAACGACTTTAAAAAAATTGTGCTCGAGGTAGAACCTCACAACAACAATGCGATCCGTCTTTATGAAAAAGAACAGTTCAGAAAGCACAAACGCGATTTAATGCTTTTTCCTTAATTCCGGATCCAGCAGAAACAAAAGCGCGAATCCTGCGATATAGCAAAGAACATCTCCCCAGGAAAAAGAGGTTCCCAATACAATGCGTGCCAGTTCGTTGTTGCGCAGACCTAAAAATGAAATAAGCCCCACATACTGCCCATACTCCACTGCAAAAGCGAAGGTCAGGGACATAAATGCGGCATAAACAGGCTTACAGGTCAGGAAAGCCCTTACGAAATAATAGACAAAAGCAACGGCTATAACATCTCCGACATAAGGCCTTATAAAGGCATCGTGTACAAACAGCGCTATAAAAACCTCAACACTGAAAACGGCCAGCATTTTAATAAAATGCCCCGGATGAAATCTCAGATACTTCATAATTGGCGGTAAACAGGCCAAACTTAAGTAATTTGTTTTAAAATTCGTATCTTGGGCACTCAATTTTCACTCTTTTAATAAATCTAAAAAATGAAAAAATTACTGAGAGCATTCGTCTTGTTTGTCTCATTTCCTATTTTCGCGCAACAGGGCGGAATGTGGGTACCTTCTTTACTGAAGGGAATGAACGAGACAGAAATGAAAAGCTTAGGAATGAAAATGTCGGTTGCCGACATCTATGATGTGAACAATTCAAGTATGAAAGATGCTGTACCGCAGTTTAACGGAGGATGTACCGCCGAGGTTATTTCTTCAAAAGGGCTGTTGCTTACGAACCACCATTGCGGTTACGGAGAAATTCAGTCTCATTCAACAGTGGAGCACGATTACCTTCAAAACGGTTTCTGGGCAAAATCATACGATGAGGAATTACCGAATGCTAATCTGGAAGTAACATTTATTGTAAGCATACACGATGTTACCAAAACCATCCTAAACGGGGTGGACGGTTTAACAGCTGAAGCTGATAAAAAAGCGAAGATTCAAAGCAACATCAGCGAACTACAGAAATCATACAAACGCGAAAGCTGGCAAAATGTTATGATCCGTACCTTTTTTGAAGGAAACCAGTATATGCTTTTTGTAACGGAGTCTTTTGAAGATGTACGTTTGGTTGGAGCTCCGCCTTCTTCTATAGGAAAATTCGGATCCGATACCGACAACTGGGTTTGGCCGCGCCATACGGGAGATTTTTCATTGTTCCGTATTTATGCTGACAAGAATAACAGACCTGCAAAATATTCTAAGGACAACGTACCTTATACACCGAAACATTATTTCCCGGTATCATTAAGCGGTATTGAACAGAACGACTTTACCATGGTTTACGGTTACCCGGGAAGAACGCAGGAATACCTTCCTTCTTTTGCTGTTGAACAGATCATCAACGATCTGAATCCCGCAAAAATTGAAATCCGCGACAAAGCACTAAAAGTTGCCGACGGCTTTATGCGTCAGGATCAGGCCATAAAAATCCAGTATGCCTCCAAGTATGCAGGAATAGCCAATTACTGGAAAAAATGGATTGGGGAAAGCCAGGGGCTTAAAAAAACCAATGCCGTTGCCCTGAAAAAAACATTTGAAGAAAGTTTCAACCAGCGCCTTGTTAAAGCGAACAAGCAGGCAGAATACGGCAATTTGCTTCCGCAATTCGAGAAACTTTACAAATCCATCACACCGTACGCGCTGGCCCGGGATTACTTCCAGGAAGTAACACTGCGGAATAACGAACTTTTATCGGTAGGTTTCCGTCTTTACCAGTTGGAAAATGCCCTGCCTAAAGTTGGAGAACAAGGATTTAACGACCGCAAGGAAAACCTTATCAAAGGACTTGAATCTTTGTACAAAGACTTCAACAAAGAGGTTGATCACGGAATTTTCGAAGCTACGGTAAAATTATACGGAACAAAAGCTCCGGCAGATCTTACTCCCTCATCAATTAAAAACAAGGATTACACCGCTTTGGGTAACGATATTTACTCCAAATCGGCCCTGACTTCTTATGAAGGCGTTAAAAAACTGCTCAGCGGTAAGCCCGAAGATGTTGTTAAAAACATGCAAAAAGATCCTGGTTATGTACTGGCAAAAGACCTTGCGAATAACTACTTCGCAAATATAGCGCCTGCCTTTGACAAGATGGCGCTTGAACTGGAAGGATTGCAGCGTACTTATATGAAAGCGCAGCTGGAACTGTTCCCGGAGGCCAGAATCTTCCCGGATGCCAATTCAACTTTACGCGTTACATACGGAAAGGTTAATGGCTATGAGCCGAACGATGCGGTTACCTATAATTATGTTACCTATCTGGATGGAGTTATGGAAAAATACATTCCGGGTGATTATGAATTCGACGTTCCTCAAAAACTTATAGATCTTTACAACAAAAAGGATTTTGGTCCGTATGCTGATAAAAACGGGAAATTACCGGTTAACTTCATTGCAACCAACCATACAACAGGCGGTAATTCGGGGTCTCCGGCCATAGATGCCAACGGTAACCTTATCGGCCTTAATTTTGACAGGGTTTGGGAAGGTACCATGAGTGATATTCATTACGATCCGTCTATATGCCGCAACATTATGGTAGACGCCCGTTACATTCTGTTCGTAATTGATAAATATGCAAATGCCCGACACCTTATCGACGAATTAAAAATCGTATATCCCAAAGACAAGAAGAAAACAAAACGTTAACATTCAGCATTTTAAGCCCTGAAAATATTTTTAAAAAAAAATCACAAAAAAATATTGACGTATCAAAAAATTCATATCTTTGTACAGAATTAATAATTAACTTTTATAATTAAAAAAATGAAAAAATTAGCATTATCATTAGTATTAGTAGCTTCTGTTGCTTTCGTATCTTGTAAAGACACTGCTAAAGAAACTACAGTTGAAGAAACTACAGTTGAAACTACAACTCCAGAAGCTCCAGTTGAAGAAACTACTCCTGCTGTTGAAGAAACTACAACTACTACAGAGACTACAACTGAGACTCCAGCTACTGAAACTACTACTACAGAAACTACTACTGAAGCTCCTGCTACAACTAAGTAATTTCTTATCAAATAGAAGTATAATGAAAGCCTTGCAATTGCAAGGCTTCTTTTTTTTTACTAAAAAAATAAAAGGATGTCTTACCAACATCCTTTTATTTTTTAGTTTACTGTAGTAGGGTTTAAAGGGATTGCCAAATCCTGCTTGATAAACTCTCCTCCGATCATTGGAATAAACAAACGGTTGTATTTATGACCTTCTGTTTTAGAATGTAAAACACCACGAGTTGTGTTCATAGTAAACATTGCCAGTTCCTGTAACAGCCCTTTAGGCAATATCAACTGTTCTCCTTTAACGAAAAACTGCCATCCTGCAGGCTCAAATTCAAATTCGCAAGAAACAGCTATTTCCATAACTTCTTCCTTATCCAACAAAAATTTGAATTTAGAGATGGTTTTTACAAAGTGTTTTTCATTATTAACTCCAAATTGAAAATCGAAATTTAAATCTAAAGTCCCGTTTTCCTGATCTACATCATTCTGTTTAAATTCCTCGGTTGTAATATTAATTAATCTGAAATTAATATTTACTGGTTGTTCACTCATAGTATATAATTGATATTAAATATTCATTTTCAACAATTGTTCCATATAAGAACGGTCGTTCGACAGCCGTGGTATCTTGTTCTGCCCTCCCAGTTTATCCTTTTTACTCAACCAGTAATGGAATAAATTAGGTTGGGCAATATTCAGAACCAGCGGGTTCAATGTCATATTATTATAGCGCTTCGCTTCATAATCGGAATTCAACGCCTGTACATTTTCGTCAAGCCTTTTGGAAAAAGCAACGAAATCTTCCGGGTTTTTCCTGAACTCGATCATCCATTCATGCGCTCCTTTTTCCTTTTCTTTCATAAACACGGGAGCAACGGTATATTCCACTACATCAACACCGAATTCCTCAGCTGTTTTTGCAAGGGCTTTATCCGTATTTTCAATCATGAGCTCTTCTCCGAATACGTTTATATAATGTTTCGTCCTTCCCGTAATACGGATTCTGTAAGGATTTACAGAAGTAAAACGAACAGTATCCCCTATGAGGTAACGCCACAGTCCTGAATTCGTTGTGATGACTAAAGCATAATTCTTTCCGGGCTGAACTTCGGCTAAAGATACTATTTTTTGGTCGGATGTTCCAAAAGTATCCATAGGAATAAACTCATAAAAAATACCGTAATCGAGCATCAGGAGCATGTCGTCTGCATCATTTCGGTCCTGTATCGCAAAAAAGCCTTCCGAAGCATTATAGTTTTCATAAAACCGGAAACCTTCTTTAGGAAATATCTTTTTATACTGTTCCCTGTATGGCTCAAAACTGATGCCTCCATGAAAATACACTTCCGCATTAGGCCAAACATCCAGCAGGTTTTCCTTCCCCGTATCCTGAAGCACGTTGTTAAGCAAAACCAACAACCATGAAGGAACCCCTACAAGGCTCGTAACATTTTCATTTTTGGTTTCTCTTACGATGGCTTTCATTTTTTCGGTCCATTCGTTCATCAGGGAAACCTTATTGCTTGGGGTGGAACTGAATTCTGCCCAGAACGGAAGATTATCAATAAGTATGGCAGACAGGTCTCCAAAAATAGTGTTGTTATCCTCATAAAGCTGCTTGCTTCCTCCAAGACGCAGGCTTTTCCCAGTAAATAGCTGAGAATCCTCATTATTGTTAAGGTACAGGCACAACATATCTTTTCCTGCCTTGTAATGACAGTTTTCCAACGCATCCGTACTTACGGGAATAAATTTGCTCTTGGCGTTGGTTGTCCCGCTCGATTTGGCAAAAAACCGGATGGGCTCGGGCCAGAAAATATTGCCTTCCCCCTGCCTGCTGCGCTCAATCATAGATTCAAGATCCTCATAGGTTGATACAGGAACCCGTTCTGCAAATTGCTGGTACGACAAAACCGACGAAAAGTCATAGGTTTTACCCGTTTCGGTATACTTGGACCGTTGAATCAAATTCAATAACAATTCGTTTTGTACGTCGTGCGGATATTTTATAAACAATTCAATCTGATGAATTCTCTTCTTTAAAATCCACGAAACAATAGAGTTAATTATTGATAATGCCATGCGTTTTTAATTGAGCATCGATGCAAAGTATCGTTGATAACTTTGTATTTTTACAGTTCATTCAAAAATAAAAAAAATCTGATGCAATACGAAGGAGTTTTAAATAAAATGCAAACTGAATTATCGGATCCCATACAGTATTACCTGATCTTTCAGAACGCATTCATTCATATGAACCAACTCATCGGTAAAGAAATAGAAATCCGTCACACAGGTTACCAGTGCCTTAACTGCGGGAAGGAGAAAAAAATTTTCAGACAGGGGTTCTGCTACGACTGCTTTATGTCGAGTGCCTCGGTTGGAGACTGGATCATGCGGCCGGAACTAAGCACAGCGCACCTTGATATTGAAGACCGGGACCTTGTATATGAAAAGAAAATACAATTACAACCCCATATTGTGTACCTCGCTGTGGCCAGCGACCTTAAAATAGGGGTAACACGTAAAACCCAGGTACCTACCCGCTGGATCGACCAGGGCGCTTCGTTTGCCATCCCCGTACTTGAAGTTCCGAACAGGTACCTGGCCGGTATAACCGAAGTCGCCCTGAAAAGCCGCTATACAGACAAAACCAACTGGCGTAAAATGCTGCAGAATGAGATACTGTCGGTGGATCTTGACGATGCAGTAAAAGGTACTGCTCCCTATCTGCCGCATGAATCCATGCCGTTTTTCGAACAAACACAACGCGAAATCCTCCAGCTTCATTACCCCGTTGAAAAATATCCAGTTAAGATTAGCAGCCTTAACCTGGATAAGTCGCCTTGTTATAAAGGCCGGCTTGCAGGTATAAAAGGCCAGTATCTTATTTTTGAGGATGGCACTGTTTTCAATATACGGACATACGAAGGGTATAAAATTGTTTTGACCCTGTTTTAATTTTGATTATATTTAATCAACTCAAAATTAAAATGTTATGGGAATTGTAAAAGTAATCGAGGTAATCGCGCATTCTGAAATAAGTTTTGACGATGCCGTTAAACAAGCTGTGGCAGAAGCTTCAAAATCTGTCAGAAACATCGACTCTGTATATGTAAAGGACATGAAATGCCATGTAAAAAATGGTGAAATTTCTACTTACGGCGTCATCTGTAAAATTTCGTTCAGGGTAGACTGATCATAAAAAAATCCCCTGGCGGCCGCCAGGGGATTTTTAAAAGTAAACATTAAATTATTTGATGTTCAAATGGTAAGGCATCATTGCCTGTACCCCTTCGTTCTGTTTAAGGTAGTTCATGCGCTTTAACAGTTCGTAGTTTTCAACACCAATTTCCTCTTTTATGGCGTCCTGTTTCACACTTGAAACAGACATTCCGAAAAACCTGCGGATCAGATCTCCGAATTCTATTTTATACTCAGGATATAAGGACACCTTATAATTATCGGTTTTGGCAATCTTTGCCGCATATGAAATAGCCGCATCCAGACTTCCAAGCTCGTCAACCAGTCCAAGTTGCTTAGCCATCGTTCCCGTCCATACGCGTCCCTGTGCAATTTCATCTACTTTTTCTTTCGTCATATTACGCCCTGCTGCAACACGCGATACAAATACATCGTAAATAATTTCAATACTTTCCGTCATGGTTTCTCTGTATTTAGGAGACATTTCACGGAACGGACTGTACCCATCTGCATTTTCGTGCGTTTTTACTTCTTCAGCATTTACCCCGAACTTATCGGCAACCTTTTTAAAGTTCGGCATCATCCCAAAAACCCCTATGGATCCGGTAATCGTTCCCGGCTCTGCAAAAATGCGTGTAGCATTACATGCAATATAATAACCACCGGAAGCAGCTACATCTCCCATGGAAACCACCACGGGTTTGATTTTTTTAGTCAATTCTATTTCGCGCCATATGATATCCGATGTTAACGCACTTCCTCCTGGTGAGTTTACACGCAGTACCACTGCCTTTATCTTATCGTTTTTACGTGCTTCTTTAAGAGCCCTTCCAATAGACTTTTCTCCTATTGTCGTAATGCTTCCTTCTCCTCCCTGTATTTCACCTTGGGCAAAAACCAGCGCTATCTGGTCTTTGGCAGAAAAGTTAAGCGCTTTCAGGCTTGTATCCTGTACATAATCAAGAATATCGATTTCGTTAATATCCTCATCGTACTTAATACCCAAAGCCTTTCTTATTCCATTCTGATATTCGTCTATATACGCGATTTTATCTATAAGCTTGTTCTCTAAAGCCAGGTTGGCATTACGCGCATTAAGGTTCGTGGCAATATCATTAAGCACCGCCACGTCAATTTTCCGGTTTTTGGAAATATCTCCTACAAAAGCTTCCCACATCGAGTTCAGCAACACGGTAAGCTGCTCACGGTTTTCATTGCTCATATGCTGTTGAAGAAAAGGTTCAACGGCACTTTTATATTTCCCGTGGCGGATGACTTCCATCTGTACGCCCGTTTTATCCTGAAGATCTTTCATATAAAGAACTTCGGAAGCCAGACCTTTAAAGTCAATGCTTCCCATCGGGTTCATATAAACCGTGTCTGCTGCGGAGGCAAGGTAGTATTCGCTCTGCGAATAATAATCGGCATAGGCCACTACGAACTTACCTGTTTTTTTAAACTCGTTTAATTTATCTACGATAGCCTTGCGCTGCGTAATTCCCAAAGAAGTAAAATTATTCTCAATGGAAATACCCTTTATCTTATTATCGGTCTTTGCATAATCAAGGGCCTGCAATATGTTTATAAGGCCGTCATGATTGGTTTCTTTATAATCAAAATCCTCAATGTACATACTACCGCCGTAATCATCGGTTACATTTTTCAGATCAAGCTTAATCACAGAATTGTTTTTGGTCGTGCTGGTCTTGGAAGAAGATCCGGCCGATGCAATGATCCCGACGATTAATAAAATGAAAAATGACATCATACAAAACAGGATGATTCCTACTAAAGTTGCCAATACATTCTTTAAAAAATTCATTTTTATCCTTTTAACTTTACAAAGTTAGTATGAAGCCGGGAGAAAACGTTACAATTTCCGTCAACTTTTTTAAAGGACGACATTTTAGCGCTTTAAAGTATAACGAACAATACGTATTTTTGCCCCATGCAGGTTTATAATAAAGTAGTCTTAGCCCTTGGAAGCAATTTGGGCAACCGGAAAGAATATCTACAGATGGCGGTCGAGGCCCTTCACGAACATATAGGTTTCGTTGTACAGACCTCTCTGCTGTATGAAACCCCTTCATGGGGATTCGACAGTTTTCCTTTTTATAATATCTGTATCCTTATTCATACCCCGTTCCATGCCCAGCCTCTTTTATCGAAATTAAAAGACCTGGAAAAACAATTGGGCAGAACAGAGAAAACGACCGATGCATACGCCGCCAGAACAGTTGACATTGACATTATCTATTTTAATGATTCTGTCATAGAATCTGAAGCGCTTACCGTTCCTCATCCGCAAATGCAATACCGCAGGTTCGTACTGGTACCGCTTAATGACCTCTCTTTTGAATGGGAACATCCTGTACTGCGCAAATCAACAGCAGAACTACTGGAAGCCTGCACCGATGATTCAAAGATTGAGAAGGCAGGCTCTTTAACACTTCCAAAAAACACGTATCCTTTACAAAAGTTGAATTTCCTTGCCATTGAAGGAAATATCGGCTCGGGCAAAACTTCCCTGGCGCAAAAAATTGCACAGGACTTCAATGCGCTTCCCGTATTGGAGCGTTTTGCCGACAACCCTTTCCTTCCTAAATTTTACGAAGATCAGGAAAGGTATGCCTTTCCGCTGGAAATGTCGTTCCTGGCAGACCGGTATTCCCAATTGAACCAAAGCCTGGGACAATACGACCTATTCAACGATTTTGCCGTAGCCGATTATTATATTTACAAGTCGCTTATTTTCGCACAGGTTACTTTAGATACGGACGAAGCAGTCTTGTACCGTACTATTTTTGATGTAATGTACAAGGAAAGCGCCAAGCCCGACCTATATGTTTACCTTTACCAGAATACCGAAAACCTTCTGAACAACATCAAAAAGCGAGGGCGCGATTACGAAAACAACATACAGCCGGCTTATTTAAATAAAATTGAGCGCAGCTACAGTGAGTTCATCAAATCGCTCCCCCAGGAAAACGTTTTGGTTATTGATATAACGGATAAGGACTTTGTAACCAGCCATGAAGATTATATGGAGGTATTAAAGCGCATCTGTTCCAGACTAGGTTAATTACTGCAGCTTGCGGAAAAAATCCCAGATTACAATACCACCGCTTACGGATACGTTCAGCGAATGCTTGGTTCCCAGCTGCGGAATTTCAACTACCGCATCGCTGTGATCTACCACGTACTGGCTGACTCCCTTGACCTCGTTTCCGAAAAAAAGAGCATGCTTTACATCGTTCTGTACTTCAAAATCATTCAGCATCACAGACCCTTCAGCCTGTTCTACGGAAATAATGTGGATATTTTCATCCTTCAGACGGTGAACCAGGTCGCCAACTTCTTTTACATATTCCCATTCCACTGTTTCCGTAGCTCCCAGTGCCGTTTTGTGAATTTCCTTATTGGGAGGTGTTGCCGTTATGCCGCATAAATATATCTTTTCTATGAGAAAAGCATCTGCCGTTCTGAAAAAGGCCCCTATGTTGTGCAGGCTCCTTACATCATCCAACACTATGATTAGCGGGGTTTTAACGGCTTCTTTGAATTCTTCGGTACTTTTACGGTTTAACTCGTCTAAAACTAACTTTTTCATGGGTAAATTTTGAAACTGCTAAGATATCATTAAAAAGGGTTATGATTCAAACTTTAGATTTCGTAAATTAACACAACCAATCTAAAAAATAGTAAACCATGCCTGTAGCAAAACTCCCCGGTTATGACTGTCATTACCTTTTCGAAGATTTCGGAAAAAACAAAACCCTGATGCTGGGCAATTCACTAGGATGTGATTTCAGAATGTGGGATGACAACATTCCTTACTTATCGGCGCATTACAATATTTTAAGGTTCGACAAACGCGGTCATGGTGGCAGTACCGGTTATCAGGACGAAAACGGCCTCACCATCGGTGACCTTGCACATGATGTACTGCACCTTATTGAATATCTGAATAAAAGAGAACTGGAATACTTTCCGCTGAATGCCCAAAACCTCGTTTTCTGCGGGTTGTCGATCAGTGGGCTTACAGGCCAGTGGCTCGGCCTCCATCATCCTGAACGTTTTGCAGCCCTTATATTGTGCAGCACGGCGGCAAAAATAGGAACAAAAGAAAATTGGCAGCAACGCATTGAAACGGTAAAATCCAACGGTCTTCAAAGCATTTCACAGGACACGTTGAAACGATGGCTTACTCCTAACTTCATCGACCAGCATCCCGATGAGGCCCGGCAGGTTGTCACCACTTTCGAAAATACGGATCCCAATGCCTACATTGCATGCTGTAAGGCAATAGCTGCAACCGATTTCAGCAGCCAGACGGCCAACATTGAACTGCCGACTCTCCTTATTTCGGCCGACCTGGATAAAGTAACCACTCATGAAGATGCCGTCTTCTTAAATACACAGATTCCAAATTCCACACATAAAACGCTGCATGCACTGCACCTGTGCAATATGGAGCTTCCGCAAAGGTTCTCGGAACTCGTTACGGATTTCCCGGTAGTTCTTTAAACGGTACAACGTGTCTGAATTCAAAAAGTTGTAATATTTTTGCATTGTGAAACGCAAAAAATCATGCTTCATCAATTCATTAAACAACTTATTACCTCGCAATTGGCAGTTTACATCGTCCGCTGCGTTATTGGATTCCTACTTGGATACTGGCTTATGCACCGATTTCCGGAATATGAGCCTTTCTGGGCCCTGCTATCCATTATCCTCGTAATTTCCCCGGAAGGAAAAGATTCCCGCAGGCTTACGGGCGAACGCGTAAAATCAAACCTTATCGGGTCATCTGTAGGATTGCTGTGCCACCTTATTCACCCTACCACTATCTTTATGCTGGTAGCCGGGATTGTTTTCACCAGCATCATCTGCCATCTTTTCAAAGTAATGAATATGAGCCGTGTTGCCATTGTTGCATTTCTCATCGTCATGCTTCAATCGCATACGCTTAATGAAAACACCGCACCGCTTTTCCGGTTCGCAACCGTAGCTTTCGGCTGTTTTACCGGGTTTGCAGTAACGGTATTTACTTCTATTATCATCCAGAAACTGCGCAGTTATTATGGATTGGATCCTGCATCTTCCCCGGATACAAAATAAAAATCCGTTTTACGAAAACTTATTTTCATTTTTAGGTCCTGTCATTTTTATCTCAGATATGGTATATTTGTATTTCTAAAAAAAGAACAGATGTCATCAAAGGAAAAAGAAAAAAAGGAAACGCCGTTAATGCAGCAATACAATCAGATCAAAACAAAATATCCTGATGCCTGCCTGCTGTTCCGCGTTGGAGATTTTTATGAAACCTTTGGAGAAGACGCCGTACGCACGGCCAAAATTCTCGGTATCACGTTAACAAAGCGTGGCGCGGGATCCAGCAGCGAAACCGAACTCGCAGGCTTTCCCCATCATTCCTTAAACGTATACCTGCCCAAACTGGTAAAAGCCGGTTTACGTGTTGCCGTGTGCGACCAGCTGGAAGACCCTAAAACGACCAAAACAATTGTAAAAAGGGGCGTGACGGAACTGGTAACGCCCGGTGTCGCCATTAACGATGAAGTTCTGAGTTCCAAAAGCAATAATTTCCTTGCCGCCCTTCACTTTGGGAAGAAGAGTATCGGAATTGCGCTACTTGATGTTTCTACAGGTGAATTCTTAACTTCGCAGGGAACGGAAGAATATATAGATAAGCTACTTCAGAATTTCAAACCCAGCGAAATACTTGTACAGAAAGGAAACAAAAACCATTTCCTGCACACGTTCGGAAACGATTTCAACCTGTTTTATCTTGAAGACTGGATCTTTAAGGAAGATTATGCAAAAGAAAGCCTTACCGGACATTTTAAAACCAATTCTCTTAAAGGTTTCGGAATAGAGGAATTATACGAAGGCATTATCGGATGCGGGGCCATCCTCTATTATCTTTCCGAAACCCAGCATAATAAAATACAGCATATTACCCATATTCAGCGCATCGCGGAAGATGCTTATGTATGGATGGACCGCTTTACGATCCGTAATCTGGAATTATATGGTTCGGCCAACGAAAATGCCACCACACTTCTCGACATTATAGACAAAACACTTTCGCCTATGGGTGGAAGGTTGTTGAAACGGTGGATGGCACTTCCCCTAAAGGATCACAATGCCATTAACCAGCGGCTGGATGTGGTAGATTATTTTAAAGACAATACCGACATCCTTCAGAACTTTCAGTATCAGATCAGGCAGATTTCCGACCTGGAGCGTCTCACTTCCAAATTAGCCACAGGTAAGATAGCTCCGCGGGAATTCATCGTGCTCAAGGAAAGCCTTGACGCTGTACTGCCCCTGAAGGAAGCTGCCCTTCAATCGGAAAATACCGCATTACAGGCAATTGGCGATCAGCTTCAGGAATGCAGGCTGCTGCGTGAAAAAATCAGTGAAACTATTTCGGCAGATGCTCCTGTGGCGCTTAACAAAGGAAACGTTATTGCCCAGGGAATCAATGAAGAACTGGACGAACTCCGGAACATTTCACAATCAGGGAAATCGTTCCTTGAAGCAATTGAACAACGCGAAAGCGAGGCCACGGGTATTCCTTCGCTAAAAGTAGCGTTCAACAACGTTTTCGGATATTATATCGAAGTACGCAATACCCATAAGGATAAGGTACCCGATACCTGGATCAGAAAACAGACTTTAGTAAGTGCCGAACGGTATATTACAGAAGAGCTTAAAGTATACGAAGCCAAAATTCTCGGGGCCGAAGAACGCATCGCCAAGATAGAATCCGAACTATATGAAAAGTTCTTAATGTGGTGTGCCCAATACATACTGCCCGTTCAGCAAAATGCTCTTCTGATTGCGCAGCTCGACTGTCTTCAATCCTATGCGCAGCTTGCTATAGAAAACCAGTTTGTACGTCCTGTACTGGTGGAAGAACCTGTACTTGAAATCCGCGACGGACGCCATCCGGTTATAGAAAAGCAACTTCCCGCAGATACTCCTTACATTGCCAACGATGTTTACCTTGATAATGAATCACAGCAGATTATCATGATTACAGGTCCAAATATGTCGGGTAAGTCTGCTATTTTACGTCAAACCGCTCTTATCGTGCTTCTTGCGCAAATGGGCAGCTTTGTACCTGCCTCGCATGTTCGTATGGGAATTATTGACAAGATCTTTACACGCGTAGGGGCATCGGACAATATTTCAATGGGCGAATCAACCTTTATGGTGGAAATGAACGAAACAGCCTCCATATTAAACAATTTAACAGATAGAAGCCTTGTTTTACTGGACGAAATCGGCCGGGGAACCTCTACTTACGATGGCATCTCCATTGCCTGGGCAATTGCAGAATACCTTCATGAGCATCCGCAAAAGGCCAAAACGCTGTTTGCCACACACTACCATGAACTCAACGACATGCACGAGCAGTTCGACCGTATCAAGAACTACAACGTTTCCGTAAAGGAATTAAAGGACAACGTCCTTTTTCTTAGAAAGCTGGTTCCCGGAGGCAGTGCGCACAGTTTTGGTATTCATGTGGCGAAAATGGCCGGGATGCCCAGTCTTGTTGTACAGAAAGCACAGAAAATCCTCAAAAAGCTCGAGGCAAGCCATAAAACGGAAAGTGCGAAGGATTTGCTGAAACAGGACGAACTACAGTTGTCTATCTTTAACCTTGACGACCCTATCCTGGAGGATATCAGAGAAGAAATAACAAACCTTGACATCAATACCCTTACCCCTGTTGAAGCATTGATGAAGCTGAACGAAATAAAAAAAATGGTTTCAAAAAAATAGATCATGTCCCTTAAAAGAACAAAGAGCTACCGCAGAACAAAATATCTGCTGTACAAAGAAACACTTGTCGATTTCAATGAACACCTTTGGGCATTTATAGGATCCTTTATAGGTTTGGGGACCATCAGCTATCTGAATTTTGAGGTCCTGTCTAAATACGACCTCACGCTCATGATAGGTTCCTTCGGAGCAAGCTGCGTCCTTATTTACGGAGCTATCGGAAGTCCCCTTGCCCAGCCGAAAAATCTGTTTCTCGGACATATTATCTCGGCAATTGTCGGAGTAACCGTCTACAAGCTACTCGGAGATTTCGTCTGGATCGCGGGTCCGCTTGCTGTTTCCCTGTCCATAATCGGGATGCAGATGGCAAAATCACTGCATCCGCCGGGGGGAGCTACAGCACTTATCGCCGTTACCGGAGGTCCGGGTATTACAGGACTGGGATATGAGTACGTGTTTTCACCCGTTTTTACCGGTGTCAGCATCTTGTTCATTGCAGCCCTTATTTTCAACAACATACCGCATAAAAGACAATATCCCGTAAAATCTTTTATCCGTTTAAACAGAAAAGCAAGAACCCGTTAGTTCCTGCTTTTCTGTTTTAAATTAATCTACAAAATTATTATACCTGCTCAGAAGGTTTTCTACTGCGGTATTTACCTCATTCACCTGCTGTTCATTAAATTCACGGGATGGTTCTGCATCTCGCAGAACTTTACGAACGGTTCCCAGAAAACTTTCTGCTTCCTTGTTAAAGTTGTCATAATAGCCCTTTTTACTTTCGTATACTTTTTCCGTAACCTTGAATTCACGCTCCTTATTGGCTGCCACAACTGCTTCTAAAGAACTGTAGGCCTTTTTCACTGCCTCCGCATCAAAATTACCCGTTTCGAACTGACGGCTTATCATAACTGTAAGATTCTCTGCACCGGCAAACACCTTTTTATTTCCAATGATGTATTCCCTTAAAGGATGGTCTTTCAGAATAAGCTCTTCCGCACCATCGGCTTTAGGCTGCATCACCTTATTGATTTTTTCTTCAATAGCGCGGTAACCGGTAGCCGCCTTTACGATCTCCTCTTTTAAAATCCGGGCCTTCGCCCCTTTATCATCTTTATAATCTTCTGCCTTAAGATAGGCCGCAAGCTCATCTGTTTTTTTCTTGATGCCGGTGTAGCTGGCCTCAGACTCTTTCATCCATTTTTCGAGCTGCTCCTTATCTTTTCCAACCGCATCAGGAACTTCCCCAATCTTTGACATATCCATTACAGCGATCGGGGCGATTAAAACGGGTGTTCTACCCGATATATAATCATCAACACGGTCTATATAGCTTCCGATCCTTACGATGTGAGAATTGCGTTTTTCCCTTTTTTGCAGCAGGTTGTTATTAAATTCAATAATTGCATTGGCATCTTCTGCGTTGTCTGCCGCTACAATTTCATTTCCGTCAGCAGCTGTTTTTGTTTCCTTTTTACAACTGGTTACAGAGAAAGTCATTGCCGCTATCAACAGTACGGGGACTAAAATCTTTTTCATATTTTCTGATTTATCTGATCTTTTTAAAATTAATCATTTTAACAAAAACCCTTGAGAAACGGGCGAAAAAAAACTGTTGAAAAAAACCACATACGAAATATCGAAAAAGGTAAAAAAATCCACGCAAATATTTTTTATTTAATCAATAACATATCCTATTTTTGCAGATTATAAACAACTAATCAGTAATGGACACAACTAAAAAGATTCAATCGGCTTTAATTTCAGTTTTTGATAAAAACGGCTTAGAGCCCATTGTAAAAGAATTGCACAAAAACAACGTAATCATCTATTCCACAGGAGGAACGGAAACCTTCATCAACGAGTTGGGAATTCCCGTAGTACCTGTTGAAGACGTTACTTCTTACCCGTCTATTTTAGGAGGTCGCGTAAAAACATTACACCCGAAAATTTTTGGAGGGATCCTGAACAGACAGGATAATGAAACCGACGTTCAACAAATGAAGGATTATGCAATTCCCCAGATCGATTTGGTCATTGTTGATTTATACCCGTTCGAAAAAACGGTAGCTTCAGGAGCCGATGAAACTGCAATCATTGAGAAGATCGACATCGGCGGAATTTCACTGATCCGCGCTGCCGCCAAAAATTTCAAAGATACTGTTATCGTAGCTTCGGTAAACGAATACGAACTGTTCCTGAACATGCTTGTGGAAGGAAACGGATCTACCACATTGGAACAACGCAGGCTTTTAGCTACAAAGGCGTTCCATACTTCTTCTCACTACGACGGAGCCATCTTCAACTACTTCAACAAAGCGGAAGATGTATTAAAGATCAGCAGTGCAGAAGCACAGACATTACGTTACGGAGAAAACCCACATCAGAAAGGAACTTTCTTCGGAAATTTTGATGAAATGTTTGAGAAATTACACGGAAAAGAGTTATCTTACAACAATTTATTGGATGTAGACGCAGGAGTGAACCTTATGAATGAATTCAAGGGCGATGCTCCTACCTTTGCTATTTTGAAGCACAATAATGCATGTGGAGTTGCGCAAAAACCAACGATGAAAGAAGCTTACCTGGCAGCATTGGCAGGAGATCCTACTTCTGCATTTGGTGGCGTTTTAATTGCAAACGGAAACATCGATAAGGAAACAGCAGAAGAAATCAACAAATTATTCTGCGAGATTGTAATTGCCCCTTCATTTGATGCGGAAGCCATTACAATTTTAAAAGAAAAGAAAAACAGGATCATCCTCATCATAAAAGATGTGAAATTACCGGTTCAGCAGGTTCGCACCTGTTTAAACGGTATACTTGTTCAGGACAAGGATAATGTTACCGATACCAAAGAGCATTTAACGAATGTTACCACTCTTGTTCCGGATGCAGCCCAGATTGAAGATTTGCTGTTTGCTTCCAAAATCTGCAAACATACCAAATCCAATACAATTGTGCTGGCAAAAAACAAGCAGCTTTGTGCTTCCGGTACCGGTCAGACATCAAGAGTTGATGCATTGCGCCAGGCAATTGAAAAAGCCCAATCGTTTGAATTCGATTTAAACGGGGCCGTGATGGCCAGCGATGCCTTTTTCCCTTTCCCTGACTGTGTGGAAATCGCAGATAAGGCCGGAATAAAGGCTGTTATACAGCCGGGCGGATCACTTAAGGACAACCTGAGCATTGATTATTGCAACGAACACCAGATGGCAATGGTCACAACAGGTATTCGTCATTTTAAACATTAAAAAAATATAACGGAATAATTTAACTTAACACCATTTACAAAAATATGGGATTTTTTGATTTCATGACCGAGGAAATTGCAATGGACCTTGGAACTGCAAATACTTTAATTATACATAACGGAAAAGTTGTAGTAGACAGCCCTTCAATTGTTGCACGCGATCGCGTTTCGGGCAAAATAATTGCCGTTGGTAAGGAAGCCAGCCTTATGCAAGGAAAAACACATGATAATATCAAAACCATTCGTCCTTTAAAAGATGGTGTTATTGCCGATTTCGATGCTTCTGAAAAAATGATCAACCTTTTCATCAAAAGCATTCCGGCATTAAAGAAGAAATTATTCACCCCTGCCCTTCGCATGGTGGTCTGCATTCCTTCCGGAATTACAGAAGTGGAAATGCGCGCAGTAAAAGAATCGTGTGAACGTGTGAACGGTAAGGAAGTATACCTTATTCACGAACCTATGGCTGCAGCAATCGGTATCGGTGTTGACATTATGCAGCCTAAGGGTAATATGATTGTTGATATAGGTGGTGGTACTACCGAAATTGCCGTTCTGGCATTAGGCGGTATTGTTTGTGACAAATCCGTAAAGATTGCCGGAGACGTTTTTACAAACGACATCATCTATTACATGCGTACACAACACAACCTGTTTGTAGGGGAAGGAACAGCTGAAAAAATCAAAATCGAAATCGGTGCCGCTATCGAAGATCTTGATTTAGGGCCTGAAGACCTTATGGTGCAGGGACGTGACCTTTTAACGGGAAAACCTAAACAGGTGAATGTTTCGTACAGGGAAATTGCAAAGGCACTTGACAAATCCATCCAGCGTATTGAAGATGCCGTAATGGAAACTTTGTCTCAAACGCCTCCGGAACTGGCTGCCGATATCTACAATACCGGTATTTATCTTGCAGGAGGAGGGTCGATGTTAAGAGGACTGGACAAACGTATTTCCCAAAAGACCGATCTTCCTGTATATATTGCCGAAGATCCGTTGAGAGCAGTCGTAAGGGGAACCGGAATCGTTATTAAAAACATAGAGAAATTCAAGAGTATTCTTATAAAATAATCTAAAAGATCATATGCAGCAAATCATATATTTTATATCTAAAAACAGTACTAAGTTACTGTTTTTGCTGCTTTTAGTAGTTTCATTGTATTTAACTGTACAAACACACTCGTATCATCACAGCCAGATGCTGCACAGTGCCAATGTTGTTTCGGGGACTATTTATGAAAAAACCAATAGCATCACGGAATACCTGCACCTTAAAGATGAAAACGACCGGTTGGCAGAAGAAAATGCAAGGCTTAAACAAATCCTATACAACAGCGAACTTATCGTAGGAGATTCTTTTGCCCTGAATCCTGAGATCCGTATAGCGCAGGATTATAAACTTTTTCCTTCCAAAATCATTAAGAATTCGTACCATCAGAAAGAGAATTACCTGACCATTAAAGGAGGAAGTAAAAACGGGATAAAAAAAGACATGGGGGTCATCAATTCAAAAGGTGTTATCGGCATTGTGGAAAACATCTCAAAGAATTATGCCACTATACAGAGTATTTTAAATACGCAGACCAAGATCAGTGCAAAGATCAGCAATACCAATCATTTCGGGACCATTACCTGGGACGGGAAAAACACGGGATATGTGCAGCTGATCGATATTCCGAAGCTGGCAGCCCTTCATAAAGGGGATTCCATCGTAACCGGGGGAATATCCACCATATTCCCGGAAAATATTCCAATAGGTCTCGTAGATAAAGTCTATACCTCCAAGAATTCGAACTTTTACACCATAAGCGTGCGCCTGTTCAACGATATGACCAATATCAGCTCGGTATACCTTATTGAAAATGTGAACATCAAAGAGATCAACCAACTTGAAGAAGAAACCGTAAACAATGAATAATACAACCATTTTAAATACATTCCGTTTTGTTATTCTTGTTTTCTTTCAGGTAACAATCTTCAACAACATCCATTTTTTCGGATTTGTAACACCGTATCCTTATATTTTGTTCATACTGCTGTACCCGCTTAATACCAACCGGCACCTGTCGTTGCTGTTCAGCTTTTTACTTGGATTGATTCTCGACGTATTCAGCAATTCGGGCGGAGTTCATACTACAGCCTGTATTACACTGGCCTTTTTTAGAGAATCCTTACTTAAGATGTCGTTTGGATACAGTTACGAATACCATATGATGCGCATCACAGATAAATTTTCGTCGGAACTCATGATTTACGTGGTAACAAGTGTACTTATACATCATACGGTACTGATATCTCTTGAAGTTTTCAATTTCGATTTCCTCCTTGAAATCGTGATTCGTATTATAGCCTCGTCCCTGTTTACGATATTACTGATATTTTTAATTATTGGCCTAATCAAATCATCTAAAAAATGAGAAAGCTGCTGTTCCCCATCATTGTGGTTTTTGCAGCACTCGTTATTGTTGCAAGGCTTTTTTATATACAGATCGTGGATGATTCCTTTCTTAAGAAATCGGACAACAACGCTTTAAAAATCGTTTACGAATATCCGGAGCGCGGCTATATTTATGACCGGAACGGAAACCTTCTAGTTGCCAACCAGCCCAGCTACGACATCATGGTCATTCCGCGTGAAGTAAAAAATATCGACACCCTTGAACTCTGTACCACTCTTGAAATTACCAAAGAGTACTTTCTAGAAAAAATAGCCAAGGCAAAAGTTTACTCACCGCGGCTGCCTTCTGTTTTCCTACCGCAGCTGACGAAAACCGAATTTGCTGCATTTCAGGAAAAGATCCGTCATTTCAAAGGCTTTTATATTCAGAAGCGTAACCTTCGTGATTACCAGGTGGCATATGGCGCGAATGTTTTCGGCTATATACGCCAGATCAACGAAATGGAGCTTGAAAAAAAGAAATACTATAAGTCGGGAGAACTTATAGGTATGCGTGGAGTTGAACAGGCATATGAAGAGGATCTGAGAGGTATACGGGGCGTCCATTATATCCAGAAAGATAAGTTCAACAAGGAAATAGGCCCTTTTAAAGAAGGGATTTATGATACCGTTGCCGTAAAAGGAAACGACGTTACGATTACGATCGACAGCGAATTGCAGAAATACGGTGAAGAGCTTATGATACGCAAACGCGGAGGTATCGTAGCCATCGAACCTAAAACAGGTGAGATCCTGGCACTTGTAACAGCGCCTTCTTACGATCCCGATCTTCTTGTAGGCAGGGACCGTTCCAAGAATTATGTTAAGATTGACAGCATACCCGGAAAACCCTTCTTTGACAAAGTATTACAGGGACAGTTTCCACCGGGATCTCCTTTTAAGATATTAACGGGACTTATTGGGCTTCAGGAAGAAGTGATCGATACACAGACACGCTTTTCCTGTTCCCGCGGTTTCTCTTACGCAAGAGGAGCCTTTATGAAGTGTCACGATGCGGGTTCATGGAACCTGCACCCGGCTATCGCACACTCGTGCAATACCTACTTCGCACAGACTTTTATGAAGATCATCAATAAATACCCTACGCCATCGCAGGGTGTTGATGCGTGGTACAACCATTTAAGAAGCTTTGGGCTTGATCAGTATATGGGGTACGACCTCCCTTCGGGTCAGAAAGGACGCGTTCCCAATTCAAAATTTTACAATACGGTCATGTATCCTCAGGGGGGCTGGAGAAGTACGACCATTATTTCAAACGCTATCGGCCAGGGAGAAGTAGAAGTAACCCCGATACAGCTGGCCAACGTAATGTGCGCCGTTGCAAATCAGGGGTATTATTTTACTCCCCACATCATAAAAAAGATCGAGAACAAACAGATAGACAAATCATTCGTACAGCGCAAGCAGACGACCATAGACAAACAGCATTTCGGTCCCGTTATCGAAGGGCTTGCAGAAGTATACAGGACCGGAACGGCCAGCAGGCTTCAGATTCCAGATATCGCCATTTGCGGAAAAACGGGAACTGTTGAAAACTTTGCCGTTGTCGACGGAGAAAAGATAAAGCTTCAGGACCACTCGGTATTCCTTGCTTTTGCTCCGAAGGAAAATCCCAAAATAGTCGTCGCCGTTTTCATTGAGAACGGTAGCTGGGGAGCAAGCTGGGCAGGTCCGATTGCCTCGCTCATGATTGAGAAATACCTGAAAAAGCAGATTACCCGTACCGATCTGGAAAAGAGGATGCTTGAAGGTGACCTTTCCGCCAATTATGTGTTGAAAGACATTGCCGACAAGCAAAAAGCAGAAAGGGACAAATTAAAACGATTGGAAAAAGAACGTCAACAAAAACTAAAAGCGCAACAAAGTGGTAAAAACTAAACACCTCGAAAACCAGAGTGTGATTGCCAATGTAGACTGGCTAAGCATCTTTTTGTATACCGTACTGGTTGTTTTCGGCTGGATGAATATTTATTCCGCCTCATTGCCGCTAGAAGCCACCTCCATATTCGACCTTAACCAGATCTATGGAAAACAGATTCTGTTCATAGGCCTTTCCATTCCGGTTATCATTGTTATTCTTTCTCTTGACGCCAAAATTTATGAGAAATATGCCATCATCTACTATATAGTTGGGATCATATTGCTTATGGGGCTCTTTGTCTTCGGAAAAACAATCAAGGGACAGACCAACTGGTACCAGTTTGGAGGAATCAGTATGCAGCCTTCGGAATTCGCAAAAATTGGAACTGCACTGTTGCTGTCGAAATATTTGAGCGAGAATCCCACCAATTTCGAAACCCTTAAGGAACAGGCCATCGCAATGGGGATCATTTTCCTACCCGTGGCATTCATTATGCTGCAGCCCGATGCAGGTTCCGCAATGATTTTTATGATTCTGTTCCTTGTACTTTACCGTGAAGGATTTCCGGCCTGGTACCTGTGGACCGGTTTCCTTGCTATTGTATTGTTTATCCTTGCATTGATCGTACAACCTGTTATCCTGCTTATTGTAATCCTACTCGGATGCATCCTGCACTTCTTTTATAATAAAAGTATTCACAGAAACCCCATCATATACGCTGTTCTGGCCATTGTAATGAGTGCTTTTGTATTCTCTGTTGATTACGTTTTCGACAACGTCCTCGAGCCTCACCAAAAAGACCGTATCAACGTTTTGCTGGGTGGCGATGAAGTAGATATGAAAAAGGAAGGATACAATCTTAACCAGGCGATGATTGCCATAGGATCCGGAGGGTGGATAGGTAAAGGTTTCCTTGAAGGAACCCAGACAAAAGGAGGGTTCGTTCCGGAACAACATACCGACTATATTTTCACTACCGTTGGTGAAGAATGGGGATTTGCGGGTGCCATGGTTGTAGTAGGCTGTTTTGTTACGTTGGTGTTACGCCTGGTTTTCCTGGCCGAAAAACAAAAGAACCATTTTGCCCGAATCTATGGTTACTGTGTGGCAGCCATACTGTTCATGCACTTTTTTGTAAACGTTTCCATGCTTATCGGGATATTTCCTACCATCGGGGTTCCCCTTCCCTTTTTCTCGTATGGGGGATCAAGCTTAATCGCATTTACCCTCTTGCTTTTTATCTTCCTTAAACTGGACGCCAATAAGGTAAACGAATGGTAACATATAATTACATGGCACAAAATTTGATTTATTCACAAACAACATATAATAACAATAAATGAAAAAGATTACCCTGTTCCTTGGAATCATCCTTGGAATTAATATTTCAGCTCAGGCTCAGGAAAGTGTTAAAGTAAATTCAACCCCTGACACTTCAGATAAAAAAGAATTTTTCGCAGCCCAACAGGCTTCTGTACCTCATAAGGATAAAAGTAGTTACGAAGAAGACATCTTAAAAGCCGAAAGAACCAAACAAAGAGAAGAAGAAAAAGCAGCAAAAGCGTTGAAGAAACAAGCGGAAGCAGAAGCTAAAGCGGCGAAAAAGCAGCAAAAAGCCTTAGAAAAGGAACAAAAGGATAAAATGAAGGCGGATAAACTCGAAGCCAAGAGAAAAAAGGCCATTTCCGACGCCAATACGAAGCTGGAAAAAGCCGAAAACGAATTGCGGAAAGCCCAGCTTAAACTTGATGATGCATCCAACGCCTTTGAACGTAAAAAGCTTAAGAACAAACTCAGTTTTGAAAAGCGCCTTAAAGAAGAAGCAAAACTTGTAAAAATGGAAACCAAAATTGCCGAACTTAAGTTAAAGGTAAACAAACA
The DNA here is from genome assembly GCA_040396655.1 of Flavobacterium sp. Taxonomy (GTDB): domain Bacteria; phylum Bacteroidota; class Bacteroidia; order Flavobacteriales; family Flavobacteriaceae; genus Flavobacterium. Next base: position 28,537 of record JBEBOB010000018.1, on the reverse strand, counting down.
ACAGCTCGAGCTTAAAAAAGCCGAAATCAAATAATAAAAAAACAGGCAGTTGCCTGTTTTTTTTATCATTTCCTATATTCATCCAACTATCATAAAAAAATCCGGCTGTTGCCGGATTTTTTTATGATATAATCTAAAATTACATTTTACTTCGCAATGTTCACCGCTCTTGTTTCGCGGATAACCGTTACTTTTACCTGTCCCGGATACGTCATTTCGGTCTGTATCTTTTGTGAAATCTGGAACGAAAGATTCGCTGCAAGTTCGTCTGAAACTTTTTCACAATCAACAATTACCCTTAATTCCCTACCTGCCTGGATGGCGTAAGCATTCTTTATTCCGCCGAAACCGTAAGCAATTTCTTCAAGATCTTTCAAACGCTGGATATAAGAATCCAAAACCTGTCTTCTTGCTCCAGGACGCGCTCCTGATATAGCATCACATACCTGAATAATAGGAGAGATAAGCGACGTCATTTCAATCTCATCATGGTGTGCCCCTATAGCATTGCAAACCTCCGGCTTTTCACCGTGCTTCTCCGCAAGCTGCATACCCAATAATGCGTGAGGAAGGTCGCTCTCCGTTTCCGGTACTTTTCCTATATCGTGCAGCAAACCGGCTCTTTTTGCAAGCTTTACGTTCAATCCAAGTTCCGCAGCCATAAGACCACAAAGCTTGGCTACCTCGCGCGAGTGATGAAGTAAATTCTGTCCGTAAGAAGAGCGGTACTTCATACGCCCTACCATTTTTATAAGCTCCGGGTGCAGCCCGTGGATTCCAAGATCAATAACGGTACGTTTTCCTGTTTCCACGATTTCCTCATCGATTTGCTTGGCCGTTTTTGCTACTACTTCTTCAATTCTCGCAGGGTGTATACGTCCGTCGGTTACCAAACGGTGCAACGATAAACGGGCTATCTCCCTTCTCACAGGATCAAAACATGAAAGGATGATCGCTTCCGGTGTATCATCTACAATAATTTCAACTCCGGTTGCAGCTTCCAATGCACGGATGTTACGTCCTTCCCTACCAATAATTCTTCCTTTAACGTCGTCTGATTCGATATTGAAAACCGACACACAGTTCTCAATTGCTTCTTCCGTTCCTACGCGCTGGATGGTGTTGATGATGATTTTACGGGCTTCCTGCTGTGCTGTCATCTTAGCTTCCTCTACCGTATCCTGTATGTAGGCCATGGCCTGGGTTTTTGCTTCTGCCTTAAGGCTTTCCACCAGCTGTAACCTGGCTTCATCCGCAGTGAGCCCTGCTATCTGCTCCAGTTTTTCAACCTGAACCCGGTGTAGTTTATCGGTTTCTTCCTGTTTTCGCTCTAAAACTTCAAGTTTGGCATTGTAATCCTTGATTGTCTTCTCGCTTTCCTCAGCGGCTTTTTTAGCTCTGTTGAGTTCATTGGAAACCTGTGATTCCTTATCACGTGTTCTTTTCTCGGCTTCCGCCATTTTCTTGTCTCTCGACAGGATAAGCTGTTCATGTTCCGCTTTCAGTTCAATAAACTTTTCCTTAGCTTGAAGAATCTTATCCTTTTTAATTGTTTCTCCCTCGGCTCTTGCGTCCTTAAGAATCCCCTTGGCCTCATTTTTAGCATTTTTCAATATAGAAGAAGCGTTGTTTCGTTCAAGGTACTTTGCAATTGCAAACCCTAAACCTGCTCCACCTATAATACAAATAATAATTATTGCTGTCTCCATTAGTGTGTAAATAGTTAATAAAAAAAGCCCACATTAGAAGAGTTGCATAAACTCTGGAAAACAAGTTTTGAGCTATCTTACCGTTCAAGGATCCATTCAGGATGGCATGCTTTAGTGGTAAAGTTTCGCCCATTTTAATCTGTTAGTGTTGAGTTTATCAAACAGTGGCTAATGTGAGCAGTACTATAGCAACCTGTTAAACAGGTTGTTATTTTATATGATATCTTAATAAAATTTCATCCAAACTATCATTAAATTCCATTAATTTTTCTTTAGAATCATCCAAACCTTCTTCGTTTTGTATCCGGTTCTGTTCAACCTGAGAAGCAAACTGTAATGCGCAGAATGCGAGAACATCCTGTTTGTCGCGCATTGCAAAATTTTCTTCAAGCTGTACCGTCATTGCTTCAATCTTCTTAACAGCGGCCCTTATTCCCTCTTCCTGTTCAGGATGAACCGTAAGCGGGTAAACCCTGTCTGCAATAGAAACCTTTATTTTCAGCTTATCTTCCATACCATCTACTCGTTTATCTTTGTCAACTGTGATATGCAATGATCTATTTCGCGAACTAATGAATTTATCTTTAGTTTTGTTTCTTTTTTAAAATCTTCACTGCCCAACAATGCGTTTGCCATTTTAAGATTATCATACTGCTTCTGTAATTCAGTATGTTTTTCCTGCAAAGCATTATGCTGTGTCTGTTGTTGTAAAAGCTGTTCCTTTAACCGGTCGTTTTCCTTTACAACCTTTTCCAAATGCTGTATAAGCTTTCCGAACTTCGTTTCAATCGATCTCGTGATTTCACTTAGTTTTTCCATTATACAACATTTCTTATTGTTTATACAAATTTACTATTCTTTAACCGAAAATAAAAAAAAAATATGAATAAAACGTCCTTTAATTGTTTTAATTTATTTTAACTTAATATTTTTTTACTTATCTTATTCTTATTTAATTTTTTACGATATGATTCTCAGGAATTTCTTTTTCTTATTCATTTCACTACCTTGCCTGGCGCAGTCACCCCGCATCGCTGATTTCGATGTCCCGATACGGATTCCGCTGCTTGTGGCAGGAAGTTTCGGAGAGTTACGCCCCAATCATTTTCATGCCGGAACCGACCTCAGCGCCAATTACAAAATTGGTGATCCGGTATATGCCCCTGCAGACGGAACGGTAAACAGAATCAAAGTAAGCAGTTTCGGTTACGGCAAGGCACTTTATGTTAAACACGGAAACGGATATACTACCGTATACGGTCATTTAAGCGCGTATGCACATCCTATTTCAGATTATGTAAACAAGAAACATTACGAACAACAACAGTTCGAAATAGAGTTATTTCCACTTAAAGGGGAACTTCCCGTTAAAAAAGGCGATATTATCGGATACATCGGCAATACGGGAGGTTCCGGAGGCCCGCACCTGCATTATGAAATCAGAAATACCAAAAACGAACATATACTGAACCCCATCCCCCTCTCTCTTAAAGATGCGGTTACAGATACGGAACAGCCGATCATTAACGGGGTCTATGTTTATCCGTTAACGGACGGCTCTACTGTAGACGGGACGGACTCCTTTTTTGAAATAGCCCTTCATAAAGCGAACAATACGTATAAAAGTGAAGCTTTACATGCCAAAGGAACAATCGGTTTCGGAATCAACACCCACGACACCCAGGATGGAAGCAGGGGAAAAAACGGCATTTACCGCATTGCCACTTTTATAAACGGCACCAAAAACTTTGAAGTGGTGTTTGATGAATTTTCTTTCGACGAATCCAAATACCTTAATCAGTATATCGATTATAAATATTATCAGCTAAGCGGCAACAGGATTCAGAAGCTCTTCCTTATGCACGACCTGCCTTTAAGCCTCATCAAGACAAAGAAAAACGGAGGAAAGGTTTCGCTTGATCATGAGGGGGACCTTAATTACAAGATCGAAGTATACGACGCGCATAACAACAAGCAAACAATAGAAATACCTATTGTCTATAAAGACTATCCCGTTAAAGAAAAAAAGAAGCCCACCGGAAAGTACATCGATTATCTTAAAGATTATGCTTTTGAGCATGAAAACGTTTCTGTTGAATGGGATGCCCGTACCTTTTTCGAGGATGCGTACCTGGACCTCCAGTTTAAGGAAAACGGTATTATGCTGCACCGGGACGAATATGCGGTGCAGAAGAACATCAACATCCGCATAAAGGTGCCCGACGATTATCCGAATAAGGATAAAACATTTATCGGACAAACCGGTAAGAAAAACATCAAATACTTTGAAACGTGGAAAAAAGAAAACGATTTCAGAATCCGTACCAAGGAACTCGGAACCTATGAACTTGTGCAGGACCTAGAGCCTCCCGTAATCCGTTTTAAAAGCAGCCAGGGAACTGTATCAGGTGAGGATGAACTCGTTTTTGAAATTGAGGACGGCCTTTCCGGGATCGGAAGCTTCAAAGGTTACCTCAACAACGAATGGATTCTCTTTGATTATGATTATAAAACCAAGAAGCTGGTGCATAAATTAAGTGATAAAAAATATACAATAGGAACCAATACTTTGCGTTTAGAAGTTGAGGACCGTGTCGGAAATAATAGTACATTTGAACAAACCATTGTTGTTAATTAAAAAGAAAATTTTGAAGAAAGGCCTATTTGTTTTTTTGCTTTCAGCCATAACCGGCATGGTCAGTGCCCAGACAGCCCAGATAAAAGGAGTCGTGCTGAACGAGCAGAACCTTCCCGTTGAGAACGTTTCGGTCAACGCCCAGAATAAACAGGTATATACCAATGCCAACGGTTTTTATTTTATGGAGGTGATGCCGGGAGAACAGATTGAGATTAAGTTCCGTTCCGAACATTACCAGAGCGTTATTTATTATGAAACACTCAAGGAAGACCAGTCTTTTGAACTTAATATCCGTTTAACCGAAGCTTCCGAGCAGTTAAAGGAACTTGTTATTGACAAGGATTTAAAAAAGCGTTTTGAAGGAACAACCATCATCTCGCCCGACGTTGTCCGGAAAATCCCGGGTGCCAATGCGGGGGTTGAAAATATATTGAAAACACTTCCTGGTGTTTATTCGAACAACGAGCTGTCTACCCAGTATGCGGTACGGGGCGGCAATTATGACGAAAACCTTGTATATGTAAATGAGATTGAAGTTTACAGGCCTTTCCTTATACGCTCGGGACAACAGGAAGGTTTGAGCTTTACCAACACTTCCATGACGGACAAGGTAGATTTTTCTTCGGGTGGATACCAGGCCAAATACGGAGATAAAATGTCTTCTGTACTTGATATTACTTATCGCAAGCCACATGAATTCGGAGGAGAAATCGACGCAAGCATTTTAGGCGGCGGCATAACAGTTGATCTGGCCTCGAAAGACCAGAAATGGTCTGCTATTACCGGATTCAGATACCGGAACAATGCGCTGCTCGTAAAATCACAGGACGTTGAAGTTGATTACAAACCTCGTTACCTCGATGTACAGTCGCTTATCACCTTTACTCCTTCTTCTAAATGGGAATGGAGCCTTTTACTCAATACTTCAAAAAATGTATATGAGTACATACCGGAGGTAAAGCGGACCAAATTCGGAACCATTGGCGATGTAAAGGAAATGTTTGTTTACTACGACGGTAAGGAAACAGACCAGTACCAAACGCTTTTCGGAGCATTTAAAGGGGTGTTTAAACCCAACCTCAACAACAGCTACAAACTCATTGCTTCTGTATACCATACCCGTGAAGAAGAATATTACGACATCCTGGGAGAATATGCAATGGGAAATGTAAACAGTGATTTAGGAGGAAATGCCGGACAGGTTGAGTATACGGTCGGTCTGGGATCGCAACTGAACCATGGCCGCAACAATTATGATGCGTTTATTGCCAGCGCCGAAATAAAGGGACAGCATAAACTCGACACCAATGAAATTGAATGGGGGGTACGGTATGTAAGCGAAGACATCCGCGACCGGCTCGTAGAATGGGAAGTTGTGGATTCAGCAGGTTTTTCACTGGCTCACCCATATTTTGCAACTCCGAATACGCAACCTTACGAACCCTATGAAGGCGCCCTGCTCCCCTATCAGAACGTGCGCAGCACAAACTTTGTCAAAATAAACAGACTCAACGGTTTTGCACAGTGGAGTAAACGCGCTACAATAGGAGAGCATGAAATCTTTATCAATCTGGGAGCAAGAGCCCATTACTGGGACGTCAGTGCGGAAGGATACGAGACATCGGGAGGACAGCTTACGCTGAGTCCGAGAGGGCAATTCGCCATAAAGCCCAACTGGGATGCCGATATGGTTTTCCGTATATCGGGCGGGTTATACCACCAGCCTCCAAGTTTCCGTGAACTGCGTGCCATGGATGGCAGCCTCAACCCCGATGTGAAGGCACAGCAATCAGTACATGTCGTATTATCCAATGATTACAGTTTTAAAATCCGGAACACTCCGTTTAAACTTTTCACCGAACTGTACTACAAGAACCTGTCTAACGTGAATACCTATACGCTGGAGAATGTACGCATACGCTACAGGGCCGACAACAATGCGGAAGCTTATGTTTACGGGGCCGACCTGCGTTTGAACGGTGAAGTGGTACCGGGAATCGAATCGTGGTTCTCCATAGGATACCTGAAAACCGAAGAAAATTACAACGACAGGGGATTTATCGCGAGGCCAACCGACCAGCGCCTTAAACTGGGCCTTATGTTCCAGGACTACATGCCTGCAATTCCCAATTTAAAGCTGTATCTGAATCAGGTTTACAACACCGGATTGCCGGGAGGTTCTCCTTCCTATCTTGATCCTTACGACTACCAGATGCGCCTTAAGAACTATATGCGTACTGATGCCGGCTTTTCCTATATCTTCAAGGATCAGAATTTCTCATCTGATAAAAAATGGCTGAAGCCTTTTGAAGAAGTAGCGCTGGGATTTGAAATCTATAATCTTTTCAACAATGAAAACGCCATTACCAACACTTGGGTACGAAACGTATACGATAAGGTTATGTACGCCATCCCCAACAGGATGACCATGCGTACTTTTAATTTAAAATTAAATATGCGCTGGTAAAACTGAAAATCATTATATTTGAAATAAGATTTAGAACATATGAAATCGTATATAGCAGCAGCAGGATTGTTTTTATCGGTATTTGTATCCTGTAACAAGGAAACAGAAACGCCAAAGGTTATTTATGAAAATGAAAAAAACACATCCGAGGTTAAATATCAGAAAATAGACTCTACAGAGATTAAAATAGCCGATCTTCCTGTTAAATTCAACGGAACCAATTATCTTTTACACCCTATAGGCAATGTGCGTGTATACAATACCGGTTCGTCTAAATACGGCAGTTCCAAAACAAACAGCCAGGTAAGCTATACAATCTCTAATTATGCGACTCCTGAAATTACTGGTTTTATATCCAATGTCATGTTCCAGCACAAGGATTCGCTTAACCTGAATCCGCTCACAACGAACAGAATGGAAATATTATCCATTACATATCTTGACGAACTTGCATTGAAAACGAACAAACAGCTGCTGGTTTATGCTCTTGTTGATGTTGATACCAACAAAGACGGCAGGTATGACGACAACGATATTAAAACCCTTTATATTTCAAATATTGACGGAAGCAGATTCACCAAACTTACCCCTGAGCTGCACGAACTGCTCGACTGGGAAGTGATCGAAGGGAGACTGTATTTCAGATCTATTGAAGACATTAACAAAAACGGGGAATTCGACTCTAACGACGCGGTGCACTATTCTTTCATGAACCTGCTCGACAGCAAATGGAACCCGGAACCTTATAACCCTTTAAAATAACATGAATCGGCCTATTAACAGGTCGATTTTTTTTATAAAAATCAGCATCAAACGATTTAATTCGGTAACTTTATAAATAAAAACGCCATGATAAAAATACTTTTCCCTACTGACTATTCCAGCACGGCGAACAATGCTTTTCTCTATGCATTGCAGATGTGCAAGAATTACGATGGCGAACTGCTTGTTATGCACAGCTATGCGCCAAACATCGTTTCCGGGCACTTATCTGCACAATTAACGCAGGATGCCGCTTCCGGCACCACGCTTGGCGCTTTTGATATTTTCGAACAAAAGGTTCAGGAACTTCGGGCAATAGCAAATGAAAACGACCTGTCCCAGGTATCGGTAAAATTCATTCTGGAAGAAGGGGAACTGGTACAGAACATTCAAGAAATCACGTCAAGGGAACCTATTCATTTAATCATTATGGGAACGACGGGAAATTCCGGATTTGAAAACAAGATCCTCGGTTCCAAAACCGCTGCCGTAATCAAGAGCATTACGCTTCCTGTTTTAAGTGTTCCGCATTTGTGTAAGTTTGAAGGCATCGACGCCGTTGGCTTTTCAACCATATACGACGACAAGGATGCTGCCGTATTGCGCAAAATGATTCCGTATACTAAATTCAACAATGCCGATATTTACTGTATGCATGTTGAAACAGGGCATGAAACAAAATCTCCGGAAGAAATTGCACAGTGGAAAGCTGAATTTAAAAAGGATCCGGTATTTTTCATCGACAAAAAGTCAGATAATGTGGTTGAAACCATTTTCAGCTTTGTAGAGGAACATTCACTTGATATCATAAGCTGCATTACAAGAAAGAAGTCGTTTTTTCAATACCTGTTCAACAGCAGCATTGCCCAAAAACTCTCTTATCATAAAAGGGTACCTCTGTTAACATTTCACGAGGATCAGTTTTAAAACAAAAAAATCAGCTTTAAGCTGATTTTTTTGTTTACAGGTGCTTATTCTTCCTCCGTTAAAGTTTCGGAATCGTTAGCCGTATTTTCCATTTCCAGCTGAAAAAGGATAGCTGCGCAATTCTGATCACCTTTCTCCATACCTTCATTGTATATCTTTACCGCCTCTTCTTCTTTTCCAATCGCATATAAGTAAGATGCTAAAAGTCCGTATCCCCTTGCGTCTCCAAGCTTTATCATCCTATTCGCTATTTTTTCCATCTGGGGATTGCTGCTGAAATCTTTCTTCGCCTCTTCATCAAGCAGGCTTTCGAGGCCTCCGGCAGACTGCAAATAAAGTGTTCCGAAATATGCTCCACAAGCAGCGGTAAGTCCTTTATCGCACAAAGCAGCTATCTGCTTCACATAATCTTCTTCATTCTCAAAGATATAAAAGCTGCCTTCATCCGTGCCTTCTTTATAATTTAATTTGTAAAAATCGTACAACAGTCCCGCATCAATGGTATAGGACGGAAACGCAAAAGGCTCTTCTGAAAAGGGCACCTCGATCTTCTTAAATGTCGCTTTTTCCACCCAACTGCTCTCACCTTTAAGCTTTCCGTTTTCAACCTTAAATACAAATACGCTTTTATCGGGGAAAACATAGAGCTTATCGCCATTCTGTACATATTCGGCCTGGAATCCGTCGTTGATCAGGGCATGCCCTTTACCATCGAGGTGTATACTGGTATAAAGCGCATCCTTTTTACTACTTTTAAAATACCCTTCAATCGTATTGGAAGGAGCCTGGGCATTTACTATGGCTCCTGTTAACAACACAGACCATATCATTACTTTTTTCTTCATTTGCTTTTTTTGTGCAAAAATACACAATCCTGTTTGTTATTGTGCGCGATTCTTTTTAAGTTCGTCTTCAAATCCTTTAATCGTTTTATACTTTAACGCTGAATTTTTATACTAAATCTATAAATCAACCCGTTATAATTAGAAATCAATAAATTAAAAAAATGAAAAAGAAATTGAGAAACACCCTTTTAATTTGTGGCCTGATAGTATCTTTCCAAAGTACCAACGCGCAAAACAAGGCTTTATGGGACAACTTAAGCTTGGAAGGTCAGTACGGAATGAACACTGCCCTAAGCCCTAAAGAAGGGTTGAACACCGGAGATTACAGCGGTTTTAATTTTTTCCAGTTAGGGATAAATTATCATATCGATGATATTTGGGGTGTTCGCGGAACTTTTGCCAATTCTAAATTCAGCCATAAGGACCTGGACAATTCAGGCGTTAAATACGGAAGGCTTATGCTTGAGGCTACCTACAACATCCTTACGGCCATTAACCTAACTCCTCAGGATTTCGATGTCACCGCACATGCCGGATTAGGGTTGGGGTCGGGAAAAAGCGAATACAAATCCGGAACCGACATGGTCGGAGTTGCACAGATCGGGATTATGCCTAAATACAATTTTTCGCGCAGAATCGCCGTTTTTGCAGACGGAACTTTTGTAAACCAGTTCAGCCAGGATTACGGTTTTAACGGTGTCGGGATCAAACAGGGATCAGGAAGCTATTTAAACGTAGGACTCGGCGTTCAGGTACGCCTGGGTAATTAAATATCTTAAAATAAAAAGAGCGGCTTTAAAAGCCGCTCTTTTTATTTTTTATTTTCCAGAAGGTACCTTATGACCGTTTCGGCGCTGTGAAGTCCGAAAAGTCCGGGCATCCAGCTGTTGGTTCCGAAAAACGATTTTTTAAAGTTTGTTCCGTCAGTCATTTTCAAACTGCTTTCGTCCGGTTTTTCAAGTGAAAATACAGCTTTAACACCACTTTTAACCCCCATTTTTCTCAATCGTTTACGTATGACCTTAGCCAAGGGGCATACATCTGTTTTACTGATGTCTTTAACCACTACTTTAGAAGCAATCATTTTTCCTCCCGCACCCATGTTCGAGATAACTTTTACTCCCTTTTTTTTGGCGGCGACGATAAGGTTTAACTTTGGAGTGATGCTGTCGATACAGTCCAAAACATAATCAAAATCATCCGTTACAATTTCATAAGCCCTTTCAGGAGAAAGAAATTCTTTTATCCTTACAAGATTCAGTTCCGGGTTGATATCCATTAACCGTTCTCCTACAATATCTGCCTTGGACTGCCCCACGGTGGAATGGAGTGCAGGAAGCTGCCGGTTGATATTCGTAATATCCACTACATCTCCGTCTACAATTGTCACATTTCCCACACCTGCCCTTACAATGAATTCGGCAGCGAACGATCCTACGCCCCCTAATCCGACAATTAAAACATTGGCTTTTTTTAAGGCTTCTATGCCTTCTTCTTTAAACAATAATTCTGCTCTTTCCTGCCAAACAGCCATTTAAATCAATATTATGCAGTTCTTCCCTGATCGAAAAATCAGTTTAAAACTGCTGGTTAAAAACTTTATTAAAATTATCTTCAATCACACTTTCAAGATTCCGGTTTAAGATGCATTCTGCCTTTCCGTACACTTCGAAAATGGATTGTTCCATCGTATCGGTTTCTAAAAAAAGCTGTTCTAAAGGAACCGTTTTCAACACTCCACCCAATTCCGGATTCAACAAAAGGTACTTCCCAAATGAAAGATAAAATCCATTTTTCCATAAACTTTCTGCCACCTGCGCATTTTTTGAGAATCCGTGTACGACCATAGGTACAGTAAGCCGGAGCTGTTTTTTTAATGTAATGATTTCCTGATAGGCCCCGACACAATGCAAAATTACGGGTTTTTTATACTTTTCTGCAAGCTGCAATTGCGGAATAAGCGCTTTTTCCTGAAGATCCATCGGGATATCGATACGTTTATCAAAACCACATTCTCCGATTGCCCTGCAGGCCTGCAGTGGCATACACTGCTCCATTAGCCGCAGTTCCTCATCAAGGTGCGCTTCATTTATATACCATGGATGAATTCCAACGGTAAAATATGGTAAAGAGGTATCGGTATCCCGCGGATACTGGTTGACAAGCTCTACAATTTCTTTATTCCCTGAAAAGCTGTGTGTATGGATATTGTAATACATGGTCTAATATTTTACTCCCGCTTCAACCGGGCGTTGAATTAAATTTACAAACGGGGTAATAGGACAGGAATATCCGTGCGTATAAGCACAATAAGGATGATACGCCAGATTAAAATTCAACACCACCTCTTCTGCATTTTCAGGAATCGTAAGATCAATATACCTGCCCTGATCGGCCGTCGTTTTTCCATTGGTATCATCAAGAAAAGGCAGGAAATAAGAATTTTTATACTCTTCTTTCCCGCTCAGCCTTATGTTCTGATATACTTCCAGCCTGTATTTTTCACCGTATAATTCAAAGTGCAATATGGCAAACCTTCTGTACTCCTGCTGTATCTTCCCTGAAGATGCCATTTTGAATGCCGGCTGCTGTGTTAAGTATTCTATTTGTGCCGTGACAACATAATGTTCATTGAAAGGAAAAAAATGAATACCCGGAAATACTTTCAATTCCTCCTGTTTCAGGGGAGTGGTATCAGCATTCAGATAAAATCCGCTAAGTTCATTCTGAAAAGCCGTTACTTCTTCCCTTGAATGTTGAGAAAACGTTAAACTTGAGCATAATAACAGAATTATGAGTAAATTTCGCATGTTATTTTTTTTCAAAATTACTATTTATTTCGTTCAACTTTTAAATATTTAAACGATATGAAAACAGTAAAACGCTTCATTCTGGCAGCCGCCTTCTTTATCTTTCCTTTATTTTCGTTTGCACAGGACCATAATACTAAAGATCCTATAACACAAAGTACTAAAAAGACATTTTCGGTTGAGATAAACTGCAACAATACTGTGGATGAATTGGCTCAGATTGAAAAGATGTTAAATGATGATTACAACATTTCCCTGACTTTTAAGGATGTAAAAGTAGTTGACGGAAAGATTATTGCATTAAAAATGAAACTCCGGAACGGCACACAGTCTTTTACAAAATCGGTTGAAAACATAAACGTGCCGATCGACCCATTTACGATTCATATAGAAGATCGTGGGCAGCAACAATACCATGTTACCGTAGAACACCATGATGAAGAAGGTATTACTTCATTTATGCAATTTCGTAACTCCGGCATTTTTGATTCGTTCACAAGCGATAAGGAGAATACTGATTTTTCCGATTTAAACAGACAAATGGAACTCATGATAAAAGATCTGGAAGCGACCCGGCAAAAATTCCTGCAACTTTTTAACAATTTAGAAAACACTACTGAAATCAAAGAAAACAAACAGTTGCCTAAGCAAGATCCTTCTGATTCCGCTATTTACGGCACGAATGGATAAGTAACGAGGCCACCTTTTTAAGCCATAAGGTCTTTTTTTGTATTTTTACTAAAATTTTGTATGATGAGGAATTATCTTATATGCCTAGGAGCCGCCCTTTTATGTGCCTGTAATTCAAAATCGCAGGAAATCAATTTCAGACAGGTTTTCGAACTGGAAAATACACATAACGAAGTATCGGGCATGGTGTACCATCAAACAACCGGAAAACTCTGGATGTTGCAGGATAAGGGAAATCCTTCGGAACTATACGTTTATTCAACAGACGGAAAGTTTGAAAGAACCGTTCCTGTTAACAACCAGCAGAATACCGACTGGGAAGATTTATCACAGGATGCAGTGGGGAATCTTTATATTGGTGATTTTGGAAATAACAAAAACGACCGCAGGGATTTAAAAATTCTTAAGCTCAATGCCCCATCGTTGGAAGATCGTTCCCTCAACGCGGTTCAGGAAACTTCATTTTATTATGAAGACCAGAAAGAATTCCCGCCCAAAAAAAAGGAGCTGCTTTACGACTGTGAAGCATTTGTAGCCACCGGAGAGGCTTTTTACCTGTTTACGAAAAACAGAGCCAAAGGTTTTGACGGTACTTTCTATGTATACAAAGTTCCAAACAAACCGGGAAGCTTCAAAGCTGAAAAAATTGCAACCTTAAAGACATGCAGCCGATACAAAAGCTGTGCAGTTACCGGAGCATCCATCAATCCTAAGGGAAATAAAATTGCCCTTTCTACCCATGATAAGGTGTTCTTTATTCCTTTTAGAAATGACGGTTCGTTTGCACAGGACCAAATGGAAATGTTTGAATTATTGCATCACTCCCAAAAAGAAGCGGTCGCCTTCAAAAATGACCATGAACTTTACCTTGCAGATGAAAATGAAGGAAATACGGGTGGCGGACATGTTTACGTATTGGATTTAAATTAAAATTTAAATCCAATACCGAAACTTATAAGTTCATCTTCTTTACCTGCAAAAACGCCTACATATCCTGTAAAGGATTCCAAAGCATTAAGCCATAATCCGGCACCATAACTTTGGTACCACTGCTTTCTCGGGTTGTATTTGTTCCATATTCTTCCGGCATCATATCCGGCATAGATTCCATAGCTTAAAGGCAGTACCCCGTTGGTAATATGCTTCATCTTATACCGTATGTCCTGGCTCAGTACAAATGAAGTATCCCCTATAAAACGCTGCTGACGATAACCTCTCAACCCGTTATTCGATCCCAGTGACGCAGCCTGGTAGAAATGGTAATATTCCCCGAAAATCTTTTCAAGCCCATAGGTTGAAGACCAGGTAAGCTTTTTATTGTTTGAAATAGGTACTACGAAATTCAGTTTTGAATTCAGGTACTGATGCGACCTGTCGAGATTGTCAGTAGAAAAACGTGTTCCGAATAACAGCATAAAACCTAAACCTGTTGTAGGTTCCTGATCATTGTCATAGTTCTCAAACTGGTATTTCAAACGCCCACCAACGAAATCATTCCTGTGGTAATCGTCGTTAAGTCCGTTTACCAGCTGTTCGTCGATAAGCCGGTTGTGCGTATTTTCTATTTTTGTCGATTCATAGGTTGCCCCGAATAAAAAAGAACTTCCGTTACGCCCTTTCCATTCATAAGACGGCTTGAATTCAAACTGGGAGGTCCGAACACGGTAATAGTTCTCTTCGAACTTTTCATGATCATAGCGCTCTAAATTGGCCTGTCCGAAAAAATTCTGCGTAAAATTAGAAGAAGTAGCCAATGCTTCTATATTCCAGTAACCCGTATTCGAATAATCCTTAAAGCTTCCTTTATAAGCAGCCGAGAACCCTTCATTGGCGAAATTGTATTTTACACGCAGCTGGTGTTTTTGCGTATACGGATTCCTGTTAAACCTGTTGATGGTGTAAATCCCGTTTAACCCCAGTATTACCCCGTTGTCCCTGTTATAACCGGCATCGGGCAGTATGGTAAGAATATTAAGCGGGGCTTTTCTGTAATCGTATTGATTCAGGGCATACTGATCTTTTAATACAACAGCGGCATTCCCTTTCTTTTCAATTGTGTTAGGTTTGCTTTTGTAGTCGAAAATCTTGGTCGGGCTGTGCGATTCCACACTGTACACATCATTATTGCGCCCTCCTATTAATTTCAACCTTATAGGAGACCTGGTTCCCGTAACCTTAAGCTCATCATCATCATCCAATCCGTAAACCCAAATCTCTTTCGTATTCTCAGGAAAATACGTATATACGTTCATAAGGGTATCTCCCCCCTTCTTATTCCTATAGTGATTTACCACCACCCGGTCTGCTGCCGTTTCTATAAGGAAACGGTCTTTTTTATTGGTCCCTACCACCGTTGCGTATTTGAACAATTCTTTATAGTATTTTGCCGAGAAATCCACAAGCCCTTCCCTGCGCTTCTTTAAAACAGCAATAATGTCGTCGGTATACTGTCCCCTTATTTCTTCAGGCAGGCTGTTAAATGCATCTTCCACCACCTTGTCGTTAATACCTTCTGCAACTTCCCGGGCTGTTTGCTTCCAGTCTTCCAGGGACGTGTTCTGTAAAAACACCTTATCCAGAGGAAAGGCAGATTTTGTGATCCAGCGCGGATTGGCATACTTTGCCTTATAGGTCTGCATATGCCGTAAAGGATTCAACTTGTTCAAAAGACTCAAAAGATTACCGTCAATTTTTGCAAATGCCTGATCCCGGTCTCTCGCTATAGGCTGGTACCATATCCCGTCTTCTTCTTTTTTCTCCACCCAGCGCCACTGATCGGAATGCCGGTCCCAATCACCTATAAGGAAATCAAAGATCCGCGCCCGCAAATACATCTGCGCATCTACCTTGTATTTTTCGTCCTTTTCAAGGTTAACCAATAAATCCTTCGTGCTGATGATATCATCCCCTTTCCCCAGAGACGCTACATCCTTTTGGGATTTATGAGGTCGTTCCTCAATCATATATAGTTCATTTCCGTAGGTTTCATTGTATTTGCCCAACGCGTCCTGTTTAGGTACATAGTACAGTTTGGGATTGGAATGGTAAAGATTAACGGCATCTGACAGCTGCCCTAGGATAAAAGCAGTATAAGGATGGGACGTTGTATAATAGTCGTCAATAAAATCGAGAACATAGGTATCGTTAAGCTTATCCTGAATATAGGTATCTTTAAAAATAGCAGACTGCAGAAACTGTTTCGAGCTTTTACGAAGCCCCCGCATCACATATTGTTTTCCTTCGGGATTCTCGAGACGCAAAGACAGCGACTGGTTTCCCCCGCCTGAAATAAGCGGTTTCAGGCCTCCGTACAGCGTGGTAAGGTCGGCAACGGGCACTTCTACTTTTGTCCCGTAGATTTTTCTGTAGTGGTCTCCGAAAAGAAATTTATAAAAAGATGATTTTTTTGTCGCTTCCAGCGGATACACCGAAGCATAGGTAGCTTTATCCTTTACCTCGGGGAATTTCACCTTGTTGTGATCGGGTTTCATGATGCTTTTCTGAAAAACGACTTCTTCCCCTGATTCCGTCATTTTATGGATTGCCACATCAACCCGCAAATTGCCGTATACCTTTAAAGTAGCAAAACCAAGGCTTCCCAAAGAATAGCTCGTAGGCTGTACCTTACGTGCTTCTTCTGTTTTGGATCCGGCTCCGCTGATAAGCTGCCTGATTCCGTCGTCTTCGATATACTGCAGATTATGTTCGTGGCCCGATACAAACACCACCTGTTCCTGGTTCTTCGTTATCGTTTTCAAACGGTCGACCATCATCCTGTAATAGGTATGCTGCATATCGGCCGGGCTTGCACCTGAAGTTTTGCGCAGATAATTCCCGATTGTTCCCAGAACAGGCAACGGAATATTCTTATATGGAAAAAGATGGTTCCGCCATGAAAAATAACCTCCATGCGAACCGTTCGTCAGCATAGGATGGTGTATGGCAACAACGGTCACCTTATTCTGATTCTTATTGATAAGGCTTCGGAATTCTTCAAAAAAATCTTCACGGCTTTTAATGAAGCTTCCTTCATTAATGTTAATATGCTTATCCCAGTTCTGGATAAACCATTCGCTGTCCACAGTAATCACCGTAAGCGCCTCGTTGATTTCCATCACGTCAATTCCTTCGTACTTTCTTGGAAGAAATGCCTTTTTTCCAAGTTTCTGTTCAACGTAGGCTTTCTGTTCCTGAAGGCCGTCCAAACCGTGATACCAGTCGTGGTTTCCGGGTAAAAACACCGTAGATCCGTTCACCTTTTGAGCAACAGCTATCTGCGCATCGAGTTTTTTCTCTGCCAGCGGCCTGTCTTTACTTCCGGCTTCGGGCATTCCCAAAGGGTAGATATTATCTCCTATATATAGTAAGGTCTGTTTCGCCGTACCCTGTTCAATATAATGTTCAACCGTATGTAAAAGTTTCTGCCCTTTCACTTCGTCGGCATTTCCGGCATCCCCTACTACTACGATTTCATGCAATAATTCGCCTTTTGTTTCGTTATCCACCATATCGCGACTGAATTCCCTGCCCATCTGTTCATGATAGGTAGCGCAAGATGCGATCATGGAAATGCCTACTATTACTGTGGATATTTTTGCGATATATAAGTTTAATTTCATAATTTTAACTTAATTAATTAAAGCAGCAAATGGACATTTTAGCTAAAGCCGAAGCATACATTTTTAATCTATTCAAATATAAACTTTCTGCTGAATATATCTACCACGATTATTTACATACTTTGCGCGTGGTAACGGCTTTGAAGGAACTGATTAAAGGTGAAGCTATTCCTGAAACAGAGGCTGTACAGTTGCTTTTGGCGGGATGGTTTCACGATTCCGGTTATATTTTCGGAGCTTCGGGTCACGAGGAAAAAAGCCGCGGTATCTTTATGGATTTCATAAGGGAGAACGATATCCGGGATATTGATACTGAAGCTGTTTCCCGGCTTATCCTGGCTACCCAATGCGATCACGAACCGCAGGACCTATTGGAAAAATGCATGAAAGATGCTGACTTTTACCATTTTACACTGGAAAACTACGGTGACCTGTGTTCTCTTTTAAAGGAAGAATTTGAAACGGTGTCTAACAAGGAAATTCCCGATATTATATGGTGCCGGGAGAATATAAACGTGCTTACAAAAAAGCAGTATTATTATACTGATTATGCCAAAACAAACTGGCAGCCGAAAAAGGAAAAGACCATTTTCAGGCTTCGTGAAAGCTTTGAGAAACTGCAATCCAATAAAAAGAGTACGAATAAGGAATTAAAGGAAAAAAAGCTCGAGAAACTCGAACGGCCCGAAAGAGGCATTGATACGTTATTCCGCGTTACGTTAAACAACCATACGCAACTGAGTGCTATAGCCGACAGCAAAGCCAACATACTGCTATCGGTAAATTCAATTATTATTTCCATTTCCTTAACGGCCATCATCCCAAAACTGGATAATCCAAGCAATGCGCACCTCATCATCCCTACATTTTTGCTGCTCTTTTTCAGCGTGGTAACCATTGTATTTACCATTATGGCAACCAAACCGAAAGTGAGTTCCAATACAATTACCAAGGAGGATATACAGTCGCATAAGGCCAACATCCTGTTTTTCGGGAATTTTCACCAGCTGGCTTTACAGGATTTTAATGAAGCTATGAACGACCTTATGAAAGACCGTGCTTACCTGTACGATACTTTAATCAAGGATTTATACTACCTCGGGCTTGTACTTAATAAAAAATACAAAATGTTAAGCATATCTTATACGGTTTTCATGATCGGTATCATCGTATCGGTTTCTGCATTCTGTCTGGCATTTATAAAGATCTAGTAATAAAGTTAACATAATCTGTATACGAATAGATCTTAAAATCCTCAACATTAAAATTCAGATTTATTTCAAGCCTTAACGCCTGAAGATCGTTTATATCCTGCAGATCCTCTATCTCGAGTTGTTCTGTTTTCTGCGTAAAATAATTCTGTTCCCTGAGAAAACTGATGTAGTTGAGATAATCATTCTTATCGGTCTCGTTCAGATATACGATAGTAAGTTTACCGGCCTGTACAAGCCGTTCACTGCTGTTTTTGACCATAGCTTTTGCAAGCCTCTTTTTCATAATCTCAAACCTGACGTCGTCGTTTCCCTCGATATCAAAACGTTTCTCGTCCATCCTGAATTTAATCGAAATCGGCTCGTTGTACACCAGTATCAGACTGGTTAAATTCATATCGAAGTTAAGATTCTTCTTAAGGTTCTGGTGGGTCATAACCATTTTACACATCACCTGGATCTGCCATAAACGCAAATTGAAAAGATAAATAACATCATAAATCTGCCTTGGTGTAATGCTGTTCCCTATAAAAAGGTTGTGCTCCACCCCGTCGCTTCGGAAGCGTTCGAAATAATGCGGGTATACGCTCTGAATGGCCTGTTGTTCATAATCCAGAATCTCCGTCAGGTTTTTATTGATTGTCTGAATGGTCAGATCATATTTCCTGCGCTGATTCCAGAAACGCTGGTGCTTTTCATCGAGCTGATCGGCATATTTCAGCAGCAGTTTTCGATAATCCGGTTTTTCGCTCAACTGTTTGAACAGGGGATGTATGGTATCAATGATGTAACGGTGTATCTGGGCTTCGGCAACAAACTGGTGTGTTTTCAGCTGGGTCTGAAAATACATAATCTCGTTGATCCGCTGTTCGAAAAGCAAAGATGCTTCCTTAGGTTTCACATATTCCAGCACGCCGAGTATTTCCTTAAGCTGTTTGCGCAAATCGGCTACCATGGCCTTATTTCTGAAATAGGTCGATGACTGGATATCGGTTTCCCCGTAAAGAGGAAAAACATTTTCAAATTCAATCTGCTTTAAAATTGCAGAAATGTTATGGCTCTTGGCAAAATAATAATCCCGGGCCTGTTCTTCAAACTTCCAGTTTACACTTGGATGTATGGTGGTATATTCACGCTGTATGATGGCATCGAGTTCGTTCTTGATGTCTATATGGTATTTTTCGAACGTATCGTTTATTAAAGGCATTACGTCGTTTAACTTATTCGCATTTATCGTATGCAGTGCATAAGGAACGTCGCTCACTATTTCAACGTAAGCCTGAAATGCGTCGGTTTTCTTTACGGGAGCCAAAATAAAGCTCCTCACCTTTTTCTCCTGCAGATAATCAAGATAGGCAACAAGTTCTTTGCGTTCGTATAGGTCCAGGATATCCGTAACACAAAAATAGTCCACGGTATTATCGAACTGCCGGAAGAATTTACGTGCTGCGGTAAATACTTCTTTTGGCGCATTTTTATCGACCTTAAACACGCTTTCAAAATCGACACGTGAAGGCAGCTCTATAAAATCAAGATTCGCATCCTCTACAAAAAACACTCCGAAATTAAGGTTCTTCAGCTTGAAAATAGACCGAAAGACCTCCTGGGCTATGACGATGCTTATGTTCTCCTGGCCCGCCTTGAGTAAATTTGTCTTGATATTGGAGATGGTATTTTCAATCGTGACATCAGTAAGCGTAATGATTCCGAAACCTTTGAGCTGCCAGCTGTGAACGGGAAACTTTTCCATCCATATATCAATGTTGTTATAACTACGCTTTAAAAGCCTGATATCCTCTTCCGTAAGCGTTACGGCCTTAGCCGTAGGGATCAATTCGGTAAAATCACCGTTGAACGTAATACGGTAATGCCTTAGTACACCGTTTTTATCCGGGATATCATAAAAAAGCGGCCTTGAAAGATCGAAATTTTCACCGTACCAGCTATTCAGGATAAGGCAGCAGCTGAAAATATAGTATTGATCGTTGTCGAAATCACGTATGTTGATTTCAAATTCCTCGCCGGCATCGTTAATGATAGACTGAAAACGCTGCGTAAAGTTAAAATTGAAGTTCTGAAACGGTAGACTTACCGCCTTGATTTCGTTATTCGTCAGTGCTGTAGGAAAAAGATCCGCCAGCAGGTTGTGTATCAAAGGCAGGTTATCATAGATAATCTTTTTAGAGGTAACCCCATCATACAGCTCCGGGACCTTTGCCACCTCCTTTATCAGTGACTGCGCGTAAATAGCGCGATACGGAGTTTCTTCTTCCGCAATTATCTTTAGGGAATCAATGACTTTATGAAAGGAAATAACCGAAAAAAACGGACTTACCTGAAACTGATCTATATTCAAATTCAGACCTTTTACCATACTGACTTCTTTTAACAAAAATACAATATTAAGCAATTGGTTCCACCTAATTAACTTAAATCCTTTTGCGCTTCCTGCAGGTTTTGAAAACTAAAAAAATAGTTAAAAAACTAATAAACTAGTTTATGAACTATTTTTTTAGTTACATTTGATTTCAAATAACAGCAAATATGGAAAAGCTAACCAACAAAGAGGAAGAAATTATGCAGATACTATGGGATCTTAAACAAGGTTTTGTACATGATGTAATGGAAAAGATGCCCGATCCCAAGCCTCATTATAACACTTTATCGACCATTATCAGGCTTTTGGTAGAAAAAGGGTTTGTTTCCCACAAGAGTTATGGAAAATCACATCAGTACTTTCCTCTTATTTCGCTCGAAGCGTACCGCAATGCATTCGTAAAGGACTCCATTAAAAAATATTTTGGAAATTCCGTTTCCAATCTGGTCAATTACTTTGTTAAGGAAGAACGCCTGTCTGAAGAAGAACTTCTGGAACTTAAAAACATCATTGAAAAAAACAATTTAAAATAACAGCTTATGAGTACCGCATTACTCTACCTGCTAAAAGTGAACGGCCTTCTTCTTTTTTTCTGGCTGTTTTACAGGATGTTTCTTAAAAAAGAAACTTTTTACAGCTTTAACCGCTGGTATTTCCTTACTACCATTGCAGCAGCCTTTATTTTTCCTTTGGTCACGTTTACGCAAACAATACGCATCGAGGAAAAACCTGCTGTGGAAATTCCGATTTTTCATGTAAATGAACAGTCAAGTGTCCCGGTAAAAATGATAGACCAGGAGCCCGGTTTAATGGAGATGTTCCAATGGCAGGATATACTGTTTTACACATTATCTTTTACGGGCATAGTACTTATCTTAATATGTATTTTTAAAATTTCCCTGCTTTTTTTCACGATACGCAGGCTGCCCGAAATAAAGGGCACTAACATCAGAATCACTAATAAAGAACATAATGTTTACTCTTTTTATCAATGGATCGTTGTTCCGGAAAACATCTTCAACTGGCCGGATTACCAGATGGTGATCGATCATGAAAACGTTCATCTCAATCAAAAACATACCCTGGATCTCATTTTAATTGAATTAGTAGCCAAGGTTTTCTGGTTCAACCCATTGATAAAATATTTTCAGAAAGACCTCAACATCAACCTGGAATTCCTTGTTGACGACATCATGGTTCAGAAACACGAAGCTGTGTCGTACCAGAAGAGTCTTTTGTTTGTGCGTAACCGGAATCACCTGACCTTTACGAATGCCTTCAGCAGCAGCGATCTCAGAAAACGTATTGTACAATTAAACACCTTAAAATCAAACCCTATGAAGAAATTTAAAATTTTAATTACCGCCCCTATCCTGCTCCTCTTCTTTTCCGCGTTCCAGACGGAGACCGTAGCTCAGGTCATTCGTTTTTCTGAACAGGAATCTTTTTCTGATGCCTTTACCATCGATCCCGACTTCAGCAAAAAGGATCTTCAGTCACTTAAACAGGATTTAAAGACACGGTTCGGAATAAACCTTGTCATCAATAAGGTAAAGTATAAAAACGGTAAAATCAATTATCTAAAATATACGCTTAAAAAGAATTCCTATAAAATATCCGGAGCCGTTAATGCCAACGATGCCATTAAGCCCTTAACCATCACGGTAAACGAAGGGAACAGGGAAATCCCCTTCTCTGTAGAAGAACATCAGGGAAATTCTTTTCATGCGTATTCCTTTACAACAAAAGGTTTATCGGATACTGAAACAAAAAAGGATTCAGACCGATCTACTTTGTTCTTCCTAAATGACAAGAAAAGTACAAAGGACGAAATTGCCGATTTAGATCCAAAAAAAATTGTTTCCGTACACATAGACAAAAACAAAACGACCATAAACGGAGCCGACGTTAGTGAAGACGGAATCATCCGGATTGTAACCACTGATGGGGAAAATGGAAAAACAGCCTCGGAAATTTCATTAAAAGACCTTACTCAGGATAAAAACTCTTTTAAAAAAATATCTAATATGTACATGGTTTCTGTCGATGATATAGAATTTGACGAGGATCAACTCGAAAAACTCGACCCGAAGACCATTAAGTCCATTTACAAAATCACAGGGGCAAATACAAAAGGAAAAAAAGCGGTACTGCATTTATCTACAGGTAATACAAACAGGAAACCGCTTAGGACAATCCTGTTAGAAGCACAAAATAACGTAAAAGAAAAAGGTGACGGAAAACTCATTATTTCGAACGGTTCTGCCACGTTTAACAGCGTTACAGCACTGAGCTTGGACATCGATAAGAAACAGTCTTTCCTTTACGTGATTGACGGAAAGGAAGTCTCCAAAGAAGATTTTTCCAAAATAGAAGCAAAAAAAATCAAAAACATTTCCATTCTCAAAGACGATTCTGCCACTAAAAAATACGGTGATAAAGCAAAAGAAGGAGTAATAGAAGTCACAACAGGCGAACCCATCTCTTTCCGTGATCGTGCTGAAGAGCTTAAAAACAGGGAATGGGCCGTTCAGATTAGAAAACAGAATTCAGAGAAACGCAAGCAACTTTTATCCGAGCGCAAAAGAATAATTGAAAACAGAAAAAAGGAACTTGAAAATGAGAAAAAGATCCGGCTTCAAAAAGCGGAAAATTCATAAAACCTTTTCTCTTTAACTCAGATCGTAACTCAACTGGTTCTACAGATTTCAAATAACTTCAACAGACAGAACGCTATCCCCACCGGGTAGCGTTTCTTAATGTTTTTATGCTTATAATTTGGATTTACGGCTATTAATAGCAACCTTTGAAAGACCTTTTAATTTCCGCTGTATGAGAAAATGGTTACTCTTTATTGTGTTGGTGTTAATTCCTTTATTTAACCACGCGCAATCGCACAGGTTGCTGTTCAGGACATCGTATGGAACATTTAAAGTGATGCTGTATGATTTTACTCCACAGCATCAGAAGCTTATCCTCGAAGCTGTTGGTGAAAAAGTTTACCAAAGGGCCCTTTTCAACAGGATCATTGCAGGATTCGTGGTACAGGGTGGTGAACACGACGATGATATAGCAAAACGGGAACGGCAGCTTCCCGAAACCGAACACAAACGGCTGCCTGCAGAATTCGATTCCCGGGCCTATCATAAAAAGGGAGCTCTTGGAGCCGGACGAGATGACAATCCTTCCAAAGCTTCCTTTTTGAACCAGATCTATTTCGTCATCGGGAAGCCCGTGACGCCTGAAGAATTAGAAAAGCAGGAACTGAAAAAAGGGATCACCTATTCGGAAGAACAAAGAAAAACATACCTTTCAGAAGGAGGACTTCCCAGACTTGACGGAGATTATACTGTTTTTGGTGAAGTATATGAAGGTTTCGAAGTACTGCTACGCATAAGCAATCTGAAAACAAATGCAAAAGATGCTCCTCTGGAAGACGTAATATTCGATATCGAAGAAATTCATTAAACAAGCAATCATGAGTTCAAAAACAAATGCTGTACGCATTCTTGATCAGCTTCACATTTCTTATGATCTTCTTACCTATGAGGTGTCCGAAGACGATTTAAGTGCCGTTCATGTAGCAGAGACAGCCGGGATTCCTTTAGAAAAACTCTATAAAACACTGGTTCTTAAAGGAAGTTGCGATCCTTATATGGTTGCTGTAATTCCTGCAGATTCCCAACTAAACCTGAAAAAGCTTGCCAAGGCGTCCGGAAACAAAAACTGTGAGCTCATAGCCATGAAAGATCTTTTAGCCGTTACAGGATACGTACGAGGAGGCTGTTCTCCGATAGGCATGAAAAAAACATTTCCTACGTTTATTGAAGAAATGGCTACCCTTGAAGAAAGCATCTGCATTAGTGCGGGTAAACGCGGGTTGCAGATTTTATTAAACCCAACGGATCTTGGAACTGTTGTAAATGCAAAATTTACAGATATCAGCGACTAGCCTTATCCGGACATTTTGACATATACCTATTCACCGGTACTGTTTTTGCCATTCATTCACTAAACGAACATCATGAATTTCAAAGAATTAACACAATCTCATCCTCTGGTACTGGTCGACTTTTTTGCCTTATGGTGCGGCCCATGTAAAATGGTACCGCCTATTTTGGAGGAAGTAAAGAAAACGTTGGGTGAGCAGATTAAAATTATCAAAATCGACGTAGATAAAAATCCAGCTGTTTCCGATTCGTTCCAAATACGAAGCATACCTACTATGATATTGTTCCAAAACGGATCCCCGGTCTGGAGGCAATCGGGTGTTATACCTGCCCCTGAGCTTATTTCCCAAATAAAAAAATTTGCGAAATAATTCAGATTTTTAAAATATAAATGAAGAACGGTTCCTCGTTACAGGTTTTTCCTGCCTTATTACATCCATACCTCTTCTTAATACAAGCCGGTACGATGACCTGTTAAAATATGCAATTTTGTATAAATAAAAATGGTCTTTTATGGAATTAAAGAGGTATACAGCTTTATCCTTTTGGGATGAAATGCCCAGAACACACTTTCTGAAGAAGCTTTTTTTCAGAAGAACAGCTGTGAAAAAACTGGCCACTCCTTCCATTATTCGGGAGCAGTGCAGAGGATTGCTTCTAAAGGACCATAAGATAAAATCAATCCTTTTTTCAACCGATCTTGCCCTCATTGAAAACAATGACTGTGATGCCATATTGGCCGTATATCCATTTGCACCTTCTTCAAAAATAATGGAAACCCTTATTAATTTCAGCGGTAAGCCTGTTATATGCGGTGTAGGTGGCGGTAAAACACAGGGAAGAAAATCTATTGAAATGGCTATACAAGCCGAGCGCCTTGGAGCTTGCGCCGTTATGGTTAACCAGCCGTTTAAGAATAAGGATATTGAGGAAATGAAAAAAAGGATAAAAATACCTATCATCTCCAGTGTTTCCACCATGACTTTTGATTTCGAAAAACGCATAGCAGCGGGCATATCCGCCTTTAACATAACAGGAGGTACACAAACACTTGAAATACTAAATTTCTTACAACAAAATTACCCCAATATTCCGTGCATCTGTACCGGAGGAAAATCAATTGACCACATTCGTCAGGCAATCCACAACGATGCCCGGGCAGTTGTCCTTACACCTCCTTCAAACGCAAATCTTTTCAAGAGAATTATGCAGGAGTACCGGAAAAATTTATAAGATGTTGCAACGTTTGTTTTCTTTTACGCTTTATTTTTTAAATTCAGTTTAAGAACAGTTCCGTTTTCTATAGGACTTTCATGCTCAAAGAAATACACATCAGCTCCTGCTTCAGCTTCAACAAGATAACAGCTCCCGCGAAAGTAGGAACGGTTTACCTTAACCCCGATTCCTTCATCTGATATACCGAGTTCGTGCGGGCGTACCAGCACCATCCCGTCTGCCTGTATTCCTAAAAAATGCGCCGGTATATTATTAATTTCTCCTGTTAATCGTGCCGTATATTCATTTTTAGGCTGGCCATAAATCTTTTGCGGCACATCTTGATCCAGCAGCATTCCGTCCTTCAATACAAGGATCTCATCGGCATACATCAATGCTTCCTCCGGAGTATGGGACGTGTACAGTACGGTAATTCCTTTCTGCCTGCAATATTGAAAAAGATGGCGTGCCAGTTTATTTTTCCTGTGCGCATCAATATGTGAAAAAGGTTCATCAAGCAACAGCAGTTCCGGTTCAAGAGCCAGTACCCTTGCAAGAGCCGTACGCTGCATCTGCCCTCCACTTAAATAACGAGCCTTCACATCAGCAAAATCAGTCAGTTCAACAAGTTCCAGCAATTCCTGTACGCGCAGCGCTTTTTCCCTGAGGTAGAAATTCGATAAGAAGCGCCCGATGTTTTCCCGTACTGTCACATAAGGCATCAGATCAAAATCCTGGGCAAGATACTTGGCAAATGCCATTCCGGGTACAAGATGATAGGCAGGTCCCAAAACCTGGTTCTCGTTCCAGAAAATGGTTCCCTCCCCTGCATCGAGCAGGCCGTAAACCAGTTTAAGCAGTGTAGACTTTCCGCTGCCACTGGCACCGATAAGTGCATAATGCTTTCCTTTTTCGAGAGAAAACGAAATTTCATGAAGGACTTTTTCTTCCTTATAGCGATAGGATAAACGGTTTACATTTAACATCTTAAAGCACTGTCGTTAATAAGCATAAACATAATCGGGAAAAAGCAGCATTTTATCAAACGTCTTTTTCCCGATCTCTATATTCTTTTCCCGGCCTGACGGCCGGCTTTTTTTCTAAACCTTAAAGACTGGCCAGATAACGTTCTGCATCCAATGCTGCAATACAGCCCGAACCGGCAGCAGTAATTGCCTGGCGGTAATCTTTATCCTGTACGTCTCCACATGCAAAAACACCAGCAACATTTGTTTTAGACGTTTTACCCTCCGTTATAAGGTAGCCTGTTTCGTCCATGGTCAGGTAATCTGCAAAAATATCGGTATTCGGCTTATGGCCTATTGCTACAAAGACTCCAGTTACCGGTATTTCTTTCTTTTCTCCCGTAACGTTGTTCACCACCCGAACGCCGTTTACAATTTGGCCGTCACCCAGAACCTCATCAATTTCGGTACTCATAAGGATCTCGATGTTCGCTGTATTACGCACGCGTTCTTCCATAATTTTTGAAGCGCGGAACTTTTCTGAACGCACCAGCATGGTCACCTTTTTACAAAGATGCGATAAATAATGTGCTTCTTCGCAGGCAGAATCTCCGGCTCCTACGATGATGACTTCCTGGTTACGGTAAAAGAACCCGTCGCATACCGCACAGGCCGAAACACCACCTCCCATCTGCAAATAATGCTGTTCTGAAGGAATTCCCAGATATTTAGCTGTAGCTCCTGTAGAAATAATAACGGTTTGCGCATGTATTTCAATAGAATCGTTGATCCAGACTTTTTTGATATTTCCTGAAAAATCCACTTTAGTTGCAAATCCGTCCCGTACGTCTGTTCCAAAGCGTTTGGCCTGCGCCTGCAACTGCATCATCATTTCCGGACCTGTTACACCTTCCGGGTACCCCGGAAAATTCTCAACTTCATTTGTGGTGGTCAGCTGCCCTCCTGGCTGCATACCCTGATATAATACCGGCATCATATTGGCACGGGCCGCATAAATAGCCGCTGTATACCCTGCAGGCCCTGATCCGATGATCAAACATTTAATTGTTTCTATAGTTGTAGACATTATCATGATTTTAATAGGTACAAAAATAGCTGAATTAACTTAAAAACAAAACCTAAAACCATTGAATACAACTATAAAGCGATAAGCTTTTTAAATAACACAAAACCAACAACACTAAATATCAACAACTTAAAAAATCCTTTTGTAAATAACCCTAAAAATAATTGTGTCGATTAAAATTTGTACTATATTTGCACTCGCAAAGGGTTTACGGGGTGTAGCGTAGCCCGGTCATCGCGCCTGGTTTGGGACCAGGAGGTCGCAG
>JBEBOB010000017.1:0-69638 GCA_040396655.1 Flavobacterium sp. | reverse complement strand
TAGTTCTTGGTGATAAAACTTATCACGATGTAACGGTAGATGTTGCTAGACCTGTCGAAGGACGTGCGAATAAACAATGGTGGACTGTTTTCACAATTGCTTTAATAGCATTCCTTTGGGGAGCGGGTTGTATGGTATATACAATTTCTACAGGTATCGGTACTTGGGGATTAAATAAAACTGTTGGATGGGCTTGGGATATTACCAACTTCGTTTGGTGGGTAGGTATCGGTCACGCCGGTACACTTATCTCGGCCGTATTATTATTATTCCGTCAAAAATGGAGAATGGCTATTAACCGTTCTGCAGAAGCAATGACGATCTTCTCTGTTGTACAGGCAGGTTTGTTCCCGATCATTCACATGGGACGTCCATGGTTGGCTTACTGGGTTTTACCTATGCCTAACCAGTTCGGGTCATTATGGGTTAACTTTAACTCACCATTGTTATGGGACGTATTTGCGATTTCTACGTATTTATCTGTATCATTGGTTTTCTGGTGGACAGGTTTATTACCGGATTTCGCCATGTTGCGCGATAGAGCTGCAACACCATTTGCAAAAAGAATTTATTCAACTTTATCTTTCGGTTGGTCTGGACGTGCAAAAGACTGGCAGCGTTTTGAAGAAGTATCATTGGTATTGGCAGGTTTAGCGACGCCGTTGGTACTATCTGTACACACCATTGTATCATTTGACTTTGCTACTTCCGTAATTCCGGGATGGCATACTACGATCTTACCTCCGTACTTCGTTGCTGGAGCTATCTTCTCTGGATTTGCCATGGTTAACACGTTGTTGATCATCATGCGTAAAGTGGTAAACCTTGAAGAATATATTACAATACAGCACATCGAGCTTATGAACATCATTGTTATGATTACAGGTTCTGTTGTTGGTGTGGCTTATATTACCGAATTGGTTATTGCATGGTATTCAGGAGTTGAATATGAGCAGTATGCATTCCTTAACCGTGCTACAGGACCTTACTGGTGGTCGTACTGGTTGATGATGACTTGTAACGTTATTTCTCCGCAGGTTATGTGGTTTAAGAAAATCCGTACATCCATCATGGCATCGTTCATTATCTCCATCGTTGTAAATATTGGTATGTGGTTTGAGCGTTTTGTAATCATCGTAACATCGTTGCATCGTGATTACCTTCCGTCTTCATGGACTATGTTCCAGCCTACATTTGTAGATGCCGGTATCTATATCGGAACAATCGGATTCTTCTTTGTGTTATTCTTATTATATTCAAGAAGCTTCCCTGTAATTGCGCAGGCAGAGGTTAAAACAATCTTGAAATCTTCAGGTGATAACCACAAAAGAGATAGAGAAAACGGACATCATTCACATAATCATTAAGAAATTATGAGTACAAAAGTTATACACGTATTATACAATGATGATGATGTTTTAATGGATGCAGTTAAAGCAACAAGAGCTGCACATCATCATATCGAAGAGGTATTTACTCCTTTTCCGGTACACGGTCTGGATAAAGCAATGGGGTTAAAACCAACACGCCTTGCGATCTGTTCATTCATTTACGGTCTTTGCGGTTTATCTTTCGCAACCTATATGATGAACTATATCATGATCCAGGACTGGCCACAGGATATTGGTGGAAAACCAAGTTTTAGTTATATTCAAAATATGCCTTCATTTGTGCCTATCATGTTTGAATTAACAGTTTTCTTCGCTGCCCACTTAATGGTAATAACATTCTTCTTAAGAAGCAGATTATGGCCGTTTAAAAAAGCAGAAAACCCAGATGTAAGAACAACTGACGATCATTTTTTAATGGAAGTTGCCTTACACGGAAACGAAGAAGAAGCTGTGGAGTTCTTTAAAAATACTGGTGCAGTAGAAGTTAAAGTAATCGATAAACAATAGTAGAATGAAGACTTTATATAAAATTGTTGCGTTGGCAGGAGTTTCAACTTTAGCTACATCTTGTTTTAATAAGGAGAAACCGAATTATCAGTTGTTTCCGAATATGTACGAGTCAGTAGCTTACGAAACGTATTCTGAATCTAACGCATTTAAGAATGGAAAAGAAGGTCAAATGCCTGCGAAAGGATCTATTCCGCGCGGTTTTGAGCCTGAAGAGTATGCAGATACTCCGGAAGGATTGGCTTTGGCAAAAGCCAATTTAAAATCACCATTGGATTCCCTGTCTGTTGCAGATATGGAAAAAGCAAAAGGATTGTTCAATATTTATTGCGCTATCTGCCACGGTGAAGCCGGAGACGGAAAAGGTAATTTAGTTAAGAGAGAAAAATTCCTGGGAGTACCGAACTATGCTGAGCGCGAGCTTACAGAGGGTGGTGTTTACCACGTAATTACTAACGGATTGAATGCAATGGGATCACATAAAAACCAGATGTCTCAGAAAGAAAGATGGATGGTTACAGCTTATGTGTTAAAATTGAAATCGGAATTATAATTGTAAAACTTATTTGAAAAGTTTAGATATGTACACATTTTCAAGCAAATTAAAAACCTTTTCTGCCGTATTGATGATCTTAGGATTGTTAGGTATCGGGTATGGCTTCTTAACAGCACCGAAAACAGTTGAAGAGGTGGAGGTAATTTTACAGGAGCAGCACCATGATGGACATGGTTCACATGATGCACATGCAGCACCTGCCCATCACGGTGAAGCCGGACATGCCGATGTAAAGCATGACGACGCACATAAAAAGCATGTAGAACACGTTTTCCACCAGTTACAGAATAAACCTTGGGCTGCTGTTTACGTAGGATGTATTTTCTTTATGTTGATTGCTTTGGGTATTTTTACCTTCAATCAGATCCAGTATGCTGCTTCAGCAGGTTGGTCTCCGGTACTTTTCAGAGTAATGGAAGGATTATCGGCTTACTTACTGCCAGGATCTATATTATTCATTTTATTACTTGCTACAAGCTCTGCGCACCTGAACCATTTATTCGTATGGATGGCCGACGGGGTAACAGATCCTAACCATGAAAACTACGATGCCATCATTGCAGGTAAGTCAGGTTTCCTTAATATACCTTTCTTCCTTATCCGTGCAGTAGTGTTTTTAGGAGGATGGAACCTTTTCAGAATGTTGTCTCGTAAAAACTCACTTGCTCTTGATGAAACGGGTGATTTAACATATTACAAGAAGAACTTTAAGCTTTCAGCTGCTTACTTGGTGTTCTTCATCGTAACAGAATCTATCATGTCATGGGATTGGATCATGTCAATCGATGCTCACTGGTATTCTACATTATTCGGATGGTACGTATTTGCATCGTTCTTTGTAACAGCAGTTACGATCATTGCATTGTCAACGCTATATCTTAAAAACAACGGATATCTTGATTTTGTAAATACATCACATATTCACGATTTAGCTAAGTTTATGTTTGGATTGTCTATTTTCTGGACGTACTTATGGTTCTCTCAGTTCATGTTGATGTGGTATTCAAACATCCCGGAAGAGGTAACGTATTTCATCTTCAGAATGGAAGAGTACAATCTGCCTTTCTTTGGTATGCTGGCATTGAACTTCATTTTGCCGATATTATTATTGATCAATACAGATTTCAAACGTTTAAGCTGGATTTTGGTTATGGCCGGAACATGCATCATCTTAGGTCACTATCTTGATTTCTTTAACATGATTATGCCGGGTACAGTTGGAGCATCATGGTTCATTGGAGCTGCTGAAATTGGATCTGTTTTATTCTTCGGTGGATTATTTATCTTTGTCGGATTCTCCACAATAGCTAAAGCACCATTATTAGTTAAGAATAATCCAATGGTTGAGGAAAGTAAACATTTTCATTATTAATATTTAAAGTAATAAACAAATGACGAGTTTATTAATATTAGTTATTGTAGCGTTATTAGGGATTGCGGTTTGGCAGTTGACTAAGATATTCGATCTAACTCAGAACAAACGCCAGTTGGGTGAGGAATTTAAATCGGAAGTGGCTACAGATAAAGATAATAACATCAATGGTTATTTGATGTTCGGGTTTCTGGCATTCATTTACATTCTTACAATATATAGTTGTTTGAAATGGGGTTATATGCCTTTATTGAGTAACTCAGCTTCAGAACACGGAAAAGATGTTGACCAGTTAATGTGGATTTCGTTGGTGGTGATTTTCTTTGTTCAGTTTTTAACACAGTTTTTATTACATTATTTTGCCTTCAAATACAGAGGGGAGAAAGATAGAAAAGCGACTTTCTTTGCAGATAACGACAAATTGGAGTTTATTTGGACGATCATCCCTGTAATCGTATTGGCAGGTCTTATCTTATACGGTCTTTATGCCTGGAATAACATCATGCATTACGATGAAGAAGAAGAAGTAATGTATGTGGAAGTATATGCAAAACAGTTCGGATGGGATATCCGTTACTCAGGTGACGACAACGTTTTGGGTAAAGCAAACGTGCGTTTCATCGAAGGTGTGAATGCAGTAGGGGTGGACATGTCCGATCCTAATGCGCAGGATGATATCCTGACAAAAGAACTTCACCTGCCTGTGGGTAAAAAAGTGGTATTTAAGATCCGTTCTCAGGACGTACTGCATTCTGCTTATTTCCCTCATTTCCGTGCTCAGATGAATGCGGTTCCAGGTATGGTTACGCAGTTTGCAATGGTACCTACGGTTACAACTGCTGAAATGAGAGACCGTGAGGAAATCGTTGATAAAGTAAATAAAATTAACCACGTGCGTAACAAGCGCAGCAAGGATCTTGTTGCAAAAGGAGAGCCTGGATTAGAGCCATACGTTTTCGATTATATTTTATTATGTAATAAAATTTGTGGACGTTCACATTACAACATGCAAGCTAAAATTGTAGTTGAGTCTCCGTCAGAGTTTAGAAAATGGTTGAGCCAACAGCCTAAACTGGGAAAACAAGTTGCTGAAGAAAAAGCAGCTGCTGCTGCACCAGAAGTAGAAGCACAGCCAACTGCAGCTCCTGAAAAAGCAGAAGAGACAGAAATTGTGGTGGATACAACTGCAGTAGTTGCTCAAGTAGTTAAATAATTTGTTTTATTCCAATAAAAATTATTAGTATGTCAGCAGTAGGACACGAATTAACACACGATCATGCACATGATCATCATCATAAAGAGACTTTTATCACAAAGTACGTCTTTAGTCAGGATCACAAGATGATTGCCAAACAATTCCTGATTACAGGTATTATTATGGGAATCATTGGTATTGCGATGTCTTTATTATTCCGTATTCAAATCGCATGGCCGGAAGAATCATTTAAGGTTTTTTCCTGGTTGTTAGGAGATGATTTCGCTCCAGGTGGTGTAATGCGTAACGATATTTACCTCGCATTGGTTACCATTCACGGTACCATCATGGTATTCTTCGTATTAACGGCAGGTTTGTCGGGTACGTTCTCAAACTTATTGATTCCTTTACAAATCGGGGCCCGCGATATGGCTTCAGGCTTCATGAATATGTTGTCGTTCTGGATTTTCTTCCTTGCTTGTATCGTAATGTTGTCTTCTTTATTTGTAGAATCAGGACCGGCATCAGCAGGTTGGACAATTTATCCTCCTTTATCAGCTGTCCCTGAAGCAATACCAGGTTCAGGAACAGGTATGACATTATGGTTGGTTGCAATGGCTTTGTTTATTGCACAGTCGTTAATGGGTTCTTTGAACTACGTTGTAACGGTATTGAACTTAAGAACAAAAGGGATGACGATGACACGTCTGCCTTTAACAATATGGGCTTTATGGGTAACTGCGATCATCGGTATTGTTTCGTTCCCTGTATTGTTATCAGCTGCGTTATTGCTGATCATGGACAGAAGTTTCGGAACTTCATTCTTCTTGTCTGATATTTATTTGGCAGGAGAGGTTTTACATTACCAGGGAGGTTCTCCGGTATTGTTCGAACACTTGTTCTGGTTCCTTGGACACCCTGAGGTATACATCGTAATCTTACCTGCAATGGGTATTACTTCTGAAGTAATTTCTGCAAATGCACGTAAACCGATCTTCGGTTACCGCGCCATGATTACATCAATCCTAGCTATCGCGTTTTTATCAACGATCGTTTGGGGACACCATATGTTCGTATCGGGTATGAACCCGTTCTTGGGATCTGTATTTACATTTACAACGTTATTGATTGCCATTCCTTCTGCTGTAAAAGCGTTCAACTATATTACAACTTTATGGAAAGGTAACCTTCAGATGAACCCTTCAATGCTTTTCTGTATTGGTTTCGTATCTACGTTCATTACAGGAGGTTTAACAGGAATCATCCTGGGAGATTCAACTTTGGATATCAACGTTCACGATACATATTTTGTGGTTGCACACTTCCACTTGGTAATGGGTATCTCTGCATTGTACGGAATGTTCGCCGGTATTTACCACTGGTTCCCTAAAATGTACGGACGTATGATGAACAAAAACCTTGGATATATCCACTTCTGGGTAACAGCAGTATGTGCTTACGGAGTTTTCTTCCCGATGCACTTCATTGGAATGGCTGGTTTACCACGCCGTTACTATACTAACTCTGCATTCCCGATGTTTGACGATATGGTTGATGTTAACATTATCATCACGATGTTTGCCCTTATTGGAGCTGCATTCCAGTTGGTGTTCCTTTTCAACTTCTTCTACAGTATTTTCTACGGTAAGAAAGCGTCTCAGAATCCATGGAAATCGACTACTCTTGAGTGGACGACTCCTGTTGAGCATATCCACGGTAACTGGCCGGGAGCAATTCCTGAAGTACACCGCTGGCCATATGATTACTCTAAACCAGGTTATGAAGATGATTATGTTCCGCAGACTGTACCGTTGAAAGACGGAGAGAAAGATGGAGGTCATCATTAATAGATAAAATATAACGTCCCGCTTTTGCGGGACGTTATATTTTTTAAGCTTTTTGTTTTACGTAACAGGTGTATAGTGCACGCCGCTTTTTTACACCCGGGTAATGATGAAAATTAATATCTTTGTAACATGAACGAACATTTGAATCCTACCAACAAGAATTTTTCGAACGACGAACTGGATGTTGAAAAAAAGCTGAGGCCGCTATCTTTTGATGATTTTGCAGGGCAGGATCAGGTATTGGAGAATTTAAAGGTATTTGTAAAGGCAGCAAACCTCAGAGGGGAAGCTTTAGACCATACACTGTTTCACGGTCCGCCCGGGCTGGGAAAAACTACGTTGTCCAACATTCTGGCTAATGAACTCAATGTCGGGATTAAGATTACTTCGGGACCTGTTTTGGATAAACCCGGAGACCTTGCAGGACTGCTTACGAACCTGGAAGAAAGGGATATCCTGTTTATTGATGAAATACACCGGCTGAGTCCTGTTGTGGAAGAGTACCTGTATTCAGCAATGGAGGATTTTAAGATCGATATCATGATCGAATCTGGACCCAATGCACGTTCTGTTCAAATCAACCTTAATCCTTTTACGCTGGTAGGAGCCACAACACGATCAGGTTTGCTCACGGCTCCTATGAGGGCGCGTTTTGGTATTCAAAGCCGTTTACAGTATTATAATATAGAGCTATTGTCTTCGATAGTGGAACGAAGCGCCTCTATTTTACGCGTTCCAATCGATATGGAAGCCGCTATCGAAATAGCAGGACGCAGCCGCGGAACCCCGCGTATTGCCAACGCACTTCTGAGAAGGGTAAGGGATTTTGCACAGATTAAAGGGAATGGAAAGATCGATGTGGAAATTTCAAGATATGCCCTCAGAGCGTTGAATGTTGATAAATACGGATTGGACGAAATGGATAACAGGATCCTTTCCACCATTATAGAAAAGTTTAAAGGTGGACCTGTAGGACTTTCTACGCTGGCAACGGCAGTTTCCGAAAATGCGGAAACAATTGAAGAGGTATACGAACCTTTTCTTATTCAGGAAGGTTTTATCTACCGTACGCCCCGCGGACGCGAGGTAACGGAAAAAGCATATAAACATCTGGGTAAGCAAAATCCGGGACAACAATCCGGATTGTTTCATGAGTATGAATAATAAGGAAAAATACAGCAAATGGATAAAGGAAAAAGCCCGTGAACTGGGCTTTTCTTATTGTGGTATTTCAAAAGCCGTTTTTCTAGAAGAAGAGGCACCACGCCTCGAAAACTGGCTTAAGCGCAATATGCATGGATCCATGTCGTATATGGAGAACCATTTCGACAAGCGGCTCGACCCGCGTTTGCTCGTGCCCGGTGCCCGGTCGGTTGTTTCCCTTTTGCTGAATTATTATCCCGAAGAAAAACAGAGGCAGGACTCTTTTAAGATTTCAAAATATGCCTATGGAGAAGATTATCATTTTGTAATAAAGGACAAGCTTAAGACCCTGCTTTACGGTATACAGGATGAAATCGGGGAAGTTGACGGCCGTGTATTCGTCGATTCTGCTCCCGTTCTTGATAAGGCCTGGGCAGCAAGAAGTGGATTGGGATGGATCGGGAAAAACAACAATCTGATCCGTAAAGGAGAGGGGTCGTTTTTTTTCATAGCCGAACTCATTCTCGATCTGGAACTTGAATACGATAACGTTACTACCGATCATTGCGGATCGTGTACTGCGTGTATAGACGCCTGTCCAACACAGGCAATAGAATCTCCGTACATTGTGAATGGGAGTAAATGTATATCGTATCTTACGATTGAGCTTAAAGATGCTATTCCAGAAGAGTTTTCGGGTAAGCTCGACGATTGGATGTACGGCTGTGATGTGTGCCAGGATGTGTGCCCGTGGAACCGTTTTTCAAAAACCCATAACGAGCCTTTATTTCAGCCAAAGCCCTCTTTGATTGATTATGATAAGCAACAGTGGCAGGATCTTACCGCCGAACTGTTCAATGATATTTTCCGTAAATCTGCCGTAAAACGGACCAAATTTACAGGACTTATGCGCAATATTGCGTTCCTCCAAAAAAAGTAGTTAATTTCCCCCTTTTCTGTTTTATAATTAGCTTTTGCTTGGTATATTTGTTGATTGTCAAAAAAATAAATCATGCATAAAGATTCAAAACGTCGTGAAGCGTTACTATATCATGCGAAGCCAAAACCAGGAAAAATCGCGGTAATCCCAACAAAGCCCTATGCATCGCAACGCGATCTGTCACTGGCTTATTCACCGGGGGTTGCAGAGCCTTGCCTGGAAATTGCTAAAAATGTCAACAATGTATATAAGTATACCGCAAAAGGAAATCTGGTAGCGGTTATATCGAACGGAACAGCAGTTTTAGGATTGGGCGATATAGGTCCGGAGGCTTCAAAGCCCGTGATGGAAGGAAAGGGATTGCTTTTCAAGATCTTTGCTGATATTGATGTTTTTGACATTGAAGTTGATGCTAAAGACATCGACAAGTTCGTCGAAACAGTGAAGAACATTGCACCGACTTTCGGAGGTATTAACCTGGAAGACATCAAAGCACCGGAGTCATTTGAGATTGAACGCAGATTAAAAGAAGAGCTTGATATTCCCGTGATGCACGACGATCAGCACGGTACGGCCATCATATCGGCAGCAGCGCTGTTAAATGCATTGGAACTGGCAGGAAAAAAAATAGAAGAAATCAGGGTGGTGGTTTCAGGAGCCGGATCGGCTGCTCTGGCCTGTTCCAACCTGTATGTTCAGCTTGGGGTAAAAATCGAGAACATCATTATGTTCGATAAAGACGGGGTATTGCATACAAAACGTACCGATTTATTACCGGTACAGATGCAGTATGCCAAAGATGTTGAGGGAATGACGTTGGGTGATGCAATGAAAGGAAGCGATATGTTCCTGGGATTGTCGGCACCAAATGTACTTACACCCGAAATGTTGCTTACCATGAACGAAAACCCCATTGTTTTTGCCATGGCCAATCCCGTGCCGGAAATTGATTACGAACTTGCCGTGGAAACGCGCAGCGATATCATCATGGCTACCGGACGTTCAGATAAACCGAATCAGGTAAACAACGTTCTGGGCTTTCCGTTTATTTTCCGTGGCGCGCTTGACGTAAAGGCAAAAAAAATAAATGAAGAGATGAAGCTGGCTGCCGTTTATGCCCTGGCCAACCTGGCTAAGGAAATTGTTCCCGAACAGGTGAACATTGCATATGGAGCCAAAAAACTGAGTTTCGGAAAAGACTATATTCTTCCCAAACCTTTCGATCCACG
This sequence comes from Flavobacterium sp., assembly GCA_040396655.1. Lineage (GTDB taxonomy): Bacteria > Bacteroidota > Bacteroidia > Flavobacteriales > Flavobacteriaceae > Flavobacterium. The sequence continues at coordinate 59,458 of JBEBOB010000017.1, read as the reverse complement.
TTTAATTACCGAAATCCCGCCTGCAGTTGCAAAGGCCGCTATGGAATCGGGAGTGGCAACGGATCCGATTACTGATTGGGGAAAATACCGCGATGAATTGTCTGACCGTATGGGATCTGACAATAAACTTGTACGTTTGTTGATGAACCGTGCCAAGATGGATCCTAAAAAGGTCGTATATACAGAAGCCGATCAGCTCAATGTACTGAAAGCGGCCCAGATCGCATTCGAAGAAGGCCTGGCAGAACCAATATTGTTAGGTAACCGCGAAATCATTTTGGAATTGAAACAGGAAATCGGATTTGATGCCGATGTAATGATCATAGACCCGAAAACAAATCAGGAATCCGAACGCAGAGAACGTTATGCAATGAAGTTCTGGCAGTCAAGAGAACGCAGGGGTATTACCCTTATCGATGCTCAGAAATTGATGCGCGACCGCAGTTACTTCGCTTCCATGATGGTGTTGCAGGGAGAGGCGGATGCCATGCTTTCAGGATATTCACGCAGTTATCCGTCGGCACTGAAACCGATACTCGACCTTATACCTCGTGCAAACGGTGTTTCCAAAGTGTCGTCAACTAACCTTATGCTTACGAACCATGGCCCGATGTTCCTTGCAGATACAGCCGTAAATCCTGATCCGTCAGCAGAAGAAATCGCAAAAATTGCCCTTATGACGCACCATACCGTGAAAATGTTCGGTTTCGATCCGGCAATTGCGATGATTTCCTATGGTAACTTCGGTTCTTCAAAAACGGAAACGCCTATGAAAATGCGTAAAGCTGTTCAGCTGTTGCATCAACAACATCCGGATATGGTAGTGGATGGCGAAGTACAGATGGATTTCGCATTGAATCAGGAAATGCTCAAAGATAAGTTTCCGTTCTCCAAGCTCGTAGGAAAAAAAGTAAATACGCTTGTATTCGCTAACCTTGATGCCGCAAATACCACATACAAAATGCTTAAAGAGCTAAATGGAGCAACATCAATAGGTCCTATACTGCTTGGTCTCGATGCTCCGGTACACGTATTTCAGTTGGGAGCCAGCGTGGACGAAATGGTTAACATGACCGCTGTTGCCGTTATTGACGCTCAGGAAAAGGAGATGAGGAAAAAGAATGCATAGTATTTAATACGGCTGCTGTCGCTGATAAATGTTAATTTGTTAATAAATTTTTCTATTTTTGAAAAAAATAATTAAATGATTGCGTTTTTAAAGGGACGGTTAGTCGAAAAAACACCTACAGATATTATAATAGACTGCAACGGAATAGGATACCAGGTACATATTTCGTTGCATACCTATTCTTTAATAAAACAAGACGAATCAATTCAGATTCATACTTACCTTCAAATTAAGGAAGACGCGCACATTTTATACGGATTTGCAGAAAAGGTAGAGAGGGAACTTTTTAAACTTCTTATCTCGGTTTCGGGAATCGGGGGAAATACTGCACGCAATATGCTTTCTTATGTTTCACCTAAAGATTTAATGCAGGCCATTGCATCGAATGATGTAAAAACCATCCAGTCCATTAAGGGAATCGGGCTTAAAACAGCACAGAGAGTTGTAATAGACCTTCAGGAAAAGGTGGTGAAAATGTACGGACTTGAAGATTTATCGGTTACAGTCCACAATACAAATGCAGAAGAAGCGTTATCTGCATTAGAAGTACTCGGATTTATGAGAAAAGCATCAGAAAAAGTGGTGAATAAGATTCTGGAACAGCATCCGGAGGCTACTTCTGAGCAAATTATTAAGTCAGCATTAAAAAGTTTGTAAGATTTGAAAGCATCATCACGTGTCTTTGCACTGGTAAAATATCTTCTGCTGTTTCTCTTTCTGGGTAACATAGCACCGCTATGGGCTCAGGTAGAAGAAGAGACTGCAGAGGAAAATGTTATTTTAAAGGGGGCAATTTCCCTTAAAGATGTGGACAGTATCATGAAAATGTATACGTATGATCCTGTTTCGAATCGATACATTTATACCGTATCTACAAATGAATTTAACATAGAGTATCCGATGGTACTGACCCGGAAACAATATGAAGAAATTCTGCTGAGGGCGGCAATGAGGGAATATTATGCAAAAAGGCTTGCTGCCAGCGAAGGAAGGCTGTCCGAAGAAGAAAAAAAGGATTTGCTGCCCGGATATTATGTAAATTCCAAGCTTTTTGAAATGATCTTCGGGGGCAATACCATTGATGTAAAGCCCAACGGTTCTGTTGAAGTCGATTTTGGAATAAGGTATTCCAAGCAGGACAACCCTATTATCTCACCTAGAAACAGGAGGGTTTTTGCACTTGATTTTAACCAGCGCATCAACCTGAGTATGCAGGGGAAGGTCGGAACCCGGTTGAATACCGACATCAACTTCAGCAATATGGCAAGCTTTGATTTTCAGAGGCAGATGATGAAGCTGAATTATGAGCCCGATGAAGATTCCATTTTACAGGGACTGGAAGTTGGTAACGTAAGCATGCCTGTAAACAATTCACTTATAAGGGGGGCTCAGAACCTCTTTGGAGTAAAGACCAAATTGCAGTTCGGAAGAACAACAGTTACCGGTGTTTTTTCAAAACAGAATTCCGAACGTAAAACCACGGTTTTCGAGGGAGGCGGTATGGTGGAAGATTTTGAGCTTTTTGCTTTGGATTACGACCGTAACCGCAACTTTTTCCTTTCACAGTATTTTCGTTATCAGTACGATAAATCATTGCGCAATTACCCTTATATTGACAGCCGGGTGCGCATCACACGTGTAGAAGTCTGGCTTACGAACCGTCAGAACCGTATTGGTCAAACCAATAACAACATGCGGAATATCATTGCGATCCAGGATTTGGGAGAAGGTCGTTTGAGTGGTGCAAGCATAGACAGAACAATTGGTATTGATGTTACGGCTAACCCAACCTTTTTTGGAAATTCCGCTATAGACGCACCCGCAGATAATGCCAACAATAAATTCAACCCTAAGGAAATTGGTTCGAATTTTCTGAACCAGGGTATTCGCCAGATCAATACGGCACAGGCCGGATTCAATATACCGGTTACCGAAGGACGTGATTACGTGAAACTGGAAAATGCACGTAAGCTTACTGACAATGAATTTAAATTTCATCCTCAGTTGGGATATATTTCATTACAGCAGCCTTTGGAAAATGATGAAGTACTGGCCGTAGCTTATGAATATACCATCGGGGGAAAAGTATACCGGGTGGGGGAATTCGGAACAGACGGGGTAGACGCAACGGTAATAGGGCAGAACGGCGACAATCAGGATGTGCCTACTACGCAAAGCCTCGTGGTTAAGATGCTTAAAAGTACGCTTTCTTCAGTAGATGAGCCTGTATGGGACCTTATGATGAAGAACATCTATTCCCTGAATACACGGCAAATATCAGAAGAAGGATTCCGGTTTAACATTATGTATACCGATCCTTCACCGCTTAATTATATTTCGCCCGTAGCCGGTACCACTCTGCCCGAAGGTGTGGCAAACACTCCGTTGCTGAACGTCTTTAACCTGGACAGGCTCAATTCGACCAATGATCCGCAGAACGGCGGGGACGGATGGTTCGACTTTATTGCAAACAGTCCAACGAGTGATCCTTTCAGTAATACCAATGGTAATACGAGTGGAGGAAACTATAACAACAGCGGAGGGAACTATAACGGTAGTAACAGTGCCCTTCAGAATACCAACAAGTTCGAGGGTATTACTGTTGATCAGGAAATGGGAAGAATCATTTTTACAACGGTGGAGCCTTTCGGGGAGCATTTGTTCAAGAAACTGACAACTAACGGAGCTGAGGATTATGATGTAGATGCGAGTTATAATCCCAACCAGAAAAAATACGTATTTAAAAACCTTTACCGTAATACTTATGCTAAGGCCCTGCAGGAAACCGAAAAAAACAAGTTTCAGCTGAAGGGGCGCTATAAAGGGCAGGGAGGCGACGGTATACCTCTGAATGCAATGAATGTTACACCGGGATCTGTTGTGGTAACAGCAGGGGGTAGAACACTTACAGAAGGACAGGATTATACCGTGGATTATCAGAGGGGTATGGTTCAGATTCTGGATCCTGCATTAAAGAGCAGTGATACGCCGGTAGAAGTTTCGGTGGAAGACAATTCCATGTTCGGTGTAGGGAACAGACGTACTTTTTTTGGTTTTAATGTCGATCACCAGATAAACGAAAAGTTTATTTTGGGAGCTACTTATTTAAGACTGTCGGAACAACCCCTGACCATAAAATCAAATTATGGTAGTGAAACTGTAAACAATACGATTATAGGTTTCAATGCCAATTATGCAACCGATCTTCCTTTCCTTACAAGATGGGTTAATAAATTGCCTAACATCGATACCGATGTAATGTCCACTTTGGCAGTGAAGGGGGAATTTGCCTATCTGGCTCCTGGTGCTTCAAAGCTGGACCAGATGAACGGTGAAGCAACTTCTTATATAGAAAACTTTGAAGGAACTCAAAGTAATATTGATGTTTTGAACCCTACTTCCTGGTTTTTGTCTTCGGTGCCTGTCGGGTATGGGGAAACCTTTACCGACCTGCAATCCGGATACCGCAGAGGGAAACTTTCCTGGTACAATATTGACCAGATTTTCTATTCGCCGTACCGCCGTCCGGATGAAATTACCGATAACCAGCTTTCTTCTAACAGAATACGCCGCATCCCTAAAGAGGAAATATTTCCTACAATGGGTGTTGCCAACGGAGAGCTGCTGACCCTGAACCCGCTGAACCTTACCTATTATCCTAAAGAAAGGGGACCGTATAATTTTAATCCGCAGTTCCTGGCAGGGAATCAATTACCTAATCCGCAGCAAAACTGGGCAGGTATTATGCGCTCTATTGCCTCTACTAATTTTGAACAGGCAAATGTGGAATATATAGAGTTCTGGATGATGGATCCTTATACAGGAAATGCCGGCGATATAGCAGACATTGGCAATACAGGTAAAGTGTTTTTTAACCTCGGTTATATTTCAGAAGATATTTTACAGGACGGACTGAAACAGTATGAAAACGGATTACCTGTTCCAAGTAATAACACACCTACTATTAGCTCTGTATGGGGTAAAGTACCGGCTTCGACAGCCCTTATTTACGCATTTGATGCCGATGCAAACAACCGTATTTATCAGGATGTTGGTTTAGACGGGCTTAATGATGAAGAGGAAGCTCAGAAGTTTCCCGATTTCGCCGGAGTATCCGATCCTGCAGCCGATAATTACGAGTTTTTCCTGACTGCAAAAGGAGATATTATTTCGCGTTATAAAAACTATAACGGATTACAGGGAAATACACCGATACAGTTCAGTGATACCAACAGGGGAAACAGTAATATGCCCGATGTGGAAGACATCGACAACGATAATACGATGAATACCATCAATGCGTATTATCAGTACGAGGTAAATGTATCGCCAAATCCTGTAATAGGGGAAAATTATGTGGTTGATGTACGGACAACTACCGTTACATTTCCAAACGGAAATACTTCGCCGGTTAAATGGATACAGTATAAAGTGCCGATTGTAGCAAGCCCTGATTATGCCATAGGGGCCATTTCCGATTTACAGTCTGTTCGTTTCATGCGTATGTTCTTAACAGGATTCAGTGATGAAGTTACGCTGCGTTTCGGAACCCTTAACCTTGTGAGAAGCGACTGGAGAAAATACACAGACAGGCTTGTAGAAGATCCTAATATCGTTATTCAGGGAACGAACACCGGTTTTGATGTTACCACGCTTAACATTATAAATAATTATTCCCGTACACCGGTACCGTATGTACTTCCTCCCGGAGTAGCCCGCGAACAGTTAAACCAGAACAATACCATTATCAATCAGAACGAGCAGGCACTTTCGCTGCGCGTATACAAAGCCAATACGGCTATGGCTACGCCTAGCGGACTTGAACCGGATGATGCAAGAGCCGTGTTTAAAAATGTTGGAAATATCGACATGCGTCAGTATAAAAAACTGCGGATGTTTCTTCATGCTGAAGCATTGGAAGATCAGGCCGACGGTTCACGTTTAAAAGATGACGAAATGGTAGCCTTTGTTCGTTTCGGTAATGATTTTACAAACAACTTCTACCAGGTTGAAATTCCGCTTAAACTTACCGAATGGGGAAGGTCTTCTTCTGAAGAAGTATGGCCTTTGGCCAATGAAATAGAATTGCAACTGGAACTCCTTACAAAGCTGAAGCTATTGCGTAACCGCGACGGGAACCAGGATCCCAATTTTATTTATTTTAAAAATGAAGATGAACTGAATCCTGAACTGAACACGAAGATCAATAAGCTGCGTATAGGTATTAAAGGAAATCCTAATTTTGGACTGGTGCGCACCATTATGGTGGGGATTCGGAATAATACGAGAATACTGTATCAGAATACGGGTCAGCAACCAAGAGACATACGCGGAGAGGTTTGGTTTAACGAACTGAGGATGTCGGATATGACAAATAAGGGAGGCTGGGCTGCTGTAGCTACAGTAGATGCCCGCATTGCTGATTTTGCTGCAGTAAATGCTACCGTAAACAAACAGACAATCGGTTTCGGAGCTCTTGAACAGGGACCTCAGGAACGAAGCCGGGAAGATATGTTCCAGTACAACGTTACAACGGCGGTTAATGCACACCAGGTGTTGCCTAAAAAATGGAACCTCAATATACCGTTCAGCTATTCTGTTTCCGAAGAAAAGATAACGCCGGAATACGACCCTAATGATCCGGACATACGCTTGAAGATTAAGATGGATGACGCACAGAGCGAACAGGAACGGAAAGAAATTAAAAACCGTGCGATTGAATATACCAAACGTACAAGTGTGAATTTTGTTGGAGTCAACAAACAGCGTGCAGATGGTAAAAAAGAACGTTTCTACGATGTAGAAAATTTAACGTTGTCTCATACATTCAACGAGGTACAGCAGCACAATTTCGAAGTAGAGCTGATGCTCGACCAGCAGGCACGTTCTTCGGTTGATTATTCATACGGTTTTAAACCATGGAATATAGAGCCGTTTAAAAAGGCCGAAAAATTAAAAAAGAACAAATACCTCGCATTAATCACAGATTTCAATCTGAACCTGCTGCCAAACAACGTAACGTTCCATTCGGATGTATTGCGTCAGTATAACCAGCAGAAATACCGTATGATCGATGTAGAAGGGATCGAAATTCAGCCGTTGTACAGAAGGAATTACTTTTTCAATTACAACTATGCGTTGAACTTTAACCTTTCTAAAAGCCTTTCTGTAAACTATATGGCTTCCAATAATAATGTGGTCCGCAATTATTATGATGAGGAAATGTTTGTAGATAATTCCCTGGGAATATGGAACGGGTATTTTGATCCGGGGACACCGAACCTGCGTATGCAGAGCTTTAAGGTAGATTATAAGCTGCCTTTGAACAAGCTTCCGTTTTTAGCCTTTTTAGATGCAACGTATTCCTATACGGGTGATTACAGCTGGCAACGTGCAACCGATGCTTTTTCAAGTGTTGATTACAATGGCGTGAACTATAGGTTGGGTAATACCATTCAGAATTCCAATACCCATAATCTGAATACCAATCTGAAGATGGAGGCGTTATATAAATATCTGGGGCTGGTTCCTAGTTCTGCAAAACCTAAAAAACCTTCACAGGCCAAAAAGCCGGAACCGGGGCAAAAGGTTGAAAGAAACAAAGTACTTACCGATAAAGAAAAGAAAGAGGAAGAAAAGCAGGGGTCTGCGGCGCTCGACGCAGTCATTAACCTCGTAACCATGGTAAAGAACGTAAACGTTACCTATCAGGAATCGAACGGAACGGTGTTGCCTGGTTATCTCGAAGGACTGGGCTTCTTTGGAAGTACCCGCCCAAGCCTGGGATATGTTTTCGGTTCTCAGGAAGACATCCGTTATGAAGCTGCACGTAAAGGCTGGCTTACGTATTATCCGGAATTTAATCAGGAATTCAGCCAGGTGCATACGGAACGACTGAACATGACAGCCGATTTAAGGCCTCTTAAAGATTTTACGATTTCAATAAACGCCAGTCGTCAGTACAGTACCAATATGTCTGAACAGTACGATGTGGAAAACGGAATGTACAACTCGCGTTCGCCTTATGAATATGGAAATTTCCAGACATCAACGTTAATGATCGGAACGGCTTTCGGAACGAGTAATGTTGCAGGTTCAGCAGCTTTCGAACAGTTCCGGGCCAACCGTTTGGTTGTAGCCAACCGTTTGGCGCAGCAACGCGGAATCGATTTGTCGAACCCGGCAAACATAGATGAATATGGCTTTCCGGTAGGTTACGGGCGTACAAGTCAGCAAGTGCTAATACCTTCATTTCTGGCAGCCTATTCAGGTAAGGATATTAACAAGCAGAAAAACGGATTTTTAACCAATGTTCCATTGCCGAACTGGGATATTACATATCGTGGGTTGACGAACATACCTTGGGTAAAGAACCATTTTAACAGGGTAAGTATTTCCCATAAATACTCGTCAAATTATACCGTAAACAGTTTTCAGACCAATTATGAATATCTCGAGAACCCGAATGCATTGAATGCGGCAGGAAATTACCCGAGCGAAACCGTTGTCAGCAATGTGAACATGGTAGAAGAGTTCAGACCTTTGGTAAGGTTGGATATTGAAACAAAATCAGGGATGAAGTTTGTTGGTACGGTGAACAAGGACCGCTTGCTTTCGATGAGCTTTGACAATAACCTGCTGACTGAGGTAAACGGAAACGAGTATATTTTCGGAGTAGGTTTCAGAATTAAAGATGTTGGTTTTACGACCAATTTCGAAGGGGTCGCCAACGGAGGAAGAATCGTAAGCGATATAGATGTGAAAGTTGATTTCTCATGGAGACGCAATCAAACCATCATCCGCTATCTCGATTACAACAACAACCAGATTGGAGCGGGACAGGACCGGTGGGAGGTGAGAATGCAGGCTGAATATAAGTTCAGTAAGAATTTCCTTACACGGTTTTATTACCAGCACGATTTTTCCAAAGCGGTTATTTCCACTATGTATCCTATAACGAATATACGTTCGGGAATAACTTTGGTATACAATTTCGGAAATTAAAGATCAAAAGTTTTTCTATTATCAAGAATGTTATACATTTGCCTAAAATAATAACACAATGAATATACCAGCTAATTTAAAGTACACAAAAGACCACGAATGGGTTAGTTTAGAAGGAGATGTTGCAACAGTAGGAATAACTGATTTTGCTCAGAAAGAATTAGGAGATATCGTTTACGTAGAGGTGGAAACGTTAGATCAGAATTTGGAGCAGGATGAAGTTTTCGGTACTGTAGAAGCAGTAAAAACCGTTTCAGATTTGTTTTTGCCTGTTTCTGGTGAAATCGTTGAATTCAATGAAGGTCTGGAAACAGAACCGGAATTGGTAAACTCTGATCCTTATGGAGCTGGTTGGATGATTAAAGTTAAGGTTTCCGATGCTGCGCAGTTCGAAGCTTTATTAACGGCAGATCAGTACAAAGAACTTATTGGTGCCTAATAAAAAACTTCTGGCCATAGCCTGGAATATCATGATCCTTCTTTTTTGTCTGATTAATTTATCGGATATCAATGAAGTTAAGAAAATCAGTATTCCGCATATGGATAAGATTGTTCATTTTGTTTTCTATACTGTCTCTTCGTATTTATGGATTCATGCCCTGTTAAGGGGTAAAACATCAAAAAAAGCAACCATAATGATGGTTATTCTGTCTCTGGCGCTTTTTGGTTTAACGGTAGAATACTTACAGGAAAACTTTACGCTAGGGCGTTCATTTGAATGGATGGACGTACTGAGCAATACGTTGGGAGTATTATTTGGAACAACGGTTTATTTACTATATGAAAAATGGAAGCCTCACAATTTGTGAGGCTTTTTATATTTAAAATATGATGAGGATTGAAGATTTTTTAGATGCCACTTATCTTAAAACAACAGAACAGCTGGGGATGTCTGAAAAGGATTACGGGAAGCTTCTGCTCGAATTCCTTAAGGAAGCTGTAGTACACAATTACAAGGCGGTTATGATACGTCCTGAGTATGTGAAGACCGCCCGGACGCTGTTTTTACAACAGAAGTCAAAAGTTTTGATTGGAACCGTTATTGACTTTCCCTTCGGAAATGCAGATTTAAGCATTAAGCTGGAAGAAGCTCGGAATACAATAGAAAATGGTGCAGACGAGCTGGATTTTGTCATCAATTACGGAGCATTTAAAAATGGCGAAACGGCGAAGGTAAGGGAAGAAGTCCGGCAATGTACCGAACTTTGCCTGGTGCATAATAAAGCCATTAAATGGATTATTGAGGTTGCTGCGTTAACCGATGCTGAAATCATCAGGCTTACTGTATTGATCAAAAATACCGTAGTAGCAAATTTTAAGGAAACGGATTATGCCCGGGTATTTGTAAAATCATCTACAGGTTTGTTTGAAAAGGACAGAGATGGAAAAACAGGAGCAACACCGCATGCGCTGACCCTTATGCTTGAAAATGCCACTCCTTTACCGGTGAAGGCATCAGGTGGGATCCGCGATCTGGAAGAAGTGCTTTTTTACATACATAGAGGAGTCAAAAGAATCGGTACTTCCGCTTCAAAAGAATTGTTGAAAAAGTATTATGGTAGTTAATATCTTATTTGGTTTTGTTTAACACTATTAATCCTTAAATAGTTAGTTTTAAGTTTTTTTTTAGAGTATATTTGCAGACCAAATTTAAAGGATAACGGTTATTTTGGAAACAACTTCGACAACAATCAAAACTACTGCAATTTCAGAGTTCAAAAGCATCACCAAGGCAGGTTTGGCATTCAGTGTGGTGTTTTCCACATTGGCCGGATACCTTTTGGCGGTTGAAGATTGGCGTCAGATAAGTTATGTGACATTATTGATGCTCGCCGTTGGCGGATATTGTATGGTTGGTGCTTCTAATGCATTCAACCAGATAATAGAAAAAGATCTGGATGCCAAAATGAACCGTACCAAAAACCGTCCGATTCCTTCAGGGCGGGTTTCCAAAAACGGAGCGTTCATCCTGGCTTCTGCCCTTACGGTGGTAGGATTGGTAATTCTTTATATCGTGAGCCCTAAAACAGCCATGTTTGGTGCTATTTCAATCTTTCTTTATACAAGTGTTTATACACCGCTGAAACCCCTTACTCCTTTAGCTGTATTTGTCGGAGCATTTCCGGGAGCTATACCGTTTATGCTGGGTTGGGTTGCACATACCGATCAGTTCGGTGTGGAAGCGGGTATGCTGTTCTTGATCCAGTTTTTTTGGCAGTTTCCGCATTTCTGGGCTTTGGGATGGTTTCTTTATGACGACTATGAACGTGGAGGATTCTATTTGTTGCCTACACGTAAAAAAGATCATAAAACGGCATTGCAGGTTATACTATATTGTATCTGGCTTCTTATTGCCTCGCTTTTACCCGCTACAGGCTACACCGGAAGGTTGTATTTAAGCCCCGTTGCTGCTGTGTTTGTATTTCTTGCCGGAGTCTGGATGCTTTACGGAGCCTTACAGCTTTATAGAAAAAGAACCGATAAATCTGCGAAGACGCTGATGTTGATAAGCGTTACTTATATTACACTGATTCAGATAATTTTTATTTTAGATAAATTCTTACGATAATGAACGTTGAGGAACTAAACAGAGAAAACCTCCAGAAGGGAAAAGCGTACAAAACCATGCTTATATTTGCCATGGGAAGTATTGTGATGATATTTGCCGGGTTAACCAGTGCTTATGTAATCAGTAAGAACCGACCGGACTGGCTTAAGGATTTTGAACTGCCGCAGGCTTTTTTGTGGAGTACCATTGTGATTCTTCTAAGTAGCGTAACGTTTCATCTTGCGAAAAGGGCGATGTCGGCAAACGACCGTTCAAAAACAAGCCTCATGCTTGGTGTTACATTTTTATTGGGATTGACCTTTGTGTTTTTACAATTCAAAGGATTCGGGGAGGTTGTTGATGCCGGGTACTTTTTTACCGGAAGCCAGAGTACGATTACAACATCTTTTTTATATGTGGTGGTACTAGTCCATATTGCCCATTTGGCCGGGGGATTGATTTCATTGTTGATTGTAATTTATAATCATTATAAACAAAAGTACAGAGCAGATCAAATGCTTGGAATTGAGTTAAGTGCGATGTTTTGGCACTTTTTGGATTTCCTTTGGTTGTATCTGTTTTTATTTTTTACTTTTTACAAATAGTCTTTTTTACTTTTCTTTAAAATAAAAAAGATGTAAATTTGGGAACTTTTTAACACTTAAACTTTTTATGGGAGCGACAGTTACTACAGCGGCGACTAAAGAAACGTCTTGGGGAGGTGGAGAAGATATTCAGCCTCTAGGAGCAAGCTATGGGAAAATGATGATGTGGTATTTCATATTGTCAGATTCATTAACATTTGCTGGATTCCTTGCAGCATATGGTTTTACAAGATTTAAATTTACTGATTCTTGGCCGATTGCTGATGAGGTATTTAACCACTTTCCGTTTTTACATGGTGTAGATGCACCTATGTATTACGTGGCATTGATGACATTTATCCTGATCTTTTCATCGGTAACGATGGTTCTGGCGGTAGATGCAGGTCATCAGATGAAACAGAAGAAGGTGGCTACTTATATGCTATTGACAATCATCGGAGGTTTTATCTTCTTGGGTTCTCAGGCCTGGGAATGGAAAAACTTTATTTCAGGTACTTACGGGGCTGTAGAAACAAAAGGTGGGGAAATCCTGCAGTTTGTAGATAAAGACGGTAAAAGGCTGGCGCTTGCTGATTTTGCAGATACTTCTGTAGCAAGAGAAGACGGAGCTTTAACAAGAAGTAAGGGAACTTGGTTTATGAAAGGTGGCGAAGATACTTCCGTATCTTTGAGCCAGGTGAAAGCGGGTCTTGAAAAGAACCCTGACGTATTCATCAGAACTCAGTTTACAACTCCTGAAAACAAACATAAAAAGATCACATTAACGCGTGAGCAGTCTTTAGCCCGAGCAAATGATTTTACTCATGTGGTGGAAGGAGCTAATCTGATCCATAATGAGTACGGTCATAAAACCTTTGCAAACTTATTCTTCTTTATTACAGGATTCCACGGATTCCACGTTTCGGTAGGGGTGTTGTTGAACATTATCATTTTCTTTAATGTTTTACTGGGAACTTACCAAAAAAGAGGAAGTTACGAAATGATAGAAAAAGTTGGATTGTACTGGCACTTTGTCGACTTGGTATGGGTGTTCGTATTCACATTCTTCTATTTAGTTTAATTTTATAACATTGTTTTCAAATGGGAGCACACGCATCAAATACAACTAGAATCTGGAAGGTATTTATCTATTTATCCATCCTTACAATTATTGAAGTAGCCTTAGGTATTTTTAAGCCAGATGCCTTATTCTTTTCTAACTTCCTTCATTTATCGGTGTTGAACTGGATCTTCATCTTAATGACAATTTGGAAAGCTTATTTCATTATGTGGGCATTCATGCACTTGGAAGGAGAAAAATCATCACTTCGCTGGTCAATTGTAGCACCGATGGTTTTCCTTATCGCCTATCTTGCAATTCTATTGCTAATCGAAGGTGATTACATTCATGATGTATACAAAACATCAACAATCAGATGGATTTTTTAATCTATAAATATGAGTTAAAAAGGCGGTTATTAGACCGCCTTTTTTTATTTTTGTAAAAATTTTTCATAATGAAAAAAATACTACTGTTCATCGCGCTTTTTATTGTCCCGATTGTAGCGTATCTCTTTTTTGCTTCGGGGGTCAATTCTTTTATAAAGCTGCCTGTTGTTACACCGAATATTCCTGAATTACCGGCTAATTGGACTTCCTCATCAGATGATAAAGTACAGTTAAAAAACAAAATTACGATATTGGGATTTACAGGTTCTGATATTCCTTATATCGAGGGAAATATTACCAATCTGGCACATAAGATTTACGATAAGAATAAAGATTTCGTAGACTTTCAGGTGGTGCTTGTTGCTCCGCAAGGAACACAGGAGGCGGTAGAAAAAATCAATACTGAATTAAGCAGGAACGTAGATCTATACCGTTGGAGTTATGTATATGCAGACCCGGCAGAGATCAAAGAATATTTCAATAAATTAAAACTTGTTGAAAAGCTGGATGAAAAAGCCGGTACACCAAATGTATTTATCATTGACAAGGAACTGAACCTTAGGGGAAGGAAAGGTAAGAATAAAAAAGGCGAAGAAGAATACCGCGAAGGTTATAATACCATTTCGGCAGCCGACCTTCATAATGAAATGGCTGATGACGTTAAAGTAATCCTTGCCGAATACCGACTGGCCCTTAAAAAGAACAATAAAGCTGAAAATGTAACAGAATAATTATGAAGAACTATTCTTATATATGGATTTCCCTGATCGTTTTGGTCTTCGGAATTTATTTCATACCTAAAATCGTAGATCGGTTTAACGATACAGAAGTAGTGGAAAGCGACCGTTTAAACGTGGCACATAAAAGAGAATTAAAGGTAATCGGGAAAGCTCCGTCATTCTCTTTCACGAATCAGGATGGTAAAACAATTACGGATGCTGATTATGACGGTAAAGTTCACCTTGTCGAATTTTTCTTTTCATCATGTCCGACCATCTGTCCTATCATGAATGAAAATATGGTGAAGCTTCAGTCCAGGTTCGGTAAAAATACCAATTTTGGAATTGCATCTATTACAATTGATCCGGAAAACGATACGCCGCAGCAGTTGAAAAAGCATGCTTCCGAACTCGGTGTGACAATGGCCCAATGGAATTTTCTTACAGGAAAAGAGGAAGATATCTATGCATTGGCCGGTAAATTCAAATTGTATGTAGGTAAGAACAATGAAGCGGCCGGTGGTTTTGAGCATTCCGGACTTTTTGCCCTTATCGATAAAGAGGGAAATATCCGTTCCAGAATGATGGAAAATGTGGAATACCCTATGATTTATTACGATGGAACAGACGATTCCAATATTAAAATGTTACAGGAAGATATCGAACAATTATTAAAAGAGTAATGGAACAAGTAGAAAAAAAATACAGCATCTGGATATGGATCCTGTCAATAGCTATTCCGGTAGTGGTGGCTGTACTGTTTAGTGTGAACCTTCATGATCTGGGATACGATGTTAAGCCGCTTTCGTTTTTACCTCCTGTTTACGCGGCAATAAACGGTTTAACGGCTGTACTGCTTTTTTGGGCGGTACGGGCTGTTAAAAAGGGGAACAGGCAGCTTCATGAACGACTTATAAAAGTATGTATAGGGTGTTCTGTCGCTTTTCTGGCTATGTATGTAGCGTACCACATGACGTCGATTGAAACGAAGTTCGGCGGAGAAGGAGCGATTCGTTATGTGTATTTCTTTATTTTGATAACGCATATTTTATTGTCAATCATCATTATTCCATTTGTACTCGTAACATTCGTTCGCGGTATTTCAGGAGCTTATGAACGACATAAAAAACTGGCACGTATTACGTATCCCATGTGGATGTATGTTGCCGTAACCGGTGTTATCGTATACATCATGATTTCACCCTATTATATTCATTAGAAAGCATGAGAAAAATTATTCTGACGGTATTTTTTACTGTTTGTATGTCGTGGCTTTCCGAAGCACAATGTGCTATGTGCAGGGCGGCACTTGAAACAGAAGAAACGGGACTTAAAGCAGAAGCTGTTAACGACGGTATTGTATACCTCATGGCCTTTCCGTATATTTTATTGTTGGCAGGAGGTGTGGTTATTTACAGGATCATGAAGAATAAGAAAAAGAATAAGATCTAAATGACGTATATTCTAAATATTGAAACAGCTACTAAGAACTGTTCGGTCAGCCTGGCAGCAGATGGTCTTACAGTGGCAATCAGGGAGATTTCGGAAGAACAGTTCAACCATGCCGAAAAACTGCATGTTTTTATTGAAGAAGTATTGGAAGAAGCCGGTGTTTTGTTTCAAAACCTTGATGCGGTTGCCGTAAGTAAAGGCCCGGGGTCTTATACGGGGCTTCGTATCGGTGTTTCATCGGCTAAAGGACTTTCATACGCCCTGGATATCCCTTTGATAGCCGTAGATACTTTACAGGTGCTGGCTGCTAAATTAAAGATCAAAGAAGGCGTAATTGTTCCTATGATCGATGCAAGACGTATGGAAGTGTTTACGCAGGTGTATAATACAGAGTTCATGCCTCTCACAGCTCCCTATGCCTTGATTGTGGACGAAACAGTATGCAATGAGACAGAAGGGACGATTCACCTTTTAGGAGATGGGGCTCTCAAGTGCAGGGAAATATTGAATAGCGAAAAGTTTATATACCATGAAGAAATGGTTTATCCTTCAGCAAAAGAAATGGGCAGCCTGTCTTTTAAGAAATATAAAGAGGCAGCATTTGAAGATGTAGCTTATTTTCAACCTTTTTATCTTAAAGACTTTATGCTTACGACAAAAAAATAAGACTCCAAAAGGAGTCTTTTTTTATAAACTTGAAAGGAAATTACCAACTTTAATCATATCAGCATCATTTTCCTTGATCTTATTTTCTTTGAAGAACTTTTTTATTTCCGACGCTTTTGACGGAATAAGTTTTTCCAATGTTTTTGATTTTCCGTCAAACTCAATTGTCTGATCGTTGTAAGTTACAAAATAAACGTCTTTATTAGGTTTGAAAGAAGCCGCTGAACCTGTTTCATAACTATTAGAGGCAGATTTAGCCGGATTGAGTTTAATGCTTTTATATTTTGATACTTTTACATTATTGCCGTTTGCCAAAATCTGGTGGTATCTGGAATATTCATTCCCATCGATAGTATAATTCAATAATTCAAAAACTTGTCCGTCTGCAAACTGAAAATAAGTATTCTGGTCTTTTATCAGTTCAAGTATTTCGGTTCCGTCTTTGTATTCCATAAGGTCGTTGTAGGCGTTGTACCGGATCATAAAATCACGGGTTCCCTTATTAACCTTAGCTAAGTTAAATTGTTCTGTTAAATATCTGGATCCACCGATATTTGTATCATTAAACTCACGGCTTTTTCTAAAATTTAACATTCCCCCTCCGGATCCTAAACTGTTTCCTATCATCGCCTGTGCATTTCCGGCAAGAGATGCAAGGGCAAATGACACTACTAAAAAAGATTTTTTCATTATTATTTATGTTTGCTTATATAAAATTATTGATTTTTCTAAAGTATTATTTTAAAATTTCGTTAATGTTATCTGTTCCCGGCATACAGCTGCCCGTATTACATAACTGAAATTTCTTTTTTTGGTTTTTATAGCCGTCTAAAATAGGGATATTTAATGAATTATCAAGTATGATCTTGTTATAAAAATGCTTATTTAGACTTATGAGGTCTTCCTTGAACGGCTTATTGACAACAATGTAAACAAAATCACCTTTAAAGATAAGGTCGTTCATTAGCCATTCTGAATACGCACTGGCATATTGTACCTGGCTTAGTACCCGTTGTGTCATCTGTCTTGCTGTTTCCAAAAAACGGTTGTTGGAATACAGGAGGCCGATGTAAAACAAGTTTCTGCTCATAATAGCGTTGGCAGACGGGATAACGTTATCTTCCAATTCAAAGACAGTAAAGCTTGCTCTCTGCTTGTCTGACCGGAAAAAGCCCTGTTCATCATCAAAAAAAAGATCCATCGCCTGAAATGTAAGTTGGTGGGCAAAGGTTAAATGTTCGGTATTCTGCGTAGTGTTGAATAATTCAATGAATGCCTTAATGGTAAAGGCATAATCCTCCAGTATGCCGCTGAGATATACTTCGTTGTTTTTAAACGCTCTTCCCAGTGTATTTGAACGGTATGCATTGGTGCTTAAAAAGGTAGAAAGCCTGTTAATGGCCTTGTCAAGCCCGGGTAGGTTAAGCGCCTTCTGCACGTCCAATAAACCGGAAAGCAGCAGGGCATTCCACGAAATAAGTATTTTATCATCCAGCAACGGTACTTTCCTGTAGCGACGCTCCTTTAAAAGAATTGCCTCCCAATTTTCCTTCAGGGTATGCAGTTCTTCTGTTTCTATTTGGTGTCGGACGGCGATTGCTTCCAGATCATCCTGTTGAAAAAGTACGTAAGTATTTGTCTCTTCCCATAAAGTCTCTTTCTTTATACTGAATACATCAGAAAATAAAGCCCAATCTGTAGCCGGGATGAGTAATCTCAACTGGTTTTCAGTCCAGGTGTAATAAGCGCCTTCTTCTAGAATACCTTCTGCATTAGAACTGTCAGCATCATATGCCGCATAAAAGCCTCCGGACTTATCGGACCAGTTATTAAGTATAAAAAGATATGTTTTAAGCAGTGTTTCTTTAAACACGCTGCTTTTTGTCTGCAGATAAGCCGAACTGTAGGTTGATAGCAGCTGGGCATTGTCGTAAAGCATTTTTTCGAAATGCGGGATGTGCCAGTAGTGGTCAACGCTGTAACGCGAGAATCCTCCTTCAACCACATCAAACAATCCGCCGTAAGCCATCTTCTTTAAGGTCAGGTATACATGGGCTGTCAGATCCTGGTTTTGGTTTACAATGCCGTATCTGTTGAGGAAATTTAAATTGGTAGGCATCATAAATTTAGGAGCCCTGAGATACCCGCCGAATTCAGAATCGAAACTTTTTTGCCAGTTTTGTAAAAGAGACTGCATATCCCATTCTGCACCTTGTCTGGGATAGATCTCTAAAGTATTGTTGGCTAAGGTGATGCCGTTATGTAATTTTTCTGCATAATCGCGCATTTTTTCAGGATCATCTATATAAAGGCGGGCAAGTTGCTGTAGAACGTCAATCCATTGTTCTTTGGGAACGTAGGTGGCACCCCATACCGGAAGCCCATTGGGAAGTGCCACGATATTAAGCGGCCACCCTCCCTGTTTGGTCATGATTTGTAAAGCCTGCATATAGTAAGCGTCAACGGCAGGGAGCTCTTCGCGATCGATCTTAAAACTGTAAAAGCTTGAATTCATTACATCGGCTACCTCATGATCTTCAAAACATTCTTTTTCCATGACATGGCACCAGTGACAGGCCGCATATCCAATGCTTATAATTATGAGTTTGTTTTCGACCCCGGCTTTCTGCAGGTTCTCATCGTTCCACAGGTTCCAGAATACGGGGTTGTTTGCATGTTGCAGCAAATAAGGCGAGTAGGAGGTGCTGAGCTGGTTTTTCATTTTAAGAAAGTATGTTGAATAAAAAAACACCCGGAAAAGGTGTTTCTTTTATATTATCCGTTTAAGGCTTCCACTATGATTTCATTATTGTTTAGCATTTGCCTTAACATGTTTTCAATCCCATTTTTGAGTGTAAAGGTGGAAGAAGGGCAGCCGCTACATGCCCCTTTAAGTGTTACCGTCACACGTTTGCTTGCATCATCGTAATTTTCGAAAGTAATGTTTCCTCCGTCGGACTGTACGGCAGGTTTTACATACTCTTCCAATATATTCACAATTTGCTGTGAAGTCACATCAAGGTTTTCGAAGTACTGTTCCTGTTGCTGTTCATGAGCCTTGGTCTCTGTAAAAAGCGATTCGTCAATTACAGTTCCCCCGTTTTCAATAAATTCTTTGATGAACGAACGGACCTCTACTGTAATTTCATCCCAGTTGTAACTGTCAAATTTAGTCAGTGATATATAGTTTTCATCAATAAAAACTTCCTTTATATAAGGGAATTTGAACAGTTCAATTGCTAAGGGTGATGGTTTTGCTTCGTCGATGTTCTTAAATTCAATAGCTGACTTTGTAAGCAGCTTGTTTGCTACAAACTTCAAAACGGAAGGGTTGGGTGTGGTTTCTCCGTAAACGGTAACCGGGATCTTTTTTACCGACTCTTTTTCTGTTTCAATCAGGACTTTTCCACCGTTGGTAATAAAATCCTCGATCTGTTGTTTTACATCCTCCTGTACATCGGCCCATTCAACAATGGAAAAGCGTTCAACGGCCACAAAATTTCCGGAGATATAAACTGTTTTAACAAAGGGCAGGTAGAACAGCTTTTTAGCGAGCGGAGAGTTCTCCGTTTCGTCAATGTTTTTAAACTCAAAATTAGAACCATAGCTAATAAAATCAGGGAATTCAAACTTTATAATAGCAGGGTTTTGAGTCTCCTTTATATTTATTTTAAACATTTTCTGAGATTTTTTTCAAAATTAACAAAGAAATATCAATTGAATATTTATATTTGGAATTTAAACTTAAAATTAACATATTTAAAAACCGGAGTTATTAAATATTCATAACAAAAAAATACTGCATAATTAAAAAGTTGTTAATTTTTGGTGTGTTTTTTTTATATATTTGTTAACCATTTCTAAAAAGAAAAATAGAATTTATGAATATATTTACTAAATCTTTATTAGTTGTTATATCTTCATTATTTGTATCACAAATAAGCCGTGCGCAAGAAGGAATCGCCGTATATCAAGATTATCTTACCGATAACTACTATCTAATTCATCCTTCAATGGCAGGGATCGCGAATTGTGCCAAAGTCCGCTTAACCGCACGTATGCAATGGTTTGATCAAAAAGACTCGCCGGCTCTTCAAACAGCAAGTTTCAATACCGCCATTTCCGAAAGATCCGGAGTTGGATTTATTGCTTTTAACGACAGAAATGGTTATCATAAACAATTGGGTGCAAAAGTATCGTATGCACACCATATTACTTTTTCAAGAAGTGATTATGATTTGAATAAATTGTCTTTCGGGATAAGTGCCGGAATGGTGCAATCCCAGTTAGATCAGTCAGAATGGGGGAATGGATTCGATCCTTCTGTCAACGGAAATGAATTAAAATACAATTATTTCAATGTTGATGCGGGGATGTCTTACCACTTTCTTGATTTCTATGCCCATGCAACGGTAAAGAATCTGGTAACTTCTGATCGTGAGATCTATTCTGATATTGAAAGTGATAACTTACGTAAATATATTGTTTCCGCCGGGTATGTTTTTGCTAAAAGCCGCGGTTACAGATCTTATAACGATAAAGGATTTTCCTGGGAGCCTTCAGTTTTGTTCCAGTACACAGAACAAACTCAGGAAAAAATGCTCGATATCAACCTTAAAATGTATAAAGAATTCGCAAACGGACAGTTCTTTGCAGGTGTATCCTACCGTACCATGTTTGAAGGGGCAGAGTATATGAGCGATAACAAAGATGTTAAAAAACAGAATTATAATTCCGTATCACCGATTTTAGGTGTAAAATTCAACAACCTCATGATCGGATATACGTATTCACACCAGTTTGGCGAAGTTCAGTTCGCGAAGGGAGGGTTTCACCAGCTGACGCTTGGATTCAACTTCCTGTGTAAAGACAGTAACTACAAATGTAACTGTCCTTCCGTAAACTTCTAATATTTAAAAATAATCCCGATCTTTATCGGGATTATTTTTTTACACTATGGCTTTAATAAAATCAATAAACGGAAAAGAACCCCGGTTTTCTTCTGATTGTTTCATTGCTGAAAATGCAACAATCATTGGGGACGTTGAGATGGGGAACAATTGCAGTGTGTGGTATAACGCTGTTGTTCGAGGTGATGTACATTTCATAAAAATGGGTAATAAGGTCAACGTCCAGGATGGAGCTGTGATCCACTGTACCTACCAGAAACATCCTACGATTATCGGGAATAATGTGTCGATAGGGCATAATGCCATTGTACACGGTTGTACCATT
The DNA here is from genome assembly GCA_040396655.1 of Flavobacterium sp. GTDB lineage: Bacteria > Bacteroidota > Bacteroidia > Flavobacteriales > Flavobacteriaceae > Flavobacterium. The sequence continues at coordinate 37,672 of JBEBOB010000017.1, read as the reverse complement.
CATGACAACGTTCTGGTTGGAATGGGAGCTATTATTATGGATAACTGTTTGGTACATAGTAATGTAATTGTTGCGGCAGGAGCTGTCGTTACGCAAAATATGGAATTGTTAGCGAACGGTATTTATGCAGGTGTCCCGGCAAAAAGGGTTAAGGAGCTGGATGCTTCAGATTTTGCAGGTGAAATCGACCGTATAAGCAATAACTACGTATTATACGCAAGTTGGCAATAAAAAAGGAAGCGGGTATCGCTTCCTTTTTTTATAAATCCCTGAACGAGATGGACAGGTACTGCTTTTTATAATTGCGGGTCGTATTTGTATTGGGGTGATGTATTTCAAGATACAGGTTCCCGTTTTGATCCCATAGTAGGCTTTTGGAGTCTGATATTTCGAAGCCCGTGAAATTAACCGTATAAAGTTCTTTCATGGAATAGTTTTGAGGATTGTACTGTTGAATAACAAGTAAGCAGCCTGCTTCGTCATTGCCGATGGATGCGATTAAATTCTTGCTTTTAAAGAAGGCAGGAAAACCGTTAAAGGAAATCTCGTCCAATTCACTATTGATCGTGGAAAAGGACGTAATATGTGTCTTTATGCCATGTTCCAATATGTCGAAGAACTGCCTGTCCAGATCTTTCGAAAAGCCCAGGTACTGCAGCTCGTAATTGTCCTCGCCTGTAACGGTTTTAGGCAGTTCTTTTAAGCTCCCGTCCCTTAACCTGAAGGTATAGGAACTTTCGGTTGTTTCAGGCTTGTTCCCGTTGGAAAGAAAGGTTTGCGGGTTGTTTTTAAATACGGTATTATAAGTGGTTTTGTCTGTAAGGCTGACGTCTCCGTAATCTTTAAAAGATTTGATGCCGTCAATGGTTCTGCCGTTAACGTTTATATACCGTACAGAATAAAGGTCATCCTTTTCGGACAGCAGTAATTCGTTGTCCCGGTCCACATCGCTCTTAAGCACGTAGGCAAATTTTGAATTTTGCGGATTGCCTTCTACCTGATAAATGATCTTGTAAAAATTGCTGACTTCTGATTCCCCGAAAAGAGTTTCCGTTTTTTCTATATTGCGTTCCAAAAACGGTGCTTTTTCATCTGGATGGAGGTAAAGTCTTAATGCCGGTACCTTAGGGTAAACAATAAACGGAACCTTGCCAATATCATCTACAACCGGAGCTTCTTCAAACTGCCCGAAAGAAAGTTCCTGCTTTGTTGGTTGTACCTGCTGTTTTTCTTCCTTTTTGTTACATGCCATAACGAAGAATGCAACACTCAGGGCTAAAATATATTTTTTCATTTAGTTAGTTTAACTACTAAATTACGGCTTTTGGCTCAGTATTTCTTCAAAAAGTTTGATTTGCTGTAAAACAGGATGAACTCGTAAATATGTGATGAAGCTTCGGATTCCGTCATTCCGCTGTAAATGAGCCTTCTGAAAAGGCGCTTGTAATCCTGGGTTTCTTTGAATCTTCTGTATTGATAATCTTTGAACAGTTTGAGCTGATTGTAGGTAAAATATTCTGTTCTGCCGATAGTGCCCTTGTCTATTTCAAATACGATGTATTGATCGTATATAGGGTTTACCGTATCGTTTTTGGTAAACTTCTCACTTCCCAGACCAATGTCAAACAAACCTGAAATCCAGCTGAGGAACATCGGTTCGTTTTTAGGGCTTAATTCGTGCAGAACTGAAAGGTCCTTGATGTTTTTGTTTTTGCCCTGAATGTAGATGTTGTTCAGGAAGAACTTATTGTTCTTTACTTCAAAAACAGCACGGTAATTACGGTTAATGATGGTTGTATCAATATTGGGTACGGGACGTTTCTCCGGGTAATACCTGAAATACTGTTCCATGTGGTGGTAACGGTATGGATATACGGTTCCGTTCCAGTTGATCTGTTCCGTTTCGTATTTTTTTTGTGCACTGCTACACATGCAGTACAGGACAAGTATAAAAAAGTAGCAGTGTTTCATAAGTCTTAAAAAAAATACCGACTATTAGCCGGTATTGTTGGTGTATTTAAGGTAGAATTAAAAATCGTCAAACTCCACATTAGTATAACTGCTTGAGTTTGCCAGCTCCTTTTTAAAGTCTTTTTGATGTCTTTCAGAAATAACCTCCTCACCCTTTTGAGCCAGAACGTAATCCGTCATTTCATTTAAAATCTCTTTAAAAGAAGCGAAATCTTCCTTATATAAATAAATTTTATGTTTCTTAAAATGGAACGATCCATCTTCTTCTGTAAACTTTTTACTTTCTGTAATCGTTACATAATAATCGTCTGCCTTTGTAGATCTTACATCAAAAAAGTAGGTTCTTCTCCCAGCTCTTAATACCTTTGAAAAGATTTCCTCTTTTTCTAGCATTTCATTGTCTCTCATAGTCCTTATCGTTCTGTTAATTTTTTACATCTAGCCAAAAGTCTAAAAAAAAATTTATATAAACAAAAAATTATTTAACATCTTTTTCTGCTAATTGCTTATTGTAAAGGTTGGCATAGTATCCGTTTTGACTGATGAGTTGATTATGAGTTCCTTGCTCAATAATTTCACCGTCGTTTAAAATTATGATTTTGTCGGCATTTTTGGCCGAAGATACCCGGTGCGTAACAATGACAGTAGTTTTCTTCTCGGCTATATCCTTTAAATTGTTTAGAATACGTTCTTCTGTTTCGGTGTCTACGGCAGAAAGACAGTCGTCGAGCAAAAGAACCGGAGCGTCTTTAATAAGTGCTCTTGCTATGGATACCCGCTGTTTCTGACCACCCGATAAAGTAATCCCGCGTTCCCCGAGTATCGTTTCATAACCGTTTTCAAAGCGTATGATGTTTTTATGCACATCTGCAATCTTTGCAAAATGTTCTATTTCTTCATGCGTTGCATTTTCCTTGCCAAAACGGATGTTGTTTTTAATGGTGTCTGAAAATAAAAAGGCATCCTGCGGTACTACGGCGATCTGGTCGCGAAGGTTTTGAACGTTCCAGTCCTGAATATTTATACCATCAATATAAATTGTTCCCGACGATACATCGTACAATCTTGATATCAATTGAAGGATGGTCGATTTTCCCGATCCGGTTTTACCCAGAAACGCAACGGTTTCTCCTTGTTCGATAGTAAAGGAAACATTGTTGAGTGCGTGTATTTTGGTGTCTTCGTAAACAAAGTGCACCTGTTTAAATTCAATTCGTCCTCTCAACAAGCGTTCCTCGTTCGTACTTGACTGTATAGAAGGGACCTCGTTTAGGAATTCATTGATACGCTTTTGCGAGGAATCAGCTTCCTGTATCATGGTAGAGACCCATCCGAGCGAGGCAATAGGCCAGGTGAGCATATTGATGTATAAGATAAACTGTGCTATAATACCGATTTCCGTAATAGTTCCGTTAATATACATACGGGCCCCGATGTATACGATCAAAAGGTTGCTTATTCCGATTAAAAGCACCATAAGGGGGCCTATGAGGGCATTTGTAAAAGCCAGCCGCATAAATTTGGTTTTACTCTCGGTAGTAGCTTCGTCGTAAGCCCTGCTTTCCTTATTTTCAAGAGTATAGGCCTTAATAACCCTGATTCCGGAAAATATTTCCTGGGAGAACGAGGATAGTTTCGAAAGGTTCTGCTGGTATTCAAAACTGCGCCTGTTTACTTCCTTGCTTAACTTAAACATAAAATAAGCCAGTAAGGGAACGGGAATTAAAGAGTACCAGGTAAGCTTTGGAGAGATGATATACATTTGAACGATGACAACCGCCATCCGGAAAATCGTGTTGATGGAATACATCACCGCAGGTCCTACATATTGGCGGACTTTTGCGACGTCTTCCGAAATCCGGCTCATAAGATCACCCGTGCGCTGCCTTTTGTAGAAATCCAGGCTTAGTTTCTGATAATGATCATAAATTTCGTTTTTAAGATCAAATTCTATATGCCGCGACATCACAATAATGGTCTGACGCATTAAAAATGTAAGGAAGCCTGCAATAAGGGTGGTTCCGATGATGAGGATCATATTGTGCCATAAAGCCTGTTTGGCAGCTTCAACCGATAGTTCGTCTTTAAGGAATTTCTGAAGAACGGTTATGGCATCCCCTACATATTGCGGAGTGAATACCGTAAAGATCTGGGAGGCTATGGTAATGATGATCCCGATTAAGAACCGGTACTTGTATTTAAGAAAATATTTATTAAGTTTTTGAAGTTCTTTCATTACTTGTTATAAAATGTTTTTAAAATTCTAAAATTTACAATTTGAATTTGAAATATTTTTCTATATAGTGTTTTATGTTTGCTGATTTAATAATAATATAATCAAAAAACAAGGATAAATTAAAATTTTACTATATTTGAAATAACCCAAATAACTATAAAAATATGACAACAAATGTATATACTCCAGACGAGTTAAAAAAAGTTGATCCCGTTTTCGGACAAATTTCTTTCGATCATCATGAGCAGGTCGTATTCTGTCATGACAAAGATACTGGTTTAAAAGCAATTATTGGTATTCATAATACAGTATTAGGTCCTGCCCTTGGAGGAACACGTATATGGAATTACAGTTCGGAATGGGAAGCGCTGAACGATGTACTGCGTTTGTCGAGAGGAATGACTTATAAATCTGCTATTTCCGGTCTGGATCTGGGCGGAGGTAAGGCCGTTATCATCGGGGATTCCAAAAAAGATAAAAGCCCGGAACTCATCAAAGCTTTTGCAAGGTATGTAGATTCTTTAAGCGGAAGATATATTACGGCTGAAGACGTAGGTTCCACAACGGCCGATATGGACCTTATTCACACCATAACACCGCACGTTACCGGAATTTCTGAAAGCCTTGGAGGTTCGGGAAATCCTTCACCTGTTACGGCTTACGGTGTTTTTATGGGACTTAAAGCCGCCACGAAGTTTAAATACGGTTCCGACGACCTAAACGGCAAGAAGGTATTGGTACAGGGAATCGGAAATGTAGGGGAAACTTTGGTAAAGCATTTGACAAATGCCGGTGCATTGGTGACCATTACAGATTTAAGTAAGGAACGGGTGGAAGAAGTGGCGAAGAAATACAATACAGCGGTTTTTGATGGTAGTGATCCTTATTCATTGGATATGGATATCTATGCCCCATGCGCTTTGGGAGCTACTGTAAATAACGATTCCATTAACAAGCTGAAAGCTAAGGTAATTGCAGGAGCCGCTAACAACCAGCTTGCCGACGAGGCAGTGCACGGTAAAATGCTTCAGGACAAAGGAATTGTATATGCACCGGATTTCCTTATCAATGCAGGAGGTATTATCAATGTTTTTGGAGAAATTGCCAAATACGGATCAGATGAGGCCATGAAAAGAACAGAAAATATTTACAATACAACGCTTGATATCCTTAATCTGGCAAAAGAGCAGAATATCACGCCAAACCAGGCTGCAATGCGAATGGCCGAAGAACGTATAGCAAAGAAAAAGCAGGAAAATAAATAAAATATCAAATTAATGTATTAATTTTGCAAAGCGAAAATCATAAGGTTTTCGCTTTCTTTTATTAAAAAAAAACAACAAGTTCTTAAGCAGCATGGTAAACAGACGTCATATCCGCTCGAAAGTATTGCAGGCAATATATGCAATGACTCAGAATCAGTCAGATCAATTAGATGTGTATGAAAAATATCTTTTCAACAGTTTGGAAAACATACGCGAATTGTATCTATTAATGCTTTCATCCTTAATCGAATTACAAAGGGTTGAAAAAGATTTTCTGGAAGTGTCTGCCCAAAAACACCTGGCTACGCCCGAAGAACGCAATCCCAATACAAAGTTTATCGACAATTCGGTGCTGCAGGTACTTGTCACTTCCGAATCCCTTAACAACTGGCTTGAAGAATTACGGATAAACCAGTTTCAGGTAAATGATCACTATATAAAAGCACTTTTGCAGGAAATCAAATCCAGCGATCTTTATAAAAACTATATGAAGAACCGGACCAATAATTTTGCAGAAGACAAGGAATTTGTTATCAGGTTGTTTACCGATGTTATTGCGCCTAATGATAAGATTTACGAATTCCTTGAAGATTACCGGATTTCATGGATCGACGATATACCGGTGGTAAACACAGCCATCTTAAAGCAGTTGCAGGCATTAAAAGATGAGCCCAGTTACTTTAAACTAAACAGGGTGTTCAAGGATGAAGAAGATAAAGAATTCGCCAAACAGCTTTTCAGAAAAACGGTGTTGAATGCCGATGTGCTGGTTAAGGAATATGAAGATAAAACACGCAACTGGGAATTAGACCGTATTGCGGAAATCGATACCATAATACTGAATTTGGGTGTATGTGAGCTGCAGAAGTTTCCTTCCATCCCCGTAAAAGTTACAATTAACGAATATTTAGAACTTGCAAAAGAATATTCTACTCCAAAAAGTAGTATATTTATCAACGGTATTCTCGATGCTTTGGTGAAAGAGTACCGACAGGAGAATAAATTAAACAAAATTGGCAGAGGATTAATCGATTAAAAAATTATGAAGAAATTAATGTTAGCAGCTGGTTTTGCTGCTTTAAGCTTAGTAGCATGTAATAAAAAAGAAGATGCTTCATCTCGTATAAACGAAGGATCTACCACTACAACAGAAACGACAACAACATCCACAACAACGGATGGAGTTACAGAAACGACAAGTTCTACAAGTACGCAAACAGGATTTCCTAAAATAGCTTTTGATAAAACGGTACACGATTTTGGTGAGCTTAAAAAAGGATCCAAAGGAGAAGTTGAGTTTGAAATCAAAAACGAAGGAACAGTTGATTTAGTAGTGATTGATGCAAAAGCTTCGTGTGGATGCACCGTGCCGGAACCACCGAAAGAGCCGATTAAACCTGGGAAATCAGCAAAGCTAAAAGTGATTTTCTCAGCAAACAGTCCGGGCTTGCAAAGTAAAAATGTTACTTTGACTACTAATACCGAAGCAGGCAGTGAAGTATTGACAATTAAAGCAAACGTAGTAGAATAATTATAATGGAAAATATACAACAGTTTTTACCTATAGTGCTGATCATGGCAGCGATGTATTTCTTAATGATCCGCCCTCAGCAGACAAGGGTTAAAAAAGAAAAAGAGTTCGAAAGTACACTTAAGGTTGGTGATAAGGTCGTTACAAAAGCCGGTATTCATGGACGAATTTCCGAAATGGCAGAAACAACCGTAATCATTGAAACAATGGCCGGAAAAATTAAAATGGAAAAAGCCGCCATTTCTCTGGAACTGAGCCAAAAAGTGAACGCCTCTCCCGTAGTGGAAAAAAAATAATAAAAAACTCCTGAATTTGTTCAGGAGTTTTTTTATTAAAATAACCCCAAAACTTTTAACGTTATATTTGTGTCGATTTATAGTATGCCAGATACATTTTTAGTACTTTTATCAAAATTGAATTTCAATACAGAAAAGCGAAGTCATGCTTAAGGAAAATAACGATATTGCTATTGCAGGGGCCGGTTTGGTTGGTACGCTGTTGGGAATCTACTTAAAAAAGAAGAATTTTAATGTAACCGTTTTTGATCGCAGCGAGGATATAAGAAAAGTAAAATTTTCAGGCAGGTCGATCAATCTGGCAATATCAACAAGAGGATGGCATGCGCTGGATGATGTTGGAATTGGAGATGAGGTAAGGAAAATTGCCATTCCAATGGATAAAAGGGCCATTCACCTTAAAGACGGCTCTCTTTCATTCCAGCCTTATGGAATCAACGGGGAAGCTATTTACTCTATTTCGCGCGGAGGGTTGAACCGCCTTATGATCGATCTTGCAGAAAAGGAAGGAGTCGGTTTTGAATTCAATCATAAAATATGGGACGTGAATCTCGAAACAGCTACGCTGTATATGGGAGAAAACGAACACGGACCCTTCGAACAAAAGCAATTCAGTCATATTTTCGGTGCAGACGGGGCATTCTCCCGTATACGGCACCGCATGCAACGGCAGAACAGGTTTAATTATTCCCAGTTTTTTCTTAATATAGGTTATAAGGAATTAACCATACCTGCAAGGGAAGACGGTACCCACCGTCTTGATCCTCATTCTTTCCATATATGGCCAAGGGGCGAATTCATGCTCATTGCCCTGGCAAATGAAGACGGATCATTTACCTGCACGTTGTTTATGCCATTTGAAGGAAAGAATTCTTTTGAAGAAATCCAGACCGAAGAAGCGCTGACCGCATTTTTTAAAGAATATTTTCCCGATACGGACGGTCTTATCGTAAATCTGAAGCACGATTTTTTTTATAACCCTACATCATCCCTGGTTACGATGCAGTGCTATCCTTGGACTTTTAAGGATAAAGTGGCGCTGATAGGGGATGCAGCGCATGCCATTGTCCCGTTTTACGGACAGGGTATGAACGCAGGATTTGAAGATATCTCGGCTTTAAATCAGTTGCTCGAAGAGTTTCCGGATGATTGGTCGGCTATCTTTGAAAAATACCAGGAAATACGAAAACCCAATGCCGATGCTATTGCAGAACTTTCTTACAGGAATTTTATTGAAATGAGCACGAAAACGGCTGACAAGGAGTTTCTTTTGCAGAAGAAAATTGAAGCCTGGTTTACAAAAAAACATCCGAATAAATGGTTGCCCCTTTACGATCGGGTTACCTTCAGCCTGAATCCTTATGCCGATGCGCTGGCCATAGGTGATTACCAGAAAAAAGTGATGGAGGAAGTAATGAAATTACCCGGTATTCATGAAAACTGGCAAACAGAAGAAGTAGAACAGTTTATATTGGAAATACTCAATAAAAATAAAGCGAACTAATAGTTCGCTTTATTTTTTGAAAAGTTTGTTGAGCACTCCGAATGCACCTCTTATAAAAGTTGCACTTGTAAGCACCTTTACGACTTGTTTTGTAAATACGCTTTCTTCTTTTTTTTCTGCTTTTGCTGTCGGTTTTGCCCGTTTATCTTCTGATATTTCCGGAACTTCAGATAATTTCCTATTCAGTATTTCATAAGCACTTTCGCGATCTACCACGGTGTTGTATTTTGACGTGAGGGCAGATTTCTGAATCAGGGAAGTAATTTCATCAGCAGTCAGAATATCCATTCGGCTCATAGGCGCGCGCATCATGCATACGACAAGCGGAGTAGGAATTCCTTTCTCGTTCAGTGCGGTTACCAAAGCCTCTCCCGTTCCCAGTTGTGTAATAATCTCGTTGGTTTTATAAAATTCGGTCGATGGGAAATTCTCAGCGGCAAGTTTGATCGCTTTCCGGTCTTTGTCTGTAAAGGCACGAAGCGCATGCTGGATTTTCAAACCCAACTGAGCCAGTACTCCGTCGGGAATATCCGTCGGATTCTGCGTTATGAAGTAAAGACCGATTCCTTTTGAGCGTATTAGTTTAACAATGGTTTCAATTTGATCCAGAAGTGCTTTACTGGCTTCTTTAAAGATAAGGTGTGCCTCATCTATAAAAATAACCAGTTCGGGTTGTCCGCTGTCTCCTTGTTCCGGCATGGTATTGTAAATTTCGGCCAGCAGGCATAGCATGAATGTTGAAAAGAGTTTTGGCTTGTCCTGAATGTCGTTCAGGCGCAGAATGTTTACATAACCGTTCCCGTTTTCGTCAATTCTCATAAGATCCCGTATCTCAAAGGAAGTTTCTCCGAAAAACAGGTCTGCATCCTGTTGTTCCAGTTCGATGAGTTTACGCAGTATAGAGCCCGTTGAAGCGGTGGATACACGTCCGTATTCCCGTTCAATAGCTTCCTTACCTTCATTTGTGATAAACTGTATGACCTTTTTAAGATCCTTAAGATCAAGCAAAGGCAGCTGATGATCGTCACAGTATTTAAAAATAAGGGACATTACGCCGCTTTGGGTATCGTTGAGGTCAAGGATGCGGGATAAAAGGACCGGGCCGAATTCTGAAATGGTCGCTCTTAAACGTACGCCGTTTTGTTTTGAAATAGTTAGTAATTCTACTGGAAATGCTTTTGGCTCGTAAGGAAGGTTCATCTTGGAATGACGTTCCTCAATAAAGGAAGTTTTTGTACCGGCTTTGGCAATTCCACTGAAATCGCCCTTAATATCCATCATTAAAACGGGAATACCCTTAGCTGATAGCTGTTCTGAAAGGACCTGTATGGTTTTGGTTTTTCCTGTTCCGGTAGCACCGGCAATAAGCCCGTGTCTGTTCAGGGTTTTTAATGATATATTTACCGGAAGATCCGTGACGGGCTGGCCGTTGAGCATCGCTCCTCCAATTGTAATAAAGTCGCCTTTAAAAGCATAACCGTCCGTTATGGTCTGGATAAAAATTTCTGAATTCATCGCAAATTTATTGGTTTAATATAAAGATATAAAAATCGGTTGTATATGAATACGATCCAATACTATAAATGTTATGTAATTGTTATGAAAAAAAAGATGTGTCAATGCAATAATATTGAGGGGTAGGCGTTTGCATATAGTAGGAGTTATAAAACTATATTAAAAAGTAAAATAATTGTTTCTTTTTAGTTAATTTTAAATCCTTGATTTATATCAGGTCAAATTTTATTTTTTTATTTAAAGTAAAAAAGTAAATTTGCCTTGCTTTGAAAAAGGCGAAACTAATTTTAAAAATTGAGTAAACATTAAATTTAAATTTTATTAAGATGACACAAACAGTTGAGAAAAATCCAAGTAGTTCAGGATTATCAAACATCGCTGCAGCACTAACGGTTTTAGTATGTCTAGTTTTTGGATGGGTAATTTGGAATTTTGTATTGGGGAATCCAAGTAACTTTATGAACAATGACCCGGCGGGTGAACCGAATCCAGGAAACTTGATGGGAATGATGTACAAAGGAGGTTATGTTATTGCCGTATTAATTGGATTATTAACAACAACTATTGTATTCGGTATTGAAAGATTCATCGTAATCAGCAAAGCTGCAGGATCAGGAGATGTTAAAGGATTCGTTGCTAAAGTTCAGTCTATGGTGAATGCAAACCAGATCAATGAAGCAATCGAAGAATGCGATAAACAAAAAGGTTCTGTTGCAAACGTTGTAAAAGCGGCTTTAATTAAATTACAGGAAGTAAAACGTGAAGGATTTGACGCTGACAAGGCTACAGAAACAATTCAGAAAGAAATTGAAGAAGCTACAGTATTGGAAATGCCGATGTTAGAGAAAAACATGATTATTTTGGCTACTTTGGTATCTATTGGTACATTGGTAGGTTTATTAGGAACAGTAACAGGTATGATCAAGGCGTTCTCGGCTTTATCAACTGCAGGTTCTCCTGACTCAGCTGCATTGGCAACAGGTATCTCTGAAGCTTTGATGAACACCGCTACAGGTATTGGAACTTCAACTTTGGCAATCGTTTTCTATAACGTTTTCACTACTAAAATCGATAAATTAACTCATTTCATCGACGAAGCTGGATTCGCTATTACACAATCTTACAGAAGACACAATAAATAATTGTTGTTGATTCTTAAGATATTGTATAATTCCAGATTTAATCTGGTTAAAAAAGAAGAAAGAATATGGCAAAAATGAAAAAATCAAGTACAAGAATTGACATGACCGCTATGTGTGACGTGTCGTTCTTATTGCTAACATTCTTCGTTTTAACCTCTACAGCGAAAACACCGGAAGTATATCCGGTTGACTTACCGGCGTCTACCAAGGAAACAAAAATTCCTTCAGATGATATTTTAACGATCACTGTTGGTCAGGAAAATGTTTTTATTGGACTGGCGGGAAAAGAAGACCGTATCGATGTACTAAGAAGAATGGGGCAAGAATACAACATCACCTTTACAGAAGAAGAACAGAATGCTTTTGCTGGAATGGAGAATTTTGGTGTTGATATTCGTGAAATGAAGAGCTTGTTGGCAAAACCTTCAAGTGAGCGCATGGACAAAGAATTGCACAAAGGGATTCCTTACAAAGATTCTTTAAATAACCAATTATCTGCCTGGGTTCGGAATGCCCGTGAATCTTCATATGTAAGAAAATCTACCAACGAGAAAAAGAACTTCTTGAAAGTAGCGATTAAAGGAGATGCAAACGAACAATTCGGAACTGTAAAGAAAGTAATTGATATTTTACAGGAACAACGTCAAAACCGCTTTTACCTAGTAACAGGTTTAAGATCTGACGATTTTTAATCTACATAAATTTTAAAAAGAAATGGCAGAATTAAATACCGGTGGGAACGAAGGTAAAGGAGGTAAGAAAGTAAGAAGTAAAAAACAAAATGCTGGCGTTGATTTAACAGCCATGGTAGATTTGGCATTCTTATTGATTACGTTCTTTATGTTAACAACCACATTGTCGAAACCTCAGTCGATGGATCTGCAGATGCCTGATAAAAAGGATGTAGATATAAATGATCGGACGAAAGTAAAGGAGTCAAAGACTATGACGATCCTGCTTGGAAAAGACAACAAGCTGAAGTATTATGTGGGAATTTTCGGGGCTCCTATTGAAGGACCAACCGATACTACATATGGAAAGGATGGAATTCGAAAAGTCCTGTTGCAAAAAATAGCGAACCTTAAAGCTCAAGGTTTAACAGGTGCTCAGGGACAGATTGTAATTATTAAAGCTACCGAAGATGCTACCTATACGAATATGATTGATATTTTAGATGAAATGGCAATTACAGGTATTGAGGTGTATGCGATTAATGATATTACAGATGCAGAAAAAGCAATTATGCAATAAGCATAAATTAAAAACATAACTATGGCTAATATAAATTTATTTGGAAAGGATTGGACGAACATTGTGTTTGAAGGACGTAACAAAGCATACGGTGCCTACAAACTGCGTCAGGAAAATCCTAAAACAACGCTGACAGCCTTGCTGTTGGGTGTGGTTTGTATTGCATTAGCTTTTGGTGGGTCTTTTGCTTATAAAGCAATCTTCGGGGAAAGATTTAATAAGGATGTAAATGATACAGGAGTTGAAGTTCTGGAAATTGAAATGCCTGAACTTCCGGAGCCTGAAGAGCCGATTGAAGAGATCAAGGAAGAACCAAAAGTTGAACCACCTAAGGAAGAACCTGCAGATGCTTCCAAATCAGTACAGGAAGAAAAGAAGTTTACTGAAATGGAAGTTAAGAAGGATAATGAAGTTAAAAAGGAAGAACAGAAATCACAGAAGGAATTTAATGATGATGTTCAGTCCGGACGTCAGGATCGCGACGCCGATAAAGATGGAGACTTCAAATCTAAAGGGGAGCAGACAGGTGGTGCAGATAAAGGTTCAAAAGGAACCGGAACCGGAAATAAATTTTCCGAAGAAGAAAACCCTAATAAGGTGTACAGTTTCGTACAGCAGAAAGCTTCACCAAATGAAGGGATACAGAAATTCTATTCGAATTTTGCCCGTAAATTCAATGCTCCTGATGTAGGAGGTGGTGTAAGCGAAATCGTAGTGCGTCTGAAGTTTGTTGTTGAGAAAGACGGGTCTTTTACAGATATTCAGGTGATCGACGATAAACAGGGCGTAGGTAGAGAAGCAATAAGAGTATTGAAATCCATGCCTAACTGGAAACCTGCAGAGCACAACGGTAAAACGGTACGTTCAAGTTTTACATTACCTATTAAGATTAAAGTAAATAACTAATGTTTAGTAACTTTATCAATAATTTTCAACAAAAATCGCTGTTACAGCGATTTTTGTTCTTTATCGGGATTGTGTTTTTAATCCTGTATTTTGCCTTGGGCTGCATGTTCATTTTCTGGAAGGACATACCTTTGGAACTTTCCTATACCCGTAGGTTGTTATTTGGTATTTTGCTCATTGTGTACAGCATCATCCGATTTTTCAGAATCATTAGTGTAAAGCAGGAATAGTCCTGCTTTTTTTTATTTAAAATAATTCAATTTTAACACAAGAATGTTGGTGAAATTTCGTTATATTGATAAATGAATAGCAATTGTTTTTTTTAATTCTGTTAATATTCTGATAGCATGACAAAAGATTACACTTAACATTAAAAACGTTGAATTATGAGCAGATTAAATTTATTTGGAAAAGAATGGGCAAACATTGTGTTCGAAGGACGCAATAAGTCTTACGGGGCGTATAAACTACGCAGAGAAACAGATAAAACCACCTTAGTATCTTTAGCTATTGGTCTTGGTATACTAAGTGCCGTTTTCGGAAGCAGCTATCTGTATGCTTCTAAAAGCCCTGAAAGGATTATATTGTTTAACAATCCTGTGGTTGTTGATGCTGTTCCCGTAATAAAAAACGAGGAAGATAAAAAGACAGAAACACCGGTTCCGGAAGAAAAAATAAAGCAAAAGCAAAACGAAGGAGCCAAGCAGGAAGCTGCGACAGATGTACAGAAAAATATAAAAAACACTCAGGCTAAGGTTGTGGAAGACGAGGTTGCTACTGAGGATCAGATGGCATCGCAAAAAGATTTTACAGACGATGTTCAGTCCGGAAAGAAAAACCTTGACGCAGATACACAATATGGAAAGCTTAAAAGCGACGGGGCTGATTCCGGTACTTCCAAAACAGGTGGAAAGGGAAGTGATAATGGTGTTGAAGGAGGACAGGGTACAGGTATGAAAGACATGAAAGGTAACGGCGCTATGACGTTAGTTCAGCATAAAGCTATACCGAATGAGGGGTACCAGAGATTTTATGAAAACTTTACTCATAAGTTTTCGGCACCTAATCTTGAAGGCAATGCGAGAGAAATAGTGGTAAAACTGCGTTTTGTTGTGGAGCTCGATGGTTCTTTTTCCGATATTAAAGTGTTGGACGATAAAATGGGAGTTGGGAATGAAGCTATACGTGTATTAAAAACAATGCCGCGCTGGAAGCCTGCTGAACATAATGGAAAAACGGTTCGGTCCGTATTTACATTACCTATTAAGATTCGGATGAATTAAGTCAAGATATAAACCCGCTTTAAGCGGGTTTTTTCTCAACTACCCCTTTGAAGTGTAATTGAAGGTAACGGTAATTTTAGATTGTTAAAAATGCAATATTTATAAAGTTTATTACATTTTTTTTTAGTAGATTTAACGGACATTTAATAAAAGTAATTATGAAGCGACTATTTTTGTCAATTATAGGCTTATCGGTACTGGTTTCTTGTAAAAAAGAAATTGACAAAAAGGATAATGCAGATAAGGAATCTTACAATAAAGGAGTAACCGAAATGTATGTGGAGTCATCAGTATATCCGATTATTGATGATATAAATCAAGTATTCAGGACCTATTATACCGATGCGGATATTGAGCTGAAGATGCTGTCGCAAAATGAAATATTAAATGCACTTTATCAGGACGAAAACCGCTTGGCTGTTTTGCCAAAGGATTTTTCTGAAAAGGAACTGGAAGTATTTAAGGGAAGAGTAGTGCCTAAAATAACCCCTATTGCTAAGGATGCTGTTTTGTTTATTGGTGAGAAACAGACCAAGGATACGCTTGTTAATTATCAAAATGTTCTCGATGTTATTAAAGGAACAAAAGCGTCGGATAAGGTATTTGTTTTTCACGATGCCAATTCTTCATTGGTAAGCAAAATCATGAAGGATGCCGGAGTTTCGCAATTGAGTAAAAGCGTATATTATGTTAAGTCAATCGAAGAACTGGTACAGTATATAAACAAAAATAAAAATGCCGTTGGCGTGGTGGGGATCAATTGGATGGTGCAGCCTGATGAAAAAATAAAAGAAAGCATTTCCAAGCTTCGTTCTTTATATGTATACAACGATTCTCTAAAGCAATACTATATGCCTACTCAAAGTTCTATAGCAGATAATACCTATCCTTTGATCAGGACAATCAATATTGTGGATGTTCAGGGGAAAACAGGTTTGGGAACCGGATTCGCAACCTTTGCCGCATCCGATAAAGGGCAACGTATCATATTGAAATCAGGCCTTATGCCTGTAACATTGCCAAAACGAGAAATTAACATAGTCGAATAATCGAGATTTTTAATATAATCACATATTATGAATAAAAAAATTACCCTAAGTTTAGCTTTATTATCCATTATTTTTAGTTCTACCGGACAGAATAAGACAGATTCGGGTATAGACATTGATCGTGCAATAAAATACGGGCAGTACGATGTTGCCAAGAAGGAATTGTATAAACTGATTAAAAGTCAGCCGAACCAGGGAGGAAATTTTTACCGTTTGGGTACTATTCATTTGAACGAGCAGAATAAAGATTCTGCCAATTATTATTTCAAGCAGGGATTACGTACCTATAAAAATGCGAACATTAACAATCTGGGAATTGCAAAATTATCATTGCTGGAGATGAAGGATAAGGAAGCGAAATCTAAATTTAATGCCGGCACTCTTGAGCTGCCGTTAGGAGATTTTCAAACCTATATTGATATTGCCCATGCTTATATGTATGCACCAAAACCCGATTTTGAAGCAGCATTGCAATTTGTGGGCGCCGCCCTTTTGGTAAATAAGGATACCCCGGAGCCACATATAGCAAGAGGCGATATTTATTTTGCCGAGAAAAGATTTGTGGATGCGCGTCGCGTTTATTACGAAACTTCAAAAATGTTCCCGGAAAGCCTGTTGCCGAAAATGAAACTTGCCGAGGTATTCCGTGCCGGAAATGAGTTTGAAGACGCAATTAAAGTGTACAACGAAATCGTAGAAAAAGATCCGAATTATATTGACGTATACAAGCAGCTTGCTTTAACATATGCAGATTACGCACGTTTTAAGGATGACCGTTCCATACTTCAGAAAGGAGTGGAAAACTATTTCAAGTATCATGGACTCCTGGGAGAAAGTTTGGACAGTGACAATGAAATCGCGGCGTATTTCATAAAGAATAAAGATTATAAGGCCTTAGGCGATCTTGTAAAGACCAAATGGTATACAAGGGGAGATAACTTCCTGATGTATCGTTACGGCGCAATCGCTGATTTCCAGAACGGAAAATTCCTTGATGCAAAAGAAAGCATTAATAAATATTTCGATGTTCAGGATAAGAAGGATCAGATTTTACCGATCGATTACCTTTACAAAGGATTGTCGGAATTAGAAGCTTCACGGAATTCAGATGGAACTTTTAATGAAAACGTATATAAAAAGTCGATCGAAGAAATGTCTAAAGCCGTGAAAGAAAATCCTAAATTAGGTGTGGCTCTGCATGAACTGGGAATGGAACTTTTTAAAGATGAGCATTTTGAACAGGCCTATTTCGTATTTGATTTAGCTTCTAAAGATGAAAAATCGCCTTATTACGTATACGATATGTACTATAAAGGAAACGCTCTTTATATGGCCAGCGACAAGCCTATGTTTAACGATCAGCTTGCGAAGGCAAAAGAAAACCTTGACAGTTCACTAAAAAAAACGCCGACATTTGAAGCCTACCTTATCAGTGCCCGTGTAAATAGGAATATGAATACACCCGCTTCTCTTGCAAAAATGGAGAAAGACTACGAAGGATTTGTCTCTCTTTTAACAGAGAAAGGAATGGCAAATGACCCGGTTTTTAAAGATGCGCTCATCGAGGCTTATATTATGATCGGAAACTACAACATAGCGACGAATAAATCTAAATCGACAGATTATTTCCGCAAAGTACTCCAGCTTGACTCCAGTAATGAATATGCGAGAAAGCAGGTGCAAAGTGCCAATTAATCATAAATTAAAGAGCAACCCTAGGTTGCTCTTTTTTTATAAATAATAACGGGGAAGAATTGTATCTTTGTACAAAATAAAAGAATAATGGAAAATGCAAAAGCTCCGGCTCCGGCCCTGCCTTTAATGGAAGCATTTTATACAATTCAGGGTGAGGGATATTATACGGGACATGCCGCTTATTTTATCCGTTTGGCAGGATGCGACGTGGGATGCCATTGGTGCGATGTAAAGGAAAGTTGGGATGAAAACCTGCATCCATCTGTATCGGTTGATGATATCGTGGCAGAAGCCGGGAAAAACGGTAAATTGGTTGTGATAACAGGAGGAGAACCCTTGATGTGGAATCTGGATCTGCTTACATCAAAACTAAAGGAAAAAGGAATACAGACCAATATGGAGACTTCGGGGGCCTATGAACTTTCAGGAGTCTGGGACTGGATCTGCCTTTCTCCTAAGAAGACCAAGCTGCCTACGCAGAGTGTTTACGATGCCGCACATGAACTTAAATGCATCATTTATAATAAACATGATTTTGAATTTGCAGAAGAGCAAGCTGCCAGAGTAAATAAAAATGCCCGTCTTTACCTACAAGTGGAATGGGGAAAAAGAAATGAAATGCTCCCGTTGCTCATCGAGTATGTAAAGAAAAATCCTAAATGGAATATTTCCACTCAAACTCATAAATATTTGGATATTCCATAAAATATTATAATTTTGCTTAAAAAAAACATGAAAAGGACGTTTCTGATTGGGCTGTTTTTGGTTCTTACCATGAACACATTTGCGCAGGCAAATAAAGCGGATGTTTTAAAGTTGGTAGAGCTATCCGGTGAAATTAACGAGTTTTACAATATCACGGATGAAATAGCAAAACAACTTTCTGCAGCAAACCGCGAAAGTTTTAAAAAGGATATGGAGCCGCTTATTACAAAGCAGAAGAACAGCCTGGTAGCTTATTATTCGCAGAATCTTTCCCAGAACGAAGTGGAGAATCTCATAGAGTTTTATCAGACTCCCCTGGCAAAGAAATTCGTTATGATCAGGCAGAATTATGCGACCGTTTTAAATAACAGATCGGAAGCATTTAAAGCAGAAATACAGGGTATTATTATGAAATACATGATGTAAAAAAGAAAACCGGGATATTTTCCCGGTTTTTATTTTGTAATACGTGCCAGATAATCGAAATGATCGCCTTCCATCAAGAGCTCACATCGTAGATTCTGAGCCAGGCAGGCATTTTGCAGCGTGTTGAAGTCAAGGTAAAGCCATTCAAAAGGTTCTTCCTGCTCTCCCTTGTAACGGATGCTGAACGTGAGTTCACCGTAATAATCTGCATACAGGGGAATCCATTTCCCTCCGTCCTCATCTTCGTCAAACATATAAACAATGTCCGAGCTGTCAATAATTATCTGTCCGTTATCGGTAAGCAGTGTTTTAAGTTTGGTAAGGTACCGGTCGATATTGTGTAACTTTCCGAATATGCCTGTACCGTTCATCAACAGGTAAATGGTGTCGAATCTCTTGTCTTCTTCAATATCTAACAAAGCTACCTGCCGTACATTCTTAACTCCTCTTATTTTGCAGGCTGCAACAGCATTGGGAGAAATATCGGCAGCCTCTACATCAAATCCTTTTTCCTGGAGGTAAAGAGCGTGGCTTCCCGCACCACAGCCTACATCAAGTACTTTACCCTTTGCCAGGCTCAGTGCCTTTTGTTCCAGTTTAGGCATATCGCTGAAAGATCGGAACAAATAGGAAACATCCATTTCGTCAGCTTCACTTATATTGGTTTCGGTTATAAGGTTTTCGGGAGCATTGTGAGTGGCAAAATCCAATATTGCCCTGCCAAAAAGATCTTTAAACATATTTGATCGATTATTTGTAATTTTGCATTTTACCAATGCATGGAAAATTATTTAAAACAATTGCCAAAGTTAGCAAAAGATAAGCAGACTGAGAACAGGAAGTATTTTGAAAAACTCAAGAAAAAACCTCCGAAAGATCTCGATTATCAGATGCAGGCTATTCATAACGATGTCTTTCGTAAAACCGATTGCCTGAAATGTGCAAACTGCTGTAAAACTACAGGGCCATTGTTCACGGTGGCGGATATTGAACGGATTGCGAAACACCTGCGGATGAAATCCCAGCAGTTTACAGATCAATATTTACGTATTGATGAAGACGGGGATTTTGTTTTAAAAAGCGTTCCCTGTACTTTCCTAGACTCTGAAAATTACTGCATGATTTATGAAGTGCGGCCTAAAGCCTGCAGAGAATACCCGCATACCGACAGGAAGAAATTCCAGCAGATAAGCAATCTTACATTACAAAATGTTGCAATTTGCCCGGCGGCTTTTGCCGTTGTAGAGGAAATGAAAAAGAAAATGCCTTATAAATAAGGCATTTTATATAAAACTATGTTCGTTATCCAGATAATTCTTTAAGAAAGCCTGAACGTCCTCTTCCGAGTCAAAAGTATTGATCACGTATTCAACCAGGTTTAAAATAAACTCTTTAAAACGCTCAAATAAATCAACGATTCGACCAAGGATACGTAAAAACCACTCATATAGTGATTGAAAACGATCGATTATAGCAATTATTGCGTCAGTTGCGTTCATAACAATTTATTTTTTTATTTAACATCTACCTCAAAAATAAGAATAATTCTCCAGATTTAACAAAAGCAGCATTAATAAAATGAAGTTAAAAATCGGCGTAGAGTAAATAACCGGAGCGGGTTTTCTTAAAGTTCTCAATGCCAGGTTTCCAGGTTTTACGAATTTCTTCTTCCGTCATACCCTTTTCTATTTGTTGTTTTAAAACCGGGGTTCCGGCAAGCTTAATGAAAAAGTTGTTAAAGAATTTCGAGGGATCTTCGGTATGTTTATACGCTTTAATCAGCCATTTTAATGACAAACCTTCTACAGGAGCATGATCAGATAAATCTTCTCCAAAACATTTCTTTCCTTTATGTATAGGGTCTTTTGCTCCTTCATTGGATTCTGGAACAAAGGTGAAGGGCATATTTTTTAAAAAGGGAGAGCCATATATCTGGAACTGTTTATTTGTTCCGCGTCCGGAACTTACGTTTGTTCCTTCAAAAAAACAGAGGCTGGTATATAGATTTACAGATAAGTCGTTTGGAAGGTTTGGAGACGGCTTTACCGGCAATGAGTACGGAGCCGATTTGGTATAATTCTTTAAGCGGATGATGGTAACATCTGCCTGTATTCCGTTCTTTAACCATTTTTCACCGTTGATCATGAGTGCATATTCGCCAATGGTCAATCCGTGAAGTACCGGAATGGGATGCATGCCTACAAAGCTCTTGTTTTCAGGTTCCAGTACAGGGCCGTCTACGGTTGCTCCTTTTGGATTGGGTCTGTCTAAAACAATAAGCGGGATTTGCTGCTCGGCGCAGGCTTCCATAAGATAATGTAAAGAGGAAATGTAGGTGTAAAACCGGGCTCCTACATCCTGAAGGTCGAACATCATAACATCTATTCCTTTAAGCTGTTCGGCCGATGGCTTCTTATTGTTCCCGTACAGGGATATGATAGGTAGCCCCGTTCTGGAATCCTTTCCGTCCTTTATGAGCTCTCCTGCATCAGCCGTACCTCGGAAGCCATGTTCGGGTGCATATATTTTTGTAAGTTGAACTTTATGCTGAATTAGAAAGTCTACAAGGTGCATAGAGGTTTCGGAACCAGATACAATGCTCGTCTGGTTGGTCAGAAGGCCTACCTTTTTGCCCTGCAGGAGGGGCAGGTATTCATGTGGTTGATCTGCTCCCGTTTCTATAGAATTACCTGCCTTTAGACGCTTTTGCTGTGCATAACAGTCGAAAATTAGATGGTGAAACAGTACCACTGCAACAAATAATAATGTATTTTTGGAAAGAATTTTAGATTTCATGGCTTTGAATTTATCGTATTTTATAGCAAACCGTCTGGCTACTTCGCGAAAATATAAAAATAGTGTTTCTGCACCAATAATAAAAATCGCCATAGCAGCCGTTGCCATCAGTGTTGTTATGATGTTGGTGTCTGTTGCAGCAGGATTGGGGCTTCAGCAGAAAATACGCGATAAAATTTCCTCTTTCAACGGACATGTGGTTATTTCAAATTTCGACAATAATCAATCCAACATTACATTAGAGCCCATTTCCCTTAAACAGGATTTTTATCCTGAATTCCGGGCAGTTCCTGAAGTTAAAAGCATTCATCCTTTTGCAACGAAAGCTGGTGTGGTAAGGACAGATACATCATTTGAAGGGATTGTTTTTAAAGGGGTTGATAAAGGGTATCAGTGGAATTATCTTAAAGATTATCTTATCCAGGGAAAACTGCCGCATTATGTGGCAGAAGGTATGAGCGACGACGTACTGGTTTCATCATACCTTGCAAGCAGGCTGGAATTAAAGGTAGGCGATAAAATACAAACCTATTTTCTTAAAAATGATGCCGAAGGCTTACCTAATATCCGTTCATTTAAAATATCAGGTATCTATGAGTCGGGGTTTTCACAATTTGATGAAATGTACGTTATCGGAGATCTGAAACATATTCAGAGGCTGAATAAATGGAAGAAGGATGAAGTAGGGGGATTTGAACTGTTTGTAAATGATTTTACAAAAATCGATACTGTTGCTTCCAAAATATATGAACATATTCCTTCTACGTTAAACAGTGAACCCATCACGGTAAAGTTTGCCAATATTTTTGACTGGTTGAAATTATTCGATTTTAACATCTACATCATCATAGGGCTTATGATACTGGTAGCCGTAATCAATATGGTAGTCGCCCTGCTTGTACTTATTCTTGAACGTACGCAGATGATCGGGATTCTTAAGGCAATGGGGGCTGATAACTGGAAGATACGCAGAATCTTTGTTTTTAATGCAACCTACATCGTGCTTTACGGATTGTTAATAGGAAACATTGTAGGAGTCGGATTACTCTTAATACAGCAGCATTTCGGGGTTATAACACTCGATCCGACACAGTATTACGTAAAAGAAGCACCTGTATACATCTCTTTTGTATACATTGTATTAATTAATATACTGCTTGCAGTAATATGCTATATAATCCTTTTAGTACCTTCCTATCTGATTACAAAGATATCACCTGTAAAATCAATCAGGTTCCAATAACAAAAAGCCCCTTTTTAAAAGGGGCTTTTTGTTTAATCATATTGTTGAACCAGTTCCATTATTTTTTTCTCCTTTTCAAGCAGAATCAAACGGGTTCCTTCAAGCTTGTAATGAGTTACTTTCCCAAGCGCATCTGTAAAAACCTTTTCGTTGACCCCGTTGCAAAACATTTCTGTAGAAGTAATATGATTGAATTTCATCGTATTCTGAAACATAAGCAGCTGTCCGTTTATGACATTGCATGCGGTGTTTCCGGAGAAAACCGGTTTGTTGATGTCGATTTTGATAAAAGGCTTTTTATAGGGATATAAATCTGCGGCCTTAATTTTACCTACATATATCTTGTCCAGATACCAGTTTCCATTAAGGCTTACTTTGTGAAACCTTAACTCTCCGTCTTCTGATTTCAAAACAAGTACATTGTTGTTAAGGGTGTAGGAGGAGGCTTTGACCAGCACATTTTTGTATTCGTTGCTTTTAACCTTGTTGCAGGACATCATGGTCGATGCAATTTCGGGAGCTATACTTATGGCATGATCTTTTTTTAGGACGGCCCGGGTATTGATGCGGTTGCACCCGTCATAACCGTAAACTGTGAGATTTTCAGCATTGTCAAAGGTCAATGTAGGAAGTCCTTCCTTGAAATCCTTAGCCAGGTCTTTGCTGAAATTGGCTCCGGCCAGTTCCCAGGTTCCGTTAAGCAGTGTCTGATCTCCCCTGATTTCCTTTTTTGCAGCACAGGACATCAAAAAAACGGTACCCAGGATAATACATAACTTTTTCATAGAAATTAATTTTATATAAAAATAAAAAAAGCTTCGCAAAAAGCGAAGCTTTAAAGCTTATTCGTTGTGTAAAAATGCTTGTCGCTCTAATAAAAGCGCTTCACTTTCCACATGATTGTCATCAGGCACGCAACAGTCTACCGGACAAACGGCAGCACATTGAGGTTCCTCGTGAAAACCTTTACACTCTGTACATTTTCCCGGGACAATGTAGTAAATGTCATCCGATATCGGTGTTTGAGCTTCATCTGTATCAACTTCAGTTCCATCGGGCAATACCACCTTTCCCGTCAAACGCGTACCATCTTTCCAGCGCCAGTCGTCGGCTCCTTCATAAATGGCGGTATTCGGGCATTCCGGCTCGCATGCACCGCAATTGATACATTCGTCAGTTATTATAATTGCCATAGCAAGGATTTTATTTAATTAATAGTAACTTTGTACAAAAGTACATTATAAAGAATTTACAAACAAATCTATATGATTTTAGCAGCTAAAAAAAATGCATTCATACAATTGGGATTGTTCCTTAAACAATTCTCGAAGCAGCCTTATGAACAACATGCCGGGGTCTTGTTTAACGACCGGTATTTTGAATCTTTTAAAGGTTTAATAAGTCAGTTACATGAAAGCAATAGCTGGTTCAAGCGCCCGCAGCTCGAGTTTGCCTTTAAATCATGGAGTGATGCTTTAACGAACGAGAATCTTGACAAATGGCTGCAGCCTTATTCCCTGGATAATGAGGGAATGAAAACTGTTGCATTAGTACTGGCGGGTAACATTCCCATGGTTGGCTTTCACGATGTCCTGGCCGTACTGATTTCGGGAAACAAAGCATTGATTAAGCTTTCATCTAACGACCAGCTGCTCATTCCTTTTCTGTTGGAGTACCTTAAGGCGGTAGAACCGGAATTTGCAGGCAGATTTGAAATCACGAAGGGAAAACTTGAAGGCTTTGATGCGGTAATTGCAACGGGAAGCGACAATACAGCGCGTTATTTTGATTACTATTTTGGAAAATATCCTAATATAATCCGTAAAAACCGTAATTCAGTAGCTGTTTTAAATGGAAAAGAATCACAGGAAGAACTTCAAGCGCTGGGAGAGGATATCTTCAGGTATTATGGATTGGGATGCCGGAATGTTTCAAAACTTTTCGTGCCAAGAGGATATAATTTTGATGCTTTCTTTGGCGGGATGTTTGCCTACAAAGAGGTGATAGACGATGATAAGTATGCTAATAACTATGATTATAATAAAGCAGTATTTCTCATGAGTAATTTTAATCTTCTCGACAATGGTTTTCTGACCATAAAAGAAGATGCGTCCTATACATCACCTATTTCTTCGGTTTTTTATGAATATTATGATGATGCAGCATTGCTTGCACAGAAATTAAAAGCAGATGAAGAAAAGATCCAGTGTGTGGTTTCAAATGAACATATAGAGGGAAGCCTGCCTTTCGGAACTACGCAGACTCCTGCATTATGGGATTATGCAGATAATGTCGACACAATGAAATTTTTACTATCTTTAGAATAAAATTGTAAAAATCATGATGGAACAAATTCAACAGATCGTTACACAGTTAACCGAGAAGGAAGTTAACGGTAACCCGAATATCTCAGGAGAACTTGCAGGAAGTGTTGCAAAAGAGACCGGAGGATCTTTAATGGAAGGTTTACAAAATGCCGTTTCGGGCGGTAATGTGAGTGATTTGATGAATATGTTCGGCAGTGCCGATACAAATTCGCTGACCTCTAATCCGGTTGTTAAAAATATTGTGGAAAGCCTTACTTCAAAGCTCGGAACAAATCTGGGACTGGATGCTGGCACGGCGGGAAATTTTGCAGGTACTGTAATACCGCAGATTCTTAATATGGTTTTGACCAAAGTTAAAAGCGGTGATTTTAACGTAGGCGATATCCTTGGTTCGCTAACTGGTGGAAACGGAACATCGAAAGGTTCAATGCTCGATCAGAATGGTGATGGAAAACTGGGGATCGATGATGCAATAAGCGCCGTGACCAAAGGAGGTCTGGGTGATATGCTTGGAGGTCTTTTTAAAAAATAAGATTAATATAAAAAATAAAAATCCCGGTTCAACCGGGATTTTTTATTGAGACATCTTTTCTCCGTCTCCCTGTTTCAGTTTTGTAAAAGTTAAACAGGATAAGGCGGTGAGCACGGCAAGAGTTATGAGTGTGAGATGAAATGCAGAAACCAGGTCACCATGGTAGAAGTCCATCTTTTCTTTATAAAAGGCCAGTACAAGGGCGGCTATGGAAATTCCAAAGCTAATAGAAAGTTGCTGCATAATGGCCAGCAGGCTGTTTCCGCCACTGGCATCATAGTCATTAAGATCTGCCAGTGAAATGGTGTTCATGGCCGTCATCTGTACCGAAGTAAAGGCTCCGTATGCAATCATAAGCAGGATGTAATACATAAGCGGGGTGTCTTTTTCCATAAAACTGAAAACGAAGATAATAACGGCAAGCAACAGGGTATTGCTGATGAGGATTTTACGGTATCCGAAGCGTTTGACGATGGGAACAATCCACGGTTTTACGGCAATGGTCGTAAGGGCAGATGGCAAGAGCATCATCCCGGCTTTCGAGGCTGAAAATCCGAATCCTACCTGCATCATCAAAGGAAGGAGGAAGGGGAGTCCGCTGATGCCGAACCTTGTAATAAGGCTGCCGATGAGTCCTATCCTTAGCGTTCTTATCTTAAAGAGGTTAAGGTTGATGATGGGATTGGCCGCTTTCCTGAAATGTCGGTAATACAATGTAAACAGCAAACCTGCAATAAATATAAGTCCCAGAACAAGGGAATAATGATTGATTCCTACACTGCTGACTTCCATGGCAAAGGTAATAAGTACAAGCGCCATACTGAAGTAAACGAGCCCCAGGATATCGAATTTACCTACGGTATTCTTGTAATTGGGCATGATTTTCCATGCCAGGAACATACCGGCAAACCCCACAGGTATGTTTACGAGGAAAATCCAGTGCCAGGAGAAATTATCCGATAGAAACCCGCCAAGGCTCGGACCGATAACCGGGCCAAGCAGGCCGGGTATGGTAATGTAATTCATGATTTTCAGCAGCTGGTTGCGCGGATATTGATACAGTATGGCAAGCCGCGCAATGGGTACCATCATAGACCCACCAACAGCTTGGAGTATCCTGGAAAGGTTCAGTGTAAGCAGATCGACAGAAATAGCGCAAAATAAGGAGCCCAACGTAAAAAGGAATACGGCCAGTAAAAACATTCTTTTCGTTCCGAACTTATCGGAAAGCCATCCTGAAAGAGGGATGAAAAGTGCCAGTGTAAGGGTATAGCTTACAATAACCGACTGCATTTCAAGTGGGGAATAATTCATGCTGCTTGCTATGCTGGGTAACGAGGTATTTAGAATGGTCCCGTCTAGCGATTGCATAAACATGGCTACGGCAGTAACCAAAGGCAAATATCTTTCGTAGGCGGAAGGGTTTTCTTTTATCATTATTTAATACTAAAAAAGCCTGCTCGGGAGCAGACTTTAAATTACGAAATTATACTTGAATAACACCTAAGTTAAAAGGTTTTTCGATAGGGGCATGATTTGCTGCTTCAATTCCCATGGAAATCCATTTTCGGGTATCTAAAGGATCGATGATGGCATCGGTCCATAAACGGGCCGCAGCATAATAAGGAGATACCTGAGCATCGTATTTTGCCTTGATTTTATCGAATAAGGCGGCTTCTTTTTCTGCTGTTAATTCTTCACCTTTGGCTTTCAGTGAGGAAGATTCAATCTGTAAAAGTACCTTGGCAGCTTGCGCACCTCCCATAACGGCCAGCTCAGCACTCGGCCATGCCAGGAAGAATCTCGGATCGTATGCTTTTCCACACATTGCATAATTACCGGCTCCGTAAGAATTCCCCATAATAACGGTGAATTTTGGAACTACGGAATTGGAAACGGCATTTACCATCTTGGCACCGTCTTTAATAATACCGCCGTGTTCCGACTTACTGCCTACCATAAAACCGGTTACATCCTGTAAGAATACCAACGGGATTTTTTTCTGGTTACAGTTGGCAATGAAACGAGTAGCTTTATCGGCAGAATCAGAATAGATTACGCCTCCGAACTGCATTTCACTTGGTTTTGTTTTGGCCCCTGTAGTCTTAACCACTTTACGTTGGTTTGCTACAATACCTACAGCCCATCCGTCAATACGGGCGTAACCCGTAATAATGGTTTGTCCGTATCCGGCCTTGTATTCTTCAAATTCAGAATCATCTACTAAGCGCTTGATGATTTCCATGGTATCGTATTGCTCCGCGCGTGATTTAGGAAGTATACCGTATATCTCATCCGGATTTAATGCAGGTTTTTTAGATTCGATACGGCTGTAACCGGCTTTGTCAAAATCACCCATTTTATCCACGATGTTGCGAATGGTATCAAGTGCATCTTTATCGTCTTTTGCCTTGTAATCTGTTACACCCGAAATCTCGGTATGCGTAGTGGCTCCGCCGAGCGTTTCGTTGTCGATCGATTCACCTATGGCTGCCTTTACAAGATAGGATCCGGCGAGGAAGATAGATCCTGTTTTGTCTACAATAAGCGCTTCATCACTCATAATGGGCAGATAGGCACCCCCTGCAACACAGCTTCCCATTACAGCCGCAATCTGAGTTATTCCCATAGAAGACATGATGGCGTTATTTCGGAATATACGTCCAAAATTTTCCTTATCCGGGAAAATCTCGTCCTGCATCGGAAGGTATACACCTGCCGAATCAACGAGATAGATAATTGGTAAACGGTTTTCGATGGCGATTTCCTGAGCCCGAAGGTTTTTTTTCCCTGTAATGGGAAACCAGGCACCTGCTTTAACCGTAGCGTCATTGGCAACAACAATAACCTGCTTACCTTTGACATATCCGATTTTTACGACTACGCCTCCGGAAGGGCAGCCGCCGTGTTCGCTGTACATACCTTCTCCGGCAAAGGCACCTATTTCGATTGATTTACTGTCTTTGTCGAACAGATAGTCAATACGTTCGCGTGCCGTCATTTTTCCGTCTCCGTGTAATTTAGCTATTTTTTTTTCGCCACCACCCAACTTGACCTTGGCTAATTTCTGTTTAAGTTCCGATAACAATAATTTATTATGATCTTCGTTTTTATTGAAGTTTAAATCCATTTTGTACTAAATTTCCAGTTGAATTATTGAATTTCGCTAAAGTACGAATTCTCACGTTAAAATAGAAAAAGCCAGTGTAAAATCTTTTTTCCAAAAATTAACAGACTTAATATTAACTTAACATTAGAGTATTACCTTCGCAGAGCAAAAATTAATGATACACACATGTCTTTAAATTCCATTTTTCAATTTTTAGTTCCTAAGGATAAAACGTTTTATCCTTTGTTTGAACAGGCTGCCAATAAAATCAAATTGCTTTCGGAAACATTAAACGAAGCAGTTCACCTTCCTGCCAATGACCGGGAAAAGTTATTGCGCGAGGTTGAGGTTTTAAAATCAGAGATCGAAGCAATTGCACAAACAACACGTGTAGAGTTGGGAAGAAGCTTCATCACACCTTTTGACAGGGAAGATATCAACAATCTGATTACGGCAGTTGATGAAATTGCAGATAACTTAAGCGACGCTGCATCGCGTATGCGTCTGTATCAGATTGATAAAGTGACAAAACCGTTGCGCAAACTTACAGAGGCAAATTTGGAAGCCTGCAGTCAGGTTGCTCAAAGTATGTACGATTTAAAGGATATGAAAAACCTGAAAGCCATAGCAGAAGGATGCAAAGTGATCCTTCGTCTGGAACGTAAGGCTGATAAGGTTTTTGATAAGGCCGTTGCAGATATTTTTGAAAACGAATCAAACGTTATTGAAATTATTAAATACAAAGAAATCATGGATGCGCTTGAAACGGCTACCGACAGCTGCAGACGCGTTGCCAATGTATTGGAAACAATTACTGTTAAATACGCATAATTTCTGAGAGTAATTAATTATGGAGATATTTGACTTATTCAATAACCTTGATGTAAGCGGGGCCTGGCTTTTGCTGGTGATTATTGTACTGGCGCTTGGGTTTGACTACATCAACGGTTTCCACGATGCGGCTAACTCAATAGCAACTATCGTAACTACTAGGGTTTTAACGCCTTTTCAGGCTGTATTGTGGGCGGCGGCATTTAACTTTGCGGCCTACTTCATATCGCTATACGTTATAGGAGAATTTAAGATCGGTAACACGATCGCCAAATCGGTTAATGAGCACTTTATTACGCTCGAAGTTATTTTTGCAGGACTTGTTGCCGCTATTTTATGGAATCTGGCAACTTGGAAGCTGGGT
The DNA here is from genome assembly GCA_040396655.1 of Flavobacterium sp. Lineage (GTDB taxonomy): Bacteria > Bacteroidota > Bacteroidia > Flavobacteriales > Flavobacteriaceae > Flavobacterium. Next base: position 7,695 of record JBEBOB010000017.1, on the reverse strand, counting down.
ATTCCTTCTTCTTCATCACATACCCTTATTGGTGGTTTCATCGGTGCGGCTATTGCACACGCAGGAGGTTTGAATGTAAATGGCGAAGATGTTATTGTATACGCTAAGGTAGTGCCGATCTTCCTTTTTATTTTCGGAGCGCCTTTTTTAGGTATGGTACTGGCTTACTTTATAACTGTGGGTATCATGTGGATTTGCCGTAAAGCCAATCCGCACCGTGCAGAACAATGGTTTAAAAAGCTTCAGTTGCTGTCTTCCGCATTGTTCAGTCTTGGACATGGAGGAAACGATGCACAGAAAGTTATGGGTATCATTGGTGCTGCGGTGATCAGTTTTCATATGGGACTGCCGGAAGGGTTTGATAATCCGTACGGAGCCATTGAAAATGCAAACAGATTCAGTTATTTTGTTGATCACTGGGGATGGGTACCACTGGCATCGTTTGTTTTCATCGGTCTTGGGACTATGAGCGGAGGATGGAAGATCGTAAAAACAATGGGATCAAAAATTACGAAGGTAACTCCTTTGGAAGGGGTAGCTGCCGAAACAGCAGGTGCAGTGGCCTTGTATGTAACAGAACATATGGGAATTCCGGTTTCCACAACCCATACGATTACAGGATCTATCATTGGAGTAGGAATTACAAAACGTATTTCTGCAGTCCGCTGGGGAGTAACCATATCCCTTTTATGGGCATGGGTACTTACTATACCGGTATCTGCACTGGTAGCAATGGGTGTTTATCATCTTGTACATCTGTTTATCTGATATTCAAAATAAAAAAGCCTGGCACAGCCAGGCTTTTTTATTTTATCTTTTCCCACCACTTTTCAAAAGTCTGACCGGGAGCATTTAAATAAACGATTTCCCCTATTTTTGGGGTTATAAGCCTGGAACTATTAGCAGTAGACAGGTTTAATGAACTTACTTTTTCCAAAGGTTCTTTCCAGGGATGGTTTGCCAGTTTGAATTTGGAGCTGTGTACGGGAAAAAAGCTTTTTGCCTGTAGGTCTATGCTCGCTTTTACCACTTCTTCAGGGAGCATGTGAATGTATTTCCATTTATGGTCGTATTGGCCGTTTTCAAGAATTGCCAGATCGAAAGGGCCGAATCTGGTTCCTATTTCCCGGAAGTGACGGTCGTATCCGCTGTCGCCTCCGAGATAAAGGTTCAGGTGTTTCGATTTCAGTACGTAAGAAGCCCATAAGGTATTGTTGCGTTTGAATCCTCTTCCCGAGAAATGCCGGGCTGGAGCAGCTGTAATGTTTATTGAACCGGGCAATAGTTTATTTTCATACCAGTCGAGTTCGAAGATGTTTTCCTTAGGAAATCCCCAGTATTCCAGATGTGCCCCAACTCCCAAAGGACATATAATGTTGGAAACCTTATTTTTAAGACCTTTGAAAGTAGTATAATCCAAATGGTCGTAATGATCATGTGTAAGGATAAGATAATCGACTTTAGGTATAGAATCAAAGGTGTAAACATCCGCTCCTTTAAACGCATTGTTTGTACCGTATAAAGGGGAGGCATTTTTAGTGAGTACCGGATCGATAAGGAAAGTCAGGTTGTCGAGCTGCATCCAGTAGGAAGAATGCCCGAACCAGATGAGGTAATCTTCCGCTATATTGAGTTCCGAAATGGCGGTTTTGATGTAGGGAATACTGTCAGTAGGCTTGGTTTGCTGTGTTTTCGAAAAAAGCAGTTCCTTTATGGCATCCCAATAGGTAACGCCCTCGGCCAGCGACGGAGTATTGGAAATATTCTGAAACTGTCCGTCTTTATAATTTTTAGACTGTTTTATACGTTCCAGTCTTGCCCCTGCGGGTTGTTTCCCAAATAGGGGATGCTGCAAAAAAAGTAATATTCCAATTACAAGTAAAGCAATAAGAATAAGTATGTTCATCATTCGTTTTCTTTTTATTTTCATCCTACGAATTTCTTTATTTTCAGGATATAATCTATTAAAAATGCGTGAATTTTTGAAGCATGTTTAAATTAATAAAGCATGAAAATAGAAAACCATGAGAGATGATGCACTTATAAGGGTAAAATGAAAATATTAAAAAAGCCAGGTTGAAACCTGGCTTTTGATTATTTTTCAGGAGCCTGATCAATGAGCTCCATAAATTCATCAAGTTTCGGTGTGATAATGATCTGCGTTCTGCGGTTTTTAGCCTTTCCGGCCTCGGTGCTGTTATCTGCTACCGGGTTGTATTCTCCGCGTCCACCGGCCGTCAAACGTTTCGGATTTACACCGTATTGGTTTTGAAGGGCCTGAACCACAGACGATGCACGAAGGGTACTCAAATCCCAGTTGTTACGGATGTTTTCACGTGATATTGGCACATTGTCGGTGTTTCCTTCTATAAGTACCGCATAATCCTTATAATCGTTGATTATTTTAGCTACTTTGCTTAATGTTTCTCCTGCGCGGTCGGAAATTTCATAACTTCCGGATTTGTAAAGCATGTTATCGGCCAAAGAAATATAAACGACTCCTTTCAATACCTTCACATCCACATCGCGCAGTTCTTCACGACTTAAAGAACGCGTAAGATTGTTGGTTAAAACAACATTCAACGAATCGCTTTTGTTTTTGGCATTTACAAGATGCTGAATGTACTTGTTGCTCGCATTTATTTCGTCAACCAGTTTGGAAATGTTTACATTCCCCTGGGTAATGCTTTTGTCTAGTGATCCCTGAAGTGATTCGAGGGTCTTTTTCAGCCCTTCGTTTGACGCTTTTTCCTGCGCCAGCATGTCTTCGAGACTTTTGGTACGGGCATTACACGAACTGAGATCAATTTCGGACTGGTGGTATTTTTGTCCGAGACCTTTATAATCATCCTGCAGTTTCGAATAATTAGCCTGTAAGCTTGCATATTGCTTTTTAGATACACAGCTTGTCAGTGCCAGTGTTCCGAACAGGATGGACGGGATAACAAGTTTTCTCATAATCTATATTTTTAGGTATTTCTATAAAGATACTAAATAGAAATAAAAAAAACACCTGATTTAACAGGTGTTTTGAATTTCTTAGTTGCGGTAAGGTCTGTTTTTTGAAGTAATCCAGATATAAATTCCGGCAATAATAAAGGGGATGCTCAACCATTGTCCTGTTGATAACATTCCGAGTGACGATTCGAATCCGCCCTGGCTCTCCTTTACGTATTCTACTATGAACCGGATGGTCCAGAGAAATACAAGGAATACGCCAAATATTTTTCCGAGATAATGCCGGGCATCTGTTTTCCAGTACATAAGCATAAGGATAACGAACAATACCATATATCCGAAAGCCTCGTAAAGCTGGGTGGGATGGCGGAACGGAATCTCCTGCAGCAATGAAGCAAAACGGGGATCGTGTTGGATTAAGGCGTAAGCATCGTTAACATTGTTGCTTTGTGTTATCTCAAGTACATTCTTATTTTGCCAGAATTCGTCTTCACGTATGAATTTAATTCCGAAAGGAAAATTTTTGTCAACGATATGCCCGTAAATTTCAGAATTAAAGAAGTTTCCGAAACGGACAAAGACGCCTCCTATGGTTACGGCAAGAACCACACGGTCCAATATCCATAAAATAGGTTTGTGTAATATTTTTTTACTGTAGAAGTACATAACCAGGATAATGGCAATAGCAGCCCCGTGGCTGGCCAGCCCCGCGAACCCTGTAAATTCGAATTTTGGAGAAAACCTGAAGGGAAGCAGTATTTCGGAAAGATGGTCTTTATAATAATCCCAATCGTAAAAGAATACATGTCCTAAGCGTGCTCCAAGCAGGGTAGCTATAAAGGTGTAGAAGAATAACTTGTCCAGTTCCTCCTGGCTGCGTTGTTCTCTTTCATATACCTTTTTCATGATGAAATATCCCAGTGAAAAAGCAATTACAAACATAAGGCTGTAAAAGCGGAGGGTAAAACTTCCGATCGAAATCCCCTCAGAAGGATTCCAGATAAACTGTAAAGAATGTATCATAAATAATTTTTAAATTTTTATGGAACCGGATCATACCCCGATTTTCCCCACGGATGACAACTTGCAATACGCTTTACGGCAAGCCATCCGCCCTTAAATAATCCGTGTTTTTTCAAAGCCTGCAGTGTATAGTGCGAACATGTAGGTGAAAACCGGCATGAAGCAGGTGTAAAGGGTGAAATACACAGTTGGTAAAAACGAATGAGTACAACAAAAGGGAAAATGAGTATTTTTTTTAGTTGTTCCATAGAATCAAAGATAAAAAAAGCTACCCGATTAAGTAGCTCTTTTTGTAAAATATTATAAAGTAAAAGTTGTACCTTCTTTTCCATCCTTGAGTACGATGCCAACGGCTGCCAACTGATCCCGGATGAGGTCGGACTGTGCAAAATCCTTATTGGCACGTGCTTCGTTACGCATATTGATAAGGAGGTTTACAACGCCTTCCAGTTTGGATTGGTCTGTGTTCTCTTCCTCTTTAAACAGGCCAAGTACATCAAAAACAAAGGCGTTCATTGTTTCGGACAATTCGGACTTGTCTGTTTCGGTAATGGTTTCTTTCCCATCCTGGATAAGGTTTACAGCCTTTACCGCTTCAAAAAGGAGCGCAATAAGTATGGGGCTGTTGAAATCGTCGTTCATGGCATCATAACACTTCTGTTTCCATGCAGGTACATCAAAATGCGAGGAAGATGCTGTGGGCAAATTCTTAATATTTTCAATAGCTTCCATCAAACGCGAAAATCCCTTTTCCGATGCCTGTATGGCATCATCCGAGAAATCCAGTATGCTGCGGTAATGCGCCTGTAAGATGAAAAAACGGACTACTGCAGGATGATAAGCCTTGCTTAAAATGGAATTGTCGCCTGAAAAAAGTTCCTGAGGGAGGATGTTGTTTCCGGTAGACTTCGACATCTTTTTGCCGTTGAGTGTCAGCATGTTTGCGTGCATCCAGTAATTAACCGGTGTGTTTCCGCAAGAAGCTTCATTTTGCGCTATTTCGCATTCGTGGTGCGGAAATTTGAGGTCCATTCCTCCTCCGTGGATATCAAAATGATCTCCGAGATATTTGGTGCTCATAGCTGTACATTCCAGGTGCCATCCCGGAAATCCGTCACCCCATGGCGAAGGCCAGCGCATAATGTGCTCCGGTTCTGCTTTTTTCCATAAAGCAAAATCCAACGGGTTTCGTTTATCGGTCTGCCCGTCCAGATCGCGTGTGTTGGAAATCATGTCCTCTATATTGCGCCCGGACAACACTCCGTAATCATATGTTTTATCGAACTTTTCTATATCGAAGTAAACAGATCCGTTTACTTCATAGGCATATCCGTTGTCAATAATTCTCTGGATCACCTGTATCTGTTCAATGATATGGCCGGTTGCCGTAGGTTCTATGCTCGGTTCCAGATTGTTGAACTGCTTCAGTATATGGTGGAAATTGACCGTGTATTTCTGGGCAACCTCCATTGGCTCAATCTGCTCTAAACGGGCTTTTTGGGCGATTTTGTCCTCTCCGTCATCTGCATCATCCACAATATGGCCAACATCTGTGATGTTTCGTACATAACGTACCTGGTATCCCAAGTGTTTCAAATAGCGGAAAACCAAATCAAATGAAATAAACGTTCTACAGTTCCCTAAATGCACAAAATTATAAACAGTAGGTCCACAAACATACATTCCTATTTTACCCTGGTGAATAGGAGTGAAGTTCTCTTTCTGACCTGAAAGCGAATTGTAAATTTTTAGGTTGTTGTTAAGATAAAACGCCATTTTTGATTTGAGTTAAAATTGAGTATCTAGTTTAATATATGCAAGAAATTCGCGACGGGTTTCCTCATTTTTAAAGGCCCCTCCGAATTCTGCAGTTACAGTTGAACTTTCAATATCGCGGATTCCACGCGAGTTCACGCATAGGTGCTTTGCATCGATAACGCAGGCAACATCCTCTGTTCCCAATACACGTTTCAGTTCTTCAACGATCTGTATGGTCAGACGTTCCTGAACCTGCGGACGTTTTGCATAATAATCCACTATACGGTTCATTTTGGAGAGACCAACTACCTTGCCGTTTGAAATGTACGCAACATGAGCACGACCAACGATAGGTAATAAATGATGTTCGCAGGTTGAATAAACCACAATGTTCTTTTCAACCAGCATTTCGTTGTATTTGTATTTATTGTCAAAAGTCGATGATGAAGGTTTTTTTGCAGGATTCAATCCGCCGAAAATCTCTTTTACGAACATTTTAGCCACACGGTTCGGAGTTCCTTTCAAACTGTCGTCTGTTAAATCCATTCCAAGAGTGGTTAATATATTTTCTACATCTTTCTTTATCAATGCGATTTTCTGATCATCGGGAATATTAAAAGCGTCTGCTCTTAAAGGTGTATGATCGTTTGTTGAAATGTGATCGTCTCCAATTTCATCGTGAAACGCTTCTGATTTACACATAATTTGATATTATTTAGAATAAAACTATAAGTGTGCAAATATAAGGAATTCACTGCAATAAAAAGGATTTTCGTTTCTTAAGGCATGAAAAATTGCAATGAAGCATATTTTTAATTGTGTTAAAGTTTGTTTTTTGTTTTTTTTTGGCTAAAAAAAGCTTAATAGTTTCTTAAATTTATGTAAATTTCGCAGTTCATTTTTTTATAAACTTATGAATTTTTTATTACTTATGAGAAATAAATATTTATTAATCCTATGCTTACTTACCGGTTTTTTAGGTTGGAGCCAGCAATACAGTTATGTAAAGGTTGACGATACTTATACTCCTGAAAAATTGGTGAAAGAAGTCTTGGTCCGGTCTAGTTGTGATTTGGTATCCAATGTGCGGTATCAATATGGAAGTGGTGTTCCTGCTTCAACAGCTATCATGGCAGCGGGGTACTTTCAGAAAAACAATAGTGATTTTCCTTATGAAGATGGTATTGTTCTGGCTACTGATAAAGCGAGTTTTGTACCTGGTCCTTCTGTAGGAGGAAAAGCAAGCCCTAACCAGTTTCGTTGGTCGGGAGACAAGGATTTAAATGATTTAATTACAGATGCTGGGGGATGGCCAACTCAACCTGTCGTTGTTACGGATATGCGGTCAACTGTAATAGATTTTGATTTTATCCCTGTAAAAGCAACTGTTAATTTTGAGTATGTATTTGGTAGTACCAGTTATGGTAGCGGTTGTAATTATGATTGTGGTAACGGTGCCTTATTTGGCGCATGGTTGATTGATACCACCACGGGAGTAGGACAGAATTTAGCAAAAGTTCCGGCAACAAACGCTCCTATTTCTATTGCGACTGTTAGGGATAATGACAAAACTCAACCAATTAATTGTATAGCGGGGGCTGGGTCTGTTAATCCGCAGTTTTTTGGAAATGCTTATGGGAACTTAGCAAATCAGATACCGCAATTAGCTGCACCTGTAGATTTAAGAGGATTAACTGTTCCTATGAAATCTTTGACGGCCAATGTGATTGTGGGACGTAAATATAAGATTAAACTGGCTATTATTGATTTTTGCCCTTCACCTAATCATACAAGTGCTGTGTTCTTTAAAGCAGGAAGTTTCGATATTGGAAATCTCGATTTAGGAAATCCTGTATTGATTGGAGAAGGAAACGGATTGTGTGTAGGGGACAGCTACACACTGAAATCGGGTATGGACCCTAAACTGTTTACTTTTGAATGGTTCAAAGACGGCGT
>JBEBOB010000016.1:0-71857 GCA_040396655.1 Flavobacterium sp. | reverse complement strand
CTGAACAGTTCCTTCCTCGTTTGTATAGGTTGCAATTCCTGTAGCCGCTTCGTAAACCAGGTTTGTAACTGTTTCCTGCGCTTTGATAACATCGGCAAGGTTTAATACGTTTGTATTTCCTTTTTCATCTACGTATGTAAGGGTTCCTGCTGTATTGTCCACAGAAACAGAAGTGAGTGTTTCAAAGTTTTTCACCGCATCCGAAAGGTTGATGGTCTGAACAGTTCCTTCTTCGTTTGTATAAGTTGCAATTCCTGTAGCCGCTTCGTAAGCCAGGTTTGTAACTGTTTCCTGCGCTTTGATAACATCGGCAAGGTTTAATACGTTTGTATTTCCTTTTTCATCCACGTATGTAAGAGTTCCTGCTGTATTGTCCACAGAAACGGAAGTGAGTGTTTCAAAGTTTTTCACCACATCCGAAAGGTTGATGGTCTGAACAGTTCCTTCCTCGTTTGTATAGGTTGCAATTCCTGTAGCCGCTTCGTAAGTAAGGTTTGTAACGGTTTCCTGCGCTTTGATAACATCAGCGAGGTTTAATACGTTTGTATTTCCTTTCTCATCTACGTATGTAAGGGTTCCTGCTGTATTGTCCACAGAAACGGAAGTGAGTGTTTCAAAGTTTTTCACCACATCCGAAAGGTTGATGGTCTGAACCGTTCCTTCCTCGTTTGTATAGGTTGCAATTCCTGTAGCCGCTTCGTAAGCAAGGTTTGTAACTGTTTCCTGGGCTTTGATAACATCAGCGAGGTTTAATACGTTTGTATTTCCTTTCTCATCTACGTATGTAAGGGTTCCTGCTGTATTGTCCACAGAAACGGAAGTGAGTGTTTCAAAGTTTTTCACCACATCCGAAAGGTTGATGGTCTGAGCCGTTCCTTCCTCGTTTGTATAGGTTGCAATTCCTGTAGCCGCTTCGTAAGCAAGGTTTGTAACGGTTTCCTGGGCTTTGATAACATCAGCGAGGTTTAATACGTTTGTATTTCCTTTTTCATCCACGTATGTAAGGGTTCCTGCTGTATTGTCTACAGAAATAGAAGTGAGTGTTTCAAAGTTTTTCACCACATCCGAAAGGTTGATGGTCTGAGCCGTTCCTTCCTCGTTTGTATAGGTTGCAATTCCTGTAGCCGCTTCGTAAGCAAGGTTTGTAACGGTTTCCTGGGCTTTGATAACATCAGCGAGGTTTAATACGTTTGTATTTCCTTTTTCATCCACGTATGTAAGGGTTCCTGCTGTATTGTCTACAGAAATAGAAGTGAGTGTTTCAAAGTTCTTCACCGCATCCGAAAGATTGATGGTCTGAACAATGCCTTTTTCATTGGTATAGGCCGCAATACCTGTTGCAGTATCATAAACCAGGTTGGTTACCGTTTCATTGTCGTGAACCAGTTGCTCAAAGTTGATGTTATGTTCAACCCCTGAAGCATCCACATAAGTAAACTGGTTTCCGTCGTAATATACGTTTCCACCCACATAGGTGTCTCCTAATACCTGGATTAATTCGTTTAGTACGTTGGTATCTCCAAGGATGTTTTCGATTTTGTTGATCACATTATCCGTGATGTCGATGTTAACCGTAGTACCGGCTTCGTTCGTATAGGTATAGGTTCCGTTGCTGTTTTTAACAATTGTTGTAACGGTTTCCTGAGCTTTGATAACATCGGCCAGGTTTAATACGTTTGTATTTCCTTTTTCATCTACGTATGTAAGGGTTCCTGCTGTATTGTCCACAGAAACAGAAGTGAGTGTTTCAAAGTTTTTCACCGCATCCGAAAGGTTGATGGTCTGAACAATGCCTTTTTCATTGGTATAGGCCGCAATACCTGTTGCAGTATCATAAACCAGGTTGGTTACCGTTTCATTGTCGTGAACCAGTTGCTCAAAGTTGATGTTATGTTCAACCCCTGAAGCATCCACATAAGTAAACTGGTTTCCGTCGTAATATACGTTTCCACCCACATAGGTGTCTCCTAATACCTGGATTAATTCGTTTAGTACGTTGGTATCTCCAAGGATGTTTTCGATTTTGTTGATCACATTATCCGTGATGTCGATGTTAACCGTAGTACCGGCTTCGTTCGTATAGGTATAGGTTCCGTTGCTGTTTTTAACAATTGTTGTAACGGTTTCCTGAGCTTTGATAACATCGGCCAGGTTTAATACGTTTGTATTTCCTTTTTCATCTACGTATGTAAGGGTTCCTGCTGTATTGTCCACAGAAACAGAAGTGAGTGTTTCAAAGTTTTTCACCGCATCCGAAAGGTTGATGGTCTGAACAATGCCTTTTTCATTGGTATAGGCCGCAATACCTGTTGCAGTATCATAAACCAGGTTGGTTACCGTTTCATTGTCGTGAACCAGTTGCTCAAAGTTGATGTTATGTTCAACCCCTGAAGCATCCACATAAGTAAACTGGTTTCCGTCGTAATATACGTTTCCACCCACATAGGTGTCTCCTAATACCTGGATTAATTCGTTTAGTACGTTGGTATCTCCAAGGATGTTTTCGATTTTGTTGATCACATTATCCGTGATGTCGATGTTAACCGTAGTACCGGCTTCATTCGTATAGGTATAGGTTCCGTCGGGATTCTTTACAAGTACTGTTGGAATATTAATCTGGGATAACGGAATAGTTACCGTATTACCGTCTGTATCTGTTAGAACCAGTTCATTGTTTACAACTGTTAAAGAAACATTTCTCGTGTTTTTGTCCAATGCAATAATCTCGTCTTCATTTACAATACGCATCCATTTGTTTACATACCAGTAATAATATCCCGGAGTGATATCGTTTTGCGTATTGGTATTGAAAACCAAAAGACTGTTTTCATAACCGTTTGCACTGCTTCCGGTAACAGTTGAAGTGTCGGTTGTCGATTTTAAGGGAATACGCGGGATTAAGACCCCTTTGTTTTTTTCTTTGGACACAACATCCAGTTGTGATGAAGGGTTTGGTGTAAGTGTGCCAATCCCTACCTGACTATAAGCGCTCCATGCGCCTACAAAAAAGGCCGCTGTAAGTAATCTTTTTTTCATATTTATAAGTTATTATAATTAGTAAATAGGGTACTATGGAAAACTTTACGAGAACCCCTGATACGCAACTGTTTATCTGTTCAGCTGGCTGTATGATGTACTAAAAATCTGTTTATACCATACAAAGTAACTGCTTAAAGCAGGGCAGGGATGTAGTACGATTTACGCACTTAAAGTAGAATTAGTTCTACAGAAAGTCAGTGCTTTGAAACCTTATAAAATGTCGCTTAAAAAGGAAACGTTAGAGCAGGAAAATAAAAATGAAAAGGGGTAAAGCAGTTACTTTACCCCGTAATTATATAAGTCGAACAGTCGGATGAGATCCGGAACACTGTTGATCTCGAGTTTCTCAAAGATTCTTGTCTTGTAAGTACTTACCGTTGATTTCTGCAAATGCAGCTCGTTGCATATTTCGGTATTGCCATAGCCTTCCGTCAGCAGCCTTGCTATTTCCAATTCTCTGTTAGATAGCTGCTCCAACAGGTTGGAAGGTTTATTAAAGATGTAATTGTCAAGTATTTTGTCCTGAAGGTTTTTACTGAAATATTTTCCGGTATTCAGAACTTCCCTGATGGCATTTTTAATTTCATCTTCGTTGCTTAATTTACTCAGATAGCCGTTTGCGCCTGCATTGATATACCTCATGGCATAAATATCTTCTTCGTGTCCTGAAAAAATTAAGATCTTTAAATCGGGCTGGATTCCTTTTAAAGTAGGAATAATCTTAAGGGTATCCCCGTCCGGAAAAGAAATATCGAGCAACAATAAATGGATTTCGTTCGTATTCATTGTTCTGATAATACCGGCAATATTGTTTATTTGAAATATTTCAGCGTTACTGTACAGATCCTTTAAGATAAATGCCAGGGATTTCGTTATCATACTGTGATCATCGGCCGTAATAAAGCGGAATTGGTTAAACTCATTTCTCATAAATACGTATTTAGTTGCAATGCATTCAGATTCTAAGGGATTTAAACCTTTGATTCGTTTCTTTACCCATTTCGTAAAAAAACCGGCCTATGAATGACGGCCTGTTAAATAATGATGTTTTAAGGGAAGGCCGTTATTCTGCATTCCCGGGCTTTATCTTATCCAAAACAAGATTGAATGATACAATTGTTTCGATGTTTTTTTTACTCGTCACTTTGATTTCGCCGTTAAAAAGTTCTACAATTTCCTTACACAGGTTTAATCCAAGGCCTGCTCCGAGGTTTTTTACATTGGCCAGTACTTCGCCCTGCTGGTAACTTTTAAAAATATATTTTAGATCCTCTTCGTTTATTCCGGCACCATCATCTTTAATCTCGACAAAGAACTGTAATGCGTTGTTCACGGTTTCTTCGATGGACAGCCTGATTGAAATTGTACCGTTTGATGTAAATTTATTGGCATTACCTACAATATTGTAAAAAAGCTGGTGAATTTTAACTACATCAGTATAAACAATAGTGTGTTGGGTAATATTGTTTTGTATAAAGAGCGTGTTTCCGTTATTCGCAACAAAGCTTGTTAAGGCCTTTAAAATTTCATCAAGTTCATTCTTTAAATCAAAGACGGTCTTGTTTAATTCCGGTTTTTTGTTTTCATTTTTAGAGAAGTCAAGAATCTGACTTGCCAACAGGGTTAAGGAGTTTGCCGTAAATTCAATCGATTTTAAAGAATCCTGCACTTCTTTATCCTGCACCTGTTTACCAAGCGTTTTGCTGTAAATGGAAATGATGTTTAAAGGCGATCTTATCTCATGGCTGATCATACCGACAATTTTATTCTTAAAACTCAGGTTCTGTTGAATTTTCTCTTTTGCCTGCACCAGTTTTTTCTCATAAATAAAGGCCATACGGGTTAAAAGAATGAGGATAACCGATATAACGATCATAAATATAATCAGGCCAATGACCGTGTAGATCCTGATTTGTTTATTGATCTTGTATTGATCCTCAAATTTCTGTCGGGCATCGTTCGTAAATGAAACCAGTGCATCGTTGTATTTTTTTAAAAGCAGGTTGCTGTAATTCAGCAATTCGTTATTTCTGCTTAAAAAATCGGCATCTTTATCCTTTATGGCCGATAACCTGTTCTTGTAATTTGAAAATTCTTTCTGATAATATTCGTTTGTCTTTTTTAGAAGATAGGACAGTTGTTCATCCAGATTACCCGAAGAAACGTTCTTACCTTGCCTTATGGTTAAAACTACATTGGATTTTTCCTTTTGCACATCGACCTTTCCGGCAATCGCGTTGCCAATCCTTGAAAAAAGCTTTTTACGCTCAATGCTGTCAACCGAAACAGAAGTCTCTACGCTGATGCTGTCTAAAATATCTTCATAATTAAACGCATTCAGTCTTTGGAATTCCCTCTTTAATTCGGTCAGAGGCTGGATATTGATGTTTTTGAGTGAATCAATAATACTGTTGATGTCTTTTATGGGAATACCCGACCGGTCCATATTTTTTAAATGAAGGGAAAACAGATCGCTTTTTCCTGCTGTCTTTATCAGGCGTTGTAGGTTGGCATTTAAACTGTCAAGGGAATTGTTATACTTTATAAGGTATTTTACATCCCTGGTCTGAATATAATATTGCAGGTTATACTGTGCTGCATTATAATCTTCCCTTGTAAGGTCATTGAAATGTTGCGCCTGTTCGGATATGTGGAGTTCAGCTTCAGCATCTCTTAATTTTGATTCATTGAAAATTTCATTGTAAACGATTACGCCGAGCAAAAGCTGTAAAAGAACAATACTTGACAGTAACGCGTAATGAATTATTTTTCGGTTTTTAAACTCTGGTGTACTTATGCTCAGAATATTTCCCAATATTTTTCTCATACTATACTTCATTTTAAATGGACTAAAATCGAGGCATGATACCGTATTTTAATTCCAGTTTGAGCAAAAAATTCCTTTTCTGCATAATTTTCTGTCAGATGAAAGAAAATTTAAAAATTCTGTTCAACGACTTTTCAGATACCGATAAACAGCTTGTTAAATAGTGCAAAATTAATAAAACGCTTACTATTGGGTTGTTTTTAGTGCTGTTTTAAGTATTTATTTGCCGAAAAAAACACATCTGTAAATCAGTTAGTTATGATTTTAACTATTCATTTTCCGAAAATGAATAGCCGTATAAGGTGAAAATTTCATAAATTCTATTGTTAGTATTTGTTTTTTAACTATCTACACGTATTAATAAGCCGTATTTTTGTAATGGAAAACTTACCGAAAAAAATGATCAAAAAACTACTTGTTACCTTAACCTTCTTCTGCTTTGTATCTTTGTATGCGCAGAATCAGGACCCGAAGCTTGAAAAACTTTACAAAGATGTCACCATTGGAAAATGTAAAGGTGTAAATGTCGAGAAGAGCCTGGTTCAGATGCAATCTATCCTGGAAACAAGTTCTTTGGAGCCTGCGGATAAACTAAAGGCATTTCTTATCCTGGCCAATCTTTATAAGTTTAAAGGAGACAGTTCGGAAGCCCTCAAAACGGCGGAAGATGCAATAGAATTTGCAGTTACGAAAAAGATGTTTCTTTGGGAAGCCCGTTTTTTGGGATTTATGTCTACCGAATACCGCCAGTCAAATATGATCGATCTTGCAAGGGAAAAGCTCCTACTGGCTATCGATATTGCAAAAAAAGCTCCTGAATCCGATGAACAGGCATATTTCTTTAAAAATGCCTATTACGAACTGGCCTATCATGCTGTATACCATAATGACTACCGCAAAGCCCTTTCTTATATGAGGTACAGTAACCAATGGACAGCGAAAATGAAAAGCACGGAAAAAGAGTTTTTCTTAGCTTCGGGTTATCAGTTTATGGGTGATTTGTTTAATCGATTGCACGAAACAGATTCGGCTGTTTTTTATCTTGACGAAGCGCTGAAACTTATCGATCACGACCTCGACATAAACACGAGAACTTTAAGAAACTATATATATAACAGTTTGGGAAGGACGTACCTCATAAAGAAGGATTACGCTGCTTCCAAACAGTTGTTGAGAAGCGTATCTGCTGATTCGCAGCAATTCAGAACGATAGATTTAAATCTTGAGCTTTACAGAAACCTGGTCGATTATTACCGAGAGACCGCAGATGCTGAAAATTTAAAGATCAACAGTGAAAAACTCGACAGCATTGCCACCCTTATCAGCGAAAGCAATGTAAACACCGTTAACGCCGTTACGCAGAACCTGAACCGTGAAAACAAATTGCTAAGAGAGGCTAACCACAACAGTTATTGGTATATGGCGGGACTCATGGGAATTATGGGAATAACGGTATTCATATACCTGAGAAAAATTCCCAAAAAAGCTCCCGTACTTTATACAGCAGAAATAGATACCAAAGCGGATGAGCTGCAGATAGCGAAAGAGACGGAATACAGGATCGAGCAGCAGATGAGGGATTTCGAAGAGAGTAAATCCTATCTCGTGCAGAACACATCTGCCACCCAGCTGGCAAACCAGTTCAATACCAATCCAAAATATATAACCCATGTTCTAAAAAAGATGTATGGTAAAGAAGCCGATTTCAGTACCTATATCAACACTTTAAAGATAAATTATATTACGGAACTTTTGGAGAAGGATGCCGGATACAGGCAATACAAGATCAGTTATCTGGCAGAGATTGCAGGGTATTCATCCCATAGCAAGTTCGCTGCCGTATTCAAAAAAATCAAAGGTTGTTCGCCTTCGGAATATATGTCTCGTTTGGAAAAAATGGTCTAAACCATTTTAAGTACAGTGCTTCTGTCAACTCCATGTATTTAATACTAAACAAAACATTGTACCGGTTTTGATTTTTAGTATGATGTATCCTTTTTTGGTTTCTAAACGGCTGTTATTATGGAATCACCGCCGGTATTCGACAATCCGTTTAGGGACATCATTCTCTTATTTTGTGACCGTCAAGTTTTTGTGATTAATAAGCATTAAATTTAACGGACTATTTTTTGTTTGGAACATGAAAAATTACAGATATAAGGTCTTTACCTCCGGTATTGAAGCTGATATAAGGATGGGAATATTGAAAGCGGGGGATAAACTTCCTTCCATACGGCATATCAGCAGAGATTATGGATTAAGCATTAGTTCTGTACAAAGCGGGTATGATGAGCTTGTTTTTAAAGGTTTGGTGACAAGTATTCCAAAATCAGGATACATAGTAACAGGACAAAATCATGTTTTGTGGCTCAAAGAGGATTTTATTGAGATTACACCCGATCCCGACTTCAGGGAACAGGTAAACCTTACAGGAAATAAACGGAGGGTTGCAGGGCATGCTTCCCTTAATTCGGCAGTTCCTTCTGATGCGTTTATCCCGCAGAAATTAATTCTCAAAACACTGCAGCAGGTAGTCCGGGAAAAGGGAGGCGCTTTTGCGTTATTACCCTTCCGGCGGCAGCGAAGAACTCAGACACCTGCTGGCACAACGTTCCTGTAGTCATGGAGCAAAGGTGCAGCCCGATGAATTGCTCATTACGGATGGAGCATTACAGGCGTTGTTTATTGCGCTTTCGGTTACTACGGTCCTTAACGATATCGTCGCAGTCGAGAGCCCTTGTGTTTTTTCGGTTCTGGAAGTGATTTCGAGCCTGGGCCTTAAAATGGAGGAAATTCCGGTCAGGGACAAAGAAGGGATTGATACCGATTATCTCAAAAAGATCTGCAGGGAAAAGGCCATAAAGGCTGTTGTTCAGACACCTAATTTTCACAACCCTACCGGGATATTGATGACAGATGAAAAGAAACGGGAAGTATATAATGTTGCTGTTTTTCACAATATACCTGTCATTGAAAATGACATATACGGAGATCTTTACTTTAACGGGACGCGTCCTTCAAATATTCGGAGTTTTGATAGCAGCGGCCTCATCCTTACATTTTCCTCCTTCTCAAAAACACAGGCACCGGGAATCAGGCTGGGCTGGTTGGCAGCCGAGCGTTTTTTCCAAAAAGCAGAACGTTTCAGGTTTTCGCTGGGACGATCTGTATCGCCGCTCCACCAGGAGCTGATACTGAAATTGCTGGAAACATCGGCCTACGCACGTCATATTAGAACGTTCCGGATGCAGCTTAAACAACAGTTGTTACAGCTCATAAACCATTTTAATACTCATTTTGGCGATAATATCTGTACATATATTCCTGAAGGGGGATACAGTATGTGGAACAGGCTGCCTGAACAAACCGATATAGATCTGTTTTACAGGAATTGTAAGGAACTGGCGATACAGTTTACTCCGGGAAGTACTTTTTCCCATAGCGACTCCTTCAAGCGGTATTTCAGAACCGTGATTTCGCAACAGCTCACCCTTTCCGATTTTGATGCTATAAAAATGCTTGGGCAGTCATTGAAAATATAACTGTACCGATTTTTTATTACAAAACTGTCCTGTACAGTGTATGCCATAGCGGATTAAATTTGTCTGAAAAAAATGGAAATAACAACCAGATTTACAATAGCATCTGAAGAAGGACTTAGAAATTTCTTCTTTTTGAGAAACAATAGGCTTTCCGGAATGTACGGGGGCGATATAGGGGAAGAACAGTTAAAGCAGTACAAAGAAAAACTGGCTGATCATAAGGAAACTGTAAGTGAACTGAACAACTTAACGACACAGATGATTACGGTTTTCGTAAACGACGCTCCCGCGGGATATGCCCTGTTAAAACAGTCGGCAGCTCCCGAGGAATTAAAAGGGCAGAAAACCCTGCGCCTGGATTCTTTTACATTCTTCCTCAATACGATGGAGAGGACGTACGGGATACCTTATGGAAAAAATGCATGAATATAACCCGCACTTACGAGGCAATCTGGATGGAAATGCTACAGAAAGACTCCTTTCTGCCATATATGCAAAGTTGCGGGTTTACAATATATAAGTCTTCACAAATGGAACCTTTTGCAAAAGCGTCCTACATACTTATACGTAGAAACCAAAGCTGATGGTACAGTTTAAGCCCCCGTTATCTGTTGTAAAGCTGAAAAAGGCCCTCGGGATCGGATAACTTTTCTATTTCCGTGTAATATTTTTCAACTGCGTTTGCATATTTTTCACTGTTGCCGGATTCCATACTTTGTTCAATATCAAAAACAGTACGCTCAATATTCGCATGGCCGTTATGTTTGAGGAATAGTTTAAATTTGGCAATCTCTTCGTAATTGGGATTAAACTGCATGTCGGCAACTTCTGTAGCCGCTTTACAGATTCCGAAACCGTATTTGCCGCTTCCTGTCATGAATTTAAAAGGGATGGTGCTTTTTGCGTGAACGTCCACAAAGGTATTGCTGATTGATACTTTAGAGCAGGAGCTCATTGTTAATTCCCTTAAAAAGGGGAAGGCTGCGAAAGATATCGTACATTGCCATTGTTAACAATATAAAGATGGACAGGTTAAAACATTATTTTCAGAGCTTTGGTATTTTCACTGATGAAGAATTAAAGACAGCTTTATCTTATTTTGAAACGAGAGAACTAAAAAAGCGGGATTGCTTTATCAGAGAAGGAGAAAGCTGTCATGAAGCGGCCTTCATTGAATCGGGAATTGTACGATCGTATTATACGTCACAGGAAGGGAAGGAAAATACGTATTGTTTCAGGTTTCCCAACGACCTTATCACATCCTATGCTTCGTTCATTACAGGAAGCAGAAGCCAGGAAACGATACAGGCGCTTTCGGATGTTACATTGCAGGTTGTTAAACGCAGCGTAATTGAGGAACTGGCAGCGGACAGTTTTGCCTGGACAAAATTTCTGAAGCTTATGGCAGAACAGCAGTACCTGGAATTGGAAAACCGGATTTTTCAGTTACAGCGCGATACAGCAGGGAAGAGGTATGAGGACCTTGTGAAATACCATCCCGAGTATATACACCATATCCCATTGCAATACCTGGCATCTTATCTGGGAATCACGCAACGCCATTTGAGCCGCATACGCAGGCATAGTTCTTTTTAGACATTTGTCCTGAAAAAGAAGCGGAGTCTATTTTAATTTTGCATCATAAAAAAGGAAAAATGCAGAAAAAAATAGTAATTATAAACGGACATCCCGACAGGGAGTCGTTTAATTTCGGAATAGCAGGTGCCTACAGGAAAGAGGCCGAGAAATCAGGTGCGCAGGTTAGGGAAATCGTGATTGCAGATCTTGATTTTAACCCCAATCTGGAATTCGGATACCGCAAACGGACCCTGTTGGAGCCTGATCTTCTTAAAGCATGGGAAATCATTCTGTGGGCAGACCATCTCGTATGGATACATCCAGTTTGGTGGGGCGGCCTCCCGGCCCGGACGAAAGGTTTCATCGACCGCGTCTTTTTACCGGGTAGGGCTTTCAGTTACAGAAAAGATTCTGTTTTCTGGGATAAGCTTTTAAAAGGAAAAACGGCACGTATCATTACAACCTTAGACCAGCCGGGGTGGTTTTACCGGTTATGGTTTGGAAGGCCAAGTGTAAACCAATTACGGAAATCTACTTTGCAGTTTTGCGGAATAACGCCGGTGCGTGTTACCTATCTTGGGGTAATTCGTACATCGGATGAAATACAGCGTGCAAAATGGCTGGCTAAAGCAGGCAGATTAGGGCGGGAACAACGCTGAAGACTAAGTTGATCCATGCATATTTATTACTTTAATTCATTAAGTCGCTAAGTATGAAGAAGTTTTGTTTTAAATTCAGCTTCGTTCAAAAAAAATAAAAAAAAATTGAGTTATTGCTATAAATGCGTTAAATTTGCACCAGTTACAATTTAATAGATCGTATTTCATATGTTATTAAATGTGGCTGTCCAACCTTATACAGGTTTGGCCCAATAGCTCAGCTGGATAGAGCAACTGCCTTCTAAGCAGTAGGTCTCAGGTTCGAATCCTGATTGGGTCACAAAATAAAGATTTTTTTTCTTTTTAAATTTCAAAAAAAACTTGGTAAACCCTGCGAATCAGCTGATTTTGCAGGGTTTTTACTTTTGCTGCCATCATCAAAATTTTCAAAAACGTACAAAATCATCTTGGAAAAATCGTGGTAATTTTTTTTCTAAAAAAATTGCCACGAAATATTGCTTAAACAGTTGATTGTAAATAGTAATACCGGCTAAAAACGCGCCTTCGTAAGCGTTAGCTGCTCTTTGAGCGCGTTGACTGATAAAAGTTTTATCCTTTGTTTTTTTTGGAAAACTAGTCTCTAATAGTTCCAGCAAGTGAAGTCTGAAGTAAGACAATTCTTCTTTTTGGTTATCCATCTTTATAAGGTTTAATTGTTACGATGGATAAATGTCTCTTTTTTATAACCGCATCATTAAATTTTGTCCTTTATAGGTAGCGGAGGGTAGCAGATATCTACTTCGAGAAGTTATGCTTATTGACAGGAAGTTTTAAGAAAAATTACATGTTAGGTACAAATATTAAAACATAACATATTTTTTTAAGTTAATTTAACATCATATATTTATATAATTAACCTATAAACAGTGCGTTACGTTACACCTATACTCACAAGAGACTAGCCAACGTGCTTGTGCTGTTCATTCAAAAAACTTTTTTATGAAAAAATTTGCGTTTTTGCAGATCCTGTTCCTGTGGTTATTACCTATGGCGCAGGTGCAGGCTCAGGAGTATTTTCTGAATCCAACCAGTATGGTAAATAGCAATGCCAATACTGACATTCCATTATTTGTTTGCCCAACGTTTGATGTCGATGCTATGATAGCAGAAGATCAGGCTAACGATACGTTAGGATTATCACCATCCCGTTTTGCTAAGGGGTTTGATGTGGGGCTTTCTACGGATAAAGATGGTGTATGGGAAACCATTGACAGCGTTCAGGTGTGGCGTCAGAAGATTTCATCCGACGGTGCATATTCGATGATGGCAACATTGGAAAATATTAACATACCGGAAAAATCGAGTATTTTTATTTACAATGATGATATGTCCTACGTTATGGGACCATTACAATACAATGTCAATCAATATGGTGTATATACTTCGGAGCTGATACCGGGGTCTTCACTGACAATCGAATTAGTAATTGAAGGCAAGGTTGAAACAGGTGTAAGATATTTCACCATTACAGAAGTTGCTCATGATTATTATGATTTTTTTGCACTAGCAAGAGATATAACGCAATTTGGCAAAAAAATACCTGATTGTATGGACCAAGACATCAATTGTCCCAGCCATAATGGATGGTGGGATCAAAAAAGGTCAGTCGCACTTATGGTCGGACCTGCTCATCAAAATGCAAGAGATAGAGCATATTGTACTGGCGCTTTTATAAATAATACAAGCAACGACGGAAAACCACTTTTTCTAACAGCAAGCCACTGTTTTACATATCTTGATGCAGAGACCAAAGCCTCCAAAACGACATTTTACTTTAACTATGAATCTAAAAATTGCAATAATAGGAAGTTAACTCCTTATAATTATTGGCTAAATGGTTCAACTGTACGAAGTCGTCATGACTATACTGATTACATTTTACTTGAAGTAAATGGAAGGCTTCCATCGTCTTATTACCCATATTTTGCGGGTTGGGATAAAACCGGTACAGACCCAAATCAGGCAACAGGGATACATCACCCTAACGGGAATCTAAAAAAAATTGCGGAAAAATACAACACTTTTACGTCAAACCCAGATCTTGTACAATTAGATTTGACCGGTGATCCATTAAGACAATATGTTTATTTGCAAAAAGATGCTGCATGGGAGCTCAGTTTTGATCTAGGTGGTACTACAAGAGGATCATCTGGATCCCCTTTATTTAACGAAAACAAAAAGCTAATCGGCCAGTTGTCAGGAGGCCAGTTAACTTGTGGAGGAACCATTTTTTATGGGCGGCTTTCTGTAGGGTGGAATTACGGACTTAAAAAATGGCTTGATCCGCTGGGAACAGACCCTGATGAAATAGTAGGTTATACACCAGCGGGCTGGCGAAATGACTGGCTTATCGGTTGGAACCAGCCGGTACAATATAAAATGTATTATAATATAAAATCACTAGCAACCGGAGCAAATGCGATCTATTATCGTGGTATGGACAACAAAATGCAGATGTATTATTTTGGAAACAATGGTTGGCTTCATGACTGGGTAAGAGGGGTAAATGTTCCAAATTCTGAACTCATAGGTGGTGATGTGGTCGTGGGTGAAGCGGATCAGCTTTTCTATGTGGGAGCAGATAATAAAGTTCACACATATTACAAGACACAGAACGGTTGGATGCATGGATGGCTAACGTCATCTATAAGTATTTCCAACGAAAATGTATCTTCTGCCGAAGGATCTCTTGCAGTAGGGCATGGGAACCAGATCTTTTACAGGGGAACGGACAACAAAATGCACACTTATTACTGGACTCAAAGCGGTTGGCAGCATAATTGGATCGTAAGCAATGCGCCATCTTCAGAAAATATTGCCGGTGATGTAGTGGTAGGAAAACAAGGTGGATTAAATCAGGTATTCTATCGTGGAAGCGACGGAAAAATGCATACCTATTGGTACAATAACGCCACTTCAAAATGGGTGCATGCAAAGGTTCTCGATTCTGCTCCTCGTGTGTCTACAGTTCCTGGGTCTATTGCCGTAGGATCGGAAAATGATCTTTATTACCGTGGAACAGATAACCATATGTATCGCTTATATTATGAAACTGGAATGTGGAAATCTATGCCAATGAGTAATAATCAGCAAAGCAATCAAAAAGTTTCCGGAGATATTACATTCTCACCGGGACAAATTTTTTACCGCGGTGCAGACGGAAAGATGCACATTTTCTGGTATCATGTAGCTCAAGGAGAATTTATTCATGACTGGATCGAGACAAGCTGGCAGGCTCCTACCCGCAATAATATCTCGGGAGCTATCGAAGCTTCGCCCGATGGACAAATCTACTATAGGGGTACAGACGGATTAGTTCGTGTATATTTCTGGGGCAGTGAGATGATGCAAAGACCAGAAAATGGTAGCAGTGCAGAACCGGAAAAAAATTCTGTAAAGCCAGCATATTTGGCAGACTTGTTTAACATCAGTGCATACCCTAATCCAACCAAAGACAAATTAGCTCTACGTGTTGAAAGTAGTAAGGCCGATACATATACTATATTTATTACTGATTTATCTGGTCGACTAGTATATACTGTTGATAAAATATTAACTGAAGGATCGAGCGAAATAGAATTACCTATATTTTCAACATTAAGTTCCGGAACCTATATCATTACTATCGTAAGTAAAAACAACAATACGAGCAAGGAACTTAAAATAATAAAAAGCAATTAAAATTATGTAATAATCATGTTTTAATATTCATTGTATATATTAATTAAAAGATGCCATCAAAAAATGATGGCATTTTTATTACTTCTGGTTTGCTATCATCCGTTATATAAGGGCTACTACACAAAGCAGGTGAACAATTTGGGCTGTGCAATAAATAAAATCTGATCAAAAACGTTTAAATTTACTTTCTTGATCAGTTAAATTTTACGATCTGAATATGACTAGATCACGACAGACGATACATCAGCCGTGATGATACATAAGAGATTTACAATTAAAACATAGTTTATATGATAAAAGGAATTAAAATACCTGGCCTCTTAATAGTATTTATATCGCTCTTAACTGATTTGCAGGCACATTCCCAACCCATTTACGATACGCTCTCTATTGGCAATATTAAACAGATTGTTTCTTACAGCGGAAGCAAAGATTCACCGCTTATTCTTTTCCTGCACGGCGGCCCGGGAAGCTCAAGGATGAAACAGGCAGATGTTTTTTCCGGCAGCCTTCAAAAGCATTTTATGGTCGTGCAATGGGATCAGCGGGGTGCGGGCAGAACGGAGGCCCTGAATAAATCGTCAGTACCGGTTAACCTGGACTTAATGGTAAACGATACATTTGAATTGATCAAAGTACTTTTAAAAAAATTTAATCAAAAGAAATTGTACCTCGCAGGGGAATCCTGGGGAACCGTTCTAGGCTTTAAGATGGCAGAAAAACATCCCGAACTTTTACACGCTTATCTAGCCTTCAGCCCGGTGGTAGACTAAACAAAAAGCGAACAAATTCTGCTGGAAAACTTAAAACTTAATGCCAAAGAGAAAGCAAATCAAGTGGCTCAGAAAGAATTGAATACAGTCAGAATTCCATTCAAAAGTTACGAAGATATCTACTATTCAAGGAAATGGATGTTAAACTACGGTGGAAATCCAATAGCGGAAAAAGATCAGCCGCTTTTGAAAAAATACATGGAAGATTGGTCGGAAGTCTGGATGCCAACCTGGAACGAAGTTTTGGAGCTGAATCTTTTCCTAGATTTACCAACCATAAAATGTCCTGTATATTTCTTCCTGGGAGAAAAAGATCTACAAACCAACTGCAATATTGCCAGGGATTATTATGAGATATTAAAAGCACCCAGAAAAAACATATATACTTTTAAAAATGCGGGTCATTCTGTACTGGCAGATGAAGCAGAACAGGTTCAAAGAATAATTATGGATCAAATTTTAAAGAGCAGCGACAACGTCCTTCAAAATTGAATTGAGGATTTGTGGAAGTTCATAAGGCACAGGAAACGGCCTGGTAAGGAAACAGATATTTTATGAAAATTGTAAATGTTTACTGGGCTGAATGTTAAACTGGTGCATGGAATTAAAAGATTAGATTCGGATTTTTATATTTTTTGTTTAGATAGAGTGCTGTATAATATAAAAAGAGAAAGTTTGATAACTAGGTAAGCACTGCAAATTAGTCGATTTTCAGGGTTTTATATTTTAGTCTCTTACTTAATTTTTAAAAATACTCAAAATCATCAGGGGGATAACATTGAAGAAGTAGCATTTTAATTAATTGCCAATATAAAGAGATATACCAAATACTGCAAATAAACCTAATTCTGCACTCAATTTCAAAACGGAAAATAATTTTATACTGATGATATCAAGCCGCTGAGCCCATTGAAAAGTTTAAAAATATCACTAATGAGAAAATATCGGCTTATTTCTTCCAAATAATAACCAGTCCAAACTACATCTCCCTCCACCAATAAACAGAAAAACAATAAAAAAAAGTCCATAGAAAAAAGCGATTTCACCTTTCTGGTAAGGAAGTATTTGCCAATCTTGACCTACAGAAATTGCTACAGACATAATAATAAGCAATACAAAGGAAGATAGACGTGTAAACAATCCTAAAGCCAATAGAATGCCGAATATTATCTCGGAAGTTTTGGATATGTAAAGTACGGTTTCGGGATGGGAAAATCCAAGTCCGGTGGGACCCCAGCTAAGTCTGCGTTCTTCAAACCATTCCGGAATGAATACGTCTTTACCATACCAAGCTATCCAGAGTCCGACAATAACACGTATTACAAACAGTCCATCCGTTTTTGAACCTGTATATAAAAAACGAAAATTTTTGAATATTTCCATTATTAAAAGAATAAATTAAAGTCTATAAATCTTCTCTAAAATAATGGAGTATTAAGATAAAAACAAGGAAATAGTGTTTGTGAATTTATCTGTATTCTTATGATTTTCCTACTTTATTTTTATTGAAAATGTCGAAAAAAGCAAGTGGTGTTTTAAATATCTATATGTAATTAAAAAGTAACTCTTTAAACATATTCTCTGTTGCACATAAAGGCAATAACTGCTGTTGATTTAGTCATAATTACACTTGATAATATTTATGTATCATATTGTGAAATAATGTTTTATCTTTAATTGAGAAATAATAATCCGTTTTGGATGTTTTTACCAGTAAAAATTCTTTGTCGTTGAAAATGTAGGCTCTTTTATCTCGTCTTTTTCTTACGCCCCAACCTCCAAATACTGTAATAAAATCAAATGTAATAATCCTTACACTAACAATATCACTTTTTGGAATAGACTGTTTTTTTCCAAAAGGTTTGATTTGGTAACAAACCCCTAAGTTGTTTAATTCTATTTCGAATTTTGCAACAATCAAATAAAATAAAGAAGAAAACAAAACAAGTAATATAAAACCAAGAAAAAGTTGAAACCAAATATCAGTTGCACTAACAAAGAGAAATAAAACAATTACTATAGGTAGAATTATAATGAAAGAATTTTTAGGGTACTTTTGGATTTCAATGATTGCTTTTTTCATAAATTTTTGAATAGTTCATTAAATAACTTCTTGAAAGTAAATAGGAGCCAATCTAATCATTATTCTATGGACAATGCTTGTGCAAAATAAGAATTTTTTATGTAATTCAGGAAGTAAAATCCAATAGACTGCATTTTGCAATTTTTAAAAGAAGTAAATTCACCTGATTTAAAAAAAACTATAGTTATAAAAGCATGCTTCTAAACGATAAAAGCGTTTTTTTGTATTTTAGCGGACCGATAAACAGGATCCGGCGGTTTAAAATTCATCCTGAAAAAACCGGTATATATTAAAAAATTAAGGCATTAACTATTAAGATAAGTATGAAGTCTGAAAATTTATCAGCATATAGCACCCACGAACTGCAGAAAAAATATAAAGAAATAAAGACCGGAAAAATAATGAATGCGTTCATTATTGGAACAGCTGTAGGTATTTATATTTACAGTTCAGTAAAACACGGTATCGGACTTATGACGTTCTTTCCGTTGGCAATTGCCTATCTGATTGCAAAAAGCGCAAAAAACAATGAAATTTTAGGAAGGGAAATACTAAAAGAACTACAATCCCGAAATTCCTTATAAATGGAAGAGAACTGTCAAAATTGTGGAGCGGTTGCCAATGGCCATTATTGCAGCAACTGCGGCTTCAGCCGAGAATTGGAAAGAATCGATAAAAATTATGCTGTTAACGAGCTTTTAAACTTAATCGGTTTTGAAAAGGGATTTGTTTTTACCTGTCGTGAACTGTTGTTAAAACCCGGTAAAACCATAAATGAATACATTAGTACGAACAGGCAGAAAATAACAAAACCCATTGCCTTCCTCGTCCTGACTTCCGTTATTTATACGTTGATTTCGCATTATTTAAAGACAGATACGGCCTATTCCGAGCCTTTGAAAAAAATGTATGGAGATTCTGCGCTTTACGACATCACAATATGGGTTCAGGATAATTACGGCTATGCAAATCTTCTGATGATTCTGCCCATCACCTTATGGACCAGGCTGTTTTTCAGAAAATACGCTTATAATTTTTATGAAACCTTTGCTGTCATTTCCTTCGTTATGGGAATGGGGATGCTGTTTTTTGCTTTTGAACCGTTACTGAATAACATTTCTGCTCATACCTTTATCCTTAATGAAACGGTTGTTTTTCTTATTGCTTTTGCCTATATGGGATGGGCCATTGGACAGTTTTACGGAAAAAGAATACGAAATTACATCAAAGCATTCCTGGCTTATATTTTTGGAATGCTTACATTCCAGGTTATAGCGTTCGGAGCAGGAATTATGTACGATCTTCTTACAAAGTAAAGCAGTATAGCAGGGAAAGACCAGGATTTTCATCGATGTAAAAAAGTCTGAAAATACCTTTGTCATTTTTATGATGGAACTTGTCTTATGCGAAGACATCCGAAAATGAAAGTTTTTACATTTACCATACAAATAAAAAAAAGGAAAGATGGCAAAACAGGTATTTATCAATGTAGCAGTAAAGGAACTGCAGAAATCAATGGATTTTTACACGGCCCTTGGATTCACGAACAATCCGCAATTTTCAGATGAAACGGGCAAATGTATGGTCTGGAGCGAAAGCATTTTTGTAATGCTTCTGTCCCATGAAAAGTTTGCAACTTTTGCAACAAAACCCATTGCCGATACAAAATCAAGTCTGGCCGCGCTTTTTTCACTGTCGGTAGACAGTGTGGAAGAGATGAACAGGATTATGGAAGCCGGGCTACGAGCCGGAGGGACAGAGCCAAGCGAAATGAAAGATTACGGCTTTATGCAGCAGAGAACCATCGAAGATTTCGACGGGCATACATGGGAAATCTTCTATATGGATATGTCACAGTTTCCAAAAGAATAATCATATATTCCAGCTAAAAAAATCTGAATGGAACAACCGTTCCATTCAGATTAAAAAAAAGCTACTATGAAAAGATGATAAATAGTCAGTCGGCAAAAATCTATTTCGGTTCGGAATGATCAGTCGGAGTATGTATGATATCGAAATAAATGCTCTTATCGTTATTGTCCGGATAGATCCTATAGGTAAATTCCTGTTTGGTTAAAACCGTAATATCCACTACACGGGTAAACAATACTTCCCCGGCATCGTTTTTAGCAACGATGGTACGTGTTTTTCCATCAGCCGGTACGCTCCAGTCACCTTTCATTTTAGGCGAATCGTCAAGGTTGAACATAGTAAAGGTTCCGTTCGCCTTAAAATAGGCAAATCCCACAAAATTGACTACATTCGCATCAGTAAGAAGTACGCTTTCACCTTTGTTGTTCCTTGCATTGGTCGTTTCCCAGGCCGTACTAGAAAGTATTTCGCTGGGCGTCATGATTTTGGGTTCGGGATGGCTGGTAGGAGTATGTATGATGTCAAAGTAAATACCCTTATCATTGCTGTCGGGATAGATCCTGTAGGTAAATTCCTGTTTGGTTAAAACCGTAATATCCACCACACGGGTAAACAAGACTTCTCCGGCATCGTTTTTAGCAACGATGGTGCGCGTTTTTCCATCAGCCGGTACGCTCCAGTCGCCTTTCATTTTAGGCGAATCGTCAAGGTTGAACATGGTAAAGGTTCCGTTTGCCTTAAAATAGGCAAATCCCACAAAATTGGCTACATTTGCGTCGGTAAGTGGCACATTCTCACCTTTGTTGTTCTTTGCATTAGTTGTTTCCCAGGCCGTACTAGAAAGTATTTCGCTTGGTGTCATTGAGTCGGCAGGACCCGTAATTTCATCATCACTGCAGCTGAAAAGGATCAGTCCTGACAAAACCATTACGATGGTTGATGTTATTTTCTTAAAATTTCCCATAATCTTAATAAATTTGTTACTGCAAATAAAGATTATATAACAGGGATTACATTGTGTTTTTTATTCGAAGGTTTGCAGTATTTATAATTCAGGAAAATTAAACTGCTGTTTCTGCGATCTGCTTTTTTAAGGCAGAAGCAGGTGTTTTCATAATGGACGGATATTTAAAGTACCTGTTTATGATGCGGACCGTGTTGTCTGCCGGCATGGGAACGAAGTATCATACACCATAGAGGCAGCTGCCGATTTAATAAGGTAACAGAATATTCAGGTATCAGCCATTTCATACCGCGCTGAGTTACATGCGCTTCAGAAGCATCAAAAAAAACTAAAGCTTTGATGGCAGGTTCATTATTTTTAATGGATATCCTCTCAATATTAGTGATATTAACATATTGTTCCTTACAGTATTTTCCTGCGTTTAAACCAGAAAAATATAACAATGCATACAATGAGCATGGATCCAAGCGTAAGGTAATAACCCAGGTGAAACTTTAATTCGGGCATATTGTCAAAATTCATTCCGTATATTCCGGCTATGAACGTCAAAGGAAGGAAAAACGCCGAAAAAATAGTCAGCAACTTCATTACATCATTGTTTTTCTGGGCATTCACCGAATGGTATGAATTCATAAGGTTATGTGCATCTTCTACAACTTCGTCATAATTTAAAATGTTGCTGAGCAGGTGATCTTTAACGTTCTGAAGCTCTGTGCGCTGCTGGTCTCTTACCTCCAGCTGGTTCACCACGTTCTGGAAGAGTTGCAGCAATTTTTTTGTGATACGCGCCTGCGCTTTAAGTATGTACAGATCCTCTATGGAAATTTTGGAAGAATCTTTTAAAAAGATGGTTTTTTCAAAATCATCCACCTTTAAATCCAGTTCGTCAAACGGCTTTTCATAGGTGTTGACCATTTTGTAGATAATATGCAGGAGTAATTCTTCGACTTGCTGGAACTCCTTATTGCCGGTTTTAAGGAAAGAAAAAGGGGTCGAATGTATGGTAATGATCTTATGTTCATTAAAAAAGAAGGCAATCTTATTGGAAAGTTCCGTAACGGTAGTCGCCCCGAGTGTTAAATCGGCCGTAAAAGCCCTTAATACGATAAACGTATAGTTGTTGTTGAATTCAATTTTAGGCAAATGCCCGGTCTGGAGGCTGTCCCGTATTTGAAAATAGTCAAGCTGGTATTTTTCAGCGATCTTTTCAAGCTCTTCCCGTTCCGGCTTGCATATATCGGTCCATTCAAAGTTGCTATAAGCAGTTGTTTTTTGATATTGTTTTTCCATGTACGATAAAATCATTTCATAGGTGAACCTGTTGGCAGCACCGATTAAAAGGTTGGTATCACGGTTTAAATATACACTAAATTCAGCTTAAAATAAACTAAAAGAATGATTTGAAAAAGATTTAGCCTGTTGAAATTTAATTCCTTATGAAATTTTCGATTACATAGAAACATGTAGAAGTATTCTGCAGACTGTAAGTTCCGGAACTGTTGGAGTCAATAAGCCTGAACTGTACCTTTACCTGATCACCTATGTTCATATTTCCGGCCCAGTACAAAGGCATTGTTCCTCCAGAACCGCCACCGGATGTTCCAAAATAGGAGGTTGAAACCTGAACCCAGTTGCCCGATGAAACTCTTCTTAACAGTAACCGTGCCCCAAAGCTTTTATTATTGCCGGCAGCAGTTGATCGTGAAACGCTGACATTTCCGTAAAAGCTGTAAAGTCCCGAAGCGTCGGCTGTAAAAATTCCGGTGTTAGAGTCATGTATACCGTAAACGTCGTCAATTTCATTGGCGAATGAAATGTCTTCCCATGCAGTATAGGTGTTTGCCGCATTCATGGGTTTTGCCGTATACTGAAGCGGAGTTCCGATGAAAACAGTAGAAGAAACGTTGTAAAGTTTGATAAACTCCCTGGCTTCAGTGAGATTTCCGATTCCTTCCCACTGTAATCCGGTCCAGATATAGAATTTTTCTTTCTCTACAGCATCAATACCTGTACCAGAATCTAACAGATTAAAAACCAGAAGTCCTTCATCCACTAAAGTAACAGGAATAGTAATATTGTCTCTGATATCTGAAAGTTGGACTCTTGGAATCAAAAGTCCTTTGTCTTCACTCATTAAGTGAAGAATGCTGCTTGAATCCGGGGCTTTTGTTCCTATGCCCGTTTGCCCCCTTACCAAAAGTGTTGATATCAGGCTTATAAATATAAATATGCTGTTTTTCATGGTAAAGAAATGTATACAGTTCAAAATTTTTCTGTCAGCCCCGTTAAGCTTAATATCTGTAGATATTGATTGTGGCCTCCTCTATTCGGTAGTTATTTGCCGTATAGCCATAATAAAAATCAAAGACATCGCCTTCACTTACTTCTACAACTGTAGAAAAAGTTCCGTATGCCCTGTTCATAGTACTTACAAACCGGCCGAAAGCGAAACCATGGGTGCTTCCGTTTAAATTCATCCGCAAACTCGAAGTCCCCCCCTCGTTGCTGCTGTTTGAAAGATCCGTCGAGTATTCGATTACATAAATACCTCCTTTTATGATTTCATAACTGCCAGAGGTAAGCATCCAGGTTTCAAAAGGGTCGATTATTATTTCCGAAGCCGAAGGAACCAGTTTTTGGCTGCTGCCTCCACATGCCCCGGTACCACATGCAATCGTAGCTTTTTGGCCAACTTTGGCGCTCAGAACCAATAACGGAATTTTAGAATCGGCCAGTACATCATGAATCCCGTCTTCCGTTGACATGGCCTGGTAACGCGATCCATCGCCCCAGTACGAAGTCCCTTTACGCAGATTTTGACCTATAGGGGCAGAAGCTTTATTATAAAACCATAAACCTATTGCAGGGTTCTGAATAGGAAGGAGGCCGTTGCTGTTGTCCGTAATCGAAATCATGGGAAGTAAAAGTCCCCTGTCTGCATAGCTAAGGTCTAGCTGGGCTACTGCCGATACATTTTTATTACCTATAACAGCTTGCCCGTAAAACGAACCGGCTTTACAAAAAAACAAAAGCGACAAGATTTTCAGTTTAAACAATATTCTT
Source organism: Flavobacterium sp. (assembly GCA_040396655.1). Classification (GTDB taxonomy): domain Bacteria; phylum Bacteroidota; class Bacteroidia; order Flavobacteriales; family Flavobacteriaceae; genus Flavobacterium. The sequence goes on along the minus strand of JBEBOB010000016.1, from coordinate 47,776 downwards.
TTTTGCATGATCAGTAAACTTTAAAAATTGAAGCAAAAAGATTGTATATCCGGTAATCGGCTCCGCTGGAATACACACGGAATTCTATATGATCGCCTGCATTGAGTTCCAGGACACAGAGGTTGCAAACGCCTCCATACTGGAACATACGATTGATGCCGCGTCCTGCCACGCGCGTTCCGTTACGGTTGACTAACACAACCTGATTGCCGTGGTTATTCCCCGAAACATTCTGCAGATCGCATGAAAAATTAAGGATATAATACCCGTCTTCCTGAATTGTATACCCGTTGTAATTGGGGTTTGCTCCCGTAGCACCGTTATTAAAATTGTAGTCAAGTTCATTAAAGGTCATGGTTACCGTTGTGGCGTTCGCCTGAGTAGGAGGTGTACCGCTCACGATATAGTGGCCAACGAACATGGGTCTCAAAAAGGGTACTTTGCGCACTTCATCGTGGGTTTCGTTTTTCGAAAGTACTTTTTCCCATTTAGTACCTGTATATTGATAAAGGCCTTTCGAAACTGCGGTTCTTCCTGTACCGGCTGTATTTCTGTTGTAAATAACAAGTCCTTCAGTAGGGGAAGGTAGCGTAATATTATCAGTGTTGGAGGTCAGTGATACAACAGGTAGTTTCAATCCTTTATTAGGGGAACTGACTTCGAGAATAGCAGAGGGATCCGGCGACTTGGTTCCTATGCCAGTCTGGGCTATACCCTGAAACTCGTACAGTATCAGGAAAAAACATATAATTCCGGACATTTTCATGATTCAAGCGTTTTTTGTTTTTGTAAGTGTTTTCTATATCGTTACAGCGAAAGCATCATCCCTGTTATACAATCATAGATTGGATTTTAAAATTAGAATAACTTTAACACATTTTGTTTGCAAAAAACATTAAAAAAATTGCAAATTATATAGATTTTTCCCTTACACAGGGAAAACCAATTGCATAAAAAATCGAATAATAGAGAATGAACCCGAAAAAACGAGCTTTTTGTTTTTAAAGTGTTTTCATTTTTAGTCAGTTAAGAAAAGAAACTAATTGTAAGGTACGATTTCCGGCTTTCCGTAATCGAACTGCTGCAGGTTGAAATTGGTATTTCTGAGATTGTTTGTTTTGAAGATGTTGTGTCCGTTGCCGGGAATACTTGGATAAAAGGCCAGTGATAGTTGAAAATTATTAAATACGAGGTAATCGTTACTGATCACGATGCCAAGCCCGATTTTACTGTACATGTCCTTTTTAACGAACTTGTCGTCATTATCTCCCATAAAACCAACGGATGCGCTAAAGAACGGACTCAAGCGAAAGCCCAGAAAATCATAAGGAGCATAGGACTGTACCTGGAAATTCAGCAGTACTTTTTTTGTTCCCCTTAGTTCATAACTGTCAAAACCATCAATTCCGTAAGTTCCGTTTAAGGTTATTTTGTCCATGGCATAATCCCATCTGTTGAGGCCTATTACGATTTCGGGATTGAAGAAATGACGGAACTTCCATTTTCCAAGATGGTAGAGTTTCGAAAAATAGAGTCCTTCAATGCGGAATACCCCTTCCTCAAAACGCTTGTTGTTGATAAAGGTTCCCCACTGGATTTCCCCGCCGAAATACCCGGAGCGCGTATATTTTCCAAGAGCGAACTGCGCCCCTGTATATGTGCGGTTAATGTTGTTCTTGCGCTGTGTACCTACCGTAAGCATAAAGGTTTTTCCAACGGCGATATCCTCAATTAGGTCGTTGTAGAAGATGTACCTGTCCTGTACGTAGTTGATAGAGGCAAGGCCCACCGTGGCCATGTAGAGTTGCTGGTCGGTAAAGAAATTATGCGGATCGTATTCTCCAACCGGATGCTCCAGGTAGTTTTTAGAATAATACCGAACCGAAGTCACAAGGTTGGTCTGTACCTTGTGCAGGTTGTTGTAGGTATAGTACAGAGGAACCGAATGACCGAGCCATGTATCGACATCGTTCGATTTAAACGTTTCGAGCTTCCGGACTCCCTCCAGGTTGGGCACAGAATCGCGCGCCATGGACTGGTAAAAAGTTGCGCCACCTGCCCAACGGGTCAGCGGGGAATAGAATCTTCTGTTCGCATAAACCTGCTTGATGTAGTTCTCCGCAAGATCGAGATTGTAATAAACTCCGGCATCAATATAGCTTTGTGCAATGTTGTTTACCTGGTATTGCGTGCGGTATGCGTGTCGGCCTTCCTTAAAGCGCGTGCGGTACTGGTTGTTGAAATAGTGTCCCAATCCGGCAAAATTGCGCGTGGTAAGACTTATACGGGCGCTTGAAGTAGAAAGCGATCCGGTGGGATACCAGCTCCAGGAGTCCAGAACCTTGATGTGTACATCAACCGAGTCGGAACTTTCGGAAATTATAACAGGTTTAACAGAAACCCTTCTGATAAAGCGCTGCGACCTTAACAAACGTTCCGATTCCTTGATTTTTATTGAATCGAGTGCCTGGTTTCGCTTAAAAAGCAGCAGGCTCCGAACGGTAAACTGTTTGGTTTTTAAGTGCAGCTTGTTTCCGATGACCTCGATTTGTTTCTTGGGCACACGCGTAGAATCGTAAATGGAATAACCAAAAGGATCATAGGTGTCAATTTGGATATTGCGGATGACTTTTCCCTGAAATTTATCAAAATCATAATCAATATCCGCCTGCTTTACGGCCTGTACGTTTGTATTGACGTTCGAGGCTTTTTTCCGGAAAAGCAGTTTGTGTAGCTGCCTGGTTAATTTACCCTTTTTGGAAAAGTTTTCGATCTGCTCCATCCGCTGCTGTGTCGATGGGATACTGTCCGTTTCCTGAGCGTAGGTATTCCAGCAACATATAAAGGCAATGAGGAGTAAAAACTTTTGAAATCTTTTCAAGGCGTATTTTTTAAAACATGAAAATACTAAAAGTTTTGGAATGACAAACAGACTAGGTATTAATTTCTAGATCTTTGATGTAATCTTCGTGTTCATAGAAGAAAAGTTCAAACTGCTGCATTTTTTCTGCAAAAAAGTCATAGATTTCGTTCCATGTATTTTTGTTGTTGATGCTGACCTTTTTTTCAATGTCAACCCAAAACCTGCTGATGCATTTTCCGTTGGGCAGGTAATAGTGTCGTTCTAGCACGGCATCAGGCAGGTAATCTTCTGTAAGGATAGAGCGGAGCGATTCGATCTTTTCAAAATAAATCTTTCGTTTTTCCTCATCTTTTGGTTCGATTTCCAAAGCAACCTGTGCTGTTTTGTTGTCGACAAAGAATTTAAATGCAAAATCCTTGATTTTGGTATTGTGCAGCAGCCATTTCCGTGGATAAGCCTCGGCAAACCCCGTCCAGAAATCTTTTTTTATCTGCAGTGCTTCTTCTTTACTAAACATTGAGTATATTTATATGGGTAATTTTATTTTTCAGACATGCTTTTCGAACGGTTTTTAAATAAGGTCGATGCTGTGGTTAAACAGCCTTTATTTGCATTGGATGCACATTTAAAAATGGCGCCGATTGAACGTGTACAATATCTTCAAAATTATGATTTTTCTGTTCATAATCCTAAAGCATCTGCTGTTTTAAGTCTGTTTTACCCTAAAAACGGCAGGGCGCACCTGCTTTTGATCGTACGCTCTTCCTATCCCGGTGTACATTCTTCGCAGATTGCCTTTCCCGGAGGTAAAAGGGAACCGTCCGATTCCGGCCTTGAAGAGACTGCGTTGCGCGAAACAAACGAGGAAGTAGGGGTGAGCAGCAGCGACATTAAGATCCTGAAGCAGTGGAGCGATCTTTATATACCGCCGAGCAACTTTATGGTATCTTCCTTTATGGGGCTTATGGAGAAAGCACCGGAATTCCGGTTACAGCCCGATGAGGTAAGCGGTATTATCGAACTTCCCGTTGAAGACCTAATCAACGACAATCTTGTGCAGAATGTACGCATGACCACCTCGTATGCCCGGGATATACAGGTACCGGCCTTTGTCATAGAAGAGCATGTGGTCTGGGGAGCAACGGCTATGATACTCAGTGAAATAAAAGAAACGTTTAAAAGCGCATTTAAATAGCAGATATTTGTAAATTTACAGCTCGATTAATAAAAAATAGATGGGATTGTTTAAAAAAGATCCGTTTGGGAATATAATGTTTGTTAAAAAATGGCTCATCCGTTTATTCGGGTTCATTACGCACCAACGGTACAGGGGCTTTAACGAACTAGCAATTGATGGATCTGAAATCATTAAGAGCCTGCCCGAAACCAATGTGCTGTTCATCTCAAATCACCAAACCTATTTTGCCGACGTGGTGGCCATGTTCCATGTCTTTAACGCCAGTCTCAAAGGCCGTGTAGACAATATCCGGAACATCATGTACATTTGGAATCCCAAGCTTAACCTGTACTATGTAAGCGCGAAAGAGACAATGCAGTCGGGACTGCTTCCACGCATTATGGGGTATACGGGGGCCATAACCGTAGAACGCACCTGGCGTGAGAAGGGAAAGGACATCACGGAAAAAAAGGCGGTGAACCCCAATGATACCGAAAACATAAAGCGCGCACTTAACGACGGCTGGGTCATTACGTTTCCGCAGGGTACCACGAAATCCTTCAAACCCGTCCGTAAAGGAACAGCCTACATTATTAAAGAACACAGACCCGTTGTGGTTCCTATCGTTATCGACGGTTTCCGCAGGTCTTTCGATAAAAAAGGCCTGTGGCTTAAGAAAAAGGGCATATTACAGACTTTTACGATAAAAGAACCTTTGCATATCGATTACGAGAACGATTCCATTGAAGATATTGTGGAAAAGATCGAATATGCTATTGAACAGCATCCGTCATTCCTTAAGGTGATCCCTTCCGAAGTGATCGAAAGCGATAAAAAACTCAATAAGGAACGGCGTTTTCCGTTTGGATACTGATAAGCTCTATTAAAGGAGGATGTTCAGCGGGATGTTGATTCCTACAGAAAAAGTAAAACCTTCAAGAGGTTTAAGCCCTTCTTTTGTTTTGATGTCAAAACCGTATCCTATGGCGAAATCCACTATGGTGGCAACCGAAAGGCCTACCTTGGGCGTTAAGGTATAAGGCGTTATTTCTCCTTTGGCAAACGGAATAATGGTGTTGTCAAAAGTAGGGTAAATGGTGACACCTCCTTCAGGAATAACGAGAAACCTGTTGCGGAAATATGCAAACTGGGCGTTGGCATCCAGCCGGAATCCTATGTCATTTCCCAGAATGGGCTGCACATAGTAACCACCAATTTTTAAAAGGTTTCCTGCCTGTGTCTGATAAGAGATCGTAGGGCCGATAAGAACTTCCTGAGCGTTTGCCGTTACGGCCGTTGCCAGAAAAACGAGGGAATAGATTGTTTTTTTCATCCGTCAAATGATTGAAAAGCCGTTTTAAGCATAACTTAAAACGGCCGTTTATATTTACAGGGCATTAATGATTGCCGTAAAATCTGCAGTATTAAGTGCAGCACCTCCAACGAGTCCTCCGTCTACATCTTTTTGTGAAAACAGGATCGAAGCATTGTCGGGTTTCACGCTTCCCCCGTATAATATGGATACGTTGTCTGCCATATTTCCGTATTGGTGCGCAATCTGTTCCCGTATGAACAAATGCATTTCCTGGGCCTGTTCCGGAGTGGCCGTTTCCCCCGTTCCAATGGCCCATACAGGTTCATAGGCAATAATGATGTTTTCCCATGCTTCCTTCGGCAGATGGAACAAAGAATCCTTAAGCTGGTAGTACACCACGTTCTGGAACTGTTTGTTCTGGCGGTCTTTCAGCTCTTCTCCAACACAGAAAATCACACGCATCTTATGGCGAAGCGCAGTATCAACTTTGGCAGCCAGCAAAGCTGCCGTTTCATTAAAGTACTGTCTGCGTTCCGAATGCCCGAGAATCACGGTCTGAACACCTACGCTGTTGAGCATGCCCGCGGAAATCTCACCTGTAAACGCACCGCCTTCTGCCTGGTGCATATTCTGCGCCGCTACCGTAATATTGGTGTCTTCTAATATCTGTGAAGCCAGCATAAGATTGGTAAAGGCAGGAGCCACAACGACTTCGACCTCTTTTCCATCCGGCATGTTGTTAACCAGTTCATTTAAAAAAGCTGCGGTTTCCTGTGCATTTTTATGCATCTTCCAGTTTCCGGCAATAACTTTATGTCTCATAATTAAGGTTGTAATTTATCTAATGTTTTAATCAGCAGCGTATCGTTTGCCGTTATGGCTTTCTGTAAGGCAATGTTCCCGTCGGTATCTACAACGATGTATCTCGGGATCCAGTCAAGCTTGATGGATTTCCCGAATTCCCCGCTCATCTTTTCATTAAGGTAGTAATGGTTCCCCTTTAAATCGTACTTCGCTATGGCCTCCGTCCATTTATCTTTCGATTTGTCAAGAGAAAGGAAAACATAGGAAGTGTTCGGGTATTTTTGCTGCAGTTTCTTTAATTCGGGAAACCCTTTAATACAGTCGGGACACCATGATGCCCACACATCAATAACGACGGGCGAACCTTTGTGACGGGCCAGGATGTCCTTAAAGGTTACCTTAGCTCCCTGTACGTCTTCGAATTCTTTATTTAAGGTTACCTCGCCGAACTGTTCGTTATGCACGTAAACCGTATCCTTCGTTACGACCAGGGTATCTTTGAGTTCTTTTATTTCGGTGGAGATTTTCTGATCCACTTTTTTAGTATCGCAGCTTACGGCTACGAGTGCCAGTGCAAAAACGGCTGTTAAGATTTTTTTCATAGTTATTTTAATTTAATTCTCGGATCCAGATAAGCGTAGATTAAATCCACTAATATGGTGATAAGGACGAACGTGGTGGCAATAACGATCACGGAACCCATAATGACCGGCAGGTCCAGATTGTTAAGGGCATCCACAATTTCCTTGCCCAGACCATTCCATCCGAATATATATTCAACAAAAACCGCACCAGCAAGCATTGAGGCAAACCAACCCGATATGGCCGTAACAACAGGATTCAGAGCATTCTTCAAAGCATGCCGTGCCACGATACGGTAGGTGGACAGTCCTTTGGCCTTCGCAGTGCGTATGTATTCCTGGTTCAGAACCTCAAGAAGTGAGTTCCGCATAAGCTGGATCACAACACCGAGAGGACGTATACCCAGCACCAGGGCAGGCAGTATGCTGTTCTTCAGCGACAGGTGGATCCTCTCGCCAAAATCGTCTACCTCGTACATGCTCCCCGTCATATTAAGCCCCGTGTATTGATGGAGCAGGTACCCGAAGATCCAGGCAAATAATATAGCGCTGAAAAATGAAGGGATACTCATTCCCAGCGTACTCGTAAATGCAATCAGCCTGTCGAAGAAGCTGTTGGCATAAAGTGCAGACAGCACGCCGAGAACTACTCCGAATAAAACGGCTACAGCAATAGACAATACTGCGAGCAATACGGTACTGGGAAGGGTGTGTGCGATGATATCGGTCACCTTCTTCCCGTTTTTCTGAAAACTTTCCCGCAGGTAAGGCATTTTTAATACCACATGGTAATTATGGGTAGTAAAAAGGACCTTGCCTCCGTATTTTTCCGGTGTATAAAACGTGTAATGACCTGGAGTCCCCTTATGAAATGAAACGGGCGACAGGTCGTTTATATAATAAAGATACTGATTCAATACCGGTTGATCGAATCCGTACTTTTTCTTGATAAGGGCCAGCTGTTCTGAATTTTCATTCTGATCCAGCATCATCCTTGCCGGGTCACCCGGTAGAATATTAAACAATATAAAAACGATGGTGACGACACCGAAAAGGGTAAAAAGCGAATACCCGAGTTTATTTATAAAATAGGCAAACACCTGGTTATTTTATGTTTAGGAATTGAACATCCTTCCAGTGCTTTTTATCCTTAATAACCCCGTTTTCAAGGGTAATATAGCTTGGATTGGCACGTTCGATTGTTTTTAAGGTTGTACCGTCGCAAAAGTAAAAATCAACATCGAGCTGGAATTCTTTTTTGTATTCCTCAATAGTTTCAGCCGGAGAGGCAGTCAGGGCAATAATTTCATAACCTGCCTTCTGCGCTTTTTTTACCGTTTCGTTAACGGTCTTGAGTCCTTCCTTATCCGATTTCTTTAAATCGTACATTACCACAAGGAGCGCTTTTGGAGCTGCAAGAACCTCAGGGGTGTAATCCTGTCCTTCCAGTTCCATCGTAAGGTCGTGTATAGGCGGTTCGTAGCCTTTCTGAACGAGCTGCTCTTCACGGGAAATAAATTCGGCATTTTCCGGCAGGCTGGCAAGTTCCTCCATTTTGAATTTTTTCTCGGCACCGTCAACCTTATATGTGAATACGATGTCGTATTTGGATTGCGGGGCACTGGCAGGTATTTCCATAGCCTTTTTAACGTCGGTTCCAAGCTTGTAGGCTCTGAAATCAACAAGAGGTAAATGGTTTAATACATAATAACCCATGAACGAGCAGGCAATGAGGGCGGCAACCGTAAGAACGGCATTCACCTTATCCTGGAACAGGGGTTTTATATGTTTTTGACCTATAAACAGGATCATAATCAACACAAGCAGTACGATGTCCTTATAGAACGATTCCCATGGTGTCAGCGGGATGGCATCTCCAAAGCATCCGCAATCGGTCACTTTGTTAAAATAGGCCGAATAAAAAGTAAGGAAAGTAAAAAACACTATCATAAGCATCAACAGCCATAAAGTGATTTTTTTCATATAGCCAAGTAACAGCATCACGCCGAGAAGCACTTCCACAATAACGATGATAACGGCAAACGAAAGGGTATAGGGTTGCAGGAACGGCATGTTGAATACCGCTTCTGAAAAATATTCATCCAGTTTGAACGAAAAGCCCACAGGGTCGTTAAGCTTGATGAGCCCCGAAAATATAAAGAGTATTCCTACAAAAAATCTCGAAAATTGGGTAATTAATTTCATGTCTTGTTTTTTAATTGTTAGCAAATCCCATTAAAATTAAAGCGAAAACGGCATAATTGACCATATCCTGATAATTGGCACCGATGCCTTCCGATACCTTTGTTTTTCCCTCATGATCTTCAATCTGTTTAACACGGAGAATCTTCTGCAAAATAATATCGGTATGCGACGAAATCCTCATATCCCGCCAGGCTTCTCCATAGTCGTGGTTCTTATCCATCATGAGAGACTTGGTCATTCCGACGTACTTGTCATAAAGTTCTACGGCTTCTTCCTCGCTGAGGTCGGGCTGGTTTACAACGCCTTTTTCCAACTGTATGAGCGCCATGATACTGTAGTTGATGATGCCTATAAATTCAGAACTTTCATCTTCATCCACCTTTCGGATATCGTTTTGCTGTAAAGACCTGATACGCTGCGCTTTGATAAAGATCTGGTCGGTGAGCGACGGCAGCCGCAAAATGCGCCATGCACACCCGTAATCGTGCAGTTTGTTGATGTAGAGTTGTCTGCAAATGGAAATTATTTTATCATATTGTTCCGCGGTAGTCTGCATAATCAAGTATCTTTGTGTAAATTTTATCAAAAATAACAATCTGTTTGCAGAATAAAAACAAAAGCATACAATTATTAAAAAAATCATGAAATCCATAAACTGTAGAGGCCGGCTCATCGATTTCGAAACACCAAAGGTGATGGGCATTTTAAACATCACGCCCAATTCATTCTATGACGGGGGCAGGTATGCTTCTTTGTCTGCTTTGACAGGGCAGGCCGGTAAAATGCTTGAAGAAGGTGCAGCGATAATTGATGTGGGAGCTTATTCCACCCAGCCGTCAGCTCCTTTTGTAACAGAAGAAGAAGAACTACAGCGCCTGCTGCCCGTGATTGCCGAGCTTGAAAGACAGTTTCCGGGAATCGTACTGTCCGTTGATACCTTCCGTTCGGGTGTGGCTAAGCAGGCCCTTGATCACGGAGCGTCCATCATTAACGATGTTTCCGCCGGTATGCTGGATGGTGCCATGATGGAAACGGTTGCAGCTTATAAAGCACCCTATATCATGATGCATATGAGGGGGACGCCGCAGAACATGCAGCAGTTTACCCAGTATGAAGATGTGATGAAGGAGATGATTTTTTATTTCTCAGAGCGTATAGCGTTGGCAAAACAATATGGAATTACCGATGTTATTGTTGATCCGGGTTTCGGATTTTCTAAAACGCTGGACCAGAATTACGAGGTACTCAATAAGTTGGAGCTGCTGCAAAATCTTGACGTACCTGTATTATCCGCGCTCTCAAGAAAATCAATGATTTACAGGTTTCTGGATACGGTTCCGCAGGAAGCACTTAACGGCACGACGGTGCTTAATACGGTATCGCTGGTTAAAGGGGCGGATTTGTTGCGGGTGCATGATGTAAAAGAAGCGATAGAATGTATAAAGCTATATGGAAAGCTTCATGAAGAGTAAATTTATTTTAGCAACAGCGGTCATGAGCCTTGTGTCATGTACGCAGAAGGAAATCAGGGTGAGCCGCTCAGATGTTTCCATACAGAAAGAAATTACCGGTTTCAGTCCTGCTTATATAGAGGCCGGAGCAGAAGGAAAGCCACGGTTAAACCGTAACAACCTCATTGGAAATACGCATTGGGTGTTGTCTGTTGACCGCAATCTCACATTGAAGGAAACAGGAATTTTCCTACAGCAGCTCGCAGCAAAAAAATACCGGTCCGTAATACACGAAGATACCAAAGATATCTGGTTCGTTTACAGCGATACGCTGCACAAAAATAATGCATACGTTAAAATGCCTTTTACCAGTATTGCACTGGCAGAACCGCCGGTATATGAACTGTCGGAAGGCGTAATGAGCCTGCTGGTCCGAACAGTGTCCGATGTAAAAGAAGCCGCGTTGTACCATTCCGGTGTACATACCTATCTGTTGAGCCTGGATAAGGATATGAGTACCGAAACGTTCGTCAACATCCTTATTGAGCTAGAGAAACAGAAGGTAGCGGAAAGGGTGAGCGCAGAAGTTTATATCTACTGATGATGGTAAGGCTCGTTTTTAAGTATGGTAAATCCCCTGTAGATCTGTTCAATAATGAACAGGCGTACCATCTGGTGTGAAAAGGTCATGGCAGAGAGCGAGATCTTTGCCGATGCTTTGCGGTATACCTCCTCCGAAAAACCATAAGGACCGCCTATAACAAAGACCAGTGTTTTAATTCCGGCGTTCATTTTTTTCTGCAATTCGTCAGCAAAGGCGGTACTTGAAAAACTTTTTCCGTTTTCATCAAGCAGGATGAGATGGTCTGTAGCAGAAAGCTTTGAAAGAATAAGTTCGCCCTCTTTCTGTTTCTGCTGCATTTCGGATAAATTCTTGGCATTTTTGATATCGGCGATGATTTCAAGATCGAATTTTACGTAAAAACCAAGTCTTTTGGTATACTCATCAATTAGGGCCTGCAGGTTTTTGTTGTCGGTTTTGCCAACAGCTAAAAGTCGGATGTTCATAAAAAGATCTTTTTTGCAAAAATACGTTCGATTTACCCAATTGCCAAACCGTTTTTTACAGGCAGGTCAACAGTGAGCAGTGTAACCTCTTTTTGGTCTCCCACAGCTCCCAGCACCAGGCATTCGCTCATAAAGTCTGCAATCTGTTTAGGAGGGAAGTTAACCACGGCAAGCACCTGTTTGCCTTTGAGGTCGTCTATGCTGTAAAGGTTGGTAATTTGTGCCGAAGTCTTCTTCATGCCGAATTCCGGACCAAAATCGATCCATAATTTATAGGCCGGGTTGCGTGCCTTTTCAAATGGCTCCGCCTCTGTAATGGTTCCTATACGGATATCGATCTTTTCAAAATCATTCCAATTTATTTGAGATTTCATAAACTGTTTTCAAATTATGTTTAGTAAATTTAGAAAATAACCTTAAATGAATAGTAGTGATGCACAAAAAAATTTTAATGCTGGCAGGTGATTTCGTAGAGGATTATGAAATCATGGTTCCCTATCAGGCCCTTTTATCCGTTGGCGCAGAGGTCGATGTGGTCTGCCCAGGCAAAAAGAAAGGAGAACAGATTGCAACAGCCATCCATGATTTTGTAGGATTTCAGACGTATGCCGAATTAAGAGGGCATAATTTTACGCTAAACCAGACGTTCGAAGCCATTAATCTTGAAGATTACGACGGGCTTTATGTTTGCGGGGGGCGTGCTCCTGAATACATACGTCTTAATGAAGGGGTTATTCTGGCTACCAAGTACTTTTTCGATAAAAATCTGCCTGTTGCAGCCATCTGTCACGGAATACAGATCCTAACAGCTGCCGGTGTGGTAAAGGGGCGTACCCTGACCGCCTATCCTGCCGTAGGTCCGGAAGTGACCCTGGCTGGAGGCACCTTTAAAGAAATAGATGCCGATAAAGCCTTTACCGATGGTAATTTAACCACCTCTCCCGCGTGGCCCGGCCATCCTGCTATTTTAAAGGAATTCTATAAATTGCTTGGAATTCAAATCTCATAAAAAAACGGGCCTCAGCCCGTTTTTTAGTTGTGTTGTTTTAGTTGTTCAGTGTTCCGAATTTGCCCTGGTTGAAATCGTCAAATGCCTGCATAATCTCTTCCTGGGTATTCATTACGAACGGTCCGTACGAAGCGACAGGTTCGTTGATGGGTTCCCCGCTTAAAACGAGTACGATGGATTTTTCCAATGCTTTGATACGGAAGTCTTCTCCTTTGTTGGCAAAGAGTACGAGCTGGTCTGCAAAGGCCTTCGTTGTCCCGTTGATTTCGACGGCTCCCTCAATAATAAGGAGGAAGGTATTGTAATTTTCGGGAAATGAGAAAAGGGCTTCCCCGTTTTCATTTAATTTTGCATTCATCATATGAACGGGGGTAAAAGTCGAAGCCGGGCCGTTTGTCCCCTGATAGCTTCCTGCTATGACTTCAATCACTCCTGCATTTCCTTCAAGCAGGTAACGGTTCATATCCGCGTTGGCGATGGCTTGGTATTTTGGGGGACTCATTTTTTCTTTTGCAGGCAGGTTGATCCATAGTTGAACCATCTGGAAATCACCTCCTTTCTTGCTCCACTCTGTTTCGTGGAATTCCTTGTGAAGAATACCCGAAGCAGCCGTCATCCACTGTACGTCGCCCTCACCGATTATACCGCCTCCGCCGCTGCTGTCACCATGTTCCACGCGGCCTTTATAGGCAATCGTAACGGTTTCGAATCCGCGGTGCGGATGTACACCTACACCCTTTGGAATGGCGCTTGGAGGAAAAGTATAAGTCGCGTTATAATCGAGCATGATAAAAGGGCTCATACGCTGCATGGACAGTTTCCCGGGAATAAAATTATGTACCCGGAACCCGTCGCCGACAAAATGCGCCGGTGCCGGATTTAAAACAGATTCTATTTCTTTTGTTTTCATATCTCTTTATTAATTAATGGTTTATCAAATTTACGGTCAAATAATGAGAAACCGGTTAATGTACGTTAAGAAGTATGTTGGAGTATTAAAGCAAAAATAATTTCCAAAAGTGAAAGCCGTTCGCAGTAGTTTGCCTATATTTATAAAATGAACACATTTTTTAAGCATAAAGGATACGCTGTAAAGCATCTTTGCCGGTTTGTACTGGTGGTTTTTGCGCTGATGCCGTGTGCCGTAAAAAATGCACTGTTTGCAGAAACCTCTTTTCAGCAGGCCGTTACCCTGAATGTGTCAAAAGTTCCCGGGGATGCAGCACCCAGTTGTGCGGTTTATACTCAGGAAAAAGTAAAGACCCGGGTTGCAGGTGTCATGCAGCGTGTTGGTGCAGATACTGAAAAATCAGTACCGTATGCACCAGAGGATTCCTTCTTCTGCAGATCTGCCCGCAATCTTTATTATGCTGCAAATGCCCCTCCGCTTTACATATTGTATAAAAGGCTTAAGATAGATGCTGTTGTCTAAACAGTACGCTATTTTATAACCTTTTATATATTTTTAATGGAACATATACAACAAAAAATGCGTTACAGCACCGTAGGGATGCTGACGCTGGCACTGCGTCTGGTTATAGGCTGGACTTATTTTTCTGCTTTCTGGCGCAGGATTATACTCGAAAATAAACTTATAGAAAATGAAGCCGGATATATAGGCGAAAAATTCAATCACTTTTTACCCAATGCTTTAGGAATCAGGCCTGTGATAGAGTACCTGGTTTCAAATCCGGAAAAGCTCTGGTGGGTAATGGTGGTATTTACGGTGGTAGAAGGCATCGTGGGATTATTGCTTATGTTCGGGTTCTTTACCCGGCTTATGAGCATTGGTGTCATAAGCCTTGCAACGGGGATCCTTTTGGGATCGGGCTGGCTTGGAACTACATGCCTTGATGAATGGCAGATCGGGGTTCTGGGCATTTCAGGTGGTTTTGTTCTCTTTTTGTCAGGCAGCGGGTATTTTTCACTCGATTACTGGCTTTATAAGTGTAAATACGGTTTTACATACAAAAAGTGGTTTGTATGGCTGGCATCGGGAGCACTTGACCTGAACCGCTACAAAAAGCCGGTACTATGGGGCAGCCTGCTCATTTTGGGTATTACACTTTTTACCAATCAGTACTTTCACGGCGGTGTTTACGGAACACTGCACAACAAATCGGTTAAACCCAAGCTGGAAATCGCAAATGCGAACCTTGCGCAGTCATTGACTTTTGAAGTGATGCGTACTGAAGGTGCCGATGTTTACGGCTCTTTTCTCATTGCCATACAGGTGCTTGAAGGAGACAGGGTAATTGCAGAATGGAATCAGGAACGTTTGTCCGGCCTTAAACCAGAAGCAATCAGTAACTACTACGTGGCCAAGGTAAAGCCAGGAGCTCACAGTCTGATCCTTCCTCTTGGGGCCAGGGCAAAAATAACACTTGAAGTAGAAGAGCAGCTGAAGATGGGCCATAAACCGCTTACTTTAAAGCTGGTCGATATCAGCGGTGCTTTCTGGACCGCAGAATTGCCGAAATAAAAGAAAGCCGGTGCTCTGCACCGGCTTTTATTTGAAATGAAGTTTGACAATGTAAAGTTCCCCGCTGTCTATGATGCCGTTGAGGTTTGAGTCGTTAAGGCATACAAAATAAAAGGAAGTCAGAGGAATTTTACTAACGGGATAATCCTTTCCATCGATATATAGTCGTTCAACATCCCATTCAAACCGCCCCGTTCCTTCTTTTTTAGACACTAGGCGAACCGATTTGTTCTGCTCGTTTTCGTAATAAAGATAATGGTGCCCGTAACTGTTAAGGACTGCACTGGAATAAGATCCGTCTTCATCAGAAGGCATGCCTGTTCCGGTTTCGAAATACGGGATAAGGCTTACAGGCATTCCTTCTTCAATATGGGCGAGGTCTTCTTCTTTTTCAATAAGGGCAACCTGAACACTGTAAAACTGTTCTTTGCGCGTGTTGTAGAAAGCATTTCGAAATTGCAGGGTAAAAGGCTCTTTTCTTAAAGTCAGAGAGCTGTTTTCCTGAGTGATTTCGTTTTTATCTGTATTCTGTATAAGGACAGGTTCCGTATGGAACGGCTGTGTTGCTGCAGTTGCGGAAACCAGGGTAAGGATACCATAAAGGTGTTTCATATAAGTGGTGATTGATAGGGGTAAAGATAGAAAAGTATTCCTTTTTTTATATTTCGAAAAACCCTTTTTAAGATTGTTTTTCGAATGATTTTTGTCTTTAAATTAATCTGGATTAAGTATATTTATACAGGAAGAAGGCGAAATTTGTTTAAAGAATATATGCGTTATGCAAGAACTTAAAAATTATACGGATCAGTTTAAGGTAAGGGAAAAACTCCAGCCAGTTTTTTTTATCGGACACGGTTCTCCTATGAACGGGATTGAACAGAATGTATTCTCGCAAAAATGGCTGCAAATCGGAAAAACAATCGATTTGCCCTGTGCGGTACTCGTAGTTTCAGCTCACTGGCTTACGAAGGGAACCCACGTTACGGCGATGAGCGAACCTAAGACCATTCATGATTTCGGCGGATTTCCTGACGAACTGTTCCAGGTACAGTATCCCGCTCCGGGAAGTCCGTTCCTGGCTGAAGAAACGGCCAGAATGGTTACTTCTACAAATGTTGGACTGGATCACGACTGGGGACTCGATCACGGTACGTGGACCGTAGTAAGGCATATGTTCCCGGAAGCCAACGTTCCTGTATTGCAGCTAAGTATTGATTATTACAAGCCTGCGGAGTACCATTACAGGCTGGCAAAGGAAATTTACGACCTGCGGAAAAGAGGTGTACTGGTTATAGGCAGCGGCAATATGATCCACAACCTGCGGATGCTGGATTGGAAACACCTTAATGAACCCGGGTTTGGCTATGACTGGGCCAAATCCCTCAATGAAACATTCAGAAAAAAAATTCTTTCAAAAGACCATAAGGCACTCATCAACTACGAAAGTCTGGGTGAAGCGGCAAAACTTGCTATACCTACTCCCGATCATTATTTTCCGATGATTTATGCTTTGGCACTTATGAGCGATAAAGACGATATCGAAATTTTTAACGATGAGTATGTGGGAGGTTCCTTAACCATGACGTCTTTTCGTTTAGGATAAAAAAACATTATATTTGCTTTAAAAAAAGAAATGAAAGCTGTTTTTAAAGTCTTTTTACTGTTATGGGCTATCCATTCAGCTGCCCAGCCTAAAGCTGTTTTGAATAAGACATCTTACCAATTCTGGTTAAACGAGCCAAAAGAGGTGAAGGATAAGATGCCGCTTATCGTTTTTCTTCACGGCCGAAGCCTGTCGGGAACCGATATCAACCGTGTAAAAAGATACGGGGCGCTCAAAGGTGTTGAAAAAGGGCTCGACATACCGGCCTATCTTGTGGCACCACAGCTGCCGTCGGGTCCGTGGAATGCCGATAAGGTAGACGAGATCGTAAGCTATATGATTAAAACCTATAATATCGACGAAGACCGTATCTATGTAACCGGTATGAGCCTGGGATCTTACGGTACCATGAAGTATGTTGGGGAGTATCCCGACCGTATCGCAGCAGCCGTTTCTATATGCGGCGGCGGGGATGTACAGGATGCCTGTAACCTTGCACAGGTTCCCATAAAGGTTATCCATGGTGACAAGGACTTTATCGTACCGTTGTCGGAATCGCAGAAAATTGTCAATGCCATTAAAAAATGTAATAAACAGGCGCCTGTTGAGCTTGAGGTGGTGAAAGGAGGAAATCACGGAAGTGTGGAAGACCTTTTTCGACATATGGATCTCTATAACTGGTTGCTGCAACATAAAAAGGAAAAAAGGAATACCTTGTAAAACAAAAAGCTGATTTCACAGAAATCAGCTTTTTGTTTACGGTACAATCGTTATTTTGTTTTGGTTTTCTTTCGAAGTTTGATATAGTCGAACGCCTCATCATAAGAAACGCTCCAAGGTAAATATAACAGTCGGCATCGGGGAAAAGCAGGACGAAGCTTGCGTATTGATAATGATAATCAGGAAAGAAACACTTCTTCATTCTGGCCTGTCACGTAGTTTTTATTTTGTAGTACAGCGTAAAAAGTCTGTTTTCCCAATTCTTTATCCTCAATGTCTTCATATCTTATTTTCTGGATTTGACCACTGGCAAAAAGAAGAAACAAGGTAAAATAAAACGGTTAATTGTTTTTCCCTATTTTTTGTGTTTTTTTCAAATATAAACTTTTGGTGCGAGATTTTTAAAACTCGTAAAAACAGGCTTTAAAAACTGAATTAAAAAGGGTATATTTGCAACGTTTTTAAATAAAGTATAAATAACACCATTATATGAAAGCAGGTATTGTAGGATTGCCGAATGTTGGGAAGTCAACATTGTTCAACTGTTTATCGAATGCAAAAGCACAAAGTGCGAATTTCCCTTTTTGTACTATTGAGCCGAACATCGGGGTGGTAAACGTACCCGATCCTCGTTTGCAGAAGTTGGAAGAGCTGGTAAACCCAGAACGCGTTATGCCTGCAACTGTGGAGATTGTAGATATTGCAGGTCTTGTAAAAGGAGCAAGTAAAGGGGAGGGGCTCGGAAACCAGTTTTTAGGTAACATCCGTGAATGTAATGCCATCATCCATGTATTGCGTTGTTTTGATAATGACAACATCGTGCACGTAGACGGAAATGTAAATCCGATCCGTGACAAGGAAACCATTGACATTGAATTACAGCTTAAAGATCTTGAAACGGTTGAAAAGCGTTTGGAGAAAACAAAAAAAGCAGCCAAAACGGGGAATAAGGAAGCGCAGGTCGAAACTGCTTTGCTTGAAAGAATCCGTGAAACATTGTTACAAGGAGTATCTGCACGTACCGTAACAGCTGCAAACCAGGATGAAGAAGAACTTTTAAAATCGTTTCAGCTTATAACGGCCAAGCCGGTATTGTATGTGTGTAACGTAGACGAAAATTCGGCTGTTACAGGTAACGCATATGTAGATCAGGTTAAAGAACTTGTGAAAGATGAAAATGCGGAAGTGATTGTATTGGCAGTCGGAACCGAAGCAGACATTACCGAGCTGGAAACATTTGAAGAACGTCAGATGTTTCTGGAAGACCTGGGGCTTGAAGAACCGGGAGTTTCCAAACTTATCCGTTCGGCTTATAAATTACTGAACCTCCAGACTTACTTTACGGCAGGTGTAAAAGAAGTACGCGCATGGACCATAAATGTAGGAGATTCAGCACCCAAAGCCGCTGGGGTGATCCATTCCGATTTTGAAAAAGGATTCATCCGTGCAGAGGTCATTGCCTATTCCGATTATGAGGCATACGGATCGGAAGCTAAGGTAAAAGAAGCCGGTAAGCTCAGGGTAGAAGGAAAAGAATACATAGTGAAAGACGGCGACGTGATGCATTTCCGTTTTAACGTATAATATAAAGGCCGGATGCAGTGCATCCGGCCTTTTTTTATAGATTTGTCGTTTTACAGGAATACACCAGAAACAAATAAACACGATATGACCAAAACACCCTTAACACTTTTGTACCTGCCTGTATTGACGACGGGAATTATTTTGAGCTCCTGCAGCACCATTTTAAGGAAGCAGACCCAGAAAGTATATGTTTTTTCAAGTACGGAAGGAGCAACAGTTACCGTGAATGATTCCCTGTACAACCTTCCTGCCCATGTAGAGGTAAAGCGCGACCGCACTCCTGTAAAAATGGAGTACAAATCAGCATTTAAGGAAGCAGACAGCCTTTTAGTACCAGGTGTCTCATGGCAGTATTACCTGTTGAATGCCCCAACAATTCCAGTTTTAGGGGCAGGTTATTGGATCGATCTTTCTAATAAAAAAAGGTTCCAGTACCCGCGAAATATTTATTTTAACGATAAGGATGGCCTCACATCTTACGAATATCAGGCCGAACGGCATATTGCAAAACGAAATATTCAAAGCGAGGAAACGAAGCAATATGTTCGTGAAAGGTTAAAAAGTGCTTATTTCGCATCAGAAGAAGTAAAGAAGAAGAAGCAAGAGGCGGCATTCAGGCGCTTTAACCCCGCGTCGGGAACGTTTCGTTTTTCCTTGGTGCTTCCAACCCTGTATTTTATAGGCTTGTCTTCTGAAAACCCGAATCTTGGATCGTTCCATAATGAAACAGGAGGAATAAGTTTCGGAATCGGAGGGGATTATTATTATAAAAACACACATTTTGTTTCGTTGGAACTGTCGCATAAGCTGAGTAACTTTGACCCTATTTTCTTTAATGAATATGCGCTGGTTGCCGATAAGCTTGATATTTCGCTGCGTAAAGGACACAGATGGAAACGCTTTGAATACGCTTATGGTATTTCGTTTACCTATACCTATTACAAATACGAAGTACCTTACAGTATGGAAGGGGGATACATAAAGCCTTTTATGTCTGATGATTATGCGAAGGACTATTACAGCGATTACCGGACCGTTGGATTTACGACCTTATTCAATTACCAGCTTACACCCGTACTGTATGCAGGAGTCCGATACAATCCCTCTGTATACAGTTTCAGGAACCACGGCGACGGTTTTGATTATGAGCATGTCATAGGGTTCGATTTTCGATTAAAGTTTTAATATGTACAACAGATTCAACTTTTTTAAATATACCTTTGCCGTTTTTACAAAAGTTCAGGAACCCGAAGGTTTTGTAAAACCACATTACACGAGCAAACACGGAAGCCGGTATTTCTTTAACGGTTCCGGAGTATTCCGTTATTCCAACCATTGGGGAAGGGTCGGGAACTGCCGCTGGCGCCTGGACGGAATAGATTACCGGCAGCAGCTGAGCTGCTGGGGCTTTTGCAGCTGGGACCGTTTTTACGCAAATAACGAACTGCAGGCCTGTTTTTTCGTGGAGCAGGTGGGAGACAACCGTTTTACCTATAACCATCTGGATAATGCCGCAGGAAGAGATGTGGTGGGGCGAACAGCTGCTGATGCAGCAAAGGTTCTAAAGAAAATAAGCGAAATAAATGAAGATTCTGGCTGGGCCAGACATCTGGACTACGAGGATTACGATGAGCTTAGAACCCATTTCATTAAACAGCTTATGGAAACCAGAAAAACCTTTTCGCAAATAAGGCAGGCATACCTGTCGGCAAAAAAATAAAAATACTGGTACTGTTTTTATAAAAGTTGTATTTTTAAGAAAAAATAGCTTTGAAAATAGTATTTAAGATTTTGAATTACATCCTCATATTTATAGGCCTCGTTGTATTGTATGTAGGCATCGCGACCGCTATTTCATATATTCCGGTAAACAATGACCAGTCGGCTTACGGAAATCAGAACCATACGGTTTACATTTTAACGAACGGGGTACATACCGATATTGCGCTACCCTTCCACAACGAGTTATACGACTGGTCCAAGCAGCTCGATCCTTCCCTTACGCCGGGCCGAAGTCCCGAAGCAGCCTGGGTAAGCTTTGGCTGGGGTGACCGGGGATTTTACCTGCAAACCCCGGAATGGAAAGACCTTACGCTGCCTGTAGCACTTAAAGCGGTTACGGGGCTCAGTAAATCGGCTATGCACGTTACTTATTACAACGGGCTGAATCCGGCAGACGACTGTATTCCCATAAAGCTCAATGAAGCACAATATACCAGGCTCTGTGCTTTTATAGAAGATCGTTTTGATAAGCAGGACGGTAAGTTCCTCCTCATCGATACCGATCAGAATTACGGTTTAAACGATGTCTTTTATGAAGCCAGGGGCAGCTACAACCTGTTCTACACCTGCAATACCTGGGCCAACAATGCCCTGAAGACGGCAGGATTAAAAGCAAGCCTGTTCACGCTCTGGGACAAAGGCATTTTTCATCAGTATCAACAAAAAAAATAACTATGGTTAAAGACCGGTTTAAAGGAATTTTTCAGTTGTTTAAGGTATCCGTTAACGAATTTCTCGACGATAACTGTATAAAACTCAGTGCATCTTTGTCGTATTTCACCATTTTCTCTATTCCCCCTCTGGCCATCCTCATCATTTCTTCCGCAGGCTATTTTTTCGGCGAAGAAGCGGTGAGAGGAGAATTCTTCAGCCAGATCCAGAATCTTGTGGGAGAAAAGGCGGCATTGCAGATACAGGAGGCCATTAAAAACATCAAGCTGTCGAGCAATCTCAATCTTGCCACCATCATCGGGGCTGTAACTTTATTGTTCTCGGCTTCGGGAATCTTTGCCGAAATCCAGAGTTCCATCAACTATATCTGGGAACTTAAACCCAAACCCAAAAAAGGGATCATGCGGTTCATTGTCAACCGGCTGTTGTCCTTTTCCATGATCGGGGCACTGGGATTTGTATTGCTGGTGAGCCTCATCGTAAACTCGACCATTGATTATCTGTATGACCACATGGAGGACTTTTTTCATACGGATACCCTTTTTCTTGCAACCTGGGTGAATTCTGCGGTAATTCTCATCATTGTGAGTATTATTTTCGGATTTATATTTAAAACATTGCCCGACGGAAAACTGGGGTGGAAGGAAACGCTTATAGGCTCCGGGTTTACGGCGCTTCTTTTTATGATCGGTAAATGGGCTATAGGCCTGTACCTGGGGAACTCAGATAAGATGAACCTCTACGGAGCGGCCGGTTCGGTCCTCGTGATTCTGGTGTGGGTTTATTATTCGGCCATCATCCTTTATTTCGGGGCCGTATTTACCAAAAACTATTCCGAGATGTACGGAAAGCCTATACAGCCGAACGATTATACCGTGAGGGTCATTTACAGGGAAGAGGAAGTAAAATTTGCTAAAACCGACGATGAAATAAATAGGAAATTGGCTTCAAATCAAAAGTAAAACCTTTCAAATCTGCTGAAAAAAACGTATTTTTACACAAATTCACTACACTTTTATGCAACAGGAATCTCAGTATAATGAAGATAATATCCGATCGCTTGATTGGAAGGAACATATCCGTACACGTCCGGGAATGTATATCGGTAAATTAGGGGACGGATCATCACCCGACGACGGTATCTATATTCTTTTGAAGGAGGTATTGGATAACTGTATCGACGAGTTTGTAATGGGCGCCGGAAAAACCATAGAGGTCACAATCAAAGACCGCACGGTTTCGGTACGCGATTATGGTAGAGGAATCCCTCTTGGAAAAGTCGTCGAGGTTGTTTCCCGTATGAACACAGGAGGGAAATATGATTCCAAGGCATTTAAGAAGTCGGTGGGGCTTAACGGGGTCGGTACCAAAGCTGTAAACGCCCTTTCTTCTTTCTTCAGGGTGGAATCGGTACGGGAAAATCAGCAGAAAGCGGCAGAGTTCAGTGCCGGAGACCTTACTCTTGAAGAAGATCTTACAGAAACAACAAAGCGTAAAGGAACCAAAGTAACCTTTATTGCCGACGATACCATATTTAAAAATTATAAATACCGCAACGATTATATCGTGCGCATGTTAAAGAACTACTGTTATCTGAACAAAGGGCTTACCATTATTTACAATGGGGAGAAATTTGTTTCGGAAAACGGTTTAAAGGACCTTTTAATGGAGACCATCGCCGAGGATGATATGATTTACCCGATTATCCACCTGGGCGGTAACGATATCGAAATCGCGCTTACGCACAGCCGTTCGCAATATTCTGAAGAATATTATTCGTTTGTTAACGGGCAGAATACCACGCAGGGCGGAACGCACCTTGCCGCTTTTAAGGAAGCCGTGGTGCGGACGCTGAAAGAATTTTACAACAAGAATTTCGAAGCGTCTGATATCCGTAAATCAATTGTATCGGCTATTTCCCTTAAAGTAGAGGAGCCCGTTTTTGAGTCACAGACCAAAACAAAGCTGGGGTCTACCGATATGGGGCCCGACCTGCCGACAGTGCGTACTTTTGTGAACGATTTCATTAAAACCAACCTCGATAACTTCCTTCATAAAAATCCAGAGACGGCAGATGCCCTGTTGCGCAAAATACTCCAGGCCGAGCGTGAACGAAAGGAACTTTCGGGAATCCGGAAACTGGCCAAGGAACGTGCCAAAAAAGCATCCCTTCACAATAAAAAGCTCAGGGACTGCCGCGTACACCTTACCGATGCCAAAAACCCGAGAAGCCTTGAAAGTACGCTTTTTATTACGGAAGGAAATTCGGCTTCGGGATCCATCACCAAATCCCGTGATGTAAATACGCAGGCCGTTTTCAGCTTAAGGGGAAAACCGCTCAATACCTATGGTATGTCGAAGAAGATCGTATACGAGAATGAGGAGTTCAACCTGCTGCAGGCAGCTCTGGATATAGAAGAAGATTACGAAAACCTTCGTTACAACAACATCGTGCTGGCAACCGATGCCGATGTGGACGGAATGCACATACGCCTGCTGATGATCACGTTTTTCCTGCAGTTCTTTCCGGAACTCATCAAAGAAGGACACCTGTACATCCTTCAGACACCCTTATTCCGAGTACGAAACAAAAAGAAGACGATTTACTGTTATTCCGAACAGGAGCGCATTGACGCCATTGAGGAGTTAAAACCCAAACCCGAGATTACGAGGTTTAAAGGGTTGGGGGAAATCTCACCTGATGAGTTCAAGAACTTTATTGGTCAGGACATACGCCTGGAACCCGTGATGCTCGACAAGGCGACTTCGATTGAGAAGCTGCTGGAATTTTACATGGGAAAAAACACGCCCGACAGGCAGGAGTTTATTATAGATAATTTGAAAGTTGAATTAGATAAAGTAGAAGCATAGCTTTTGATGATGACAGAAGAAGAGTTAAACAATTTGAATGAAGATTCCGAGCCGAACAGCCACGAGACCGAGCTGGATCATAACGGTTTGGAAAATACCGATACCGAAACCATCAAGAAGGTTACAGGCATGTACGAAGACTGGTTTCTGGAATATGCTTCTTACGTAATCCTGGAGCGTGCTGTTCCGGCTATAGAAGATGGATTCAAACCCGTTCAGCGCAGGATCATGCACTCCATGAAGGAACTTGATGACGGGCGCTATAACAAGGTAGCGAACATAGTGGGACACACCATGCAGTACCATCCGCACGGGGATGCCAGTATTGGTGATGCTATGGTTCAGATCGGCCAGAAGGACCTGCTTATCGATACACAGGGAAACTGGGGGAATATCCTTACGGGGGACGAAGCCGCTGCTTCACGTTACATCGAGGCGCGCCTGAGCAAGTTTGCGCTGGATGTGCTGTACTCGCCTAAGATTACCCCGTGGCAGCTTTCCTATGACGGGCGCCGCAACGAACCGATCAACCTGCCCGTTAAATTCCCTTTGCTGCTGGCACAGGGTGGAGAAGGGATTGCCGTGGGCTTGTCGACCAAGATTTTACCGCACAACTTCCTGGAGCTCCTTGATGCATCTGTAAAGATCCTCAAAGGCAAACCGTTTGTCCTTTATCCTGATTTTCCTACTGCGGGAATTGCCGATATATCCAATTACAACGACGGAGCCCGTGGAGGACGTGTCCGCATACGGGCGCGTATCACGCAACTCGACAAAAATACGCTCGTAATAAAGGAAATTCCTTTTTCAACGACCACTACAAGCCTTATCGACAGCATACTCAAGGCCAATGAAAAAGGCAAAATAAAGATTAAAAAAGTCGAGGACAATACATCATCCGAAGTAGAAATCCTCATTCACCTTCCACCAGGTGTTTCACCGGACAAAACCATAGATGCGCTTTATGCTTTTACAAACTGTGAAGTCTCGGTTGCTCCCCTGGGATGCGTTATCAAAAACAGTAAACCGCTGTTCGTTGGCGTTTCTGAAATGCTTAAACGGTCAACAGAACGCACCGTAGACCTGTTGAAGCAGGAACTTATCATTGAACTGGGTGAGCTCGAAGAGCAATGGCATTTTCTGTCACTGGAACGCATTTTTATAGAAAACAGGATTTACCGGAGTATTGAGGAAGAAGAAACGTGGGAAGGTGTTCTCGAGGCCATAGCCGAAGGACTTAAACCGTTTACGAAAAAGCTTAAACGGGCGGTTACGACAGACGACATCATCAGACTTACCGAAATCCGTATCAAACGTATTTCACGTTTTGACCTTGACAAGGCACAGGAAAAACTTGATGCGCTTGAAGGGGATATTGAAACGGTAAAATACAATATCGAGCACATCGTGGATTTTACGATTTCTTTTTTCAGTATGCTCAAGGAGAAATACGGAAAAGGACGTGAACGTAAAACAGAGCTTCGGAATTTCGACAATATAGAAGCAACAAAGGTGGTATTGCGCAACCAAAAGCTTTATGTAAACAAGGAAGAAGGCTTTGTAGGTACAGGCCTGCGGAAGGATGAATATGTGGGCGACTGTTCCGATATTGACGACGTCATCGTATTTATGAGAGACGGTAACATGGTTATTTCTAAAATTGAAGAAAAAAAGTTCATAGGGAAAGACATCATTCATGCTGCCATCTTTAACAAAAACGATAAACGTACCATCTACAACCTTATATACCGTGACGGTAAAGCCGGAAGTTCCTACGTAAAGAGATTCAATGTTTCAGGGGTAACGCGCGACAAGGTATACAACCTGACGCAGGAAAAGCCCGGATCGCAGATCCTCTATTTTTCGAGCAATCCAAACGGTGAGGCCGAAGTCGTAACGGTTTTGCTGCGGCAGCTTAGCAACATTAAAAAGCTTAAGTTCGATCTTGATT
Source organism: Flavobacterium sp. (assembly GCA_040396655.1). Classification (GTDB taxonomy): domain Bacteria; phylum Bacteroidota; class Bacteroidia; order Flavobacteriales; family Flavobacteriaceae; genus Flavobacterium. Next base: position 21,638 of record JBEBOB010000016.1, on the reverse strand, counting down.
TTGCCGACCTGCTTATAAAAGGAAGGGTGTCAAAGGGGAACCTTGTGACCAAATACCCGATCAAGAAAATAGAATTAAAGGAAAAAGGGATTTCTACCCTTCGTCCGAGAAAGATATGGTTCGACGATACCGTACACCGTCTGAATGTGGACGGCAGGGGTGAGCTTTTGGGAGAATTCAAGCCCGAAGACCGCCTGCTCATCATTACACAGAGCGGAAAGGCCAAAACCATCATACCGGAACTTACCACGCATTTTGAAGATGATGTAATTGTACTGGAAAAGTGGATCCCATCAAAGCCCGTTTCAGCCATTTATTTCGATCCTGAAAAGGACAAGTATTTCGTGAAACGATTTCTAATAGAATCGTTTACGAAGGAGGAAACATTTATTTCGGAGCACCCTTATTCAAGGCTGGAAATTGTTTCTACCGATTACCGTCCTGTTGCTGAAATTATTTTTGCAAAGAGTAAAGGCCAGGAAAAAGAACCGCTTACGTTGAATTTTGAGGAATTTATTGCAGTTAAGGGTATAAAGGCACAGGGAAACCAGCTTACAAGTGATAAAATTAAGATGGTGAACCTGTTGGATCCGTTGCCGGCAGACGATCTTATAGAGGAAGAACAGGAGGAAACGAAAGAATTTATCGATACGGTAGACGAACAGGCACTTACGATTGAAGAAGACGGTCAAATGGGGTTTAATCTTGATTAAAGGGTTTTGTTTTTAAAAGAAATGTAGTATTTTTGCTGTAAATAATTCTGATTCAGTAAGAATCGAAAATTGTTTATAACCCAAAAATAAACTCTCAACACAAATGAACTTTGTAATTATCGATGACCATCCGTTTATTCTGGAGGGATATGGAAATGTTATAAGTCAGCATTATCCGAAAAGCAAATTAAAGAAGCTGTCAACCTGTAAAGAGACGTTTGAGTATTTTAAAGGAAGCGCAGAGGCGAAACTGACAGATATTGCCATTGTTGATTATAATATTCCGAGTTTTGAGAGTGAAAACCTCAACAACGGTATCGACATTACGCGGTTTATTAAAAAGATCATACCGTACTGTAAAGTCATACTGCTTACGGCGCATACAGAGAAGATATACATACTCGATATCATCAAGAACGCCAAACCCGACGGTCTGGCAACTAAAGGGGAGGTTACGCCCGAAAATCTCAAGGTCATCATCCAGAATGTCCTGGAAGAAAACAAGTTTTACAGCAGCTACGTAAAAGAAACGCTCAACGAAACGCTCGACGATAAATCGCTTATAGATGATTACAACCGCCAGATCCTGTACCTTTTATCAAAGGGATATAAGATCATAGAACTCGACAAGATCATCCCTATTTCGTACAGCGCCATACAGAAGCGGATTGCAAAGATGAAGCTTATGATGGATGTACAAGACGACAAAGGCCTCGTAAAGGTAGCCATAGAGCGCGGATACCTGTCTTAGGCAACAGGTGAGTATTATGCTCACTTTTTGTTAAGTTTTATCCGTTTAGTTGGATTCCTGTAAATCGCGTCCTACATTTGTTTCTCATTTGAACGGATACTTAATTATTGGGCAAAATAAGTTTAGGGAAAACATTTTGGGTTATTACGTTTTACAGAGGTTAGATTTAGTTTAGAACGTACATTGTTTTGTTGATTATTCCGGTTCAGATGAATAGTTTTGATATTGAAAATCCTGCTTGTATAGCAGGATTTTTTTTTGTAAATTTGCCTGATATTTCAGGGGCCGATCGGTTTTGACAGCAGGTGGAACTGAAAAGTAAGCACGCCGAGCGCTCATTTACAGCTCGTAAATCTCATAAATGAAACTTTTTTACACGGCGAAGAAAACTACGCTTTAGCTGCTTAATTCTGAATTATAGTAAGATATAGCCTTGTCCTATTAGATAGGAAAGCTGAATTCCTTTAAAAAGCCTTGATTTATGGCGTTTTGTACAAAGGAACCGTAAAAATAAATCTAGGGTAAATAGCATCTCGGACGTTACCCGAAATACCTAGAGATTAAGTAGGGAGTGGATGTTTCTGGCCAAGCTCCTTATCGAAAATCTAAACAGAAACTAAGCATGTAGAAAGCTTCTTGGTTGCTTGTTTGGACCAGGGTTCGATTCCCTGCGGCTCCACGAAAGTAAATTACAACGCATTGATATTTAAATCAATGCGTTTTTTTGTTGGAAATGAAGAAAAAAGTAAGCGGTTGTTAGGGAAATTTCGGGCTTTATTTAAATAAGTTTACATTTTTACAATTTAATAACAGGGCGTGTTTTTATTTTTGAATAAGAATTCTAAAGTTAAGTTTCGTAACTTCCGGAACAGTACAATGGGATAATGACCTAACCATTTTTATATAAAATACAAATGAAGCAGCTGCTTATTTACCTCTTTCTGCTTTTTTTCAGTTCCGTGTTAAAGGCACAGATACCCGATTTTCCGAAATCGTGGGCAGGTAACTGGAAAGGCGATGTAATCATTTCTTCTGGCAGGGGCAAACAGTCTGTTCCGGTAAGTCTGACGATTGAACCGTTAGGTGCTTCGCGTTGGTCGTGGATTCTGTATTATGAAGCACCAAACCAGAGCCCGCGCAGGTATGAGCTGGTACAAGACAAAACGGGATGGAAAATCGACGAGAAAAACGGCGTGGTTTTACCCCAACAGTTTATAGGTGATCGATTGGCCAGCGGTTTTTCAGTTGAAGGCAGCATACTTATTTGTTATTACTGGCTGGAAGGAGAAGTGCTCAATATGGAAATACATACCGTAGCCCGGAACCAAAACAATACAGAAGCTTCTGAAGTAAATGAGCCAACAACCGTTTCCATCCATTCTGTCGGGACATTCCAAAAAGCAAAACTTTACAGGAAGTAAAGTATGGAATCAATCCCATGTAGATATAAGGCATATGCCTTTTAATCGCAAAAACCGTTAATTCCTTAAACATTCAATCTAAGGGAATGTGAACAGATGCCTGTTTTACAATTAGGTTTATTTCCTATATTTGCGGCCTGAACGCTTTGAATCACAGAAATCTTTACGTTCAGTTGCATACAGGTAAGTTTACCTGAAACACCTAAAACCATGGAAGCACTTTTAATTATCTTATTTTATGCATTTCTATGCACCTTAGTAGCCTATATTGTCGGAGACGGGAGACGTATAGGATTTAAAAATACCTTTTTCGTCTGCCTGCTGATAAGTCCCTTTATCGGACTTATAGTGGCGTTGCTTTCTGAAAAAAAGGAAAACGTACGATAACGTGACGGCTGTTGACAAAGACAGCGAACTAAAACAGAAGAAGCTTTGTTATATTCTCTGATGGGAGGTGATATCTTATTTTATTCTGTGGGCTAACAATTATCAGGAAAAAACATTATTTTGGCTTAATGTTTGGAATTAAGGTTATGAAATACCTGAATAACAATTAACCAATGGACAATATACAGATTAAATGCCTTTCCGATTTTAATACGAAGCTTCGTATTAAAGGATTCAATGTATACCATGCTCAGAACGATTCTTATTTTGTGCATTCGTACCATAGAAGGTTATTTTTCAAAATCTGTATGGATACCGGACCCAATACCATACACTTTGCCGACCGTTCCTATGAAGTAAACGGAACCGTATTACTCATTGCCCCGCCGCAGGTACCTTATGTATGGGAATCCAATACTTGTGTAAGCGACGGCTACGCCTGTCTTTTTACCGAGCAGTTTCTCCACAGCCTGGGTATTCCGGAAAGCAGTTATCCAACCCTTTTAAATGGTCGTATAGCAATGGTCTATGAACTTGACAAAAACAGGAAGGAACTTTTTTTGAATCTGTTTAAAAGCCTAACTGAAAATACGAAAATTACCGATGTACATTATCATGACCTCATGCGCAGGGGGATCAGGTATCTCCTGCACGAAGCCCAAACGATACCTCATGCTTTACCTGCGGAAGGAAAGATAGATGCAAAAGAACGCATTTCAATGGTTTTTACCGATTTCCTTGAAAGACAGTTTCCTCTTGACAATAATGGCGAAATCTTAAAGTATACGGATATTGTAAAATATGCAAAGGCAATGAGCATCTCACCGGAAGAACTCAATACAGCCGTATATCATGTAATGCAGCGGTATCCTTCCGAACTTTATCACCAAAGGCTCATGACCGAAGCGCACAATATGCTGTCGGTTCATAATAAAGACCATAACACCGTGGCGCGGCAACTGGGTTTCAATAACATCGATTATTTTATGCATTCCTACCAAAAGTGGACGAAAGAATCATGTATCATAAGATAAGGTAAAAGGATATTATCACTTCTGCCGTTCCGGCAGTGACCTATAAAAGGAAACTTTTGAACTGAATTTTTTCTACTGAATTTCATTATCTTAGTTAAGACATTAAATAAACAAAGTTTTGGCCGTACCCGACAAAGACATATTTTCAAAAAAATATCCCATAGATTACTTTGGAGAAATCTGGGAAAAACTTTCGCCTTTACAATTCGACAAAAAGACACAATTTCCCGAAGATGTACTGTGTTTTCTGGAGAACGGAACAGTGCGTAAATTCATTGTAAGCGACAATGGAGGAATAGAAACCGAAATCTCGGTCGATTTTTATTTTGAAGGAGACATCTTTACGGCCAAGGCCGGTGATGTTGGTGAAAGTCGTTTTGTATACCAGTCAATTGGAAAGGGTATGCTGTGGTATGTGGGAATGGATGAAGTACGCAGACTTTTTGAAGCATCAAAGTTATGTGGCACTGTACAGAAGGTGTTTCTGGAAGAGCAGCTGCGTATCAAAACCATAAGAGAAGTGCAGCTGCTTAAAGCATCACCAAGGGAAATGTACGCGTACCTGCTGAAAAACAGGCCAGTGTTCTTAGAGAAGGTGCCGCTAAAATACCTGGCTTCCTATATTGGTATCACTCCACAGGCTTTAAGCCGCATAAGAAAGCACATTTATTAACCAGGGTTCATTGTTTGGTGTTGTTAAACAACGGTACTTTGAATAAAAAAACAATGACAAAACAAGAATTAATACAGGCATTTATTCAAAACCATAAAGAAGCTGTTGCCTACGTCAAAGGCCTTTCTGATCAGCATCTACATTATGCCGTTGCGGGTAAATGGAGTCCTCTACAACAGCTGCAGCATATTTCCCTGACTATTGCTCCGTTTTCCAAAGTAATGGCCTCAAAGAAATATATGTCTGAGAAATTTGGAAGTATCGACCGCCCTGTCTGGGACTGTGAAACGGTTTTGGAACACTATTTTGAAACAAGCCTTAAAGCACCTGTACAGTACATTCCGGAAGGAGCATTAAAACCGGGACCGAAAGACGAGGTGATAGAAAACCTTTTACAGAATCTTAAAACGACGAGACTTTTGCTGCAGGAGTATTCGGAGGAAGAACTTGATACATTGGTATTACCCCATCCTTTGCTTGGAAAACTAACGTTACGCGAAATGTTCTGTTTAATGGGATACCATCCGCTGCACCATGTAAAGCAGATGCAAGACATGCTCGGAAAAGCCGGAGAAATCTAGTAGAGGCCGGAATAGAATGTTCTGGTAATTTCGGAACACCAGGGAATGTATTTTCTAAAAAGCTTATTTATAAAAAAGGCAGGAAGATAGTTCCTGCTTTTTTATAATGAATGTTTTGTTTTTAATACAGCTGGCCAAGACCCGATAAGAGTTCCCACCAGTCGGCTTTGCCCTGTTTTTTTCCAAGGCGCACGATGATGAGGTTTTTGGCAGGATGTACGTAGATGTACTGGCCTAAAATACCCTGTGCCATAAAATCTCCTGTTTGAGTAGGCAGCCACCACTGGTACTTGTAATAAGTTGCACCTCCGTGGGCTGTATCCGCTTTAGTTGACTGTTCAATCCATTTTTCTGAAACGATCTGCTTACCGTTCCAATTACCTTTGTTAAGCATAAGACGGCCTATTTTTGCATAGTCGCGTGCACGTGCGTTTAGGCAGCAGAATGTTTTTTCGAGTCCGTCTTTTTTGCGGTCAAGACTCCAGCCGGCATCATATTCCATTTCCAGCGGAATCCATATTTTTTCCTCGAGGTATGAGGTAATGCTTCTGCCGTTTAGCGCCCTTTCCAGTACCAGTCCCAAAAGCTGCGTGTTCCCGCTCACATATTCGAACTTTGTACCGGGTTCGGCCTTTAACTTCATTTTTTTGATGGCCTTCCGCAGATTAGTGCCATAGTAAAAGGTAGCCACATCGCCGAAAGGGTTTGCATAACCTTCGTTAAATTTAAGACCCGAGGTCATTTGCAGCAAATGTTCCAGCGTTACCTTATCAAAGCCGTTTTCTTTAAGTTCAGGGATATAATTGGTTACAGGTTCGTTTACAGACGATATAAGTTTATCGTCAATGGCGCAGCCTATAAGCAGCGATGTAACCGATTTTGCCATTGAAAATGAAGGTACAATAGAAGACCGGTTATATTTTCCCCAGTATTTTTCGTATTGCAGCGTATCGTTCTGAATGATGAGGAAGGCAACGGTTTTGTTGTCCTCCAGGTATTGTTCAAATTCATAACTCTTGTCGTTCAGCTGCAGTTTTCGGGGTACTTTCCCTTTTGCCGCAGTTGGGAATATAAAAGAATCCGGCCCACTGCGGACAGCGCGTTCCGGAAACTTTTTATAATCGTTGAGGTCCGCAAAATTATATACGACAAACCGGCCTACCTTACATGAACTTAAGGTAACAAGAAGAAGTAGGACCGTAATTACAGTTACGGAACGTTTATATCTATTTATTGTAAACATCTTAGTTGGAATTTGTGAATGAAATATGGCGATTATTCAAATATACTAAAATGAAGGACAAAATAGCTATTTCACTATTTGTGTTTTGTATTTGTTTTTTTGAAGCTGTAAGCATCTCCTTATTAAGAAGTCAGTTCCATTTTCCACTAGACATATTTTGAGGAATGGAACATAGTTATCGCATTTTAAAGTTTATATTTTCGGAAAGAAGCCCGCGTAAAACGTTATAATGCTTCAATTTGCTAAAGATCGGTTACAACACCATAGCCGATTAGCCGGTCTCCTTCGAAGAATTCAAAATCGAGTCCCTCATACAGCTTGCCTGTAAAACCTTTGTTATCAGTCAGCGTGATCTCGGCACTGACCGTATCTCCTGGAAATACGAGGTCTGTTCCGGTGAATTTTTGAATTCCTGTAAAAAGACGCTGTTCAAACGGAAACTTTAGGAAAGGACGGTATCCCGACGAAGCCGGAGTGGAAAGTCCTCCATCTTTGGAAGAGACAAATGTAAGCAAAGCAGTAAAATGGAACGGGTTTTTCATGATGAACGGGAACACATATACGGATGTCCAAATATAGACTATATATCGACGTTTTTTTTGATTTTTATCATTTTAGTGTATTTAGTTTCCTGCGGGGAACTGGTTTCAATTAGGAAACCTATGACTGTAGCTAAGGGTACGTGATTTACATTTGTACCGTCAGCAATAAGTTCATCATTGTTCTGCAGATTAGCAACAGAAGCGGTTGAAAACCAGCCAAAAATTATAAAATGAAGTATATACTTGTGAATGCCTTTGTGCTTTTTACAGCTTTTGCAAACAGTCAGCCACATTTAAACAACAGTAAAATGAATAACGATACATCAGTAAACAATCCGCTTTTATGCGATGTGGAAACCGGTATATGTGAGATGCCCGGAATACAGGTAAACGGGCAGTCCCTGGCAGTGGAGGTATCAGAGGGAGGAAAGATAAAGGTGCTTTATTTCACAGATCCAATCTGTTCTTCCTGCTGGGGTCTGGAACCTCAGCTCAGGAAGCTGAAGCTCGAATACGGCAGCAGTATTACGATTGATTACCATATGGGGGGCCTTTTGCCCGACTGGAACTATAACAGTGGAGGAATCAGCAAGCCTTCAGATGTAGCGCATCACTGGGATGAAGTAAGTGTCTATTACGATATGCCCATTGACGGTGATGTTTGGCTCGAGGACCCCTTAAGCTCTTCTTATCCGCCATCTATTGCCTTTAAGGCAGCCCAGTTACAGGATCCGGAAAAAGCCATTGTATTTTTACGTGAATTAAGGCAAATGGTGTTCCTGCAAAAAATAAATATAACCAGGTGGGAACCTATTGAAAAAGCTGCCCGCATGGCTGGTCTGGATATCGAACGTTTAAAAACGGATGTTGAAGGCTCCGCTAAAAAAATGTTTGAAGAAGACCTGGAACTGGCCCGGAAATATGGTGTAAGGGGATTCCCGTCTGTGTTTTTCGAACAAGAAGGTAACAGCGAATTTATATATGGAACAAAACCCTATGCATATTATGAAATGGGGGTGTTGAAGCTAAAGCCCGATGCTGTAAAAGAACAATACAGCAAAAAGCCCGGGTTCCTTTTTGATCGCTATACCTCGCTTACTGCAAGGGAATTTTCAGAGTTGTCAGGCACTCCCAGAACAGAAAGCGAAGATATGCTCAACGATCTCGTATTAAAGGGGATGTTGCGCAAACTAACCACAAAGAACGGCGCTCTTTGGACGGTTGCAGCAAAGGAATAATGATTATCTTACGAATTTTACAAACTCCCGATATCAGTATTTAATCTCGATATCGAGTTGCCTTCCCTGTTCGAGTGCTTTTTTGTCCATGGAGGAACCGACCAAAACACCGATCGCCATGCCGATAGGCAGTCCAAGAGCCATGAGTCCCATATTGCCGATGCTGAGTCCGAAGGCAACACCAAGTGGAAGTCCGAAAGCCGACATCCCGAGTGCTACCCATAAGTTACGGTAATAATTTTTGGGAACAATCTTAAGCTCTTTTTCAACAAATTTAAGGATTTCTGTCTGCTGTCTCTTCACTGTTTTTTTAAGCTCGCGGCCTTCAAAGTTGGCATTGTTCAGTACCGAAATATGCCTATTTATTTTCTCGGTAACGGTTGCGGGTAAGTTTTTGGTACCGAGCTGCTTCAACAACTCTCCTAATTGATGGTAAAGCCGCGCTTCAGCGCTGTTTTGTACAAGGTCGCGTCTTTCCTTTAATGTTGCAATATTCATAGGTTGTGTTTTAGACGTTAAAGATAATGTATATAAATATACTACGCGGTAACACAGGCTAAAATTATGGAATCATTGAAAAACAGCATCAAAAAAAGCGGGGAATACCCGCTTAAAAGATTACTTTTTGTTTGATCTGTAACTCTTTTTGTGCCGTTCATTGTTAAAGATGTTGGTGATGATCAGCAGCAGACCTGCGATCAATACCACAATAACGAAATCAATAGTTTGCATGACGGTTTGTTATTAAGACTGAAAATTGTAGCATCCGGCGTCGATGTGTTGCTAGGCAGCGCCTTGTCATACTACCAGACTGCTTATGGTAAAGATAAGCAGTGATAAGTGAGTAAAACGCCGTTTAATGCTCATGTTTTGTTAATTTTTTTATATCATCATATTCAGGGTGGTGAATATTTTGCTAATATAATAAAAAGACGATGCTATTTATGATTCAACAGGAAGATTTGTTATAGGTACCATAAAAAAACGTTGAGTATATTGGTTTCTTTTTGAAGTGTCTGTAAAAGACGGGTTTTTCGAAATAAGAGCATGATGATTAATATGATCCTAAAACAATAATAATTAAACAAATGGTGCTTTTATATGATAAAATCGTATATTTTTACATAAACTATTTATTTAATTTAACTGCAATGGCACTGGAAAAAGTTTTGGAAGTCTACTTAAATAACGGAGAATCATCCGAGGTTGTAGACAAGCTTAAGGAAATGGGGGTTTGCCTCGAAAGCTTTTTTAACAGGGTGCAGCTGTTAAAGGCTGAACATAAATCTAAAGTGTTCTTTAAGGACATTCACAAAGCAATCGGCAGCGCCGCTTTTGACGGAGCCGGTAACCTGCATACCAATTTTAACGGGCCTCATATCAAGGTCATCTACAGTTATTTAGACCCTGAGGGGGCCGAACAAACAACCTTTGTGCTATTATAATCATTCATATTAAACCAGACGATGCTTACTATGAAATTTGATCATTCTCCTATTTACTTTATTTTAATGTGTTATCCCAAATAGAGAAGGTGTATTCGGGCCCCGCTTTTATGTGAAATCCATAAGAAGGATCTCTGTTCTTTCGTTAAGATCGTCACCACTGCGCTTTATATAGCTGCTCCTTTTCTTGTTATGCTTGCGTTTTAAATGACTGCTTTTAAGTAAGTAAGTTTGTCTGGTGTCTGTTAAAAAATTCCAGCATTGTATTAAGGGCTTTTTCGCTGTGCATAAGTTCTCCATTTTCAAGTGATTCCTTAGCTGCTTTTGCTGCTCTTTTTTGCATACCTTTTTCATAAGCAGCAATGGCTTGATATATTGTACTGTATTTATCGCTTGTTAAATATTCACTCAGCTCCAATGCATCAAGCATGGCCATGTTTACACCTTCGCCTGCAAAAGGAGGCATTACGTGTGCGGCATCGCCCAGCAGGGTCAAGTTTGGCAGGGATTCCCATGTTTGGTCTAAAGGCATACAATATATAGGGCGTGGAATGAAAGGTGTTGTGGCATTTTCAAATAACCCCGTCCATTTATCGCTCCATTCGCTGTACGTTGTTTTAAACCATTCCAGCAACTGTTCTTTATCATTGAAATTCAGGCCGCTGCTGGCCGCCCAGTTTTCATCTGCTTTGAAACTTGCGTAAAAACCGATTTCTCCATTGCCTTTTTGGCCCATTAGGATCCCTTTTGTATTTCCAAACGCCATTATCTTGCCTCCATCGAGTAAGCCGGAAATTTTCGGTGCCGTGTTCTCAGCGTCATAAATGACACCCTCAAGCATCACAATACCCGAATAAAAAGCTTTTATGTCTGTAACGTAAGGACGGATTTTTGAATTTGCCCCGTCAGCTGCAACTACAATGTCAGCATAAACGTTATCTGCGTTATGGAAATGTAGCAGCCAACCGTCATTGTGTTTTTCCATCGAACTAAAATGGCGGTCCCATACCACTGTTTCGGGATGCAACGATTCCAGGAGTATTTTCCGCAATGCCCCACGGTCTATTTCAGGACGAAAATACGGGCTGCCGAAATCTTCCACCACTTTGGTGTCCTGGTCGCTGAAAAGCACCTTTGCATTTTCATCCAGTATTTTCATCCTGTCCGCTTTGGGAAGAAAGTTGTTTTTGAACTCTGTCATCAGGCCGGCCTTTATCAGTGCGGCCAATCCTGAATCATCGTGCAGGTCAAGGGGAGAACCCTGTACACGGGCATTTTTATTCAAATCCCGTTCATATACATTTACGTTTACCCCTTTAAGCTGTAAAAGCTTTGCCAATGTCAGTCCGCCCGGACCTGCCCTAATGATGGCTACTTTTTTATCTTGTAATTTCATACCATATATTTTAATGGTACAAAATTATTCAGGGTTGGTGACTCATAATAGTAAAAATCGGTCGTTTGGCATTATGCGATTAAAACCACCAACCGTTTACCACCTTCAATATCCATATCCCATGCGGTTTCAATATCCTTGAGGGCAACGGTAACTGTGTCGATTTTCAGTTTGCCATCCGCGGCGAGCTGAAACATTTCAGGAAGGATTTCGGTAATGAGGAGTTTTATTTCTTCCCGGCTCCAGGTTCCCAATCCGGAGCCTGAAATCTGGATATCCGTACTGCGCAAAACAGAGGAGGATAACGTAATGGAGTCTCCTGTCATTCCCCCAACGGTAACATAGCGGGTCCGGTGCGAAAAACCTCCATTTCCTTTCAACGCCAATAAAATCAGCTCTGCACTTGAACCCCACAAATAATCAATAACGACATCAATTGGGTTTTGCTGATGAATGGTTTTGAGCTGTGAAGCAAACCCTTCATTATCGTGTTTAAGCGAAATGATTTCGTCTGCTCCTGATAACAGTAACTCTTTCAGCGACTGTTCGTTTCTTCCGGTCGCAATCACCTTTTTTGCACCGTAATGTTTGGCTATCTGCACCGCAATTTTTCCGGTAACACCTGTAGCTCCGTTTATCAGGACGATTTCACCCGGTTGCAATCCTGCCCTAAATCGCAGGGCCAGAGCTGAACCCATTACGGCATTGGGCAGGGCAGCAGCTGTAACGTCGTTAATATTTTCAGGGAGCTTTACGATCCTGTTTTTTTCCACTACCGCTTTTTCTGCAAGCATTCCGCTTATACCAATACCATAAACCCTTGTTCCGTCTTCAAGCAAACCAACACCGTCTCCTCCTGCAACTTTTGCTGTAAACACGTCGTACTGTGTGGAATAATGCTTTCCGCTTGCTTGCATTTTATCAAGATTTTTGACGGCGGATGCTTTTACCGAAATCAACAGTTCGTTTTCGTTTTCGCGTTCAGGCTCTGCAAATTCTTCTGTGTATTTTGGTATTTCTCCTTTTTTAAATATTACTGCTGCTTTCATTTAGAATATTTTACAAAATAAAATTATACATCTATAGTCCTGCGGGCAATAACATTTGTTATTAAATGCTACTTTCCGGCCAGTTTGCTTTTTATGCGGCTGAGGTGGACGGTGGAAATTCCAAGGTAGGAAGCAATGTAATGTTGCGGAATACGCTTAATGACTTCGGGTCTTTCCTTTAATAAGTTAACGTAGCGTTCCTGAGGCGTATCTCTGACCATTGCAAAAAAATAATTCATATAATCAAATGTCCTCTCAAAAATTTTATCAATAAACATATCACGTACATGTGGTATCCCCTTTATTTCCTCTATTATTCTGTCAAGGTCTTCTTTAGATATCCACCATAAGACGCTTGGCTCGATTGTTTCTATATTGGTTTGGCTTGGAATGTTTTTTCGGAAACTTTCAATAGAGCCAACCGTTTCATTTTCAAAAAAAAACTGGGAAGTAACATCTTTTCCTTTATTGTTAAACCACACACGGATGCAGCCTTTTTCAATGAAGAACATTTTTTTTGAAACAGCACCTTCATTCAAAAGAGGGGTTTTGGCAGGGACTTGCATGCGATGGAAACACCCTGTATAGTCGTTCCATTGCGCATCGCTAAGCTGAAATTTATTTCTGAACTGTTCTAACATTTTTACCGTTATTTTGATTTTATTGCTGACAAGAGTATAAACCGGTCGTTTTTATTTTTAGATAATTCTCTGGGAACCACTCCAGAAAACTTTTTGACCGCTTTGATAAAATGGTTCTGATCGGTGAAATTCTGTTCGGGAAAAAGTTTTCCCTGGGCAATGTGTTCTAATGAAGCAAGGAAGCGAAGCACATTACAATAAGATTTTAAGGAAATGCCAAACTGTTGGTTGAAATATCGGTTGATCTGCCGGCTGCTCCAAAATACTTTTTCCGAAAGTTCTTTTACCGTTACAGCGCCTTTGGACTCATAAATTAATTCAAATAGCTTTTGTTTCCGCTTGTCGGTTTCATGCATTAAAAGAGATTCTATTTTGCTGGTGGATTTTGTTACGAAAAGGTCAAAATCCTGTAAATCGTCTTCTGAAAAGCCCCAAAAACCATTGGGTAAGATTCTACCGCTGTTTGCAATACCGGAAACCGGTTCCCTGAAAATATATTCTACGGCAAGCAACTTAAAACTGATACAGAATATCAGACAACCTGCAGGTATGGCAGCCTGTTCATATTGCGTCTGTGTACCAAGTTGCACAATACGGAAAACATCTTGTGCGGATTTGGAAAGAGATAAATCAATAAGTCCGTCAGGCAACCCGTTTGTTTCCAGCGTCTTATCGGAATTATTATGCAACATCCAGAAACTGTCTACAAAATCAGCAATAGACTTTTTGGGTTTGATGGTTTTAAATTCAAAGCTGTTCATTTTTCTTTTTATGGTTGGTTATCTTATCGTTAATGAGGGAGCAGGCCGGTGGTTTGTCGCTTTTTCTTTGTCAGCCCGTTATTGTCTGATTTTTACCTGACAAAAAATTTTCACAAACACCGTCAACTAATTTACCATATTTGACAAAATTATGCAATAGCGAAAATGTTATCGCCTGTTGAAAGAGATACCTTAGTTAATCTCTATTTACCATCTGTTTAGTAAAAAGGTAATTATAAGTTTCCGGTTTAATTTTGATTATATACAGGGATTTATAGAGGTACGCACCCGTTTTTTGATGAGAGGCATTTATGTACCCGATGCAATAGCGGGCCTTCTTACCAAAAGAATCGTTACTTACCTGCTTTTTTAAGAACTATGCTAAAGTATACGGACCTTTGAAGACAAAGGAAATGCCTTCTATCTGTACCTTAAACGGGCATTATAAAAAAAACTTTTTTATCACTAAAAAAATAGTTGTAAAATTAGAATTAAGGTTTATATTTGTATCACTAGTTTTTTAGTTATAATATGGAGCCTGGATTTTTTCCGGTCCGTTTAAAGAAATATCAATATGAAAATCTTGTCATTAACAAAAGCAGAAGAGCAGGTAATGCAGTACCTGTGGAAAATAAGAAAAGGATTTCTCAAAGACCTGCTCGAAGTATTTCCAGAACCCAAGCCGCATACCAATACGGTATCTACATTATTGAAGGTGTTAAAGGAAAAAGGATTCGTAGATTATGAACTTTCTGGCAGGCAGCACGAGTATTTCCCACTGGTTTCACGCGAACAGTATAGCGGTAAGTCAATGAAGAGCCTTGTAAAAGATTATTTTTCGGGCTCGTATACCGATGCGGTTTCATTCCTGGTTGAAAAGAAAGAACTCAGCCTGGAAGACCTTGAAATGTTGTTGAATGAACTTAAAAATAAGGACTGATGGAAATATTGTTCTATTGCGCAAAGGTTACAGGCATTTCGGCCGCGCTGTTTCTGTATTACAGACTGTTTCTAAGAGAAAAGACGTTTCACCGTTTCAACCGATTCTATCTTTTGGGGACTGTGCTGGTTGCCGTGGCTTTACCATGGCTTAAAACAAAGAGTTTTACCGTTGAGGTTGGTGAAAATATATACGGTGTCGTGCAAAGTGTACAGCAGGTACAATCTGCAGATTCCGGTACCATGCCATATGTTGGTATTCTGGCAGTGGTTTGGGCTGGAGTTGCAGTCTTTTTTCTGGGACGTTTTTTTCTTGGAATTCTTAAAATCAACCGGTTAAAGAGACAGTTTCCGGCAGAAATACGTAAAGGTATTCGGTTTCATCCTACCGATCTAGAAAATGCCCCTTTTTCCTATTTCAGGAACCTTTTCTGGAAAAATTCTATAAACTTGGACTCTGAAACGGGAAGACAGATACTGAAGCACGAATTGGTACATATAGAACAGCGGCATACCTTTGATAAGGTTTTTGCAGAGTTAATAAAATGCGTCCTTTGGTTCAACCCGTTTTTTTACCTCATAAAAAAAGAACTTCACCTCATACACGAATACCTAGCAGATAAAGAGGCGGTAAACGGTACAGATACTTCGGCGTTTGCACGCATGCTTTTGGAAAGCCATTTTCCGGAACACAATCTGAATGTTACCAGCCCGCTGTTGAGCGCAGACCTTAAAAAACGGCTCCGTATGCTTAAAAAACCCAAGGCCAGATTCGATTATATACGAAGGGTGCTGGTGCTACCCGCGGTATTTGCCGTAGCGTTTGCGTTCGTTGTAAATGCACAGAACAGGCCGGCAGATACGTTGAAAGTACGGCCGGAAGTTAAGGGAGAAAATGCCGCTGTACCAGATAAAATGATTCCGGAACCGGAAATAAAGTTTTCGTTCACAGGAGAAGTGCCCCGAAACATTACGGAACATTCAGATCTGCCTCAGGTACCGGAGGTTGAGGAGGCCGCTGCCGCGGCTAGGGAGCAATCGGCACGTAGAGCCGACGAAGCAGCCCTCATCCTGGCAGAAGCCGATTCCATAAGGACAGAAGCCGCCGCGGTAAGGGCAGAGGCAGAAATCATACGCAAACAATCGGCTTTGGTAAGGGCAGAAGCGAAAATCATACGCAGGAAAGCCGCTTTGATACGCCAGGAGGCAGCTGTCATAAGGGAACGGTTATCCCATAATAGCGCTTTATAAAAATCATGTAACACGATCAGACAAAGACTTTATAAAGTTTGAGGCGGCATTGCAACAGTGCGGTTCTACCCTTTTTTTAACGATAAAACAAACTTAAAATGAATTGTAAAAATCTCATCAGGTTATTCCTGTGCCTTTTTTTGGCTGCCGTGTGCTCCGCGCAGCAACATACGAAAGAAGAAAGGCTCGATTCCCTGTTTACGGAACTAAATAAACAAAGCCAGTTCAGCGGCAGCGTACTGGTTGCCGAAAAAGGAAAGCTCATTTATAAAGGAAGCAAAGGTTACCGTAACGAAACAACGGGGGAGCTGAACAATACACAAACCGTATTTGAGCTGGCATCGTGCAGCAAACAGTTTATAGGTGTGGGTATTGCTTTGCTGCATCGTGAAGGCAAAATTGGTTATAACGACGATATCACGCGCTATCTACCCGAACTTACTAATTTTAAGGGGGTAACGATTTACAACCTGTTGCACCATACGAGTGGAATACCCGAGTTTCTGGCCGGTTTTAGGAAAGATTGGGATAAGACGAAAATAGCCGTTAACCAAGACGTGATAAACTATTATGCAGAATCGAAAACGGCGTTGGAATCCGTGCCCGGATTGCGTCATGCATACTCGAATACAAACTATGTTTTTCTGGCTGCAATTATGGAACGGGTATCCGGCAGGACGCTGGATGCCTATCTTAAGAATAGAATTTTTGATCCGCTTAAGATGAACCGTACGTTCGTCTATAACCGAAGGTTGTCGCCACACAATGTTGAAAACTATGCCTATGGCTATGTATGGATTCCAAATTCATTTGAAAAAGCAACGGAAGATGATAAAAGAGTAGGAGGAACCATGTCGTACAGTATGGATGGTATTGTGGGCAACGCAAAGATCAATTCAACGGTTGAAGATCTGTATATCTGGATCAGGGCCCTTGAAGACAACCGGCTACTCACGCGCCAGGAATTGGACGAAGTATTGCTGGCCAGTGAAACAAACGACGCAAAAAAAATCTTTTATGGCTTCGGTTTCGATGTAAGCTACCGTAATGGTAAACTGTTCAGCTATGGACATACCGGCAGCTGGGATGGCTATACGACGCTGATATACCATAACGTACCGGCCGACAGGACCATTATCGTACTCAATAATTTTGACAAAGGAGTATGCCCGTATGAAGAAATCACAGCGATACTCGACAACAGGCAGCCAACAGATCCATTACCTAAAAAATCGGAGATCCCGGAATCTGTCATACAGAAATTTACAGGGGAATATACCGATCCGGACAATTCATCTTCCAGACATGTCATCACATATCTTGACGGGCATCTGGTGTACAATACCGATAAGTTGCGCTGGGATATGCGTTTCTTTCCTACATCAGAAAATACGTTCAGGGCTATCCGCCAGGGAGGTACAGACGGTACAATGCGTTTTACGCAGAAAACCGATGGTTCCGTAATGCTTGAAATGACCCAGTACGGTGAGCTTATAGGAAAAGGCATTCGCAAATGAAGACCGTTTTAGGAGGCGTTAGATAAAATCATATACTTCCGTTTAGAAAAAGGACATAGACAGAAAGACGGTTATACCGTCTTTTTTTGTTAGCATCTTCTAAGAAAAGAAGCGGCCCATACTGGCAAAGGTTTCCTCGGGAGAAATCAAAACAAAGAAAAGCAGTTCGCAAAAATACAAAATGAGTTCAAACAACAGGATAAGCAACGGGACGAAGAGGTATTGTCAAAAAGGACTTTTAAACGGATTTTTTTGAGGATGTTCCATGTAGCGACCAGGTTTTTTCTTTCGGCATAAAGCAGCATAAAACAATAAGGTAAAATGACAGCTTAAATATAAATCCGGTTTTTAATCCCTGAGGATGATTATATTTAATCATAAAAGTATAACATGCTAAACTGTAATGTAACTTTATTATTCAAAAAAGGAATACGTACTGTTCTCTTCAGTTAAAAGAGACATAAAGCAGAGAGATGCGAAATCTTCACTGCTTTTGTGCAGAAATTTTAATTATGAGGCTTATTTTGTAACTGCGGTTAAGAAGCATACAGAATCAGCAGTTCGTTGCGCTGTTTGATGTTGAGTATGCCGTAAATCGTCTTTAAATGGTATTTGACGGTGTTTTCAGAAATGAACAGTTCGGCTGCAATTTCCTTATTGCTCTTACCTTTCTTAACCAGCTCTATAATCTGTAGCTGCCGCTCGGTAAACGGGTAATCGGACAGGTTGCTTTTGGAGTTTTTTGCCTGTTCGGTTAGGTTTATATGGTAGTTGATGTCTTCGCGTATCCGCTGGTTTTCTTCCCTAATAAGGATGTTGCGTTCCCTGGTGTTCTTGTACAGTTTGAACATGAAGAACAGCAAAAGCAGCAGAAATACGGAAGAAAGGGCAAAAGCCAGCATGTAGTCCTGCTTTTTCTTTAAGCCGTAATGGTATTCCTGTTGTTGCAGGCGTTGTTCCAGTAGTTCTATCCTGCTGCTTTTAATATCGGAATCGTAAATAGAAAACAAGGAATCGCATTTTTTTTGATGATAGAACGCATTTTTGTAGTCCTTGCTTTTGCTGAATACGTTCTTCATTACTTCTTCAAGGTAGAACTCGTATTTAATGTTTGAGGCTTTTCTGGCCCACTCCAGTCCTGAGTGATATGCAAAATCTCTTTTAACCGTGTTTTGGGTAAGGTGGTACAGCTCGATCTGCTTACCGTAGATAATCGGAAGTTCGGATGGGAAGTACTTCAAGGCTATTTTTAAAGCCTTGTTCAGGATGATTTCGGAATCAGCATATTCCTTTTTAGCTAAAAGGAAATAGCCTTTCTGAGTATAAAGAAACAGCAGGTATTTCGGTTTAAGGTAACGGAAATCTGTTGCTTCCAGCTCGTTTGTAAGCTTTTCAGCCAAGTCAAATTCCTGCTTGTCGAAATAGATAAAAGAGCGTTCAGCCTTTACCTCCTGTTCAACGGTGTCTTTTTCGGCTCCCCTTTTTCCTTCGTTAAAGGCCAGATTGAGAAAATAAAGAGCATGTTCATACTTATATAGTTTTCGGTAAATGCCTGCCTTAAGCAGGTAAGCTTCATATCGGTCTGCTGAAGAAACAGAAGGATCAGCTAAAAAGTCGCTGAGAAGCCGTATAGACAATTCCGGGTTTCCGGTGTGCCCTGTGTACAGAATTTGTTTTTTTAAAGAGTCGATGGAAACATTTTTACCAAAGGCAAATCCAACTAGAAGTAAGGCGAATACGGTTATTAGGTTTTTCACGGGTGCGGTTTGACACAAAAATAGAAATTATGTCGACTTAACCGTAACAATAGGAATTTTTTTTTAAAGAATTAATAAGTACTAATTGTTTTTATAAATATTTGTTTCATAGTATTTTATGTTTGACTACCCATATGGGTAGTGTTTTTTTTATAGTACTACTCTTTAACTACCTTTCTATATTTTAACAATATTAACAGGATTTTACATTTTTGCAAACTAAATAAACATTGATAGCGAAGGTTGTTTCCAAAATTGGTAATGCACATTTTGCCGTACGTTTATTTTAATTTCCTAATTCCGAAAATAAGACAGGTATCGTCTTGATTTTGGTCAAAAGTATAGGGATGGCATCTTTCTGAACACTTAACTTAATTATTAACATAAATCAAAACTATGGTAAAATTTTTATCTCTGTTTCTTATGATTGCTTTGAGTTTCAGCCAAAGCATCAGGGCGCAGGCATGTGATCCGCCCGAGGTCGGAAGTACGGCTTCCAATCTTACGGTCACTGTAGGGTCCTCTGTATCCCTGCAGGTTAACGCCACGGGTACCGCCCTAACGTACCAATGGCAGGCAAGTTCCAATGGTGGAACGACCTTCACAAATCTTTCCGACGGAGTATTGTATTCCGGTACGGCAACGGCGGTACTGAACATTGTGAATGCGGTATCGACTCTGCACCAGTACAAATTCCGGTGCATCGTGTCTTCGCAGCAGTCGTGCAGCACAACTTCAGGAAGTACCACACTGGTGGTAAATTCGGTACCACTTTGTAGCTCTACACCAACTGAGTTCTGTTGTGAATATGTGAACACTGTTGTTTTAAACGGGGTCACATTCAGCGGTAATACGGGATTTAACGGCCCCGGGTATTATGATTATACCAATACCGTAATCCCGACAGTAACTGCAGGTACATCGATTCCTGTTTCGGTAAAGGTCGTAACCAGCAACTCCTATCAGGAATTCGTAAAAATATGGATCGATTTTAACCGGGATGGTATCCCGGGCAGTGATGCTACAGAACTTGTTTTTGACCAGAATAATGTTGTTACAGGTAATTATACTTTTAGCGGTAACATAGCTATTCCCGCCAATGCGTTTAACGGGAACCTTTATGCGCGGCTCATTATGCAATACAATGGATCGCCAGCGGTATGCGGTAGTTATGATTACGGAAATACGTTCGACTTTAAAATTCCGGTTACAGGGGGGGTAAATCCCAACATCCTGACAATGGGAGTACAGCACGAACAGGGGTCAGGAGGTACGGTATCGAGCAGCCCGCTCGGAATCAATACTCAGTCCAACGGATACCAGTCCTTTTTTAATACCAATCAGGTAGTAACGCTTACGGCTGTGCCGACAGCCAACAGCGTTTTTGATGGTTGGTATGGCGACGTGGTTTCCACTACAAATCCATTAGCGGTAACCATGAACGGAAGCAAGAATATAGTAGCGAAGTTCAAAACACCGCCTCCGCCTGACGTGTTGTTGAGCAATACGATCGTGTATGGAAACCAGCAGTCTACATTCGTTGGAAACTTTTCTTCTGTTCCAGGAGATACGAAAACGTATACTTATTCATTGGTTTCCGGAACAGGAGGTACAGATAATGCCCTTTTCTCGATAAACGGATCACAGCTGCTTGTGAACAACCTGCAGTCACTTACGAAAACGGATTATTCCATAAGGGTGCGTTCAACCAGCAATACGGCTACCACGATAGAAAAGGTATTCGCGATTAAATATTACGGAGCACCGGGAGTACCAACGATAGAATCGGTTATCTCAGGTCCGGAAGAAGTAACGGTGGTATTCAACGAACCATCTGATAACGGCGGAAATCCTATTACGAACTATTATGTAGAAAATGCGTCCGGATCTGTTGTAGCATCAGGTACTTCTTCTCCAATAACAGTTACGGGCCTTACCAACGGTACGTCTTATACATTCAAGGTAAAAGCAGAAAATAGTGCGGGGCTTGGAGGTCTTTCCAATGCATCACCTGTAATCGTTCCGGGTGTTATAACGGGCAATGTGAGCTGTAACGGTGGATCCAATGGTTATGCTATGGTTGTAACGGCAGGAACTGTCAGTGGATATATTTTTAACTGGAGTCCGCTAGCTGGAGCCAATCAGATGCTTACGGGTTTAACAGCTGGAGTTTATATCTGCGAAATATCCAAAGACAGTCAAGTATTGGCAGTGAGGGAATTTACCATTACGCAACCTGCAGCGTTGACAGCAACAGCATTAGCACAGACTAATGTAAGCTGTAACGGCGGCTCTAATG
>JBEBOB010000015.1:0-72248 GCA_040396655.1 Flavobacterium sp. | reverse complement strand
CCCCCGACCCTCTCGGTGTAAACGAGATGCTCTGAACCAGCTGAGCTAATCGCCCTATGATGCAGCAAATATATAAAACTCTTTTAATCATTCAAATTTTTATGTCCAATAATTTTCAAGTGTATAAATTTAATAAACAAGCTGCTTTATTTGAAGCTGGTGCCTCCACTATTAAATCTTTCTATTTCTTTTAATCTTAATCCATCTTCCCAGTAATTTCGAATCGTCTATAAATTTTATCTGTAACACAAAAGCATCAGAATAAATATTATTTCAATAAAGAATGAGATGATAAAAAATATTTTTTTTTCATTTTGGAATGGTTATATTTAATAGTTAAAATATGAAAAAATCATGAAAAATTATATTACAGCCGCCATCATTGCTTTGGGATTAATTATTTCAACTGCCTTTTTAGCCAACGCGTTTAAAAACAGAAACAGTAATAATGATACAATAAGTGTAACCGGATTGGGTTCAAAAGATTTCGTCTCGGATCTCATTGTATGGAACAGCAGCTTTTCAAAGAAGAGTTTTGAGCTCAAAGAGGCCTATGCTTCTCTGGAAGCCGACCGGAATGCTATTAAGAATTATTTACTATCTAAAGGTGTTAAGGAAAATGAAATGGTGTTTTCATCTGTGAGCATCAACAAAGAATATTCAACTACCTATGATGAAAATTCAAATGTACGTTCCCAGACGTTCAACGGATATGCCCTTTCCCAAAATGTACAGGTTGAAAGTAAAGAAGTGGAGAAGGTAGAAAATATTTCGCGCCAGGTTTCCGAACTTATCAATTCCGGAGTTGAATTGTATTCCAATACGCCTGAGTATTATTACACCAAGCTTACCGCTCTAAAATTGGAAATGATTGCGGAAGCCACAAAAGACGCCAGATTACGTGCAGAAAAAATAGCAGAAAATGCAGGTGCTTCGTTAGGAGACCTGAAAAAATCGGACATGGGGGTTTTCCAGATCATTGCACAGAACTCTTCGGAAGATTATTCATGGGGCGGTTCCTTTAATACTGCAGCCAAAAACAAAACAGCTACCATCACAATGAAATTAGTTTATAAGATCAACTAAATGAAAACATTTATCAGCGATATATCGGGGAAAGAGTTCTCTTCCCAGGAACTGGTTAAAGCCCATACAATAAGAAAATCTATATTTGACTTTATACAGGAGGCTCATCCTTCATTCGATAAAAACTGCAGAATAGCCGTTGAAGAATTAAATTATTATCGTCAGAAGTATATTTCGGAAAAGCTCATCAAGGAGGTCGGTGAACTTAATGACCTTAAAAAACAGGTAATCAATTCCATTGCAAAATCTGAACTCATAAGCAATGAATCATTCAAGGAAGAAAATCAAAAAGAAACATTTGGAAACCGCGTAGCGGACCATGTTGCGAATTTTGGAGGAAGCTGGACCTTTATACTTTCTTTTATGTTCTTTCTTTTCTTATGGATTGGTGCCAATGTATTCCTCTTCTTGAATAAGGGGTTCGATCCTTATCCTTTTATTCTTTTAAACCTGATCTTGTCGTGCATAGCAGCCCTACAGGCACCCATTATAATGATGTCGCAAAACCGTCAGGAAGCGAAAGACCGGGAAAGAGCTAAAAATGATTATATGGTCAATCTGAAATCTGAACTTGAAATAAGGATTCTCCATGAAAAAATAGATCACCTTATCATGCATCAGCAACAGGAACTGATGGAAATACAAAAGGTACAGACCGACCTCATGAATACCATACTTGAAGAAGTTAAAAGAGACAGGCTTTCCTGAAACAAAAAAACTCATCTGAAACCAGATGAGTTTTTATAGGAACTATAATATAACTAAACTATAAAATTAGCATAGCGTCGCCGTAAGAATAGAATTTATATCCTTCTTTTACGGCTTCATCATAAGCCTTCATCATAAGATCATGTCCCGTAAATGCGGAAATCATCATGAGCAATGTAGACTTAGGCATATGAAAATTCGTAATCATACAATCTGCAATACTGAAATCATAAGGTGGGAAAATGAACTTATTGGTCCATCCCTGGTACGGATTCAATGTATGGTTTGAAGAAACCGAACTTTCCAAAGCTCTCATGGAAGTAGTTCCAACCGCACATATTTTTCGTTTGTTTTCTTTGGCTTTGTTTACGATGTCACAGGCTTCCTGTGTGATGATGAGTTCTTCAGAATCCATCTTATGTTTCGAAAGGTCTTCTACTTCCACTGGATTGAAGGTTCCCAATCCGATATGTAACGTGATTTTCGCAAAATCGACTCCTTTAATCTCCAATCTTTTCAGAAGGTGTTTTGAGAAGTGCAAGCCCGCTGTTGGTGCTGCAACCGCTCCTTCTTCTGTTGCGTAAATGGTCTGATAACGCTCTTCATCTTCCGGTGTTACATCACGGTTTATGTATTTCGGAATCGGCGTTTCACCAAGTTCACGTAACTTTAAGCGGAATTCCTCGTAAGAACCGTCATAAAGGAAACGAAGCGTACGTCCACGTGAGGTTGTATTGTCGATCACCTCTGCCACCAAA
Organism: Flavobacterium sp.; assembly: GCA_040396655.1. GTDB lineage: Bacteria > Bacteroidota > Bacteroidia > Flavobacteriales > Flavobacteriaceae > Flavobacterium. The sequence goes on along the minus strand of JBEBOB010000015.1, from coordinate 69,696 downwards.
GAATCGTCGTCTCCAAAATATAATTTATTACCAATACGTATTTTACGGGCCGGATCAACCAGTACATCCCATAAACGCTGCTCTGCATTTAGTTCTCTTAACAGGAAAACCTCGATACGCGCACCTGTTTTTTCCTTATTCCCATAAAGACGTGCAGGAAATACTTTGGTATTGTTCAGTACCATCACATCTCCTTCTTCAAAGTAATCAATAACGTCTTTGAATAATTTGTGCTGAATTTCGCCTGTTTTACGGTTTACCACCATTAAACGTGCTTCATCACGATTCTCAGCTGGGAATTCTGCCAGTAATTCTGTAGGCAAATTAAAATTAAAATTGGATAACTTCATAATGGAAAAAAGTCAATTTAAGTGTGAACGCCTGTATAGAACAAGCCTGCAAATATACAACCTCAAAACAGGGGTTGTCAAGTAATTCCCGCTTTATTTCCAAAACATAAAACAAAACAATTGATTTACAACAACTTAACACCTATTTATTTTAACTCCCAACTTCTCAAGATCGGTCCAAAAATCCGGGTAGGATTTTGTAACTACTTCTGCCTCTTCTATTAAAATTTTCGTTTTAAGTGACAAAGGGGCAAAAGCCATGGCCATACGATGGTCGTTATACGTTGCAACAGCTTTATTGTGTGGAAGTTCCTCAACGGTATTCTGTATATTCAACGAATCTTCATCAATGAAAACAACAGCTCCGAACTTTTCAAGTTCATTTTGCATGGCGGACAACCTGTCGGTTTCCTTTATTTTCAATGTATGTAACCCCGTTAATCTGCAGGTAACTCCCAATCCCAAACACGTCACAGCTATTGTTTGGGCAATGTCGGGTGTATTGTTCAGGTTATATTCAAAATGATTTTTATGTGGAAAATGTGCCTTTCTTAGAACAACTGAATCTTTTTCAAATACCGTATCTACCCCGAAATCCTTATACAACTCTGATAGTAAAGCATCCCCCTGCAAACTGTCGCTGTGGAACCAACTTAATTTAAGGCATGTTTCCAAGGGAGACAACGCAACAAGACTGTAAAAGTAGGATGCCGATGACCAGTCCGATTCAATCCTAAACCTGTTGAGCAAAGGTCGCTTTAAGGGTGAAATGTTCAGTACACGGTCATCAAAATGTATTTCTGCCCCCAACTTATTAAGGATCTGTGCCGTCATCTGTATATAAGGTCGAGAAGTGACTGTATCAATCAAAATGATTTTCAGCCCTTTGGCCAAGGAAGGCGCAATAAGCATAAGGGAGGATATATACTGACTGCTTACATTGGCTGCTATTTCTACTTTATGTGCTTCTAGCTTTTTACCTTTGATCCTGACTGGCGGATACCCGGATTTTTCAAGATAGGTGATATCTGCACCAAGATCATGAAGAGCATTCACCAAGGCATGAACCGGTCGTTCCTTCATGCGCTCCGACCCTGTTAAGATAACCTCCTTACCTTCCAGACATGAATAGTAGGATATTAAAAAACGCATGGCAGTTCCCGCATGATGTACATCCTTTATACAGGAACTGCTTTCAAGGCAGTTTTTCATCACGATGCTATCATCAGAAGCCGAAGCATTCTCCAGAATAAGTTCGGGATATAAAGCCTGAAGCAGTAAAAGTCGGTTTGTTTCAGACTTTGAGCCTGAAATATAAATTACCTCGTTGTTCTTTAATTTTGACTTTTCAAGCAGTACATCCATACACAACTATCTCAGCTTTTCGTTATTGTGGTGTCGGTCGTGGTCTCTTTTTGTTTTAAGGTCCATTTTTTTATCAAAAGCCTGCTGAAGATCTACACCCGTCTGGTTCGCCAGGCAAAGCACAACAAAAACTACATCGGCCAGTTCTTCACCAAGATCCTTGCCTTTATCGCTCTCTTTTTCCGATTGTTCCCCGTAACGACGTGCTATGATTCGGGCTACCTCTCCTACTTCTTCCGTAAGTTGTGCCATATTCGTCAATTCGTTGAAATAACGAACCCCATGATCTTTAATCCAATTATCTACTGCTAATTGTGCGTTTTTTATTTCCATTTCAGATTTTCTTTTTAAAAGTGTTTCTTAATTTTCGTATTATAAAATAATCGGCCAGCGTCATGCCAATCGTCCAGAATAGCAGATACAGCAAATCTATCTTCCCAAGGGATACATAACTTACAAATAATCCCGATATGCCATATACGACAAAGGCAGCTGCGATATAAGAAATTTCCTGTTTCATCTTTTAAATATTTTAGGTCGTACAAACCGGTTATATGCCAGAACCAGAAGCATAAAAATAATATACTTACCCAGCAGGTTATACCAGCAGAGCTCTTCCCCGTTCAGCGCACAGCGTATTTCGTCATAACTCATGATATAGCTGATGACAACATAAATAACCGTATAAAGTATAAGTTTCTTTAACATAAAAAAAATGCTAACACAAAGTTAGCATTTTAGTTTATATTTTCTTCAAAACAATCTTTTCTCCCATAAATTTCACCAATTCTTCAAAAACAATTTTGATATCCTGATACTCTTTGGAATCGACATAGGCTTTATTGTAATCCAGGCTCCATTTAATCTGTATTTTTTTTGCATCCTGATTGATTATCCATTTTGCACTTACAGCATTAGATGCAGATTCTATTTTTTTATTTTGAGGTACAAAATCAACAACATATCCATCTGGAATATTAAGAGTCATTGTATAATTATTTTTATTGGGATACAAAAAATCTATCGGATAAGTACGTTTATCTAATTTGAAAGGATTTTCATCCATCGTAAAAATAAATGCCGGAGAAATGTATATTTTATCTCCAATCCTATCAAAACTGTTTTCTTTTTTAAGTTTTATGTATTCTTCAACATTTAAATCGACATCATTCATATTGTTGATATTGATAGAATCGACCTGTATACCATATCTTTCTTCAATCTTTTCAGCAATCTTATCGTTTGTGATTTTGCTGTATCTGCTTCTGAAAAGATAAGCTTCGTAATTATTGTAATTCCTCCTAACAATTCCTGAAATACTTCCATCATCTGTATTTAAATCCAGATAGGCATTCACATTATATTTAGATTCTACCTGAGGTTCAAGTAAAATGTCCTTTGATGTTCCATCATTTTTAACCAGTCTTCCAATCCAGTTCAAATTATGAATTGGCAATATATCTTTTCCGGCAAATTTATCGGTAGCATCATATAAAAATGTTTTTCCCGCATCTTCTACTCCAATAATTACATTATTAAAAGCATCAGCATGAGGCATATAGGACATCCCTTTAGATCTTGTAGCCAAAATAATCGGAAAGGCCTGTATTTTGGCACTGCGTAATAATGCAATTGTCAAAAAGTTGATTTCAGACGCATTTCCCACCTTTTCCTTAAAAACTTCCCGTAGATTTTTTTCAGCATCTATTCCAATATTTTGATTCCATTCAAAATTATTTTTGACAAAATCTACAATCGCTTTTGTTTTTTGCTCGTTTGTATTTTTACCTGTTATTAAAGAATTGACAAATTCCAGTTCAAAATCATTTTTTTTCAGATGTCCTCCAAAAGTTTCCCTGTTATTAATATTTTTTATCACATCTTCCCAGGTTCCTGCAAACATATTCAAGGTACCGTTGGAAGATTTATAACCGCTGAAAGCATGCATTACCGAAGACCGATAATTATTAATATTAGTAATAAAGCCTTCATCCTTAAGAGCCGGAATATTCTGCCCTTTGAAAACATAAGAATCTCCCAACGTCAACTGTGAAATTTTCTCTATTCCCTTTATATATTTATAAAAATATAAACTCTGGGGGATCTTGAGAGTAAATTCACTATATCTTACAGGAATATCATATTGAAAATACCATTCTGGGACAAATGTAAAAAAAGGTGATGTAATCTTCGTGGTATATTCTATGATGCTCCCTTCCTTCACATTGGGCATTGTGAAAGAAGCTACATAATGGTTTCCCTCTATTTTTTCCAAGAATTCTCCCGCTGTACTTAACTTTGTTTTCTCAATTTCTCCATTTACCAAATTATAGGTAAAAGCATTTGTTACTGTTAACAACTCCCTGGAAGACTGCTTCCTGAATAATGGGATTTTCACTGTTGCATAATCGTATGCGTCTTTTGTAAAAATTTTGATTCTAGTTTTGGTAATCGTTACTATATGATAATTATTTCCTGCAGCCTCAAAATAAGTATTTCCAATATTATAATCAATTACGGCTGTGGCAGTAGAATCAGCCTCATAACGTTTTTCTTCAAAATCTGCTTTGGTAATTTTATTGATTTTAAATTCCTGAGCTGAAATAATGCCCGGTATTAAAAATAAGAAAGGAATTAAACTTTTTAATGTCATTTTTGGTTATATTTTGGATATTATAAATTTTGAATTGTTGTTCGATCGCACATCTGCTACAAATTTCTGGTAAAGCGTATAATCTTCTTTAGAATAATCACCAGCTTTTAAAATAAACTTCTCTTTAACAAGTATTTTATTTTCCTTATATTCAATATCAAGATTATGTATTCCGAACTTTGTTTCAACCGTTTTTACTTCAGGCTTTTGAGAAACCGAATATCCTTCAGGAATTAAAAACTCTGTCATTATTTCATATGTTTTACCGCGCTGGATACTAAATGGCGTTTTCCTTGCTTTATAGGTCTTTGGTTTGTTTACCAAATCAAGGAAAGGACTTACAGTAAGCAAATAATCATTCCCTATTTTTGACCCTATGAAATCCGATTCTAATTTGATTTCTTCCTGAAAAACGAAATGTTCTTTATCATTAGTTGACTTATAATCAACTATTACCATATTTTTTAATGAAGCAAATACGTTTTTCAAGTAGGAATCTACTTCTTTCTTATTATTAACGTCCATTCCGAAAATACCATTATAAAAGGAGCCTTTGTTATCAAATACGATATTTGTTTTAACCTTTTGCTTATTTCTAAGGTCGACCTGAAAGTTCGCCGACAATACATTTTTATCTTCCTTACCGGAATAAGTTTTAACAAAGTATGCTCCATCGGGCTTAATTACCAGAGCCTTTCTGTTATCTGTTGATGTACCCAGATATCCGAAAGGAATTTTCTGACTTGTACACTCCAAAAACACATCCCCTTCAGTAGATGGGATGGTTAAAATGGCGTGGTTTCCCTGCAGTGAAATTATTTTCTCGTTAATATCCACCACATTTGCGGAGGCATGAATAATGGTGTAATAAGACGTTACACCTACACAGGAAAGCAAGGCTTTTGTATAGTTGGTAAGTGCTTTACAATCTCCATATCCCAGCTTATCAACTTCCGTCGCAGGAAAAGGCCTCCAACCTCCCAGTCCAACCTGAACTGAAATATACCTTGTATTGTTCTGAACATAGTCAAAAATAATTTTAGCTTTTTCAATATCCGATTTGGCATGCTGCGTCAGAGCCCGCATTTTAAGAACTGTCGCTTCGGAAAGGCCGTCAAGACTTTCCAGAAAATTCTGAAAATACCACGTTCCAAAATCATTCCAAGAACTGATACTACCTTTTACATTTCCTAAAGAAAGTTTCTCGTTACCAAAACGGACAATAGGAAGCAGGTCAATGTACCGTGTATTTAATTCTTCATATTCCGGAGCAAACAGGTTTTGCGCCTCATATCTTAATTCGGTTGTTTTCTTTTCGGTTTTTATTTTATACTCATCTATATTATTTTCCAGTTTATTTATAGTAAAACCTTCCGGATATCGTAACGTAAAGTTCGCGTTCAAGACTTTATCTCCTACATTCTGAATGGGTGTGAAAGAAGGAATTGAAATTGTATTAGCCTGTTCTATTTCGTAATCAAACTTTATAAAAAACGGAAACTGGTAATGTTGTAAATTGATATATTTTATACGGTCATCCGTAAAAATAGAAAATCCATCCGCAATGGAAGCATCGGAAAAATCTTTTTCTCTAAACGTTTTTATAAGCTCTCCGCCGGCATTGTAGATTTTAGTTTCAAGAGATTTAATTTTTCTCAATTTATCATAATAGAGCGACAAATCAACGGATTTAACACCTTCTTTGTCAAGTATCAAAATAGTTTCAGAAGAGGTATTTCGAAGTATATTCTGGTTAATTATATCGACCGATTCTGTACGATCGACTATAATCTTATGTGCATCTTTTTTCAAATCATCCGAAACATCAGTAGCGGAAATATTGAGCTTTTTCTGTCCAAAGCTGTAAAAAGACATGAGAACACAGTAAAAAAAGAACGCTTTTTTTATCATAAGGTAGTTTTTGGTTTTTATTATGTTTTGTTTTAAACTTTTTCCTTTGTATCAATAATAATCGTGACAGGACCGTCATTTAGTAAAGAAACCTTCATATCGGCTCCAAATCTTCCTGTCTGTATTTTTTTTCCGAATAATCTTTCGAATGTTCGGATAAAGTTTTCATATAATGGTATCGATATCTCAGGTTTGGCTGCCTTAATATAGGACGGGCGGTTTCCTTTTTTAGTTGATGCATGCAATGTAAACTGACTCACCGTTAGCACCTCCCCATCTACGTCTTTTACCGACAGGTTCATAATGTTGTCTGAATCGTTGAAAATGCGTAGATTGATGATTTTGACAGCGAGCCAATCAATATCTTCCTGAGTATCGGCTTCTTCAATTCCAAGCAAAACCAGTAAGCCGCCACCTATAGCTGCAACCTCCTGCCCATCCACGACAACCGATGCGCTGGTTACACGTTGTAATACGGCTTTCATTATTCTCCGTTGTTTTTCCCGTTACCATAAAGATCGGTCCGGTAATGCTCTTCGTCGCCATCCAGTATCTGGATGTAACTCCTATATCTGGACCAGGAAATTTCATCATTTTCAAGCGCAGCCTTAACGGCGCAGTGCGGTTCTTCCCTGTGCAGGCAATTGTTAAACTTACATTGATCTTTTAATCTGAAGAATTCAGGAAAATAATCTCCCACTTCTTGAGGCTCCATATCAACAATACCAAATCCGCGTATTCCGGGAGTATCTATTATCCTGGCGTCAAAACTCAGATCGTACATTTCTGCAAATGTTGTCGTATGTTGTCCTTGCTGGTGCTGTTCCGATATTTCCTTTGTTTTAAGGTTCAGGCCCGGTTCCAGAGCATTTACCAGCGTTGACTTTCCTACTCCGGAATGGCCTGTAAACATCGAAACTTTATGTTTCATCATCTCCTTTAAGGCATCCAACCCCTTGCCTTCAGCAGCGGAAACACGCAGCGTTTTATATCCTATAGTTTCGTAAATATACTGCAGGTATAATTGGTCGTCGAGTGTTTCTTCGGTAAAGGTATCTACCTTGTTGAATACCAGGACGGCTTCTATTCCGTAAGCTTCAGCCGTTACGAGCAACCTGTCTATAAAACTTGTCGTGGTAACCGGATTATCGATGGTGATGAGGATGAAGAGCACGTCTATATTGGCCGCGATGATGTGCACCTGCTTAGACAAATTTACCGATTTTCTGATGAGATAATTTTTTCTTTCATGTATATTGGTAATGACCCCCGTTACGATGTCTGCTGTTTTATCCAGATCAAAATCCACTACGTCGCCAACTGCTACCGGGTTGGTACTTTTAATACCTTTCAGCCGGAACTTTCCCTTTATCCTGCACTCAAAAAACGCGCCTGTTTCGGATTTAACGACGTACCAGCTACCTGTTGATTTATATACAATACCTGTCATTCATTTATGTTCTGTTGATTATGTGATCCTGTCTGGTGATGCTTTCGTCGTGAATCGCTTTAAAGAGTGAAGTTATAAATGCTTCACCCAATTCATTTTCTTTTCCTTCACGCTTCATTTTAATAAGGACTTCCTGCCAGCGCTCGGGTTGTAGTACCGAAACGTTTTTTGCTTTTTTGAGCAGTCCTATCTCTTCCGCAATGTGCATTCTGTTTTTAAGCAGTTTTAAAATCTGCGTATCAATCTCGTCAATCCGGGTACGGTACCGCTGCATTTCACTCAGATAGGCATCTTCTTCATTCGAAGCATCACGCAACTGTAGCGTTCCAATAATCTCCTTCAACTGTTGCGGAGTTACCTGCTGTGCAGCATCGCTCCAGGCCTGATCCGGTGTCGGATGCGTCTCGATCATGAGACCGTCAAAATTAAGGTCGAGTGCCTTCTGAGATACCTGCTGAATAAGATCGCGGTTGCCTGTTATATGGGACGGATCGTTGATGAGCGGTACTTCGGGAAAGCGCAGCTGCAAATCAATCGGGATCTGCCATTCCGGCACATTCCGGTATTTGACTTTATCGTAACATGAAAAGCCTCTGTGTATAAATCCCAGTTTTTCAATACCTGCGTTTTGCAGGCGTTCAAAACCGCCGATCCATAGGCTCAGGTCGGGATTTACAGGATTTTTAATGAAAACCATTTTATCCGTTCCTTTCAGGGCGTCAGCAATTTCCTGTACTGCAAACGGGTTCACGGTAGTCCGGGCGCCAATCCACAACAGATCGATGCCGTGCGCTAACGCGAGGTCCACATGTTCTGCCGTAGCTACCTCTGTAGCCAGCAGCATGCCGGTTTCTTCCTTTACCTGCTGTAACCATTTTAATCCTATGGCTCCAACTCCTTCAAATCCGCCCGGACGCGTTCTCGGTTTCCAGATACCGGCCCTGTAAATAACGGCAGTATCTTTTATGGCATGTGCTGTTTCCAATACCTGCTGCGGAGTTTCTGCACTGCAGGGACCTGCAATTACAAACGGCCTGCTTTTAGACAATTCCTGAAACCACAAAGCTTTTTCCCCTAATTTCGTCATGGTGCAAATTTAATCATAAATCAATAAACTTCGGTATTGATCTGTATTTATAACCTGTTTAAATATAAAAATTTAATTACATTTGTGTAAAATTAAAACGCATGTCGATTGAAGTAAAAAACATATCGAAAAACTACGGTACCCAAAAGGCATTGAATTCCATAAGCTTCAAAATCAATAAGGGGGAAATTGTTGGTTTTCTAGGTCCGAACGGAGCAGGAAAATCTACACTGATGAAAATCCTTACCACCTATATCGGGGCTGATGAAGGAACTGCTTCCGTAAACGGATTTGATGTAAAAAGCAATCCGAGAGAAGTACAGAAATCGATCGGTTATCTTCCGGAACACAACCCGTTATATCTTGATTTGTATGTAAGGGAATATCTGGCCTTTAATGCCGATGTTTACAAAACCGACAAAAAGCGTATTGAAGAAGTCATTTCCCTCACGGGGCTCACGCCTGAATCTCATAAAAAAATCGGGCAATTGTCTAAAGGATACCGGCAACGCGTAGGACTTGCAACAGCACTATTGCACGATCCGGAAGTATTGATCCTGGATGAACCGACAACCGGGCTTGACCCGAACCAGCTTGTGGAAATACGGGAGCTTATCAAAACAATAGGAAAGAACAAGACCGTTTTCCTTTCAACGCATATTATGCAGGAAGTAGAAGCCATATGCGACCGCGTCATCATCATCAGGCAGGGAGAAATCGTAGCAGACAACCAGCTACAGCAAATCTTCAGCGATGAGAACGATCAGGTCATCGAAATAGAATTTGATTTTAAAATAGAAGAAGAATTCATAAAGCGCCTTGCCGATTTGAAGTCCTACCGAAATATCCACGATATGCAGTGGGAACTTATCTTCAAAAGCGACCGCGATATGCGCCCTGTTCTTTTTGACTTTGCAAAAGAAATGGATGTCAAAATTCTGTCGATGCAGCTTAAAAATAAAAATCTCGAAACTATCTTCAGAGAAAAAACAACATCTTAAAGCTTCCCAAACAGGAAGTTTTTTTATAAAAACCGGTCTGCTATTTATAGTAAACAGATCCCGTGTAAAGTTTGGTTATGTTAACCGTATCGGGTTTATGATACAGATAGGCATTTCCGACCGAGAAAAGGGTTCCTTCAATTTTTGAAACGGGAAACAGTTCAATATTCTGGTTACTCCTGTGGTATAATTTTATATTGCGGGCCTCTAATTCGCGAGCTTTTACCACACCGTTGGCACCGTAAAGCTGTACATCGAGCAATTTGGTCTTTCCCTTTAACTGGAAGAATCCTACCTGGTTATCTTCTACCACTATGCTGTTGTTGTCAACTTTGAGGTCGAAACTTGTAGAGGCACTTGTTTCATTAGGAATGCTCGTTAAAAGATAAAGATTCGGGAACCTAAGTGTCTGGGTTGAAAAAACACGGAACTGCGTTCTGGAATTAATGCGTTTTAAGTTCGGGCTATGGATCTTTAAAACGGCAGTTTCGTAACTTTTAAGCATCTCACAGCTTATTTCGTTTTTGATAACGAGGACGGAATCAGCAACTTTGAAGGAAAGAGCCTTAATACGGTTTTCGAATGAGTGAATTTCAAGCGCATAGATCGTATCCGGAATAATCTCTACCGAAACATTCATTGGGATGTCCAGCGTATGGAATCCTGCAAGGCCGTATGTCTGTGCAACAGGATCACCTTTTTTGGAAAAGCACGCGTCTTCTCCCGAGCATCCCATTATCAATACCGATAAAAAAGCAATCGTTCTCTTCATAACTACAATTTGTAACCGATTCCTACCTCAAAAGCTTCTGCCTTTGCAAAATGTGTTTTTAACGACATGACGCCAAAAATATTAGGCGTTACGTAATAACGCAATCCTAGTCTCTGATACAGCGATCCGTTTTCCTTGTATTCATCATGAATATAATATCCTATGTTTGCCTCGGCCGTCAGCCTGTTCAGGTACAGTTCATAACCGGCAAATATACCAATGCGCTTCCAGTCCGTATCCTGCTTCATTCCGGTTTCCGGAAAAGAAACCGCCAGAAAAGGAATAAGCTCCTTAAGCGAGTACGATAAAAACACATCCATTCCAAGCTGTAAAGCTCCTACCTCATTCAAAGGTTTTTCTGCAATTGCCGTTATGTGGTAAAAAGGCTTCTGTCCCATCCCTACTATATGGCTTTCATTTACGCCCGTTCGTAAAATAATATTATAACGCATTTGCTGCGGATGATCCAGAAACGATGACGGTTTATTGACCACATCTTCCTCATCAAAATGATACGTTAGCCCCAGGGTCAGCGCAAGCGTATTCGTACTGGTATTGGGAGCTTTTATGGTGGCGTTGGAATGATGTACAAAAAGCAAACCTGCATTCACCCCGATATTCTTATAAATCCGGGGCTGATCGTAACTCAACATAAAATAGGTCGAAGGCATCCATTTTGATCCGTATGCCATATTCCTGTAATTGGTTTCCTTATCAAAAGGATTTGTTGCATGAGCAATACCCTGTCCTACCCTGAACTGCAGCCTTCTGTTGAGAAAGTAAAAGTTATAATGTCCGTAAAATCCGTAAAGGTTTCCCAGTGTTTCATTATGATTGTTCTGCGTATGAAAGGAAAATCCTACATCCGGAAAGCGATAAATATGGTGCCACTCTGCATCTCCCGTAGTTCTGTGGTTAAAAGAAATAAGCAATCCTGTGGGCTTGGAAGTGATAAGGTGTGATATATTCTTACTGTGCGGCAGTATAGCCCCTTCATGCGCCTGCACCGTCACGCTCCAGTTTTCCTGTGCAGCCATCTGAAAGCCGTACAGGGGCAAAAAATATTTAAAAAGGAATCCACATACGGAACATCCGTATCTTTTCACACAACCCGGCATGAATCAGAACAGACCATTAAATTCTGCATCAATCCTGTTAATGATGCCCCCGAGATCTTCGGGATTGTCAACAAAATTAATAGGGTCAACGTCTACTATGAGCAGCCTGCCCTTGTCATAACCCGAAATCCATTCTTCATAACGCTCGTTAAGCTTGTTGAGATAATCAATGGATATGGAATTTTCATATTCACGGCCCCGCTTATGAATCTGGCCTACGAGGTTGGGAATCGAACTGCGCAGGTAAATAAGGAGGTCCGGCGCCCCCACGAGCCCTTCCATAAGGTCAAACAACTGCCTGTAATTATCGAAATCGCGGTTAGACATGAGTCCCATTGCGTGCAGGTTCGGGGCAAATATATGCGCATCCTCATAAATCGTACGGTCCTGAATGGTATTCTTACCACTTGATTTCATTGTGAGGATCTGGCGAAAACGGCTGTTGAGAAAGTAAATCTGCAGGTTAAAGGACCAACGGTCCATGGAATGGTAGAAATCGTCGAGGTAAGGATTGTCTACCACATCTTCATAATGCGGTTCCCATTTATAATGTTTGGACAGTAATTGGGTTAAAGTCGTTTTCCCTGCTCCGATATTTCCTGCAATTGCTACCTGCATACGTTGTTAATTTATATTATACAAATACAGTTTTTCACTTGTCAAAAAACTGATATTTTGCGCATTAAAGAACGTTTTTTCTACTTTGGAATCTATTTCCCTGAGCTGTTCTGCGCTTTGTTGTTCAGTATTCAACAAAAATACAGCATTGTTTAATTGATACACTATATACCTTCCATTAATTGCTAACAATTTTGCGCTGTCGGGTAAAAGCTGCTCCTTCATTATCTTACCGTATATATCAATTCCGTAAACCGTATTTCCGGATTGCCAGTAAGCAAAATTTCCGTAAGTCGTTATAACATCATAATCAGGAATAGGATTGCTCACGTAGGCAGATTGCTCGTGATTTGCTGTAATAATACACCACCTTTTACTGGCATAATCGAAAATCCAGATAGAAGATTGGGCCGTCAACGCAGCATACGCAGCATCAATTTCTGGAAAATATTCTGAAATCATCATCTTTTCCTTTACACTAAGCTGGTTGTCGAGCAATACAAGTTGTTGCGTGCCCCTGTAAAAAACAATCTGCTGAAGCGGATTTCTTTCATCGTACTGTGTGATCCTTCCTAAAAAGGGATCTTTAAAAGTAAAAGTCTTCAGTACGGTTTCCTTTGCTATTTCATCATCGACAATAGAAGAAGTATCGCCCAGATGATTCAACGCGTAGTAAGTCAGCGCCTTTGGTCTTGCAAGTTCCTTTTTAAACGTTGCCATCTGTGCATTGACTGAAAATGCAGTACAGAGCACACAATAAACCACGCCTAACATTTTCATCGTTCGTAAACCGCTATGGTAAAGTCATAATTATTTTTTTCATCTGCTTTAAACAAAGTTTCCGAAACCGGGTGCCAATCGTTTCCGATTTCCGGGAAAAACGTATCGGCATCTTTAAAGGTGGCCTCTACATGCGTTATAACCAATTCATGGGCAATATCCATTGTTTCGCGATAGATTTCACCACCTCCAATCACGTACACCACTTCCTCGCCCCGGGCTTCTGCAAATTGCAGCGCATCCTTCACAGAGGAAAATGCAAAACAGTTTTCAGGAACCTTCATATCGGACCTGCGCGTAATGATAAGGTGCATTCTGTTGGGCAGGGGCTTCGGAAACGAATCAAACGTTTTACGGCCCATAAGGATGTAATGGCCTGAGGTCGTATTTTTAAAATGCCTGAAATCGGCCGGCAGATGCCATAAAAGCGTATTGTCTTTCCCTATTGCATTATTCCGGGCTACGGCTGCTACCAAACTTATCTTCATTATACGGAAACCTGCCCTTTAATTGCAGGATGCGGGTCGTAATCAATCAATGTAAAATCTTCAAACTCAAAATCGAAAATGTCCTTCACTTCCGGGTTCAGCATCATTTTCGGCAGGTTACGTGGCTCACGGGACAATTGCAATTCAAGCTGCTCAAAGTGATTGTTGTAAATATGCGCATCACCGAATGTATGGATAAAATCGCCATAACCAAGACCGCATACCTTGGCAATCATCATTGTAAATAAAGCATAAGAAGCAATATTAAACGGAACTCCCAGAAAAATATCGGCAGAACGCTGATACAGCTGGCACGACAATTTACCATCGGCAACATAAAACTGAAAAAAGGCATGGCAAGGTGGTAATGCCGCTTTTCCGTTTGCTACATTTTCTTCAAATGAGACTGAAGTATCGGGCAACACTGAAGGGTTCCAGGCCGATATGAGCATTCTTCTGCTGTTTGGATTTTTCTTCAGCGTATCGATCAGTTCCTTTATCTGGTCTATTTCTTCCCCGTTCCAGTTTCTCCATTGATATCCGTAAATAGGTCCCAGGTTTCCGTCCTTATCGGCCCATTCGTCCCAGATACGTACACCGTGTTCCTTTAAATAACCAGTATTGGTATCGCCTTTTAAAAACCAAAGCAATTCATATATAATTGATTTGAGATGCACTTTTTTAGTGGTAACCAACGGAAAACCTTCGGCAAGGTCAAAACGCATCTGATAACCGAATACGCTTTTGGTACCGGTACCCGTTCTATCCCCTTTCTGCACGCCGTTTTCCAAAACATGCTTTACTAAATCTAAATACTGTTTCATTTTTACAGGTTGCGTTTGGATAATTCGTCTCTTAATCTGGCTGCTTTTTCATAATCTTCATTCAGGACCGACAGCTCCAACATGTCGTTGAGTTCCTGAACCGAATACCCGGCAAACTCATTCTCTTTCTCTTCCGGAACAATATTCAGAAATTCATCAATGGCTTCATTGATCGTCTGGTCTTTTTCATCGTCGTCGTCAAAATCGTCGTCGTCTTCATCAGCATCATCCATATCTGCCAACTCCTGTTCCCTTAGGTAAATCCCGGCTTTGTCCAGAATGTTTTTGTAGGTAAAAATAGGCGCATCGAAACGCAGTGCCAGCGATATGGCATCTGAAGTACGGGCATCGATGATTTCCTCTATACCGTCACGCTCACAAATAATACTTGAAAAGAAAACGCCGTCGACCAGTTTATGGATGATCACCTGTTTTACCACAATATCGAAACGGTCGCAAAAGGTTTTAAAGAGATCATGCGTAAGAGGACGCGGTGGTTTTAAATCTTCTTCAATGGCAATAGCTATAGCCTGTGCTTCAAAAGCACCGATTACAATCGGCAGTTTGCGTTCGCCGTCCACTTCATTCAAAATCAGGGCGTATGCGCCGTTCTGCGTATGGCTGTACGAAATACCTTTTATTGTTAACTGTACTAAACTCATAAGGATAAAAATAGCCAAAAAAGGCTATTAAACAAAGATAATATCTTTAAATTTAATAGCCTTTATTTATGTTCTTTTTTAAAAGATTTAGTTGTTGTGCGCCTTGAATTCCTTTAATTTTTTAATTAATTCCGGAACTACCTGGAATGCGTCTCCAACCACACCGTAATCTGCCACTTTAAAGAAAGGAGCTTCCGGGTCGGTATTGATCACTACTTTTACTTTGGATGCGTTGATTCCCGCAATATGCTGAATAGCTCCGGAAATACCAACGGCAATGTATAAATTAGAAGCAACCGGTTTCCCTGTCTGCCCTACGTGCTCTGAGTGAGGACGCCAGTCAAGATCCGATACCGGTTTGGAACAGGCTGTTGCCGCTCCCAAAACTTCTGCCAGTTCTTCAATCATTCCCCAGTTTTCAGGTCCTTTTAATCCACGGCCTCCGGATACTACGATCTCCGCATCTGCAATAGAAACCTTACCTGAAGCCTTTTCCTGACTCTGAATCTGGATGTTGAAATCCGCATCGTTCAACGTTACGGCGAAATCTTCAGCTACAGCAGCTCCTGAAGCTTCTGCAAGTCCGAATGAGTTTTTTGCAAGTGCGATAACTTTCACGTCGGATGAAAGCTCTGTAACATTGAAGCCTTTATTTGAAAACGCGTTGCGTTTTACCTGGAACGGGCTTGTAGATACCGGTAAAGCCACCACATTGGAAGCATAACCAGCATCAAGGCCAACGGCAACAATCGGAGCCAGGTACAACGAATCGGTTGTAGAAGAAAGGATTACCACTTTAGCATTTTCTTTCTGCGCAGCCTGCTTTACCACGTCGGCATAAGCTCTTGCGTTAAACTTTTCTAATTTTGAATCCGAAACTTTTAACACCTTGTCTACCCCGTATTTCCCCAAATCGGAAACGTCTCCGGCGTTAACGGTAACTGCCGTAACAGTTGTTCCTAGTGATTCTGCAACTTTCTTTGCATAAGAAGCTAATTCCAATGCAACTTTTTTAAATTTTCCTTCTGAAAACTCTGTATATATTAAAACTGACATGTTTCTTTTTAAATTTAAGGTTAGAATTAGATTACTTTCGCTTCGTTGTGCAACAGGTTGATTAATTCGTCCAGATTATCCGGGCTTACCAGTTTTACTGCCGATTTAGGTGCGGGTTTTTCAAATTTAACGGCTTTTGTTTTAACATCGGCCGATACTGCTTCCATAACGTTTAATGCTTTGGTACGGGCTGTCATAATTCCGCGCATGTTCGGGATGCGAAGATCTTTCTCTTCTACAATTCCTTTTTGTCCTCCAATTACCAAAGGTAAATCAGAAGTCAGTGTTTCCTTACCTCCGTCAATCTCGCGAACCAAAGT
This sequence comes from Flavobacterium sp., assembly GCA_040396655.1. Taxonomy (GTDB): domain Bacteria; phylum Bacteroidota; class Bacteroidia; order Flavobacteriales; family Flavobacteriaceae; genus Flavobacterium. The sequence continues at coordinate 53,241 of JBEBOB010000015.1, read as the reverse complement.
AGCTTTTGTTCCTTCGATTTCAACACCAACACATGAATTCACAAAATTATAGTTCAATAAAGCAGCAAGCATTCCCGGAACCATTCCTCCGTTATAATCCAGAGATTCCTTTCCACAGATAACCACATCGTAATTTCCTGCCTTAACTACTTCAGCCAACTGTTTGGCAACGAAGAAACCGTCTGTAGGATTTGCGTTTACGCGGATTGCCTCGTCAGCCCCGATTGCCAATGCCTTGCGGATTGTAGCCTCGGTTTCAGGTCCTCCAACGTTTACAACCGTTACATGTGCTCCCTGCTTCTCCTTAAACCAGATGGCACGTGTTAAACCAAATTCATCGTTGGGATTGATAACAAATTGAACTCCGTTCGTATCAAACTCCGTATCTCCGTTCGTGAAGTTAATTTTTGCAGTAGTATCAGGCACATGGCTTATGCAAACTAATATTTTCATCTATTATAATTTTTTGAGATTATTCCTAAATTAAAGACGAAGATAAAAATTTTTTCAAACATTTTATTATGCATGCATAATATTTTTTACTCAAAAAAGAAAAAACAGATTAATTTTTAGAAAACTTTAAGGCTTTCAAACCTCAAAAAAAGAAATTTAGAATTATCTTCACTAAAATTAACAATCGTACATCTTCGGATAATTTCCTACCTTATTAATAAGCAAGGATATAAAGATGTTTATTTAACACCCTCTATGAAGAAGACGCTCCTCCTTATCATTACAGTTGCCTGTTTAAGCTGTACCAAAAAAGAAGCCGGGCAGAAAGAAACACCTGCACCTTATTCCGACTCTGTATCTTCACATATTCGGGAAACAGATGAAGTTAACGATTTTTCCAAAACCGAAACGAAACTTGCTGAAATAATCCGAAAGGTTTCCGGTGCTGATGTACAGGCTTCGGAAAACACCCCTGATCTAAGCCGTCAATTTTCAGACTCGCTTGCCGCTTTTGTGAAGAACAACGAAAAAACCCTGCAATACCCTTTTGAACTGCTACAGAAGGAGCATGTATACGTGACGACTTCCGACGATGGTCAGTTCCGTATTTACAGCTGGGATAATGGCCTGGGAGGAACCATGCGTTTCTTCGATCAGCTGTTCCAGTTCCGCACAAACGGAAAAACTTATACCAAAGAACGTTTTGCTTCAGAAGATTCCCAGGCATTCTTTTCCAAGATCTATACAGTCCTTAACAAGGAAAATCAGCCTGTTTACCTGGCTATATCCAACAGCATATTATCTACCAAATATATCGTGCAGCATATCACCGCCTATCAGGTTCAAAACGGAATTCTTGAAGAAGCCAAGATCTTCAGGACAAAAAGAGAACTGTTGAGCAGCATATCGGTTGAATTTGATTTTTCAAGCGTCGCCGACCGGCCTGAACGTCCTGTGGAAGTGATTTCACTTAACCATAACCTTCTGAAAATTGCGCTTGTTGACAAAACCTTAAACGTAACAAAGCAGAACCTCCTTTATGAATGGAACGGATCTGTATTTAATTATAAAGGTATTAATTAAACGAACAATATCTTTTCCATGGAATCAGATCCTGTTTTAACCGATGACCTTTTCAGGCTTTTTAATGCGACTCTTAATCCGAATGCGGCTTTAAGCCTGAAACGCATATTACATACGAAACTTTGCTGCAGGGAGGATATAACCGACCGGAATCAAATAATAAAATGTTTTATAAAAAATCACGCATTATTCGAATCGTACCAATATTCAGGACTCTACTACCGCGAAGTATTTATGAATCTGGAACAAAACCAGTTTATCACCATTCTATACTATGATAGTCCTTTAAAAATCATAGATAGCCGAAAAAAAACAGCTCAACAACTTAAAGGTAAGGTCATACAGCTAATACTTTTTTTACGTATGTATTATAAAGCATATGTGGAAAATTTTGAAGCTGATACACTGCCCCCTGTTTATAAAAGAACATTTGAAGAATTCCGCAATTATTTTTTATCATTCCGGCTCGATTTCCATCATGGCCTCATGGATAGGAAAAAAATCAGCAGTGAAGATATTCTCAACATTCTCAAAACTGTCCACAAACATTACAGGATAAACGGATCCTTATCGTTTATTGATGCTTTTTCAGAATTTGAAGCTTTTATTTCCATCGCAAAAAAAACAGTTGAACATAAACTTTCATTCGCAGAAATCGATGAGCACCGTAATTTTTCATTTACTGACCTGTATCATCCGCAACTCAGTGATCCTGTAAAAAATTCAGGAGTCTTTTCAACCGGAGTTACGCTGCTTACGGGTGCTAACATGGCAGGAAAATCAACCTTTTTAAAAGCTCTGGGAATCAGCGTTTACCTGGCACATATAGGATTACCCGTACCTGCTGAAAAATTCACCACACCTTATTACGATGAACTATATATTTTCATTAGCAACAATGATGATTTACATAGCGGTTACAGTTATTTCATGCAGGAAATGCTCAACCTTAAAAAGACAGTTCTAAGCTGTATCTCCGGTAACCGCTGCTTTGTTTTGTTCGACGAACTTTTCAGAGGTACAAATTCCGAGGACGCTCTGGAAATCCTTTCTTTAACTTTAGAAGGCCTCGCCAGGTTCAGCGAAAGTTTTTTCATGATTTCCACCCATATACATGAACTAAAAAATATTAAGTCTGTTCAGCATAAAGTTGCAACCTACTATATAGAATGTCTGGTAAACAACGGTTTGCCTGAATTTACCTTTAAGCTAAAACCGGGATTTTCAGACCTTAAACTCGGGAAAATACTTTTTGAGAAGATACAACTCGGCGAATTGTTAACCACTCAGCCGTAAATCTTCATCATTTTTTATTATTAAAATACAAGGATAGCAAATTATATTTTTATATTTTTGTGCACCTATCAATTACGATACTATGAGAACAATACAATTTAGAGAGGCGATTTGCGAAGCAATGAGCGAGGAAATGCGCCGCGATGAAAAAATATATTTAATGGGTGAGGAAGTTGCCGAATATAACGGAGCTTATAAAGCCTCTAAAGGAATGTTGGACGAATTCGGACCTAAACGTGTTATCGATACACCTATTGCCGAACTCGGTTTCGCAGGTATAGCTGTAGGATCTGCTATGAACGGGCTTCGTCCGATTGTAGAATTCATGACGTTCAACTTTTCATTGGTCGGTATTGACCAGATTATTAACAATGCGGCCAAAATGCGCCAGATGTCCGGAGGACAGTTTTCCATGCCTATGGTTTTCCGCGGACCTACTGCTTCAGCAGGACAATTAGCTGCAACACATTCACAGGCATTTGAAAACTGGTATGCAAATACTCCAGGTTTAAAAGTGGTTGTACCTTCTAATCCTTACGATGCAAAAGGACTTCTTAAATCGGCGATTCGTGATAACGATCCTGTGATCTTCATGGAATCTGAGCAGATGTACGGAGATAAAGGGGAAGTGCCTGAAGGAGAATACACAATTCCGTTAGGAGTGGCAGATATAAAACGGGAAGGAACAGATGTAACGATCGTTTCGTTCGGTAAGATCATCAAAGAAGCCTATGCTGCTGCAGACGAACTGGCAAAAGAAAATATTTCATGCGAAATTATTGACCTTCGTACGGTTCGTCCTATGGATTACGATGCCATCATTAAATCGGTAAAAAAGACAAACCGCCTTGTTGTCCTTGAAGAAGCATGGCCTTTTGCTTCAGTAGCATCCGAAATTACCTATATGGTACAGGATCGCGCATTCGATTATCTTGATGCTCCGGTTCAACGTATCACAACAGCCGATACTCCTGCCCCATTCTCTCCGGTATTACTTAAAGAATGGTTGCCAAATGCACAGGATGTCGTGAAAGCAGTAAAAAAAGTTCTTTATAAGAATTAACAAAATTTTAAATTACATTTGTAACTCCAGCCAAAAGGTTGGAGTTTTTTTGTTATGAAAAAAATAGCACTATTACTATTTACGTTTCTATATCTGCATATACACGCGCAGACAAAGGTAGGCGGTATCGTAATCGATACAAAACAACAGCCCCTGTCCTACGTAAGCGTCTATTTCAAAAATACTTCCGAAGGCGTTATTACCAATGAAGACGGTAAATTTTATCTGGAATCAGACCAGACACAGGATACGCTCGTGATCTCCTTTACCGGATATGACGATATTTTGATGCCGTTGTCAAAGGCCGTTAACCTGGGATTAAAGATAGAATTAAAGGAAGACAACCTGCTCGACGAAATAAAGATCTACACTGGAAAAACTTCCAAAAAGAACAATCCGGCACTCGACATCCTTCGTAAAATATGGGAGAACAAGAAAAAGAACGGACTTTACAAGTTTGACCAGTATGCGTATCAGAAATATGAAAAGATCGAGTTCGACCTTAATTCCATAGACAGCGCTTATATGAAAAGCCGGTTGTTCAAAGGGATGGAATTTATCTTTGACCAGGTCGATACTTCCAAAATCACGGGAAAAACCTACCTGCCTATTTTTATAAACGAACAGGCTTCCAATGTTTACGGCGACAACTTGACCAAGCTTAAAAAGGAAATACTCGCAGGAAACAAGAATTCGGGATTTGAAAGCAACCAGCACATCATGGCTTTTCTTAAAGACCTGTATGTTGAATACAATATTTACGACAATTACCTTAAGCTGTTTGACAAGGATTTTGTAAGTCCGCTGTCACGTACGGGTATCAACGTATACAATTACGTTTTGACCGACACCACCTATATCGACGGCAAACTGTGCTATAACATCGTGTACTATCCGCGCAGGAAAGGGGAACTGACCTTTAAAGGTGATTTCTGGGTAAACGATGGAACATGGGCCATAAAGAAAATCAACATGGCCATAAGCAAGGATGCCAACATCAACTGGGTACGCGATATCTACATAGAACAGGAGTTCGACGTGCTAAACGATTCGGTATTCTTACTGACCAAAGATCATCTTATGACAGATTTCAGTATACGCCAGAACGAAAAGTCAAAAGGAATGTACGGTAAGCGTACCACTTACTTTAAGAATTTTGACTTTAATAAGAAAAAACCTCTGAATTTCTATAAAAGCGAAGTGAATTCCTATAATGAAGCGCTGATGAACCGGCCTGATTCATTTTGGGAAAGTTATCGTTTTGAACCTCTTACCGAAGAGGAAAACGGCATCTATACCATGCTGGACAAATTACAGCAAAACAAGCGTTTTCAGACTTACGTAAACCTTGGAACCATACTGGCCAGCGATTACATACAAATCGGGAATTTCGATTACGGTCCTATTTTTTCTTCTTTCGGTTTTAACGATATCGAAGGGTTTCGTTTACGTATGGGGGGCAGAACCTATTTCGGGCAAAACGATATGTGGCGCTTCGAAGGGTATACGGCATACGGCTTTAAGGACGACAAATTCAAATACGGTATCTCGGGCAGGTTCATGCTCGATAAAAACTCCCGTTTTATCTTCTTTGCAGGGAACCGCAGGGATGTAGAACAGATTGCAGCCAGCTTATCGCCAATTACCGATGTTCTGGGAAGAAGCTTTGCTTCCAGCGCCCTTCTGGCAAGCGGGGATAATTCCAAACTTTCCAATATCAACCTAACATCTGCAGGCCTAGAAATAGAACCTTTAAAGAACCTTAAGTTTTCGGCAGCTTTCAACTACAAGACCCTTAAATCGGCATCACCGACTTTTTCCCTGGGGTATTATAATGAATCAGGAACGGTTCAGAACGATCTGAAACAGTCTGAAATCAATCTTTCTGTAGACTATACACCGCGCAGGAAGACGGTAGGATACGGTGTGGACAGAACCGATGTTGACTTCAACTACGCCCGTGTATTCTTTAATTATTCCCTGGGTGTAAAGGGTATGCTGGACAGCGATTTCGACTATAAAAAAATACAACTTCTATACCGGCATCCCATATTGGTAGGCGGTTTTGGAAGGCTTACTCCCACCCTAGAGGCAGGAAAAACATTTGGTACGGTTCCGTTGGGCCTTATGAGCGTTATCCCGGGAAACCAGTCGTACTTTATTATTGAAAATGCATTCAGCCAGCTTGAATACTATGAGTTTATAACAGATGAATACATTTCACTGCACCTGGAGCATAACTTTAACGGACGCATCTTTTCCAGAATCCCCGGAATCCGGAAACTCGGACTGCGTGAATTTGTGGGGATACGCGGTGTATGGGGAGATGTATCGCAACGAAACGCAGACCTTAATGCCTCTAACATAGCCTATGTAGCACCTAAAGACAAGGTGTATTATGAATACTTCGTCGGGGTCGGAAACCTGTTTAAATGCCTCCGCATTGACGTTACCTGGCGTGGAAATTACCTTGAAAATCCCAATGCCCGTAAAATGGGCGTAAAAGCAGTATTCGGATTCCATTTTTAATTTGTAAAGAATTGAATTTTAATGTACTTTTGCAATCCGATTTTCAAATAAAAAGATAATTTATAAAATATGACTAATATTGAACAATTCGATGTGTTCATCGAAATTCCTGCAGGAAGCAGAAATAAATACGAGTTCGATTTTGATTTAAAAATGATGAGATTCGACCGTCTTTTATTCTCATCTATGAAATATCCGACTGATTACGGGTTTATTCCTGAAACCCTGGCTTTGGACAAAGATCCTCTTGATGTTTTGGTACTGACTACCGAACCGACTATTCCGGGATTATTAATGGAAGTGAAACCTATCGGGGTGTTTTATATGGCAGACGACAAAGGAAATGATGAAAAAATCATCTGTGTTCCTACCGGAGATCCCCTTATGCGCGAATTAAACGATTTAGGTGATGTTAATAAACACCTTATGAAGGAAATCGAACACTTTTTCCAGGTTTACAAAGACCTTGAAAACAAAAAAGTTGAAACAAACGGATTCGGCGATAAAGCTGCTGCCATTGCAATGATCAAAGAATGCAAGGAGCGTTTTGAACAACTTCCTGCTGAAAAACAAAAAGCTTTTGCTATCAGATAATAATAAAGAACCGGAACAGATGTTCCGGTTTTTTTATATAGCTACCTTATTTCCCTTATTACGTGGACATAACCCGTATAGGTATCAAAAGTGGTTTTAAAGATATAAAAATACGTACCCGCAGGAAGGATCTTTCCGGTTTTATCCTGTCCCTTCCATTGATCTGTATACCCTTCACCGTGTTCATAAACTTCCATACCGTACCTGTTGAAAATCTGCAAATGCAGCAGGTTAAAGTTGGTAAGATCGAATCCGTCGTTTGACCCATCGCCATTGGGTGATATTCCCTTGGGTATGAGGCAGTCGTTTATTTTTACTTCAATAATATTGTCGCACCACAAAACCGACTTTCCTTTGGCCTTAAGGTAGATAAATTCAGGAAATACCGACGGCTTATAATGTGCCAGTTCCGTAATTTCATTGACCTCCTGCTGTGCATCATCCCTTTTTTTGTAAAAATGCAGGCTTAATTCGTCTACATACGGATACTTCTTCCTCAGCAACCATTCCACTATGGTTAAATCTGCAAAAGTGGCATCGTTCTTCCTGTTACAGATCACAATGGGCTGGTCTATATTGGCAAAGACCTTCTCCTGAGCCGTTATAAGAAAAGAAGTAATGGAATAACAAGCATTCTCTTTATTGTACACCCTTACCCATATCCTTTTTTTGGTGTGAACCTTTACAGCATAATTCCGGGTATCAGCAATGCTTTTGGTATTTTCCTCAGCATCTTTCTCGTTTTCAAAATAGGTCAACACAAGACCGGTTCCGGTGTTTACAATCTCATCTTCTTTAAAAGTGAGATCGAAAATAATTTCACCATCTTCATCTACGTCGCATTCCACCATATCTCCGGGCTGGTTTATCTTAGGTCCCCTGATCAGATGTACATCGGTTTCCGCTTCATTGTTATCCTCGTTCAACTCCACCACTATACCCTTTCCCGACCCATCATCATCCACCTTCGCACGTATGGAAAAATCATCGGGCGTATTTTGTGCCACGGTCAGTGTAATGGTTCCTGACTCGCTCCCGCCGATGGGTATCACCGCTTTCGTCTTTGTTAAACCAATCAGCTCATCACCCATGTAAAAGGCAACGGGCGTATTCGCGATAAGGTTGTTGGTGCTGTTCAGGTTGTAAACCGTATATGCTAATTCAACTTCCCGGCTGTTGCATTTGGTTGCAAACGCATCCAGCGTAAGGGTGGCATCGGCAAAAACGCTGTTGAGCGTTACAATAAAGCTGTTGGCAATAATTAAATCCTGACCGGACCTGATACGCACGCTTAAAGAGGTATCTCCAACCGATACATAGCTTGAAATAAGGTAATAATCAATATCCATATTCCATAAACTATTTGATCCGGTGAAGGTATTGGTTCCGTTAAATACATTGTTTACGGGGTTCAGCGGAGGGTCGCTTACGAGCATGTCGTTAATACGCAATTCTTCCGAAACCGCAATGTTGTCGTCTCCTTCCCATGCAAGAAATCCTACTTTGGAACCAACAACACTCGTTACATTAAGTCCGTTTAAAGTAAAGAAAACATTCTGGTTTGACGGATCCACAATTTCAAAACCATCAAACAGGCTCACCACCCTGTTAGACAAGGTAAGATCTTCATAAATAACAATGATGGACCATCCGGCATAATTAATTCCGGTCGGACAATAAGGAGCAATTACGCCGCTGATATCGAAATCAGAAAAAAGATAGGTGCCGTTTCCGGTGCTTTGCACCTGTGACGTAACATCGGCAAAAGCTCCGAAAAAAGGAAGTCCTCCCGACATAGAAGCTGTAAATGTTCTTTGGGATACCACGTCGGTACCGTTGAGCTTTACATTGAGATCGGCCTGTTGCAGGCTTCCGGATCCGGACCAGTAAAGATAGGCCGCCTTCACGGTTTGACCTGCGGAAAGCGTTAAAACGGCACTAGACTGGGTGAGGATTGTACACGAAGCTCCTGTTCCGTTAGGTGCACTATTCAGCGTATTTCCAATCATCGTAAAATCATACTGACCACTAAAATGTTTAAAATTGGAAATAGGCTGGGCAAAGCCAGGGAAAGAGAAAATAAATGCAAGAAGAAAAAGTAGTTTTTTAATCATATTTTAAACATTTTTCAGCATTAATTTCCTAAAGGTATAAAATATGAGCACATAAGCAACCTATAAATCAATTAATTATAAAAAACATTCTTAATTTATTCTGAATTTTACAACCTTTTCAATTTTGTCTACGTCTCCTAATATAAACGATCATTTTATGAAGGAACTGTTTATAGCATTTTTAATTGTGGTCCTTACTATCAAACACCATATGGACAATGAACATACAAAAAATGAACTGCCCCAAAGTCAAAATCCTTTATCGGGAAAATGCAGCATGGGTAAGGAAGATACTTATGAGGATGCTGTGCCCCATGCAATGTACTGTATTTTAAGAATAAAGAAATAAAAGCAAAAAGCAGGCTTTTTAAAACCTGTTTTTAAATATATGTTACTTTACTTCAAATCCGCAATAAATCCATTTACAGCTGTTTCGAACGCAGCTTCGTCAGCCAAGAGGCTCATTTGAATGGGCAGGTAATACAGCTGACTAGCGGGAATGAGGTTCTGCAGCCTCATATAGTCTTTTTCTGTCGTTACGATTTTTCTTCCTGCAGCCCGTCTCAATATTTTCTGTACATCGGCATCCGAAAAATGATGATGATCCGGAAAAGTGAGCGTGTCCTCCGAACGCCGGTTAAGATGTCTGTAAAAATATCCGGGCTTGGCAATACCTGCTACGGCAATAAAATCATCTCCGAACGCTGCTGTAGTAAACTCATCCTTTCCGTTTGTTATAGACGGTGCATACGCAATGGCCGAAAAGAAGATACGGTCCGCAGGTTTATCAATGCGTTTTTTTATGGCATCCTGCTCTTTTTGCGAAAGATCCGGAGGACATTTGGTTACGATTACAACATCGGCCCTTCTGGCTCCCGAGGCACTCTCCCTGAGATTTCCTGCAGGTAACAGCACATCATCATAAAAGGGGTCTGCATAAGCGGTAAGCAGTATGTAGAATCCCGCTTTTATCTTACGGTGCTGAAATGCATCATCCAGTATAACCAACTGTAAATCTCCCGTTTCCTTAAGTAGTCTGCGTACACCTTCTACCCTGTCTGCGTCAACTGCAACCTTTACATTCTTATATTTGGAATGGTACTGAAACGGTTCATCACCGATCTGTTCAACAGTGGTATCCGCATCCGCCAGAACAAATCCGCTGCTCTTCCGTTTGTAGCCCCTGCTTAAAGTAGCAGTGCGGTAACGCTGTGAAAGCATCCTTATGAGGTATTCCACCATCGGGGTCTTTCCCGTTCCGCCAACTGAGAGGTTTCCAACCGCAATAACGCGTATATCAAAAGAGGTGGACTTCTTCCATCCTTTATCATACAGGTAATTACGAACGGCCGTGGCAGCCCAGTACAAAATAGAAAAAGGAAACAGCAATCTTCTCAATAACTTCATTTAATCGTTTTAATTAAGTCTTTACTTGACTGGTAATATTGTTGCAAAAAGACATATGCGGAGCGTACATCCGACATTTACATAATTTATAGCAACGAAAATAACCATTATTTTTATCTTTGAAGTATTCTAAAACCAATATTGTGCAGTTACGTAAAATCATCTCGATCCTTGAAGGCATGGCGCCGACAGCCTATGCCGAAGATTTTGACAACGTGGGGCTCCTCGTAGGCAACCCGGAAAGCAACATTTCCGGCATTCTTGTTTGTCATGATGCATTGGAACTGGTGGTCGAAGAGGCTATTGCCAAAAACTGCAATCTCATTGTATGCTTCCACCCCATCCTGTTTTCGGGCTTAAAAAAAATTACGGGGAAATCCTATGTGGAAAGGGCGGTAATCAAAGCCATAAAAAATGATGTCGCCATCTATGCCGTACATACGGGGCTGGACAACCACATAAACGGTGTTAATAAAATACTTTGTAATACACTGGGACTTAGGAATACCCGTATCCTCATTCCCAAGAAAGACTTCATATACAAACTGGTTACCTACGTTCCGCAAAACGACACAGCAAAAGTACAGCAGGCCCTTTTTAAGGCCGGCGCAGGGGCTATAGGAAATTATTACGATTGCAGCTTTAAAAGTGAAGGAACCGGTTCTTTTACAGGCAATGAACAAAGCAACCCTGTTATCGGCACTCCTAATTCCTATACCGAAACGCACGAAACAAAGCTGGAAGTAACTTTTGAAAAGCACTTGCAAAGCACTGTGTTAAAAGCTTTGTTCAATGCCCATCCATATGAAGAAGTGGCATATGAAATCAGCAGGCTTGAGAATGTACATCAGAATATTGGTATGGGAATGATCGGAGAACTCGAAAACCCCATGGATGAATACGATTTTCTGCAGTTTGTAAAACAGGCAACAGGAACAGGCGGACTGCGCCATTCCAACCTTCTTAACAGAAAAATGCAAAAGGTCGCCGTACTCGGAGGCTCGGGCAGTTTTGCCATTGGAGCTGCAAAAGCCCAAAATGCTGATGTACTGATTACGGCCGATTTAAAATACCATGATTTTTTTCAGGCAGAAAACCAGATCGTTCTGGCGGATGTGGGACATTTTGAAAGCGAACGTTACGTAAAAAATTATATTTTTGATTATCTATTAAAAAAAATTCCTACTTTTGCAATTATTTTATCTGACATTAAAACAAATCCAGTTAACTACCTATAACTATGGCAAAGAAAGCAGAAACTGTTGAAGAAAAATTAAGAGCGTTATACGATCTACAATTAATTGATTCAAGAATTGATGAAATCAGAAATATGAGAGGGGAACTTCCTCTTGAAGTGGAAGATTTAAAAGACGAAGTAGCTGGACTTACAACACGTTTGGAAAAACTTACGGGTGAGGTACAAACCGTTGAAGAACAAATAAAAGCAAAAAAGAACGATATCGAGTCGCATAAGACCGCTATCAAAAAATACTCGGACCAACAAAAAGATGTGCGTAACAACAGGGAGTTCAACACTTTAACAAAAGAAATCGAATTCCAGACGCTGGAGATAGAACTTGCCGAGAAACACATCAGGGAATTCAAAGCTTCTGTTGAACATAAGAAAAATCTAATTGCCCAGACTTCTGAAAAATTAGATAGCAAGAGAGATCACCTTATGCATAAGGAAAATGAACTTAACAGTATTCTTACTGAAACAGAACGCGAAGAAAAAGCGCTTATTGCCAAATCTGAAGAATGTGCTTCTTTAATTGAAGACCGTTTATTGAACGCGTACCACAGAATCAGAAACGGGGTTAAAAACCGTTTAGCGGTAGTTTCTATCGAGCGCGGGGCGTCTGCAGGATCCTTCTTTACCATTCCGCCACAGGTACAGGTTGAGATTGCGGCCCGTAAAAAGATCATGACCGATGAGCACAGCGGGCGCATATTGGTGGATGCCGCTCTTGCATATGAAGAAAGAGAAAAAATTAATGAAATTTTCGAAAATTTGAAATAAATTTAAGCCTCTGAATAATTCAGAGGCTTTTTTTATGGGCTTTTGGAAAAACATCAAATATCAGCTGCTTACAAAGGGGTTTGGGGCATACATCAATTCCATGCATTATCTCAATGCCAAATTTGCCTCGGAAACCGCGTACACCCTTTTTTCTTCACCCCGTGACGGCGTTCTCAAAACACTTCCCACCTTTCTGGGATCAGGCGCCATGCATAAACTGCACTTTGAACACCATACCATACAAACGTATGAATGGAAGGGCGACAGGGAAACCGTACTGCTCATACATGGCTGGGAAAGCAACGCCAACCGCTGGCAGGGTGTAATTCATTATCTTAAAAAGCACAATTACCATATAATCGCGCTCGACGCACCGGGCCAGGGACTGAGTACAGGAAAAGAGCTCACCCCTGTGCTTTACAGTGAATTTGTAAACGTTGTAAGCAATCATTTCAAACCCGATTTTGTTATTGGTCATAGTTTGGGCGGCATGACGCTTTTTTATTATATGTCGAAATACAGGCCATCGCATGTAAAAAAAATAATGGCACTTGGCGCTCCCAACCGCTTTCTCAGAATTACCGAAAACTATAAGAAGCTCATCGCGCTTTCCGAAAAATCCTACAAAGGGTTCCTTAAGGAATTTCCCAAGCGCTTTTCTATCGATCCGGCAGAATTCAACAGCAGCCTGTTCATCAACAACATAAAGGTTCCTATTGGCATTATTCACGACGAGAACGATAAAATCGTTCCCTATACCGATGCTTTGGAAATCACAGAAAAACATCCCGGAATCCCCGTTTTTACCACACATAACCTGGGGCACAGCCTTTACGACGATTCGGTAAACGAACAAATCGTGTATTTTTTGGAAAACAATGCCTTTAAGTTGTAATTTTGCATCATGGAACAACAAGGCGTACGCATTAATAAATTTTTATCCGAAGTCGGTTACTGTTCAAGACGTGAAGCAGACAAACTGTTGGAACAGGGCCGGATTACCATTAACGGAAAGCTGCCCGAACTGGGTACCAAGGTTTTTCCGACAGATGAAGTCCGTGTAAACGGAAAACGCATTCTTGAAAAGGAAGACGACAAAATTTATCTGGCCGTAAACAAACCGGTAGGTATAGAATGTACTACCAACCAGTCTGTAGCCGGAAATATTGTTGACTTTGTAAACTATCCGGAACGCATTTTCCCTGTGGGCCGCCTGGATAAAGATTCGGAAGGGCTCATTATCATGACCAACGACGGCGATATCGTAAATAAGATTCTAAGGGCGCGCAACAATCATGAAAAGGAATACATCGTGACTGTAGATAAAACCATTACCGACCGTTTCATCACCCGAATGGGTAACGGCGTTCCTATTTTAGATACCGTTACAAAAGAATGCCGTGTTGAGCGCATCAGCAATACCACCTTCCGCATTTTTTTGACGCAGGGACTCAACAGGCAAATCCGCAGGATGTGCGAATATTTTGATTATACAGTAGTCGCCCTTAAGCGCATCCGCATCATGAACATCTCGCTTGATGTTCCGGTTGGGAAGTACCGTGAGATTACCAAAGACGAAATGGAGGAGCTGAACCGCCTTATTGGAGAAAGTACCAAGACTGAAGAAGGAAGCCTTCCTAAAACTGCAAAACCGTCGGTTAACAAAACGCCTGCTCCCACAAAGGACAGAAAAGAGTTTACAAAAAAATTTGCAGCTCCGCGTCCGTTGAAAAATGAAAGGCGAAATCCAAGAAACAGATAAATCCGGGCAAAACCCGGATTTTTTTATTGTTCCATACTCTTGTAATAAAATTGCGAAGATAAAAGCGGCAACCATTTGTAGTAAGCTATACGTTCTTCAACCACTTCAGGTACAGCCAGGTTTCGCTGCTTATAATACTTCAGAAGTACCCGTTCATTACCGCTTAACTGATGTTCCAGATAATACAGGTCTACTCCCTCCTGTTTCAGATTGTAGGTAGTAATTACGGATGACCAGTTCACCAGAGGGCAAAGAATCAAAGTAAAATAAACGACCCACGACATGCGGTCAACCAGATAAAAATTCTTACGTTTAAAATGGATCTTAAGGTAAGAATAACACAATCCTATGGCACAAAGCATCAGGAACAGATATACTCCAAGCCGCTTATAAGTAAGGCCTAATTCCTGCACATACAGGGTGTTTTGATAAAAGGCAGAAACGATGAGAATTCCATTCAAAACAAGCCATATTTTGGCAAAGAGCAACAATTTGCCATTATTCTTTATAAAGTTCAGGGCATCCTTAAAAAAGAACAGGACGACGAGCATGGCCATACAGATCGACCCTATGATGAGGTAAATCTGCTCGTGCGTACGATCGCTGTATTCTGAAATGGCTCCTATGGATTGTTGTGTATGCTCCAGGTTAAAGACCACGATGAAAAACAGCAGCATCACATCCAGGCAGGCAAGCGTAATAATGCCGCTGCGTAATTCGAGTTGCAGTGGAATCCCTTCTACTGTCGGCTTTAGAGAAGTTTGTTCGTGTTTTGCAAAATTAAACAGGAGCTTACGGTCCAGAACCTTGATTATGTTGTAAACCTTACTGTGCCAGAATACGAAGCTTACGTAGAAACCAAGTACCAGCACCAACAGCATCAATACATTAAAATCCCATTCATAGCGGTTATACCATTCTGAAAGCCATTCACTGGACGAAACGTATAAAGCAAAAAAAACAGAGAGTATAACAAGTGGAATCAGTACATATGAAACCACCTTCATAAAGGTGTGTTTAGATGCATTTTTGTCGAATTCAAACCACGATTCAATCTGAAATACCTGAATAATAAAAGCAGGCCAGTTGGAAAAATAAACGACAGCCTGCGTTACAAGCCGTAATTTGGGGTCTGTTACATAATAACGGAAAACGAACGAAGAAGCAACAACCGAAACAAAACCTGCAAATGAAAGCAGCCAGGCATGGGATATGCTTGAAAGCACTACACACGAAGCCAGTAGCAATGCTCTTTTATCCCGGATCAAAGCCGGAACCATTGCAAACTGTACCAACAGCAAAAACAGAGCGAAAATAGAAAGGTTCACCCCAATGTCCTCGTTGTAAAAAAGTACCGCAAATACGACGGCACTAAGAAAAATTAAAAACTGTTTTTTCATAATTAAACAAAATTAAAAGTACTTTGTATTTCAAAGTTTAGGATTAAAAAAATAAGACAGCTACTGTCTCATTATTTTTTCAAGAAACGCCAGATGTTCCTTAAATGCCATCCTGCCCGTTTCAGTTATTTTATAGGACGTTTTCGGCTTCTTGCCAACAAACTCCTTTTTTACCTCTATGTATTCCTTTTTTTCCAATCCGGCAGAATGACTCGCCAGGTTTCCGTCGGTTACCTGTAGAAGACTTTTCATCTCGCTGAAATCTACCCAATCGTTTACCATGAGAACAGACATTATTCCCAGTCGTACCCTGCTTTCAAACTCTTTATTTAAACCGCTGATAATACTCATTTATCTGTATTTTTTATACAGGATGATACCATACACTATATGCAGCAATCCGAATCCAATGGTCCATAACAGCAGTCCCTTACCCAACCAGAATAATGAGATACAGCCCAGCAACAGTTCCAATGCGCCAAGATACCGGATATCGGAATAGGTATATTTTCCAGCATTTATAAGAGACAAACCGTAAAAAACCAACGTTGTTCCTGCCACAAACCCATATAAGCCATGGTATATAAGAGCCAGGACAAAAACACCTCCAACCGTCAAAGGTATCGCCAGGTGTACAAGAATCCTTCTGGTGCTCGACGTCCATACCTGCAATCCAAGCCGCCTGCTTTTACGTATGGTAAAAAAACAACCAAAGAAAACAGCTATCAAAAGAGCCAATATTCCCAAAATAACAAGCTCCCCTATCAATCCTTTGTGCAGCCCGTCCATTCCGGTCTCCGAACCGTTGAAAGCACCGTTTATCAGGTACATTGCAGTTAATCCTGCTGCGAGTCCGGTTATTCCGGCTCCCAACCCCGATAAACCGCTAAGGGAGATAAAGCGTGAAGAGCGCTCCATCATCTCTTTAATATGTGCAATATCTTCTGATACCTTTGTATTCATCTTTACATACTTTGAATTACAAAGTTATTTGAATTTTTAAATACTCCAACAAAAAGGGCCCTTTTTTTATAAAATAATTTCATAAATTATATTCTAGTCAATTACATGGTTTAATGTTCCTTCGGTCGTAATGGCTACGTTATATATTTTTAACTGTTGAAAAGTATTCTTATTCCAATAAATTGTAGGCTCCGCCCTTGTGAATTAATTAAAATACGTTCTTTAGCTGTAAGTATTGTAATCCCAATCAAAAATAATGCTGTTGTAATTTGAAGTTTAGATTAGATTTCTTAACTTTAATAGAAAGTCAGTAGTAGACAAACTATGTAATATAATAATACTTGTTATACCACTGAAAAACACATGAAGAGAAACATTCATTACTAAGAAGAGAGGGAAAACCTCTCGTTTGAATGTACTCACCTTATTAGTGCCTGTCGAAATGATAGGCATTAATTTTTAAGCTGTGTTAGAGGATTATTAATAATAAGCTGCAACTTCATTCAATAAAAAAAGCGCATCAAATACGACACGCTTTTATCCTTTTTTAAGAACCTGGTCTATAATCATTAAAGTTCTTCCACAATTTCCGCTTCTGAAGCATTCTTCATTACCGATTCCATCCCCTTGCGGCAACCCGCTGTAGATTCATACATCTGGCTGGTTCCGATTATCTGGCCGTTCGTCGCTTTGAGGCTGAAATAATGTTTCCCGTTTTTAGCTTCCAGAACATCAAAATGCTTTTCGTCCTGACTGTTCTTTTTAACGGATGCCACCCCGTTTAAACAGGCTGCTTTCGTTGTATAACCTTCGCTGCCTAAAATGATCTGCCCGTTAGATGCTTTCAGATTAAATTGAAATTCATCATTTTTTCTCTTAATAATTACAAATTTTCCCATTGTTTTTATTTTAAAGATACTAATTATTTAAAATAAATTATAACAAAAAACTTCCTGTAATAATTATTTCATCACTAACGAACAATAATTTAATGCCGTCTGGATTTTGAATGAAGAGCAAATCACCAGCTTCCAGTTCTGTACTGAAATTATCAGACCACACACGGGTTTTTGTGCGTGCAAAGAAAAAGCCGTAAGTTCCGGTGATAAGAATGCATTCTTTGATCAGTTGTACCTTAGCCTCCTTTATTGCGTGGTTAACCATAAGGTTGAAATCATGACCGGGGTTGTACGATACAATGTTGTCACTAGAATCAAATACAAACACCTGCTGCGGAGTATAGCGCTCTTCCACTCCGTTCCTTATAATCTGCAAATCATTGTCGAGCATTACCAGAAACCTCGTATAGCCTTCAAATTTTGTAAAAACGGACGGAACCTTTTCTATAGAGGCCGAACTGAAACGAAACAGGAAGTCCCGGTCGGCATAAACAGCGGTTTCCGGAAAAATATGGTATTCAAATGTCTGTCCGCCGTCCCATAAACTCGGAACAACGTCTCTTTTTCTATAAACTGTATAACTAAAATCCATCACAGCATTAATTTGTCAAGGTCCAAAAGCAGGTAATTGATGTTCTGGTTGATCGTACGTGTGGCAGACTGCATCTGGTTCAGCATGGATGTCCGGTTGTGCAGATCTTCAGCATAATAAATCCCGCCATCGTTAAACAATACTGATTCATCTGCTGTTTTCCGGTTGTTGCCGAAATTATACTGCAGCCAGCGCTTTTTGATGTTCTGGATAATGGAGAGTCCTTCGTGGTTGTTGGAAAATTTCTTTTCGGTATACATATACCATACAAAAGGCGGAAAATTCTCCGACTGCAGTTTCTCGCTCCAGATATCGCGGAGCAGGTTGCGCTGATGGATGAATTCCACCTTTTTCCCTTTTGGATTAAGCATCATAAACCCCAGTCCGGCACCAAGTATACCGGCTCCTATATCTACAGATTTTCCAACATCTTCTTTCCTTACGATGGCACTTGTGGTTGAAGCCGCAGCTCCTAATACAATAGAGAAAATAACCATGCGGTTCATCCTTCTTGTATTGAGGTCGTCGACAAAATTGGCCATCTGTCCCACCCGTTCCCCTTCACAGTCAAATTCTGCTGCTACCGCATCCAGTTCCGTCATGGCAATGGTAATCTTACTGTCGATTACAGTCCTTAAGTGTAACATCTGCAGGCGAGCCTGTGTTGTAGAATCTTTTTTTAATTCAATGAGCTCCTTTACCTCTTCTGTCGTTCCAAGCGCATTAAGCACAAGTATACTTTGAGCTGAAAAGTCATTGGAAAGTTCTTTGTTTGCAATGAGTATGGAATCGGCGTTATAAGACGGAATCTTCTTGTCGTAATTGTATTTAAAGGGCGCTTTACAGTAACTGTCTTTCAGCGTTAAAATGTTATCGCGCAATGCCTGCGTTTTCTTTGATACACAAGAAGTTAAAGCAAGCAGTAAAATCAGATAGCAGGCGATTCTTTTCATTGTTCAGATTTTACGGAAATTAAGCATAATCATCAAATGATGCCCATTTTTTTCATTATAAATGTAGCATTTTTATTTTCACAGATACCCTCTTTCAGCTTATAATCAAAATGCAGTTCATCGTCCGATATTTCCACCTCAAAACGTTTGTTTGTCATGCTATCTGGGTGGTCGTCGGTCGTTTTGCATACTTCAAGATCATGTGTAGCAATCATTCCCGATACCTTAAGGCCGTGCAGCTTTTCAATAACCCCTACGGTACCGGTCTTTTTGTCGTCGGAATTGGTTCCTTTTAAAATTTCATCAAGCAGCACAAAAACAGGCTGCTTTTCTGCTTCCGAAACAATTTCCTTCAGTCTTTTCACTTCGGCATAAAAAAACGACTCACTGTCGGATAGCGAATCCGTAAGCCTCATCGAAACCCAAAGAGGCAAAGGCCATATAGACGCCTCTGAAGTGTCTATGGGACTACCACAGTAACTCAATACCAGGTTAATGCCTACCGTACGCAAAAAGGTACTCTTCCCGCTCATGTTGCTACCTGTAAGAATTACAAACCTTTTCTCTGAAAAACTTATGGAGTTACGCACCCTTTTTTCGAACGGGATCAAAGGATGTCCAAGATCCTTGAATGAAATGTTTCCTTGTTCTGAAAGCTGCGGGTAACGGTAGGAAGGATTGTTATAGGCAAAATTGGCCATACTGTTAAGAGATTCCAGAACACCTATGACCGATATCCAGCCCCAAAGCTCCTGCCGGTGCTTCTTTTTCCATTGAAGCAGCTTGCGGTGTACCCAGAAATGATATTGAAATGTCCCGTTAAAAAGTATGAGTACGAATACGTTGGCAACAGTATTGAGTTTTTCGAAATAACGCGCAAGACTGCCCAGGGCGGCGGCTGCGTCTCCGGTTTCGGACTTCAACATTGACTGAAGTTTCTGCATAAGCTCCGACTGAAATGAGGCCTTTTCAAAAGCCTCGATCATACCGGCATACTGCTGCAGGCTGTTCGAGATCTTATCCCCTTTCCCTATTTCGTTCATCACATACCTGCTGAACATTCCAAAACACATAAGGTTTATCGTAAAGAAAAAAGCGGTAAATTTCCCCGAAAGTGCGTGCAGGTCAAAAATCGTGGCAACTAAAGACAGGAAAAACAGAATGGGGAATACCACGGACGAAATACGGAAAAACAAGGCCGGTTCGTCCGGTTTCGACTCCGACCATTTTTTAATGGCCATATCTTCTTTCTCTGTTGTACCAGCCAGGTGAGCCAACGTTTGGAAATGTTGCCTGAAAGCCGTTTTTTCCTGCAATTCCTTCACTGCTTCCTGCCGTCTTAAGATGGTCTCCGCTGCGGGTATTTGCTGCAGGTCTTCAGCCAGCCTGCTTTTCCCGAGCCAGGTTCCCGTTCTGTTGAGGAACTGGAAGATAGAATTGGCTCCGAAAAGGTCCAGGTCGTAGGAAAAGGCATGTTGCGGATTCAGGAATTCGTTTCCTGCATCAAAGCGGTGCTCGTTTTTAAGGAACGCTACTTCCTCTTCATTAATCTTTTTCAGTGTTTCATGGTACCGAATCTTTCCCTGTACCTTTAAATGCAGGTTAACGGTTATAAGAAAGAGGGCAAACAGTAAAAAGGCTACAAATCCAAGATTTTCCTGCCTTTGGTACATCATAAGGTAAAAAAAATAGACCGAAGCAAGTAAGGACAGCAGCCTGATCCAGCTTAACAGGTTTTTCCGTCGAAATAATTTCTGTAGAACCTGCTGTTGCTGTATAATGATTTCCTGGTACATAAAATGAATAATAAGGTGCATTAAAAATACGTACAAAAACGTCGGCTTACAAATAGCTGTTTGTTTGGCGCTGTTTCATAAAAAAGCCGTTCTGACTGGAACGGCTTTTTTATGTTTCTCTTTATTTTTTCGATCTGCGCTCTCTGGCAATCAGTGTGTTCTTCATAAGCATCGCAATCGTCATAGGACCTACGCCTCCCGGAACAGGTGTTATCCACGATGCCTTTTCCGCCACCTCATCAAAAGCAACGTCTCCTTTGATTACATATCCTTTGGCATTTGATTCGTCGGCAACCCGGGTAATACCCACGTCTACGATTACGGCACCATCTTTTACCATACCTGCCTTAAGGAATTCAGGTACGCCAAGGGCTGTGATTACGATATCGGCTTCTCTTGTAAATTCTTCGATATTCTGGGTAGCCGAATGTGTAAGGGTTACCGTGGCATTACCTGGGTAAGCCTTACGGCTCATTAAAAGGCTCATAGGCTTTCCTACGATGTTGGAACGTCCTATCACGACCACGTTTTTACCTTTGGTTTCAATATTGTTGCGTTCTAACAACTGCAATATTCCAAAAGGCGTTGCCGGAATAAACGATTCAAGCTCCAGCGCCATACGTCCGAAATTCTCAGGGTGGAATCCGTCTACATCCTTATCAGGATCCACGGCATTGAGTACCTTCTGCTCGTCGATGTGTTTCGGCAATGGCAGCTGTACGATAAACCCGTCGATATCGTCATTGCTGTTCAACTCGGCTATCTTTGCCAGCAGAGCCTCTTCCGTCGTATCTTCAGGAAGGGAAACCAGCGTGGAATCAAAACCGATTTTTTCACATGTCTTTACTTTACTTCCCACATAGGTAAGGCTTGCTCCGTTGCTGCCAACCAGGACAGCTGCCAAATGAGGGACTTTTTCCCCGCGTTCCTTCATTTTCGCCACTTCGGCAGCGATTTCGTTCTTAATTTCTTCCGATACCTTTTTACCGTCTAATAATTGCATTGCAGTTTGTTTGTAGTTATTTAAAAAGAGGAAGGATTAAATTCCGTTCGAAATTTAATCCTTAATATTTCTGTTTTTTTATCCCATTCCCATGCCCTTCATCTGGCCCATCATGCGCATAAGGTTTTTACCCTGCGATCCCTGCATCATCTTCATCATCTTGCTCATCTGGTCAAACTGTTTCAACAGCTGGTTTACCTGTTGTATGTCTGTTCCGGATCCTTTCGCAATACGTTGTTTGCGTTTAGCATCAAGAATCACCGGCTTTTTGCGCTCATCAGGCGTCATCGAATGAATAATGGCTTCGATGTGTTTAAAAGCGTCATCTTCAATTTCAATATCCTTCATGGCTTTTCCAACACCCGGTATCATTCCTACAAGGTCTTTCATAGACCCCATTTTCTTCACCTGCTGTATCTGGCTAAGGAAATCGTCAAATCCAAACTCGTTTTTCGCAATCTTTTTCTGAAGTTTGCGTGCTTCTTCCTCATCATACTGTGCCTGTGCACGTTCTACGAGTGAAATAACGTCGCCCATTCCAAGGATACGGTCGGCCATACGGTCCGGATAAAAGATGTCGATGGCATCCATTTTCTCACCTGTACCAATGAACTTAATGGGTTTGTTTACGATAGATTTGATCGATATTGCGGCTCCACCTCTTGTATCACCATCAAGTTTCGTCAAAACCACCCCGTCAAAGTTAAGGCGGTCGTTAAAGGCCTTGGCTGTATTTACGGCATCCTGACCGGTCATGGAGTCCACAACAAACAAGGTTTCGTTCGGCTTGATGGCCGCATGTACGTTTGCAATTTCATTCATCATTTCCTCATCGATTGCCAAACGACCGGCCGTATCGACGATGACCACGTTGAATCCGTTTTGTTTTGCATGCTCTATTGCATTTGTGGCAATAGAAACCGCATTTTTATTTTCAGGTTCCGAGTATACCTCAACCCCGATCTGGTCTCCCACTACATGTAGCTGGTTAATCGCTGCCGGGCGGTAGATATCACACGCAACAAGTAAAGGTTTCTTGTTCTTTTTTGTTTTAAGGAAGTTTGCAAGCTTTCCTGAGAAGGTCGTTTTACCGGATCCCTGCAAACCAGACATCAGAATAACGGTCGGAGTTCCCGAAAGGTTCACTCCTACTGCGTCACCTCCCATAAGCTCGATCAATTCGTCCTTAACGATCTTTACCATGAGCTGTCCTGGCTGCAACGTCGTCAATACATCCTGCCCTATTGCCTTTTCCTTTACCTTGTTCGTAAAGTCTTTGGCAATCTTAAAGTTAACGTCGGCATCAAGCAATGCACGGCGTACCTCCTTTAAGGTTTCGGCAACGTTGACCTCTGTAATCTTTCCGTGCCCTTTTAATATATGAAAGGCTTTGTCTAATTTATCACTTAAATTATCAAACATATTTTTCCTGTTATTCTAAGCTACAAATATAATACAACTTTATGTAAGTTTCAAGTACCTAAACACCTGCTGCAATAAAAACGTTAAAACTGTTGAAAGAACATTTGTATATAAGAAAAAAACCATTCTTCCGAATGGTTTTCCGTATCTGAATCCCTACATTCTGGCCGGAACATTGATTCCCAGCAATGCAAAGGCATTTTTAATTGTTTGCGCCACCTTGTCCGATAACTGTACCCGGAAAATTTTCTTTTCCTCATCGGTTTCTCCAAGTATGGAAACCGATTGGTAGAACGAATTGTATTCTTTTACAAGGTCGTACGTATAGTTGGCAACAAGCGCCGGACTGTACGTTTTGGCAGCCTGCTGAATCACCTCCGGAAACTGGGCCAGGGTTTTAAGCAGCGCTTTTTCTTTTTCGTGCAGTTCCGTTACAGCTGTTTCTTTTGAAAAATCAAAACCGGCCTTGCGCAGGATCGACTGTATACGTGCATAGGTATATTGTATAAATGGTCCTGTATTCCCGTTAAAGTCAACCGATTCTTTAGGATCGAACAAAATACGTTTTTTAGGATCGACCTTCAGTATGTAGTATTTAAGCGCTCCCAAGCCTATTATATGGTAAAGGTTGGCTTTCTCCTCATCTGACAGTCCGTCGAGCTTGCCCAGTTCTTCCGAAATTTCCTGCGCGGTAGCCGTCATATCCGACATAAGGTCGTCGGCATCCACTACGGTACCTTCGCGCGACTTCATCTTACCGCTTGGTAAATCCACCATCCCGTACGACAGGTGGTACAGATGGTCGGCCCAGTCGAACCCTAATTTTTTAAGGATAAGGAACAGTACCTTAAAGTGGTAGTCCTGCTCATTACCTACCGTATAGACCATTCCGCCTACATCGGGAAAATCCTTAACGCGCTGTATGGCCGTACCGATATCCTGCGTTATGTAAACCGAAGTACCGTCGGATCGTAATACAAGCTTTTCATCAAGCCCCTCATCGGTAAGGTCAATCCATACCGATCCGTCATCTTTTTTATAGAATACCCCTTTGGCCAGTCCGTCTTCTACCACGTCCTTACCTAAAAGATAGGTATTGCTTTCATAATAATTGCAGTCAAAATCAACCCCGATCTGATTGTAGGTTTTTTCAAATCCTTCGTAAACCCAGGAGTTCATCTTGTTCCAAAGCGCCACTACCTGTTCATCACCTGCTTCCCATTTACGAAGCATTTCCTGGGCTTCAAGCATCAGCGGGGCCTTTTTCTTGGCCTCCTCTTCTCCGATTCCCTGATCTATTAAATGGTTTACTTCCTGCTTATAGGCTTTGTCGAATTCAACATAAAAATTCCCTACAAGCTTGTCGCCTTTTAGTCCGGTAGATTCGGGGGTTTGTCCTCCACCAAACTTTTCCCAGGCCAGCATGGACTTACAGATATGGATTCCACGGTCGTTGATCACCTGTGTTTTGTATACCTTCTTCCCAGCCGCCTTTAAGATCTGTGCAACCGAATAACCTAAAAGCACATTGCGCACGTGTCCCAGGTGCAATGGTTTGTTCGTATTAGGCGATGCATACTCCACCATTACGGCTTTGGATCCATCGTTTTGCGCTACATAACCGAATTCCGTTTCGGGAAATGCCTGCTGAAAGAATTTAATATAATAGGCATCATCAATCACGAGGTTCAGGAATCCCTGTACTACGTTGAATTTCGAAATCATTTCCACATTCTCTGCAAGATAGGTTCCGATCTTGTTCGCAATCTCTGCAGGATTTCCCTTTAGCTGTTTTACCAAAGGAAACACCATCATGGTTACATCTCCTTCAAAATCCTTACGCGTAGCCTGAAACTCCACCCTGTCGATGGTTAATCCGAATAGTTGTTGAACAGCTTGCTGAATGTACGGCGTTAAAATTTCGTGTAAAGACATCATGATATAGTTTGTTAAAGCAGCAAAGATAACATTTTTATACAGGTTTTTGTTTACCCCCCCGCGGCCGTTTATTTTTTTTTGCATTTTTTTTGAAAAAGGATGTAACATTTCAATTCCGACATATACTAATTGAATAAATAAAAACTTTTGGTAGCCTGTTGTTAAAACTAATATGCTATACAAAGTATCTTTTAAAACAAAGCAGATATGAAAAACAAGTATTTCACCCTATCCTTATTCCTGGCACTTTCCGCTGCAGCCATGGCACAACAGCCGGCTCAGGGCAACGGTACCATCAAAGGAAAAATAATCGAAAAGAATACCAAAAATGCAGTTGGGTTTGCTTCGGTGGCCATTTCGGCCAACGGAGAAATTATTTCGGGCGATTTATCCGATGAGGACGGATCGTTCACCATTTCCAACCTCCCGAACCAGGAAGTGGAAGTTTCAGTTGAATACATCGGGTTTAAAACCTACAAAAATACCGTCAACCTTTCAACCGATAAAAATATCGATCTTGGAACCATCCTGCTCGAAGCTGATGAGGAAGTGCTCGATGCCGTGGTCATCAATGCAGAGCGCAGTACCATGGAGCAGCTGGTTGACCGCAAGGTCATCCGTGTAGGAAAAGATCTTTCTACGGCAGGTGCTTCTGCTTCGGACATCATGAACAACATTCCTTCTGTGAACGTGGACCAGGACGGAAATATTTCCATGCGTGGAAACCAGAACGTACGTGTTCTTATCGACGGAAAACCTACGCATCTTGATCCTAAAACGTTATTGAAGCAGATCCCGTCGAACTCCATCGAAAAGATCGAGCTTATTACGAATCCTTCTGCCAAATACAATCCGGAAGGTATGTCGGGTATGATCAACTTCGTGCTTAAAAAGAACATGCAGGACGGTTTTAACGGAACCTATAACGGCAACATCACCTTTGCCAAAGTACCCAAGTTCAACCAAACCCTAGACCTTAATTACCGCAGAGGAAAGGTGAACTTTTTCGGGAATTACAGCTACGCCGATCAGAAAACATTCAACGACGGTGTGATGACGCAGCTTGATGATATGTCGTCGCAGATATTCGATATCGTGAACAACAACAAAACCCACACGTTTAAAGTCGGGTTCGATATCTATGCCAATGAAAAGAACACGTTCTCGTTCTATACCAACCAAACCTATTCCGACGGTATCGGAACAGTAGCCAACTCCATTACGGGGCCTGGCACGCCGTTGTTCCTTCAAACCGACCAGTACAACGGGTCGAACAAATCGCAGATTTACAATGCGGCCTATAAAAAGCTGTTCGCCAAACCGGGCCAAACCTTAGACCTTGAGGTAAACTACAACCGTACCAGCGACGAACAGGCAGGAAACTTCGGTATCGCCGGAAATTCATCGACAAAATACAACGATAAAAGCGATAACACGGTCGATGCGGTTCAGGCAAACCTTGATTACGTACATCCGTTCAACGAAAAAACAAAACTGGAAGTAGGAGCCGAATACCGTACAACGGGAATTGATAATACCTACCGTACAACAAATACCATTGGAAACCAGACCGATTTTGAATACAATGTAGACATTGCATCGGCCTACGCAACCTTTGGTTCCAAATTCGATAAATGGGGCTACCAGTTAGGGGCACGCCTTGAAAAATACAATGTAAATGCTCATTATGTCATTGGTCAGGAACCGGCCGACTTTAAAGATGATTACCTAACCGTATATCCTTCTGCCTTCCTGAGCTATACGCCTACGCAGACCGATTTCTTACAGATCAGCGCAAGCCGCCGCGTAGACCGTCCGAATGTATGGCAAACACGTCCTATCCGCGATTACAGCACGCCGCGTGTTATCCAGATCGGTAACCCGGAACTGAAACCGCAGTTTACCAACTCCATCGAGTTCAACTATACCAAAGTATTCGGTGTGAAAGGAAGCGCCACTTTGGGAACGTACTACCGTATCGTAAACGACCCTATCGAGCGTACGTTCTACCTCGATACCACATCGGATGATGCCATTGCGGAGCGTAAAATGGTAATGAGCTATGGAAACTTTGACCGTTCCACAGCATACGGGGCTGAACTATCGGCTAACTACAAACTGACCAAATGGTGGGATGCGCAACCAAGCGTGGAATACTATTTCCGAAACCAGAGAGGTATAGTAACGGTTCTGAACCCTGATACCAACCAGGGAGAGTTACAGCAGCGTGAAATTGACAACGGCGTATTCAATGCCCGTTTAAACAACAACTTCAAAATCACGAACAACCTGCGTGCTTCCCTTTTCGGATTCTACCGCGGAAATGCCAAGGACATCAACGGGCAAATGAATGCCATGTATAAGGTCGACGCCGGGGTGCGCTACAGCTTCTGGGACAACACAGCCAACCTCAGCCTACGTTTTAACGACGTGTTCAACACCATGAAAGCCAGCTTTGAAGGAGATGCACCGTATCGCCAGACAGGGGAATTCACCTGGGAAAGCCAATCCCTGTTCGTCGGGTTCCAGTATATGTTCGGTTCCGGAAAAAACAGAGCTTTACAACGTAAATACCGCGACAGCAACGAAGCACAGAAATCCGGAGGATTTTTCTAAAATAAAAAGCGTTTCAAATGGAACGCTTTTTTTTATATTTGAAAAAACTTAAACATGAAAGACTACAAAGTAGAATCGCTTATTTTTTACTCTAAGGTAACATTGGATTCGGAGCACATTGCCAAAAAATCCAAAGAGGAAATCCAGGTAAAGCTGGACGAATATGCAGCAAAGGGCTACCGACTCGTATCGACGGATTCCACCAACTTCGGTCTCGCCATCTACATTCACCTTTATTTTGAAAAAGATGTCTAAATCCAGAATCACCGAAAACATAAAAAAATATACTTCGGAATTCGTTCTTATCTTCATCAGCGTTATCCTGGCCTTTGCCATGACCGAATGGAGCAACAGCCGCGGCGAAAAATTATCTGAAGACAAGCTCCTGACCGAAATACGAAACGGCATCAACAAAGACCTGGAGGACTTTACAAACAACATCAACGGAAACAGGCTTAGCCTGCGTTCTGTAGCCGTTATGCGTGACTGGCTTAATCAAAAGGAGGTTCCGCAGGATTCCATTGCCGTGTATTACAGCATCCTGTTCCGTAATTATGCCCCTATCATCAACAAATCGGGGTATGAATCGTTAAAGTCTACAAATTTAAAAACCATCACCAACGATTCCCTACGCTCCGAAATCATTACGTTGTACGATTATCATTACAAGATACTTGAAACGCTTGAAAACGATGCAGAGGAAATGCAGGAGTTCAAAAACTTCTACAAGCCCATCAACAGCCTGCTTTACCCGTATATGGAATTCAGCGAAGAAGGCAGACTGCTTAAGTTAAAGCCGGCACTGGCGCTTACGGAAAACCAGAAAAAAGAAATCATGAGCTATTTGTGGCAGATCGAATTCCACCGCAAATTCAAACTGCTGCGTTATGAAGACGTTATGAAAGCGATACGCAAGCTGGATAAAAACATTTCACAAAACCTCGAATAAAAAAGCGAAGCCTAAACGGCTTCGCTTTTTTATACTTTAATCTATTCAGTCGCATACCAATAAATACTGTCTTTTACTACTGCATATATTTTACTTTGCTTTCTATCGAAAAGATCAAGTATATCTATAACATTCTGGTAGGTTGTTTTTTTATTCAAAACAATCTTTATACTGCGATGTGTAATCTTGTTTAACTGTAAAGAATCAATAACATTCCCAAGTTGTTTCAATAATACATTATGTGGTGTAATAGCGTACGCTAAATTTTTTTCTTCTCTATAACCACTACATCCATCATCTTTAAAAAATGTTATCGGCTCCGGCATTTCCGGAAAATCCTTATTTTTTAAAAATGAAGGTTCTAAAGCTGGGGCCGGTTTGGTATCATAAATCGAAAAATCACGGGTGTACAGTATTTGATGTTTCGAATTTTCTATCCACGCCACCATAAGCAGTACCATACTTATTACAAAAAAAATATATCGATTAAAGTTATAGTTCATTGTTCTTAAAAGTAGTTATTTTCCTTTAACAAAAAAAGCGAAACCTAAACGGCTTCGCTTTTTTGTTTTTTATCGAACATGAGTTCTTGTGATTTTTTACGGTCGATACGGTCTTTCCTGAAGTCGAACATCGTTCCGAAAACCTTATCCCAAAAGGTGTTGCTTACCCCGAACCCTAAATTTTCATTGCGGTAGTGGTGCAGGTGGTGGTTGCGCCACAACGGCTGTAAAAACTTAAACGGCGGCTCTATCGCGTGAATAAGGTAATGCATCGACGCATACATAAGCCATCCCAGTATAAAGCCCGGGTAAAAGGCAAAGGCATACTGCCGCAATACCAGGTACTGTATCCCGAACAGGGCTGCCGCAATAATAAGGCTTGGTACCGGCGGCATAAACAGCCTGCTGCGGTCTTTAGGGTAATGATGGTGGTTTCCGTGCATGATGTAGGCAAACTTCTGCAGCCTTTCCTTTTCACTGATAAGGTGGAAAATATACCGGTGCGCCAGGTATTCGAAAAACGTCCAGAAGAACAGGGCGAATACGGAAATTCCGAACATCAGTAAAAACGACATATCATAATGGGTATACCCGTAATAAAAACAATAAACCAAAATGGGTACGTGTATGCCCCAACTTAAAGCAGGATGGCCCTTGGTCAGCATTTCCAGAAACGGATTCCTGAACAACCTGGCCTGTCCCGAATTTTCTACTTTTTGCCCTTTCATTACTATTTTTTTATATACGTTCGAAATTACTAAGAACTATTCTAAACCACAACTTTTTTACCAACGAATTATGGCACTTGCCCATGTAAATCCGCTTCCGAATGCAGCCAGTACCACTAAATCACCTTCTTTTATTTTACCCTGTTCCCAGGCTTCGGTTAAGGCAATAGGTACCGATGCTGCCGTAGTGTTTCCATATTTCATGATGTTGTTGTACACCTGGTCGTCGGTCAGCTGGAACTTCTGTTGTATAAACTGCGAAATCCTTAAATTGGCCTGGTGCGGGATGAGCATGTCAATATCCGAAACCTTTAGACCGTTTGCTTCGAGTCCTTCATTAATTACCTCTGAAAAACGCACTACGGCATTTTTAAATACGAACTGCCCGTTCATATGCGGATAGTACGATTCATCGTCGGGATTGTTTTCTGCTATGATGTCCGTTACCCAGCGTTTCCCCATCCCCGGTGCAATAAGCGCCAGCTCTTCGGCATGTTCCCCCTGCGAATGCAGATGCGTGGAAAGGATGCCTTTATTAAGGTCTTCCGTACGGCTTAATACGGCGGCACCTGCCCCGTCGCCGAAAATTACCGATACTCCGCGTCCGCGCGTGGTCATGTCGAGTCCTTTTGAGTGTACTTCCGACCCTACCACGAGGATGTTTTTGTACATACCCGTTTTAATAAACTGGTCGGCCACGGAAAGCGCGTAGATGAATCCCGAACACTGGTTGCGTACGTCCAACGCCCCAACGGTCTTAATACCCAGGTCTTTCTGCAAGGTTACACCCGGTCCCGGAAAATAATAATCAGGGCTTAAGGTGGCAAATACGATAAAGTCGATATCGTCTTTGTCTATACCCGAACGTTCAATGGCAATTTTAGCGGCTTTTAAGGCCATGCCCGAAGTCGTATCTTCTTCCAGCTGCACATGGCGGCGCTCCTTTATGCCCGTTCTTTCCTGGATCCACTCATCGTTGGTATCCATAAGTCTGGACAAATCGTCGTTGGTTACGACATGTTCCGGTACATAAAAACCTAAACCCGTTATTTTAGAATGGTACATACGCACTTAATTTTAAAATGTGCCCAAATTTACTCATTATTTTACTTTAATTGCACAAACGGCCTTACGCAATTTTAACATTTTTGACTGCTTCCCGGTTTAAGTCTTTACCACCGTAGGTTCTCCAAAATTCAAAGGGCACATTTTTCCATGAAAAAAGGTGACCTTATGTACAGCACCGGGGTTTGGATGTAAAGTTTGAGTTATACCCTAGGATATACGGCCTAAATCGCTATTTTTGTAAAAACCACTTTAAGTATGAAACATTTCAGAATTTCACTTTTAGCCCTAATCCTAGCAGGTCTGCCTATGATTGCCCAAGAAAATATTTCTTACCAGAAACCTTCAAAAGAAATTTTACAGCTAGCCGATTACGAGCGCGCTCCTTCCGTTTCCATGAACTCTTCAAAAGAATGGATGGTGCTTTCGTACCGCAATACCTATAAAACGCTTGAAGAGCTCAACCAGGACGAACTCCGTTTAGGAGGATTGCGCATCAACCCCAACACGAACATTTCAAGCACGGCTTCGTTCATCAACAACCTCAAGGTTAAAAAGGTATCCGATAAAGCAGAAACAGCTGTTAAGGGACTTCCGGCCAATGCGCAGATCAGCAACATGATCTGGTCTCCGGACGAAACCAAACTGGCCTTTACCAATACCACCGCAACGGGTAATGAATTGTGGGTTCTTGATCTGCAAACGGCCACCGCTACAAGATTGACCGATGCGGTACTCAATGCCAACCTCGGCAACCCGATTACATGGTTAAAAAGTGGCAGGGAACTGCTTATTAAAGTAATCCCGGCACAGCGCAAGGCGCTTATCAATGCCGAAAAGGCCATTCCGGCAGGCCCTATCGTTTCGGAATCGCAACAGGGTGTCGTATCACAGAACAGAACATACCAGGATCTTTTAAAGAACAAAACCGATGAGGCCAATTTCGAGACCATTGTAACATCGGAACTGTATACCATCGACCTTAACGGAAACAAAAAACTGTTCAAAGAAGCCGGGCTTTATGCAGGTGAATCGTTCTCACCCGATGGCAACTACATCCTTATTACCACCATACAGAAGCCGTTTTCGTACCTGGTACCTTTAAACCGTTTCCCTATGAAGACCATCGTATACGATGCACAGGGTAAGGAAGTAAAGCTTGTAAACGACGTTCCTTTAAACGAGGTAATGCCTAAAGGCTTCATGGCCGTACGCGACGGAAAGCGCAGCATGAGCTGGAGAAACGACCAGCCGGCCTCTTTATTTTATGTAGAGGCCCTGGATGGCGGCGACCCTGCAAAAACGGTAGAATTCCGTGATGCGCTTTATACCTGGGCAGCTCCTTTTACGGCACAGCCCGAACTTTTAACCAAAACACCTCAGCGTTTCGGCGGTATTTCTTGGGGTGATGCCGAAACGGCCATCGTATACGACCAGTGGTACGATACGCGCAACATTAAAACCTACCTTTTTAATCCAACAGCGAAATCGGAATTAAAAGTAATATGGGACCGCAACTACCAGGACATCTACAGTGATCCGGGCGATTTACAGACGAAGAAGAACGCTTTGGGCAAATACACCCTTCAGAAAGAGGGCGACAAGCTGTTCCTTATAGGGGAAGGGCACACCAAAGAGGGACAGTTTCCGTTTATTGACGAGCTTGACCTTAAAACGCTTAAAACAAAACGCCTGTACCAATCGAACTTTACCGACAAAATCGAATCCATTTCGGAGATCATCGACATCAAAAAAGGCGAAGTACTCGTAAACATACAGTCTAAAACCGATTATCCGAACTATTATTTCCGCAACATCAAATCCAAAAAAGGATTAAAGCAGATCACGTTCAACCAGAATCCGTTTGAAAGCATTAAGAACGTGCATAAGGAAGTCATCAAATACAAACGTAAGGATGGTGTGGAACTTTCGGGTACTTTATACCTGCCGGCGGGTTACGACCGTAAGAACAAGACCGAAAAGCTTCCGTTACTTATCTGGGCCTACCCTGCCGAATACAAAGATAAGAACAGTGCCGGGCAGTCTTCTGCCAACCCTAACGAATTCACGTTTCCATACTATGGTTCGTTCGTATACTGGGCGGCTAAAGGCTATGCGGTATTAGACGATGCGGCCTTCCCTATTATTGGTGAAGGCGACCAGGAGCCAAACGATACGTTTATTGAACAGCTGGGGCTTAATGCTGAAGCAGCCATTGACGCGGTGGATAAACTGGGCTATATAGACCGTACCCGCGTAGGAGTCGGAGGCCATTCCTACGGAGCCTTTATGACGGCCAACCTGTTGGAACATACGAATTTGTTTGCGTGCGGTATTGCCCGTTCAGGTGCGTACAACAGAACGCTCACGCCTTTCGGTTTCCAGAGCGAACAACGCAACTACTGGGAAGTTCCGAACGTATACAACACCATGTCGCCGTTTATGAATGCCGATAAAATGAAGACGCCTTTATTGCTCGTACACGGGGAAGCCGACAACAACCCGGGAACGTTTACGTTGCAGACCGAGCGTTACTTCCAGGCTTTGAAAGGTTTGGGAGCCCCGGTACGTATGGTGATCCTTCCTAAAGAAAGCCACAGCTATGTTGCCAAAGAAAACATACTGCATTTATTGTGGGAACAGGAACAGTTCCTTGACAAGTACCTTAAAAACAAATAGCAAAAAAGCTCCCGGTTCGGGAGCTTTTTTTATATACGTTATCCTTATTACTGTTTTTCATGCCTGTGGAAACCGTATACTTCGAGCCGGTCGTCCTTTTTTCCTGATATAATGTTCGTGAGCAATTGTGCCGCAATCATGCTAAAGGTAATGCCGTTGCCGCCGTAGCCCAATGCAAACAGCATATGGTCGTCCGGGGTGTAAGGGCCAATAAACGGAAGCCCGTCTGCCGTGGAGCTAAACGTACCGCACCAGGCCATTTCCGTTTTAAAATCAATATCCGGGTACAGCCTTTTAAACCTGCGTTCCAGAAAAAGAATCTTATCGCGCAGCAGATCGTCACGCCGAACGGGGTCTTCAAAATCCTCATCCCCTCCTCCTACGATCATGCGGTTGTCCTTCGTGGTACGCATGTACAGGTACGGGTCGTCGGTATTCCATATAAGGCTTCGGTGCGGCCATACACCGCCTGCGTGTACAGGCTGTGAAATTATGGCGTAGGTAGACAACAGGTTCATGACCTCTTTGGGCAGAAACTGACCCGATTCAAATCCTGCTGCTACGATCACGTATTTACAACGCACCTTATGCCCGTTCTTTGTATGCAGTATATAACCATCGTTTTGCCGCTGTGCCTTTTCAATGCGCGTATGTGTAAACAGATCCAACTGCTTTTTGTCGTAATGGTGAGAAAGCAACTGTACGGCCCCCTTATACGCATCCATCTGTGCCGACGTATTGTTCTTTAAGGCAGCCAGTGCTTCTATGCCTTGGTATTTTTTTACGGCTTCCTTATCCAGGTACTCCACAGGCAGCCCGAATTTTTTGCGTACCTCGTATTCCTTCTTTAAAAAGGCAACCCCTTTTTTATTCGTCGTATAATAAACGGTAGGTACCCTTTTAAAATCGGCTTCAATGTCCTTTTTCTTAAAAACGGCTTCAATATCGCTGATCGATTGCAGGCAGTCCTTAAAAGCTTTTACCGCATGCTCCTCGCCTACGAGCTTTATGAGCTTATGCAGCGGCGTATCGATCTCGTACTGCAACTGTGCCGTACTGGCCGCACTGCTGCCCGTTGCAATGGTACGTTTGTCGAACACGGCACATGCAATGCCCGCTTCGCACAGTTCATGTGCCACAAGCGATCCTGTAATTCCGGATCCTATGATGGCCACTTCGGTTTTATAATCCTTTTCAAGCGGGTTGAAAAAGTCGTAAAGCGAATTCTTAAGGATCCAGTACGGCAAACCTGAATGTAAATCCATAACTTTTTTATGTTAAGATACAAATATGGTTCCATTACATCAAAAAAAATCCCCGGAAAGTAAACCTTCCGGGGATCGCATTTCATCTATTTCTTATTATTGAAGACCTGCAAGCGACTGCTCAATCGTGGCAATCTTGGAAAGCGCGTCGGCCTCTTTCTTGCGTTCGTTGGCAATAACCTGCTCCGGTGCACCGGCAACAAACTTTTCGTTCGATAATTTGGACTGTACCGATTTCAGGAAGCCTTTAAGGTATTTGAGCTCCTCGTTAAGCTTCGCGATCTCTTCTTCTACGTTTACCGATCCTGTAACCGGGATAAAGTATTCATTAGAACGCACGCGGTACGACAGTGCCCCTGTTACCTGCTGGTCGGTATATTCCAGTGAAGCCACGTTTCCGAGCTTTACGATCACCGCATCGAAAAACGCTGACGCCTTTTCGTTGTTCACCACCTTAAGGTCTATGGTTTCCTTAAACGATATGTTTTTGTCTTTACGTATGGTACGGATCCCCGCTACCACTTCCGTTGCAAACTCAAACCCGTTTACAAGGGTTTCGTCGTATGCTTTGAGTTCCGGCCATTTGCTTATAATAAGGGCGTCTTCTGCGGAGCGTTCTGCTATGTGCTGCCAGATTTCTTCGGTAAGGAACGGCATAAACGGGTGCAGCAGTTTCAGGTTGGCTTCGAGCATTTCAATGGCTGCCTTATACGTTGCCGCATCAATCGGCTGCTGGTAGCCCGGTTTTATCATTTCCAGGAACCACGAACAGAAATCGTCCCATACCAGCTTGTAAATGGCCATTAAGGCATCTGAAATACGGTATTTTTCAAAATGATCCTCAATTTCGGCAAGCGTTTTCTGCAGTTTGGCTTCGTACCAGGCAATCGCTGCTTTGGCAGCAGCAGGCTGTTCGGCCGTTTCCGATACTTCCCATCCTTTTACAAGGCGGAACGCGTTCCATACCTTGTTTGTAAATGCTTTCCCCTGGCTGCATAATTCCTCATCGAACAAAATATCGTTCCCCGCAGCAGCCGATAACAACAGGCCGCAGCGTACGCCGTCTGCACCGAATTTTTCGATAAGGTCTAACGGGTCCGGTGAGTTTCCTAACGATTTCGACATTTTTCTGCGCTGGTTGTCGCGTACAATACCTGTAAGGTATACGTTTGTAAACGGTTTTTCACCTGCAAATTCGTATCCTGCCATAATCATACGGGCCACCCAGAAAAACAAAATATCCGGTCCGGTTACAAGGTCGTTCGTAGGGTAGTAATACTTGAATTCTTTATTATCGGGGTTTACCACGCCGTCAAAAACCGACATAGGCCATAACCAGGCCGAAAACCATGTATCCAGGGCATCGGCATCCTGGCGCAGCTGTTCTGCCGTAAGGCTGCTGTTTCCTGTTTTTACACGTGCCTGTTCTACCGCAAGTTCCAGGCTTTCTGCTACTACGAAATCTTCTTTTCCTTCGCCGTAGTAATAAGCCGGTATGCGGTGCCCCCACCACAGCTGGCGCGATATGTTCCAGTCGCGGATGTTTTCCATCCAGTGGCGGTACGTATTGTTAAAACGGTTAGGGTACAGCTTTATTTCTTCTGTTTCCAGCACCGCTTTTATAGCAGGTTTTACCAGTTCGTCCATCTTAAGGAACCACTGGTCAGACAACCTTGGTTCAATAACGGCTTTCGTACGTTCCGAAGTCCCCACGTTGTTCAGGTGGTTTTCCACCTTTTCAAGGGCCCCGATTTCTTCCAGCTCTTTTGCAATTTCTTCGCGTACCACAAAACGGTCTTTGCCTTTGTAATGCATACCCAGATCGTTCAGCGTGGCATCTTCGTTGAAGATGTCAATGATTTCCAGGTTGTGGCGCTCACCCAATTCTTTATCGTTTACATCGTGTGCCGGCGTTACCTTAAGGCAGCCCGTTCCGAATTCCATGTCTACATACTCGTCAAAAATAATCGGGATGACGCGGTTGGCAATCGGCACCACGGCCTTCTTACCCTGTAAATGCGTGTAGCGTTCATCGTTCGGATTGATGCACACGGCCGTATCGCCCAGAATTGTTTCAGGGCGCGTGGTGGCAATGGTCAGGTGTTCATCGGTACCGTCGATACGGTATCTTAAATGGTACAGCTTGCCCTGGCGTTCTTCGTAGATCACCTCTTCATCGGACAAGGTGGTCTTGGCCTCCGGATCCCAGTTTACCATGCGGTACCCGCGGTAAATAAGGCCTTTGTTGTAAAGGTCTACAAACGATTTTATAACCGAAGCGTACATGTCCGGGTCCAGTGTAAACCTGGTACGTTCCCAATCGCATGATGCGCCGAGCTTTTTAAGCTGCTCCAGTATGGTACCGCCGTATTTGTGGGTCCACTCCCACGCGTGTTCCAGGAATTCCTCACGCGACAGGTCGGCTTTGTTGATGCCTTCGGCCTTTAACTTGGCCACCACCTTTGCTTCGGTGGCAATAGAGGCATGATCCGTTCCAGGCACCCAGCAGGCGTTGAACCCTTTTAAACGGGCACGACGGACCAGTACATCCTGTATCGTGTTGTTCAGCATATGCCCCATGTGCAACACTCCGGTTACGTTGGGCGGCGGAATAACGATCGTGTAAGGTGTCCTGTGATCTGGTTCTGAATGAAAATAATTGTTCTTCATCCAATAGTCGTACCATTTGGTTTCAACTTGCTTCGCATCAAATTGCGCTGGAATAGTCATATATAGTGGTATTTAAATCAAAAAATGTAACAAGTCACAAAAATACAATAATCTTCAAATCTTTTTAAAGAAATCCGCTATAATAAGTTTGGCATGTATTTTGAAATTTGTTTTACAGATAAATGCAAAAAAAATCTTAAATATTTGTATTTCATCAGAAACTCGTTAAATTTACATTATCTAAATTAATTAAAACAATGAAAAAAGTTTTGGGAATAGTAGCGATGACTTTAGTTGGAGCTGCTTCGTACGCACAAAAAATTGAATTCAAAGCTGCCAACAATACCATCGATTACGGTACTGTTGTAAAAGGAGTTGACAGCGGGGTTAGAACGTTTGAATTTACAAACACAGGAACCGAGCCATTGGTTATTACCAATGTAAGATCATCTTGCGGTTGTACAGTTCCTTCAAAACCTGAAGCTCCGATCATGCCGGGAAAAACTGGTAAAATCGAAGTTAAATACAACATGAACCCTGGTAAAATTGCTAAAACGGTAACCGTTGAATCTAATGCTACTAACGTAACAGGCGGTACCGTACAGTTGTTTATCAAAGGAGAAGTTGTTGAGAAAAAATAACAAAATTACCTTAGTGAAAAAACCACCTTACCGGTGGTTTTTTTTATGTACGGCCGCAACGACTTCGTTATAAAATTGCCTATTCTGCCGTTTTTTAGCGCATTTTTTTGACATTTGAAGATTGTGGCTCTGCGTATTATCAAATTACTAATTCTTAAAACAATACCCTTTTTAAATTGCGTAATTAAGGCGGTAATTAGTATATTTGTGCAACTATTTTTACAGAATACGAACGATATTTATAAATCTTAACATAATGTCAAAATCTAAGATTATCTACACATTGACAGATGAGGCGCCCATGCTGGCAACTTATTCTTTTTTACCAATTGTCAAAGCTTTTACTGCCCCTGCAGGAATTGAAATGGAAACGCGTGATATTTCACTGGCGGGAAGGATCTTGGCAAACTTTCCAGAATTTTTAAAAGACGATCAAAAAATAGGTGATGCTTTGGCAGAGCTTGGAGAACTTGCTAATACTCCGGAAGCCAACATCATTAAATTACCGAATATTTCGGCTTCTATACCGCAGCTTACTGCCGCTATTGCAGAATTACAGGCACACGGTTACGCCGTTCCCAACTACCCTGCCGACCCGGTGAACGATGCAGAGAAAGCCATCAAAGCTTCTTATGCCAAAGTACTGGGATCTGCTGTAAACCCTGTATTGCGCGAAGGAAACTCGGACCGCCGTGCACCAAAGGCCGTTAAAAACTACGCCAAAGCCAACCCGCATTCTATGGGTGCGTGGAGCGCCGATTCCAAAACAAAAGTGGCTTCCATGTCGCACGGTGATTTCTATGCAACCGAAAAATCGGTAACGGTAGAAAACGCTTCACAGTTTAAAATTGAATTTGTAGCAAAAGACGGTTCTGTAAAAGAATTAAAAGGTCTTTCTGCATTAAAGGCTGGTGAAATCATCGATTCATCGGTTATGAGCCTTTCAGCGCTTAAAGGGTTCGTTGCCGATGTGGTAGCAGAGGCCAAAGCAGCGGGCGTTTTATTATCTGCTCACTTAAAAGCGACGATGATGAAGGTATCGGACCCGATCATCTTCGGAGCCATCGTAGAGGTATACTTTAAAGATGTGTTTGCTAAATTTGCAGACCTGTTCCAACAGTTAAACATCAACCCGAACAACGGTTTGGGCGAACTATACACTAAAATTGCAGGAAACGCACAGGAAGCCGACGTAAAAGCAGCCATTGACGCTGCTATTGCCAACGGACCTGCACTTGCTATGGTAAATTCCGATAAGGGAATCACCAACCTGCACGTACCTTCTGACGTGATTGTGGATGCTTCTATGCCGGCCATGATCCGCACTTCTGGCCAGATGTGGAACAAGGAAGGAAAACAACAGGATACTATTGCCCTTATTCCGGACCGTTGCTACGCAGGGGTTTACACAGCCGTGATCGACGATTGTAAAGCCAACGGCGCTTTAGACCCTAAAACCATGGGATCTGTTCCAAACGTGGGGCTTATGGCACAGAAAGCCGAAGAATACGGTTCACATGATAAAACGTTCCAGGCCGATGCCGAGGGAACCATCCGCGTAACCGATGCAGAAGGAAACATCTTTATGACGCAGGACGTAGCTGCGGGAGACATCTTCCGTATGTGCCAGACCAAAGATGCTCCTATCCAGGACTGGGTGAAGCTTGCCGTAAACCGTGCGCGTTTATCTGAAACGCCTGCTGTTTTCTGGTTGGATGAAAACCGTGCCCACGACCGCGAAATCATTGCCAAAGTACACAAATACCTGGCTGATTTTGATACAACGGGACTGGATATCCGTATTCTGGCTCCGGTTGATGCATGTAAATTCTCATTAGACCGCATACGCAAAGGAGAAGATACCATTTCGGTTACCGGAAACGTATTGCGTGACTACCTTACCGATTTGTTCCCTATCCTCGAAGTAGGTACTTCTGCCAAAATGCTTTCTATTGTTCCGTTGATGAACGGCGGCGGATTGTTTGAAACGGGTGCAGGTGGTTCTGCTCCTAAACATATTGAGCAGTTTATTGAGGAAGGATACCTTCGCTGGGATTCATTGGGTGAGTTCCTTGCTTTGGGTGCTTCGTTAGAGCATTTGTCGCAAACACAGAACAACCCGAAAGCCATGATCCTTGCAGAAGCGTTGGATGCGGCTACGGAAAAATTCCTTGCTACCGACAAATCTCCGGGAAGAAAACTCGGAACCATTGACAACCGCGGTTCACACTTTTACCTGGGTATGTATTGGGCTGAGTCTTTGGCTGCACAGTCTAAAGATGCCGACCTTGCGGCGCTGTTTGCTCCTATTGCCAAAGAATTAACGGAGAACGAAACCAAAATCAACGAAGAGCTCATCGGGGCACAGGGGAAACCACAGGATATCAAAGGATACTACCAGCCGGATAACGTTGCTACTTCAGCCGCTATGCGTCCGTCTGCAACCTTGAACAACATTGTTGCCAAACTGGGATAATTCCCGAATACCATACAACCAAAACCGCCGCTCTATGAGCGGCGGTTTTATTTTACCCCTGCTTTAAACAGTACAATCGTTGCGTTGGGTGGTTGCCTGCCCTTTGCAGCTAATGCTTTTTTTATACGGGCGCTGCTGCACCTTTTTAAGCTGCTGTACGTACCGTTCGGGTATTCCCCTGTACGTCATCTGTAAAAAAAGGTGCAGGCTCTGTGCCCTTTTTTCCAGGCTGTCATCGCCTTTATAGGTACTGCCTGCATAATGGTCGCGGTTGCCTTTTAAAACGCGTTGCAGGCGTTTGCATGCAACTGCCTGTTCTTCTTCTGCAAAAAAACTTTGGGAAAAACTTCCGTAGCGGAAAGCAAAGTCCAGCACCACATCGCTGTTTTCGGTAAACAGCACGTCGTACGAATGGAACAATACCTTTTGCAGCACCACTAAGGCATCCTTAAGCAGCTGTGCCATAATATGCAGTACGGCCGAAACCTCCACCTCTTCCTCGTTTAAAAGCGGCAGCAGGTACTGTGCAAACATGTTTTCATACAGGCGGGCACGGTCTTCAAACATATACAGCATGCGCTGGGTATGCCCGGTTTTAAACCGTTCTGTATACGGCTTAAAGTGTTCATCCCAGCAAGCGGGTGTTTTGGTGTACAGCAACTGCTTTTTAGAACAGTTCGTGTACAGGAACATCAAAGGCAGTGCCTCGTTGCAATGCGCAAAATGGTCGTGCTTTATAATGTTCATAAATACGTTATAGCGTTCATCGGCATACTGAAACCACAGCTTGCCGCTTATGTATCCGGCATCGTCGTCGTTGTCCATTACAAGGGTTACCGACAGTATGTGCAACAGCGCATCGCGCGATGCAAACACCATCAAAACCATATCGTGCTTTATCATTTTATTAAGCCTTCTGCGCAGGCCACGAGCCATGCCCGGGCAGCGTGCCAGTTGTTTCTTCGTCTTCATTTTGGTTGTATTTTAATACCTACGTTGTGTTTACAGGGCTGCCTGCAACAAAACCGTGGATTTTAGTTAAACATGAGGGTACCTTTTACCGTTTCTCACCGGTATCGGAGTGTTTATTTATGAAGCAGGACGGTGTTATGTGTAAAGGATTAAGTACGTGTACGTTTAAGTGGTGTAAACCAAAATAAACGCGGCATAGGTCATTGTTTTGCAGTTGTATGCTGCATCTTATGAGATTAACTTCTATTTTAAGACCAACTTGTTTTGTTGTTCTTTTAGCAAAAGAACCAAAGCTTTTTTTGGCCCTTCTGCTCCATGGCATTCTACTTATTTATAATATTGTAATGAATAATCGTACTATTCAGCACCATTACAGACGGCATCCACAAACAGTGAGCGGCAGTATGTTAAAACAAGGTAAAAGGTTGTTTCTTCAAAACATCCTACCTGAAAAAGACCAACTCTCCTCCTGTTCTTTTAGCAAAAGAACCAAAGCTTTTTTTGGGCTCTCTGCTTTAGCATCCTACTTATTTGTAATATTACAATGAATCATACTATTCAGTACCATTCCCAACGGCATCCACAAGCAGTGTGTGTCGGTGCGGTGAAAACAACGTCAAAATCAAAGGGTTGTTCTCCATAATATTCTAATCAAATAAAAAATAACTCCCCTCCTGTTCTTTTAGCAAAAGAACCAACGCTTTTTTGGCCCTTCTGCTCCATGGCATTCTACTTATTTATAATATTGTAATGAATAATCGTACTATTCAGCACCATTACAGACGGCATCCACAGCGCAGTGAGCGTCGGTGCGTTGAAAACAACGTCAAAATCAAAGGTTGTCTGAGAACGCAGTTCGAGTTCGTTTGATTTCGTTGTTAAAACGCTTAACCGACCACGAGCAGTGGCGTCCCCCGGTTTTGTTTCTTTTTCAAAAGAAAAAAGAAAGATTGCGCTTTTGCCCTTAATGATTCATTTGAATAAACCAGTACGATTTGTTTTACCAAACATCCTTATAAGTTGGAAAAAAACAACTCCCCTCTTGTTCTTTTAGCAAAAGAACCAAAGCTTTTTTGGGCTCTCTGCTCCAAAACGGTTAAACATCGCCTTTAAACCTATTTTATCGAAAGGGCAAAGCACCCCGATAAAATGTACGGTTTATTCAGCGGTTTAACATTCGTTTTTCCACAAATGAGCCTGGTTTACGGCACAACAGTACGATGCTGATTTTAATAACGTAATCGTACTGTTCAGCACCATTACAGACGGCATCCACAGCACAATAAAACAGTACGATTTGTTTTTCCAAACATCCTTATAAGTTGGAAAAAAAACAAACCATCGCCTGTTCTTTTAGCAAAAGAATCAACTCTTTTTTAGCTCCCTGCTGCAAAACGGTTAAATAGTATAGCCTTACGCTACAAACCATAAATGAGCTCATCACTACCTACATAAACCAAAAAGAAACTGCTTAGGAAGAAGTACACCATAAAAAAGCGTGGTACTCAACATATCCGAACTGGGGTACTGGTATACCTTGCAACAGATAAGTGAGCCCACGCCCAGGTCGTGAGCTAAGGTACTTATCATCTCGTTGCTTTAAATTACCAG
This sequence comes from Flavobacterium sp., assembly GCA_040396655.1. Lineage (GTDB taxonomy): Bacteria > Bacteroidota > Bacteroidia > Flavobacteriales > Flavobacteriaceae > Flavobacterium. The sequence goes on along the minus strand of JBEBOB010000015.1, from coordinate 9,779 downwards.
TTTTCAGTTCGAGACTCTAAGCAATAGCTTGATATTTTTATATAAAGTATTGCAAAATTACATTTATTATGTAATCATAATCAAATATATAAAAAATATTTTGTAAACCAAATGGATTACAAAAAAAAGTAATTATTATGTTAAAATTGTTATATGGCAAAACTAAGCGATAAAGACATTGAATTAAAAAATAAGATTAAACTACGCATTAATGCATTAATCGAAGATAAAGGTCTTAAACAAACTGAATTGGCATCTCTTTCTTTAAAAGATAGGCAAGCAATTAACCGTTGGACAAACCTTAATAATGACAGGGGTATCACTATTTATACTATTGCAGAAATTTGCGAAACGCTTAGGATTTCTCTTAAAGATTTTTTTGACGACTCTTCTTTTATGATTAAATAGATAGTAATATTTTTTCTTTCTTCAATTAATTAAAAAATCAACATTATGAATGTAGCGATTATTCTAGCAATTATTAATTACACAATTCCCAGAAATAACTTACCTGCGTGAAAGAGAGATAAATTATAATTTTTTCAAAAGATGTTTATAAATCTATGATGAGCAAGAATCAACTGCAGCTTTAATAAATTTTTCTCTATCAATTTTTTTTATACATCTTAAACCGAATTCATCATAAATCATAAATTCATAAATAAATTCATCGTGAAAATCAAAAAACACTCTTTTATTTGATGCATACCACACCTTTCTTTTATAATCCCAATCAAATAGATGGTGTCCACTATATTCATATTCTATTTCTTCATTAAGACTCTCAATTGAAAAAGCTCGAATAAGCTCAGCAATTTTAAGCATCTGAAAATCTACTTTATTATAATATGAGCTTGTAGCGTTCTTTTTCTTCCTACTACCAAACTTATATTTAGCAAACAAATAAGATTTTTTATCAGGAAGTTTATTAAAAAAGTGAATATTTTTTTTAAATGTAAAAGCATTAACTACCCAAATCATATTACCGTAAAACTTCTCTCTAGAATGCAATTCTTCAATACTAATTGAAGAATTTTGTAATTCAATAACTAAACCTTTATCTGTTTTAATATCAGCAATATGTTTTTCACCAGAAATAGCATCATAATGTATGACCTCTTGATTTTTAACAGGAAATAGATTCTTCCATCGTCGATGCCAATCAGATTCTGATTCCCACCACTTATCACAATGTGATAAATCTTTGTGTGCCCAATGATTAACGTTAATAGTCCCACACTTAGCAATTGTTTCTGAATTGCAACATATACAAATGCCCTTACCTCCTTTTAAAGCCTCCGTTTTCTCTCCATTAACAATAGAATACTTCATCTCTTAATTTTTTTAAACCATTACCCGTCAATATTATTAAACTTAAATTCTTATTTTTTAAAATTACATGATTTTTCATTATTGTAAAAATGATCCAAATGGTGAGGTTTTATAATTTGAATGTGTTTTAATTCACGATAGAAACTTCATCCAATAACTTTTTCTTCTAGAAAATCATCAATTCAGTGCAATATTAATTTTTTGTTTTTATGGAAGTTGTAAATTTATATAAGTAGATCATTTATATTTGGTACATTTCAGTAAAACATTGTTTGCTTCATTAAACATATTGTTAAATTAAAAATATATAGGTATTAAATATAATTTATTAATTTTAAAAATTAACATAAATTATCAAACATTAAGAACCTACTAATAAAAACAATTATGGCAAAAAGCAGATCGTTCTCTATTTATTTATTAAAAGAAAATTTTTCATCTCACAATGCATTAAAAAAAGACCATTCACTGGAATTAATTGAAGAGGATAACACTAAACTTCCTGAAAATGCAAAGATGTATTTATCAAACAGGCCATCAACACCTCCTTGGTGGAAATCTTATTGGGGAGTAAATAAAATTTTAAATCAATCTCAAAAGGGAGCTTTAATTTTTCTGCAAATAAATGAAAATTGGGTAGTTCTAACATTTGGATCAACATATCATAAACTTAAAGACGAAGCATATGTACACGATTTTGGAATAAGAACTACGTTAAATGCCTTAGATCCAACCAAAATAAAATCTACTGATATACTTTTACCTGAAAATGCAAAGAGACAGCGAATTCAAAGTCCCAGAGCCTCTCAATTAAATTTCTTTTCAGTTAACACTGATGAAACTATTTTAAAGAAAATGACTGGTGCAGTTAAGGACGAATATGTTGAGTTATTTAAAAATATTACTGGTGGTAATAGTCTACGAGTTTCATCAAATCTTCAAGCTGATGAAATTTCAAATCTATGTGAACAACTAATAGAAATATACAATAAGGAGGATTACAAAACAAGTTTCCCCGAGTTGCAAAATATTGTACCTGTCAAAGATCCTACTTTATTAGATGATTTACACTATAAGGTAATTGAAGCTTTTAATGCTGACCCTTCTCCAGTAGAATTAGTTTTAGCAATACCCGAAATATTTGATTATTCCGCAGATTACAAAATTAAATACTCTGGAGCAGGCAAATCTAATTTAGAATTTACTGATGTATATATCAAAGGTTATCGAGAATATTTAATGGAGAAAAATGTCGGGAATATAGATAGCATCGAAAAATTTCATAGGCATAAATTACAAATTTTAGATGAAAATGATTACTTAAAAAACGAATACTCTATATATAAAAGTTTTCTATTTGACTGCGAATTTAATGGCGATACCTATCACTTATGTGAAGGTGAATGGTACCTGATTGAACGGGATTTTATTCAAAAACTTGCAAATGAGTTAGATCCATTATTTATAGATAATCATAATATTCTCCATGAATGTAATGATAAGCGAGAAGATGATTATAATATATCTGTTAAAAATGCAAATCAGGGTGTGTATTGCTTAGATAAAAAAAATATTTCTCCCACCGGGCAATATCAAGTGGAACCTTGTGATTTGATTTTTTTAAATGATGGCTACTTAGAACTTGCTCATATAAAAATATCAACCAGATCTTCAAGTTTAAGTCATTTGTTTAATCAAGGTATAAATTCACTAGAATTGTTAAGAAGAAATGAGACGGCTCAACAGAAATTATTAAAACTATTAGAAAACAATAATGATATAGAACTGTATATTAATCAAGGAAAATACAGTATTACATATGGTATAATTTCTAAAAAAGTAAATATGAAATCTAATGGACTACCCATCTTTTCTCGAATTAGCTTATTACGTATTGTAAATACTTTAAAGATCATGAATGTACCTGTTCAAATATTTTATATCAATGACAATATAGACAGAAAAAATTTAGATAATATGCCCGGAGAGTAAAATCCTAATACAAAATAACTATTTTTTATCCACAATTATGGCACTACTTTATCTAGCAACTATAGAGAAGATTGACAACAGTTCCTTTGAAAATGCAGAAGCAGATTTTCTAAAATTATATCCCTACTATAAGCCAAGTGGAATAAAAGAGTTTTTGACTCTAAATTGGAAACACTATTTTGGATAATCAATTGCGATTAAAATAGCCAATCAACTACTTTCAATTAAATACATATGAGAGATATTAAAAGAATTAAACCTATTATAGAACGAATAGAAAAATTGTGGCTTGAAAATCCTGATTTTAGATTGGGGCAGTTACTCATGGTTATTACCAGTACCGGAGAACACAATCCAAAATTGTTTTATATGGAAGACGAGGAGTTTCTGCAAAAACTTGAAGAAACTCAAAAACGTTTAATAGAAAACACAAAATAATTTACCTTATCACCCTTCGAAACGTAAGGTTGATACGGGGCAATACGGTTTTTGCCGTTTTGGGTACCTGGTGTTCCCAAAAGCTGTTGGTTTTTGCGGCCATAATAAGGAACGAGCCATGGTATAGTGGAATTTCGACCAACGGAACATCTTTACGAAATTTATGCCTTAGGCGGAACATACGGGTCTCTCCAAAGGTAACCGAGGCAATAACGGGGTTTTCACCCGAGCGGTTTATTTTGTCGCTGTGCCATGAAACGCCGTCGCTGCCATTGCGGTACAGGTTTAAAAGTACAGCATTGAACTTCAGGTTTGTTTCGGACTCTACCCTTTTGCGGATTTTTTGAAGGTCGGGCGTGAGTTCGGGAGCATCACCCGACGGGATGTTTTCATTATGGTCCTGAAACCACGAAACCATACGCGGTGCCGTTACGGTTTTTTCGTACATGGGCATGTCGTATTCGCGCCACGGGGTATGGGCAAGCAGGTGGTTGTAATAGTAGTCGGATTCTTCTTTGGTAAAAAACCCGTCGATGAGCATAAGATCGGCATCGGGCAGGTCAAAGTCCCTCCTGCCGCGGGTGCCTCCGAAAAACAGTTCGGTATCGTTAAACAACGTCATTTTTCTTTTTTCTTTCTGATTTGTTTGCACGGATGCGTTTGTTCCGTGTTTTTTTCCTACAATCAAAATTACCACAAAGCGTATCAAAACAACGTTTTTTATTTGCTAAAAATCATATCAAACACTATGAAAAGATTTAGGAGGCATGAAGACAAAAAACATTTACTAAATGCGGGTAAAATACTATATTTGGTCAAAATTAACACGTATGAAAAAACACTTGTTCCTAACTGCTTTATTAGGCAGCTTAAGCATGGTAAGCTGTAACGATGACCCTGTAAAGGAAGATGCTCCACCTGCCTTACTGCCTGTAAAAATAAACTATGAATCAGGAGACGAAAAAGGCAAACTCACCTACAGCTACGACGATAATAACAGGCTTACAAGCTTTATAGTGGCAACAAACCGCCGTAAAGAATCAAAATTATTTACCTATGATGTTAAGGGCGCATTAAAAAGTATCACTCTGCGAGCCGAAAGAAATTTTAAAGTTGAATACACTATTTCCTATTCAACAGACAAAGTCTTTATAGAAGAAGTAGCCTATTTCGGAGATGATTATCCAAACAGCCCTCCATCGAAAAGCTTTGACACCATTACAATAGATTCTAATAAGAATTTTATAGAAGGAAGCAATAACTTTGGCTCTCACAATACTTGTTCTTATAATGAAAAAGGTAATCTCGTTAAAATGACCGATGCTTCACTGGATATTGTTTACGATTCTGAAAACGGTATGTTTAAAAATGTCGCTACCGATCCTTGGGTTTTCATCTATTTTCTAAGGGCCGACCTGGGACAAAATTTTCTAAACTATAAAAATAACTGTAAGCAGATTAAAATCAACGCACCCTCCACTTGTGATGAAGTAAATTTCCTAATTTCCTACAATAAAGAAAGGTATCCTGCTAAAATCCATAATTATGACTGCTTTAATTCAGTTCAAACAATTGAGTATTCTACTGGTAACTGATTTTATTTATAAACAAAAAGCGGGATATCTCCCGCTTTTTGTTTATGTTCTTATTTATCTGAACGATTAGTGCTCACGCACCGTATACTTAAAGTTTCTTTATCTTACTTTTTTAAATAGGCATAAACCTCTATGTTTGCAGGAACGGCACTCCCGTCTTCTACGAGCAATTTCAGTTTTAAATCGGTTTTTGTAAGGGAAACCACCTGATAAAGTATTTTATAACCGTCCTCATCGTCAATTACGGTGAGTTGTTTCGAAGATTCTACGAACGACCAGGTTCCGGCATCGTTTTCAGGAGTACAGTCGTCTTCGTTATGGTAGGTTTCGTCTTTTTTCCCGTCGCTTTTTAAATCCATAAAATCGTACTCACAACCCGGCTTTTTGAGATCTTCTGAAAATGTTAATTTACCATCGGTGAACATTTCACCCTTAACCAGATTCCATTTACCGGTTAAAAGCGTTTTAGGTTGTTGCTGGTTATCCGGGGCAACAGAAGCGTCATCGTCTTTACAGCTCACGAAGGCAAACATAACGATTGACAATAAATAAAGTGTTTTTTTCATAATTGCAGTGTTAGTATTGTCAAAAATATACATTTTCACAAAACAAAACACCAAACAAATAAAAAATTAACAACTTAAAGATAAAAAAAAACACCCTTTCGGGTGTTTTTTTATCTACAAAAGTAAATACTTCCCCATCCATAGCAGGGCGGGGCATAAAAAACTAAGAGCACCCCAGACTAAATAAGATAATTTTTGTTTCATAATTACACTACTTAACAGGTTTATACTGATAATATTTTAAGTAGTATAAAAATAAACTTTAATTAATTAAATAAAATTTAATTATATACCAAATATCAAAAAAGAAATGCGTATAAAAAAGCAGGTAATGTCTGCTTTTTTAATTCAATAATCTAATGCATTTACAAACTGTGCTTCACTTATTGCTTTGTCCACATTGGTTTTTGTTTCAAAATCTGTTCATAAACCGGACAGTTTTCCTCGTGCGCACCGGGCAGGTACCCAATACTCATTAAAAATTCATTAACAATTTCGCCACCTGTAAAGCGGAATGTTTTCTTGAATAATTTAACCCATTCTGCTTTGGTCTTCGGATGATGCTGCGCTAGCCATTTTTCAAATGAACCGAACTCTTTTTGTAAAACAAGAATTGTTTTTGCATTTTCTATTGCCGCATTTATTTTAAGTTTATTGCGTATAATTCCTGCATCAGTCAAAAGCCGCTCCCTGTCTGACTCGGTGTAGGCGGCAACTTCTTTAATGATAAAACTGCTGTAAGCATTTCTGAATGCCTGTTCTTTTTTCAAAATGGTTTCCCAACTCAATCCGGCCTGGTTGATTTCCAATATCAACCTGCCAAATAATTCGTTATCATCATGGATTGGAAAACCATAGTTGTTGTCGTGATACTTTTTATGCAACGCTTTTCTTTCTTCAGATGGCATCTTTTCTATGGCTGTACAATAAGACATTCTTTATCGGGTTATGGTTCTCATTACTCTAAAATCTCTTTTTCCAAGGCAAAAAAAGAAATGGCTGAAATTAGCCATTCCTGCTTATTCTGTAACGTTCAATGAGTGTATCAATTCATCCTTAATTTCTAAATGATAATTCAATACAATCGGGCTTCCCGGAAAATTTCCTGAAACTTCGGCTTTTAGAATTTCTTCTTGTGCAGAATATTCGAGTGGTTTCATGGTATCCCGGTACTCTTTATTGGCTTTGTTTATCCATTGTTCTATTTCTTTTCTGCCGTTGTACGTTTTGCCCTCATCATAAACTACGGCTGTTTCCGTGAAACAGTTTGCATACGCAACGCCGTCAAAACTGTTTTGCGTTTTGACTAATTCTGCTACTATTTTTGGTAAATTCATTTCTACTGTTTTTGAAATTATTAAATTGTGGGCACTGTACCCCCATCGATTACAAAATTGGTTCCGGTTAAATAATCAGCTCTTGGTGAAACAAGAAAACCGACTAACTCCGCTACTTCTTCCGATTCGGCAGGTCTTCCAAAAGGTATTCCTCCCAAAGCATCCATAACACGCTGTTGCGCCTCTTCTACCGTACTGTTTGCGTTTCTTGCAATTTCGCCTAACCACGCTTTTGATGCCGTGGTATTAATCCAACCGCGCGAAACAGTGAGTACCCGAACCCCTTTGGGCGTAACTTCGTTTGACAGACTTTTACTGTAATTAATCAATGCCGCTTTTGAAGCAGCATAAGGCAATGTTGAATCGTACAGGGGCAGTTTACCCTGAATAGAAGCAATGTGGATAATAACGCCGTTTTTACGGTCAATCATCTGGGGTAAAAACCCTCTGTCCAGCCTTACCGGAGCAAGCAAATTAGCCTGCAGGGTGGATTCCCAGTCTTCATCGTTCAATGCCGCAAAGCCACCGGCAGGCGTTACGGAAGACCCCAGGTTGTTTACCAGAATGTCTACCTTGCCATAAGTCGAAAGCACTTTACTGATTAATTTTTGGGCGTCTTCTGCCTTTCTTAAATCGGAAGAGATGAAATGCAACCTGCTGTTTTCCTTTTCCGGTGCATTCCTTGCCGTAATAATAACCGTTGCTCCCGCCTGTAAAAGCCTTTCTGCAATTGCATGCCCGGCGCCCTTTGCTCCGCCTGTTACCAGAGCAACCTTACCTGATAACTCATTGTTGAAATTAAATTGTTGTTCCATTTGCTTAATTGTTTAGGGCAAAATTCAGACTTATGTAACGTTCTCACAAGTACGGCATTACGATTCATATAGGGATAAATTTTTCCCCTATTGCACCATTTGGAACATAGGTTTATCTTTGCCTTATGTATGAAAGAAAGATTTTACCGAACTTAAACTGCGGCTTGGATTTAATTGGCGAAGTGCTCTACGGCAAATGGAAGATCCGTTTGTTATGGTTTATAAATCAGGGACATCAACGTCCAAGCGAATTGCAGCGAAAAATTCCGGATGCAACTAGGCGCGTACTCAATATTCAGCTAAAGGAACTGGAGGACCACGAATTGATTACCAAGAAAATTTATGCTGTAGTGCCGCCAAAAGTGGAATATTCGCTAACCGATTTTGGGGAATCGCTGATTCCTGTCATCTCGGTGTTGGGAAATTGGGGCGATAAAAATGAACAACGTTTACGTGAAGTGATTCTGAAACGCTTGAAGGCTGAGAAATGATTTTTATAGTGGCAAAGTGTTTGAAAAAACGTTTACAAAAAGGGAGAGTTTATCTTAAACGATGCCTACAATCATCGTGATTCTAAATACTCTGACAACTCCTTTACATACTTTTCAAAATCAGTATATGATTTCTGTACGCTTTTGTTAAGACGGGATGCAGCAATCCAGGGAAAAGCCCCCCAGGCAACATTAAAATATTTAAAATCCATCCAAAGATAATAGAGGTCATCTTCTAACTTTTCGCTTATTGGCTTATTGGATGTATATACTGGAAATAGAAAATGATATTCCCATATCTTTAAACCATTTTCAAATTCTTTTAAAGTGTAGTCAATACATAAACCGTATCTGTCAACGGGTATTTTTATATGATATTGCTGCTGGATTATTTTACTGAGTACCAATAAAACCTGTTCTTTTGAAGTTTGTTCTGCAAAATACAAATCAGCATACGAATCTTTATCAGCTATACTTATAACACCCTTGTCCCATAACCGGGTAAGGTTTTTATAATTTAACCAGTTATTTTGGATGCCAATGGCAACCTCGGTCCAGTTTTAAAATGTAGTTTTAGTTTCAATTTTCGAATTCATTTATATAATTCCAAATTAGAATAAATAGCTTTACAACCTTTCATAACATAATAAAGCAAAAGAATTTTTCTCAATAAAAATGATCAAAATAATAGAAATACTTTCATTAATTATAAACATTTTTTATTCATACTGCTTTTTTATGAAATCATGATATTTTTTAAATTGTTTAGATTCGTGTATAATTGATTTTAAGTAATTAAACTCCATTTTAACAATGGAAATCTCTTCATCTAAAAAAATTAATTGATTCTTTTTGGCTAATTGCATCAATCTTTCCAGTATAATGTCATAATTTTCCCTAAAATCAATTCTAAAACTGACTTCTTGTATTTCATTATTTTTACAATATACTTCAAAACAATTAGAATCTAATTCTCCATATATAATAAGATTTTTAGACCAAGATGTAGTTTTAGGTAAAAAAAATGCTATTTCTTCAAAGAAATCAAATGGTTTATGTTCATCCTGCCATAAGATAGATGTCTCTACAAATTTTTCATCATTTGTATTCATTTTTAAAAAATTACTCACAGATGTTTTTTGAGGAATTACGGTAAACTTGAAGACTTCCCCTTTTGGTAAACTTCCCTGTTTTTCAAACAAATTAAAATTAT